>CAYTUQ010000112.1:0-1607 GCA_964441235.1 uncultured bacterium | reverse complement strand
AAAGGCTTTTTAATTCCAATAAGTATCTTATATTTGTTTATGACGAGTAACTTAAGAACCAAATTTCCGATTATATCGAATAATGCAGCAATTAAATCCGGATTATCAAAAAGTGCATAAGAGAGATTTTCAAATCCCATAAGTTCCCAGACCATTGTAAAAATGTCACCGTATTGTCCTATTACACCAATGCCTTCTGGGAGTAGTTCCCGTACTTTTTCAAAATTAGAGTAATCGAAGTCCCCTTTCTTTGGAAATTGATATTTTTTCAATTCTTCAAAATTTGTGACGATTCCTTTTCCCTTAGTAGCCCATTTTCTTGATACTGTTCCATTGTCATTAAATGTTGTGTTTTCATTGTCCTGTAATAAAAGTTCTACAGGATTAAAATTTGCTTTAGGTTGAAGCTTAATATAGTCGTAACCTGCTTTATACCAGAAATCAACATCATCCTTTAAAGTTTTAATTTGTCTGCCTAAATATTTTTCCTTAATAATTGGATGAATACCTAATTCTGCTACAGGGGTGTAATCAGCTTTTCCTCTTTTTAATGTAAGTTTAAACTGTTCGATGTCTGGGTTCATAATTTTTTGGGAAATTTAATTTGTAATCCATCTTGTTGTAATATTATCAAATAACTTCCTTGCAATTTAAGTTATTTGCGTAATTTTACAATTATTCTTTTTTGAATAGTTAGTTTAATTTACATTTGGTATGAATACAGGAGTTATTATGTTGATTTTAGAAAAAATATCAGAAAATCTGCAAATTGGAAATGCAAGCAGTGTCCTGGAACTAATTGAAAATGCTATTGATGAAGGAATACGAACTGAGGATATTCTTAATGATGGTTTAATTAAGGGAATGTCTGTAGTTGGCAGGAAATTTAAAAATGGCGAAATTTTTATTCCAGAAGTACTTATTGCGGCAAGAGCTATGACAAAAGGAATTGAAAGGTTAGAACCACTACTTATAAAAAGCGGGGTTGAGCCTAGAGGTAAATTACTGATAGGAACAGTTCAGGATGATCTGCATGATATTGGTAAAAACCTCGTGTCTATAATGTTTAGAGGTGCAGGGTTTCAAGTTGTTGATCTGGGAGTTAATATAACAATGGATAGATTTGTCGAAGAGGCTAAAAAGCATTCACCTGATGTAATAGGCTTATCTGCCTTATTAACAACTACAATGGTGAATATGGAGGAAATAGTTAAAGCTCTTAGAGGGAATGGGAACAAATCAATAATTATAATTGGCGGAGCTCCCGTAACTGAAGAATATGCAAAATCAATAAATGCTGACCTTTACGCCCGGAATGCAGTAGAAGGAGTTGATAAAGTCTTGGGTTTGTTGGATTTATAAAATAAACGAATTTTTATATATCTGAGAAATTAATTTTAAAATTGATCGAAATATGAGAAAGACGTCGAAGAATAAAGCAAGTTTTCCAAATGTGGAATCTCTTTTTCACTTCATTAATTCAACACCAAATTTCTTGTTTTACTATTTTTCCAGAACTTCTAAAAAGAGGAGAGAGTTATCAATAAAATTTTTTGGTTCCTTCTCAAAATGAGTGGGTAAAATAAAGGATAAGTTTTGCAAAAAGG
>CAYTUQ010000111.1:0-1661 GCA_964441235.1 uncultured bacterium | reverse complement strand
ATTACGAAAAAAATATCACGTCTTGGAAAATGTTGGTTTTTAGAACGGACTCATAAATAGTTTAGAAGAATCATTAACATCTTTCCAGAATTTTTTATTTATTTCACTTGTTCTAATGAAAAGTTTTGAACCACCAATAAATGGTTCATCTGCAAAGAAAGCAACCATAGGATTACTAAAGGAAGCTGCTCCACCTGGATTCCCTCTTAAATCGATTATTAATTTATCTATATTTGAGTTGTGAATTAAAGTAAAACACGAATCTAAAAAACCAATAAATTGTTTATTGTCAATCAGATCACTATTTAATTGAATATTACCATCTTTTGGTGCATTATAAAATTGTCCTGGTCGTAAATAAGCAATATTATCAATAAAAGTAAAATCTCTAGGTAAATTAATTAAAGGTTTCTTTTGAGCCATTTTACCTTCAAATTCCCCTGCTGATATTGCGGATAAATCAATATTTATTTCTTTACCTTCATTGTTTTTAAATCCGACATTAAATTTTTTACATTCAGCATTAATGATCCAAAAACAACGTGGAAATGAAATAAGCTCAATTTGAATATTTTTTGAATATTCATTTTCACTAGAGATATAGTTGTACATATCTTTCATAATATCTTTTACTCAAGTTTCGCACATGCTAAATATATGATATTATGATAAATACAATTAGAACATGGAAAATTGGTATTAACTCCGAAGGAGTGAGATGATTATAGCAATGGAAATAAATAAACATTTTAACCCTGTAGGGGTGATATGATAGGTTATTGGTGTATTTGCATATTAATCAATTACATGTCACTCCTATCGGAGTTAAGGTTTGTAGACCTCGATAATCTATGCCAAAGGCATCCCTTACGGGATAAACATGCTGCCCCGACAAGTCGGGGCTATTACCTACTAATGCGATTACGCGTACGTTTTTTTATATGCGCTAAGCAGGTTCTATACGAAATTGAATTGGAAGATTATGCGAAACTTGAGTCTTTTATTGGTTTCTTATTTATGGATATAATTTCGTAACCAGGAATAATTGAAGAATCAGAGGAAAAATTATCAAGAACAAAAACTTGTTTGTCTTTGAAATACACGTTTAGTGGAAATACTGTTCCACCATTTTGCAGGTAGGAGCCATAAGAACTAAAAGGTGGTTCCAATGAGCAATGACCTAATCTACAAAGTGCGACAAATGGTTGAAATAGTCTATTTATTTGAATCAATGAAAGTGAATCATTGATAGAATCATAAATCTTTTTATACTCTTGATCAAATACTTCTTTTTCAGTATTTGCATAAAGATCATAATGCGTTGCGTCAAGAGTTTTATAAAGATATTTGAAATCATCTCTTAATTCTTCAGCAGAGAATATTCTTGATCCTTGCGCAAAACAATCAACTGCAAAAAAGACAAACATTAAAAGTAACAAATATTTTTCTCTGTGAAAAAATATACTCGAAATTGGAAGACGGTTTAATTTTTTGGGATTTAGCATAATAATTCTCCTTTAATTTGATTAGCATTTTAGATGGATTATTAATTATACACCAAAAATAGAGATTTATTCTTTATTATTTTACTAATATTAATGCAACATAACATAATAGGAGTGTATCCGTAGTTGAGATAAAAAAATCACTCATGATTAATA
>CAYTUQ010000110.1:0-1921 GCA_964441235.1 uncultured bacterium | reverse complement strand
TCCCGCATATGAAACATTTAAATGATATTTACCCACTCTAAACGAGAAGGAACCTTTTTTTTATTAATCCGTTCTCTGCGCTTAATTAGTTCGGTAATCTCTTTTTCCCTGTATCCTGGAATTATATAATAAGCAGAATCTGTGAAATCCAATGCTTTTTGCAGATCTTTTTTAATGTGTTCATAATATTTTGCTAATTCAATATAGGGTTCTAACGAAAATGGAAATTGTGGATCAAGAACTTTTTCCCACAGTGGAACCGCTTCTTCGTATTGTTTATTCTTCTTATACAACTGCGCTAACTCCAGTAATGTCTTTAGCCGACGATTGCATGAAATAGAAGATTCTAAGACATTTTTATAATGACAAATACTTCTTTCAATATCTTTTTTTCGGCTATATAACCGTCCTTTTGCATAATCTGTAAGCGGGTTTTTTTCTGGTACTTTGCTTTTCAATGTTTTAAAAATTAGAATTAAACAAGCAAGCATCGAAATAACATCAAAACGATTATGATAAAAGATACGTTCGATTTTTTCCAGATTTCTGCTGCGTAAATAATCGAAATAGACATCAGGAATTAGTTCACCGGGAATGTCATCCTGTCGCTCAATTCCTAAAAGGTCTATTTCCAAAGTCTTTAGTTTACAATTTTCAATTGAATATTTCCATAATGAGCGGCTTATATGCAGTAAATCTATATGTGGATAATTTTGCAATACAGGTGATAAACGATTCATCACAAACCGTGTATTCAAAAGCGGTATATCAAAACTCTTTCCATTAAAACTGAGAATACAGCTAAAATTCCGAAACTCAGATTGTAACAATTCCAGCATACCTTCTTCATGGCTGAGTTGTGTAATAAAGTATTGGTGTATAGTAAATTTTTGATTTTTCAGCCAACCTAATCCAACCATAAAAGCAACAGTTCCCGAACCACCAATAAGTCCGGTTGTTTCGGTATCAATAAATATAATATTATCAGGATAATCAATATTAGGGATTTGAAAATAATTTACATAATCAGAAGAATCAAATTGGTAGATTTCTCTAAGGTCTAATGCTCCATAAGGTTCTGAAACATCGTAAATAAATTCACTACGGAAAATATCTCCAAAATGAGTATTGATCCAGCGACCATTTACCATTTCTTCAAGAGGTAAATTATCCTTTTCAATTTGACTCTTAGGAAAATGCTTTATTGGAATACGAGAATAGAAGAGGCGTTTCAGTTCTTCATGAACTGAGATATTTTCATACCCTCTATTATTTTTCTCCTTCTCCTCCCTGTTGTATAACTCATTTAATTTTCTTCGAATATCTTTCATAATAGAAAAATAGAACCTAAATGTTCAATATGCAAGCAGGATTATTATCAAAACGAATTATTAAAAGCCTCCTTTTATCTTCTCGTTTCGAAGCGAGTGAACTGAGTGAATGAACTTTATTAAACATTTCCTTGCTCCGAAATTTTATTTCGGAACGTAAAATGCACAGGAAACTACGTTTCCAATATCAGTACTATGCACACAAAATCTTAGAAACAAAGTTTCAAGGACAATCCCGTTATCACATGGAGATGTCTACGACACAAAACTCAGTATTATAACGATGAAATGAACTGACCCGATTTTCTATAACGAGTTGTGAATCTATAAATCTTTAGCAATAAAATGGAGCTGAAAAAAGGAAAAGTACCTTAAACGGTGTGAGCAAAAGATTAATTTGAAAACTAATAAAATGAGAGTAGAAGGTTAAATGGTAGAGTCTGACATAAAAATTTCCACTAAAAAAAATCTCAACCTTACCTGCGTGAAGTTGATAATATCTACACCTTCAGAGGAATTCCATACTTACGTTCAGCTCAAGTTTGACACTTTAAAAAAGGATTTTCTTTAAAAACAATAATTTACATAAC
>CAYTUQ010000109.1:0-2090 GCA_964441235.1 uncultured bacterium | reverse complement strand
TATTTTAGGGATTATTATGACTATTGATGTATCTGTGAAAATCGGTGTCAAATAATACCATTTCTTTCCATCAGTTTGGGCATTTAAAAATGAATTCCCTTCTGGTATTATCTTTTCTGGCGTGTAGTTTAGGATTGAGTAAAAGTCGAAGCGTATCAAATTGAATTCTGTTTTTAGGATGCAGGAACCCAAAGTAGCGGACTTTCTGACTTACAGTCCGGCCTTTGACGGAAAACCTTTTGGAAGGACATGCCTGCCTGTCCCGGGACGGCAGACAGGCTGGAGAAAGCGCCGGATTCACCCTGTGAGGTAGTAAAATTATTATTTGAAATTGATTACAATATAATTTTATCTCACAGGGTAAATTCAATTGCCGGAAGTGTCATTGTTTTAATTCTATCGGTTTCAGAATCTTTGTATCGGAAAGTAACAAAACCATTTCTACAGGATAAAATATTAGAATTTGAGATAGCAATCCGGTAAACATATGGAGCGAGATATTTTAAAGCATTTTCACCATTTCCAACTGACTCAATATGAACAACCCAGTCCTGTTGCCAGACTTCAGCAGGCACAAATTCAAACAAACCGGCTTTTTTCATTGCATCCCTGAATTTTGCCCTAAAGATAATGGAGAGCGGTTCGACCCGCATGAGGAAGCCATCTTTGGATAAAGAGATTTTTTGATTGTTATCAGAAATTGCGATGCCGGGAATGATAAAGTGAATGTGAGGGTGGAATGTTAAAATACGAGACCATGTCTGTATAACACTCACCATTCCGATTTTTCCACCAATAAAGCGTTTATCCAGGGCTAATTTCTTCAGACTGTCGGCAGAAGATTGAAATAGGATATTATAACATTCTTTCTGGTGGCTGCGAACGACGGGCCTTAATTTTTCAGGGAGCGTAAAAGTTGCCATGAAGTATTCGACAGGCAGAAGTTTTTCAGTCTGTTTTTCCAGCCATTCTTCACACCTTTCATTCTGACACTGGGGACAATTTCTATTTCTACAGGAATGGTAATTGTAATGATATTCCCGGCAATTTTCACAATACCATGTATGTCCTCCGAGGAGTTTGGTACGGCATACCAGAATATCACGCATTGCCTTTTTGTGGCTTGGAAGCATTTTATTGCAGTATCTGGAGAAATATTCAGTGCCATACAGTTGAAATATATCAGCAAGAGTAGTCAAAGATCGGCCATTACTTTATTAATAAGGCGAACCGGATTAACAAGAGATTTGTTAATAAGACTGGTATAAATCATAGTGGTTCGCGGGTCCGAATGACCGAGGTACTCTTGAACAAAACGAAACTCTACCCCGGCTTCGAGGAGATGGACGGCATAGGCATGACGGAGATGGCGCAGGGAGACGGGTTTGGTGATTTTCGCTCTATTGATAGCGTCTCGAAAAGCATTTTGGATGCTGGCTTTAGGCATTGGTTTGTCGGTGGTTGGCATATGAATTTGTCCCCTTCCCGGGGCCGGGAAGAGCAAATGAGGGTTTTTATGCGTTTGCCAATGTTGTCTGAGTATCTCTAAGGTTCGCTTTGGCAAAGGAATAAATCGGTCTTTATTGCCCTTGCCGTGATGAATATGAACAAACATTCTGTCTGAATCAATATCGGTTACTTGCAGGTGTGTTCCCTCTTGTAACCGCAGTCCCAAGGGATAGATGGCAGTCAGGCAGGCGTGGTGATAATACATTTTGGTATTGTTTAGAATGGCTCTGACTTCTTTTAAGCTAAGGATAGGTGGCAATTTCTTTTCTTTAGGAGGACGGACTAATTTGTCAGCGAAGTGATCCCTTCGGGAAATGTAGTCCATTCCTTTTTAAGGATTTTCTCTTGGTGATTATTTCCTAGATAGAGGGGTACTTCATACAAAGTTTGTGAAATTATTGGAAAATAGATCAAAGAGTATAAGTTTGAAGATAAGAGCTTTAATCGTTCACCCAAAATGTGATACATTGAAAGAAAGAGCAAAGTGGGAAGCTGGACAGGAATATTATCATGAGCCAGCATTTTTTGATAAGTTACTCGTCATAAACAAATATAAGATACTTATTGGAATTAAAAAGCCT
>CAYTUQ010000108.1:0-2200 GCA_964441235.1 uncultured bacterium | reverse complement strand
TAATCGCTGGTGTATTAGGTTTAGGTTTAGTAATTATAATTCTCCGTTCGGGAAAAATGTGATATAAAGCTTGCTCAACTTGACCCCATTATCTTATTCATAAAACTCTTTCTTAGAATAAAAGGTTTGTGATAGAATAATACAATATAAAAAAACAATCTTTGGGCAGGTGTAAATAATGTCTCATATGGTTGGAAAATCGGCTTATAAAAAATTGGAGGAAAGATTAAACAGATTCCCCCAGGGTGCTCCCCCTTCTGAGACCTTATATAAAATATTGAGTATCCTTTTCAATGAAAAGGAAGCAGAACTGGTCTCTCAACTCCCTATAAAACCTTTCACTATCAACACAGCAAGTCGAATATGGAAATTAAATAAAGTCAATACCGAAAAAGTATTGGATGAATTGGCCGGCAGAGCAATCCTCCTTGATTTCGAACATAACGGAATTAAAAAATATGTCCTTCCACCACCAATGGCAGGATTCTTTGAATTTTCCCTTATGAGGACAAGACAGGATATAGATCAAAAACTTCTTTCTGAACTCTTTTACCAGTACCTCAACGTTGAGGAAGATTTTGTTAAGGATTTATTTTTAGGTAGTGAGACATTACTGGGAAGAATTTTCGTGCAGGAGGAAGTCCTATCCAAGGACAACTTTGTTTCCATTCTGGACTATGAAAAGGCAAGTCATATAATAAAAACCTCACCATATATAGGAATCAGCATGTGCTATTGCCGTCATAAAATGGAGCATTTGGGAAAGGCATGTGATGCTCCCATGGATATCTGTATGACCTTTAACAATGTCGCCAAATTCTTAATAAGAAAAAATTATGCCCGGAGAGTAGAGGCATCAGAATGTATGGAGCTGTTACATAAAGCCTATGACTATAATCTTGTCCAGTGTGGGGAAAATGTCAAAAATAATGTCAGTTTTATATGCAACTGCTGTGGTTGTTGCTGCGAATTCCTGGTAGCAGCAAAAAAATTCGGGACGCTCCATCCGGTCCAGACTACTTCCTTCATTCCAAAAATTGATGAAGATAATTGCACCGGTTGTGGAAAATGTGTCAAAGCATGTCCTATTTCTGCTATAGAGTGGGTTTCGAATGATGATGGAACAAACAGCAAACCTAAAAAAGTCAAGATAAATGAAGAAATATGTCTGGGATGTGGGATCTGTGTTAGGACATGTTCCAATAAAAACATTACACTTGAAAGGCGTAAGGAGCAAATCATAACACCGGTCAATTCCGTCCATCGAATTGTCTTGATGGCGATAGAAAAAGAGAAACTACCGAAATTAATATTTGACAATCAAGCCTTTGGTAGCCACAGGGCGATGGCGGCCATTCTTGCAGTCATTCTGAAACTATCTCCTATAAAACAAATGATAGCCAGCAAACAAATGAAATCAATATACCTTGAAAAACTTCTTAAGAGAATAAAATAATATTAAAGTAAATATTACTTCTCTTCAACAACACATCCAAGCTCTTTAAGCTTCTCTTCAGCTCTTGCTAAATCTTTTTCTTTAACCAAAATGTGATCGGTAGAAAAAGCAGAAATAGCAAAGATTAGTATTTTTTCATCTGCAAGCACTTTAGAAACTTTTGCCATGAATCCAACTAACCCAAATGGTAAAACCATATCAAATGTTAATATTTTCCAATCTTTTTCAATTTCTATTACATCCTTATTATTATATTTAGATTGCTCTATAATCACAGTTGTTTCATTTTTACCGATTATATTTACAAAAGCATTGGGATAAACTTTCTTTGATTTAATTATTGCAAAAGTTTCTTTCCAGATATACACTTTGCCATTCTTAAAATAATTTTCTAAATCCATAATGAACTTCCCATCTAAAAAATCAAGATAATTTTAAACTTTTATGTAACCTGCTTTAACTCCTTTTTAATCATATAATCTCTCTATCTTCAATCAATATTTTACTTAAATTTCTTTTTAAAAAGCTTATTAAAAAACACCAAGACCTCATCTAGGTCAAACTTCTCATCACTTCGAATCATTAAAACAAGACTTGCATTTATTGATCTTTTTAATTCTTTAATCACCTGCTCCGACAAACCTAAATTATTTGAATAATCTCTTTCGTATCCATCAAGACGTAACTTTTTATCAACCATCTTCAAGAAATCTGACCGATTAAAATCAAATTCGTTTCTGATAA
>CAYTUQ010000107.1:0-2261 GCA_964441235.1 uncultured bacterium | reverse complement strand
CCCTGATTAAGGTTTTTTTATGACCATTGTCCCACTAGTGAAAATCGGTGTTAAAGAACAATTGAAAATTATCTCTACCCAACTGATTGAATTGGCTAAACAGACGCCCTTGTTTGATATCCTGGTCTCAATTAAAGGAATCTCCGTTGTTACCGCAGCCCTGTTTATTACTGAGTTCAAATATTTATCCAACTATCATCACTTTAAACAAATTCAGAAACTGGCTGGTTTAAACTTATGGTTGAATGATTCAGGGAGAACCCGTGGCAGACACAAAATCAATAAAATCGGCAATCGTCGGCTGAGATGAATCATTTATCTGATGACTAAGGAAACCGCAAAATATATCCCCGAAGTCCGTATCCGATACCTGAAACGCCAAATGAAACCCTATAACTATACCAAAAACATCATCGCCTGCAGCAGCCAGTTGCTCCAACTCATTATGGCTTTAGTTAAAAATAATCAAACCTATAGGGTTTGCCCTTAAGACCAGTCCATAGTCTGGCAATTGGAATATCAGTACGAAAGGGCAAAGAAGAAACGCTATAGCCAAAGACAAACACCAACTCCGGTATCGACAAATCACTAAGTTGTTCAGCTCTTTGATATTTATCTGAGGAATAACAGGGAATATCTTCACAGAGAATTGTTCCTTTTCCATGGGAACAAGCCGGGACTGCGATGCTTATGACATTGGAAGGTCCGGCAGATGCCGTACGCTTTGCCTAAAAGAGTGAATTCTCAGTCCTGACTTTCCAAACGAATAAAAACATTGGCAAGATTAAATCTTAGTGAACATCAATTTACGTAAGTAAGAGTGGTTTGGAAGGTATCGCAAAACAGGGCAATCCGGCAATCCTCATTTCCCGTAAGAGATAAGTACGCCCTGAAGACAGAAAATATACCCTGTTTTACAGCAGTTTAACCTATAAACCAATGCTTCAAAGAAGTCCCCATGGGAAAAGATTATGCTCTCTTTTCAAAAAACAGTGAAAAATTTCCTTGCAATTTAGCAAGTAGATATAGCTCACCTGCCGCTATGGAGCGCCTTGTTATGCAAAATGTCTTTAAATATCACTTTTTCTTTAAGTTTTTGCCTATGATCCATGCCTTGCCAAGATTTTCACCAACAGACCAATAGTGATTGTCAGGCATTGTTAATGTGAATGGATTTATTTTTTTTATATCCAACTTATTATCGGTCATATATTTTTCTTCCGTAAAAACTTCCTTCGGCTCTCCGATGTAAAGCGTATTGGACGGCAGTTTAACGGCATCGTACACTGAGCACGACATACAAACCGGACATTCCTTAATCAGCGGAACTTTATCTGATTCACCATAGAAAACATTAAAAATTTCGGATTTATCAGTTTTACTGCCTGAAACCAGTCCGAAATAATCCGTTTTCTCGACTAGTGAGACATCCGGAATATTAATGCTGAATTCTCTGTTTTCGTAAATGCCTTTATTTGTATAATGGGGAGCTAATGCTATCGCAAATAAAGGGGGATTGAAATTAACTCTTGAAATCCAGCCTACAGCCATGAAATTTGCTCTACCCTCGACAACAGAGCCTACCAATACCATCGGCATCGGGTATAAAAAAGCCACACTGGTATCAATTTTGATTTTATTCATCGTTTATCTCTCCTTATTATTTGTTTACAAAATGTCCAAAATTTGCCTAAAGTTTTGCATAACTTGCCGCAGGGATTAAAAGCACAAAACTTCAACTACACATTAAAATTTGAAAATGCTCTAAACTTGAAAATCACACCAGAGCCCTGCAGTCAAGTTAATGCACATGTTAGCTTAGTATGAGTAAAACTCTACTGCTTCCGCTTGAAAGTAAATTCAGCAAATATTAAACTGTTTATTTTTCTCGTATCATCCGTCTTAAAGATAAACCATGGATCTTCATCCTCTTCAACACCGAACTGATTATTTCCGAGAGGGTTAAGTAGTTTTTGGACGAAAACGAATAACTTCATAAATATTATTATGATATCATAAGAATATTTGCCGAAAAGCATTGAAATAAGTCCAAAAATATCTAAATTTGGGTGAGATTCGATATGTTTTATACTTAATAAAGGCAGGATTAACCCAGATGCGAAAAAGATTCGAGATTCAATTTGAGCTTGGTTCAACGCCGATTGAAGAGATCGAAATTCCTGCCCGGAGTCGGGATGAGTTGCCGCCGGTGATGCGTGCTTTAAAGTACATTTACACTACTCCAGCAATACACAGAGAAG
>CAYTUQ010000106.1:0-2325 GCA_964441235.1 uncultured bacterium | reverse complement strand
TATGTTCTTGACTTTCCTTTCTATAAATCCCGACGTTAGGTGCAGACAATGGTTATACACGTACTTACTTAAATTTCATACGTATTATTAATGGATTACATCACTAATACATACTTTATCTAATGGAACGTCATAATTTATTAGTGATAAAAAATACTTGAAAGAATCAAGCATCATAGCTTTACTATTAAAAGACATAAACATGCGCAGAATAGCTATAAACTCTTTTTTACTGTTATTTACAACATAACTATATTTATCAACTTCATCATCAGATAGGCTTTGTGAAAAGTCACTTAGTCTTTTTTTTATTTTATCACTACTTATCTTAACATCAGAATAAGAAACGGTTATTATATAGTCATCATAATCAAAATCAAAAACAATTCCTGATTTCATAAAATCAGGCAATTTCTGCAAATGATTTTTATCAGTTATTTCAAATAATAAACTTTTCGTAAGTTTATTCTCAACAGCATTTATGAATAATTCTGCTATTTCTATTGCGTCAGATACTTGCTTATACGTAGGTATTACATATTCATGTTCAAGTCTATGTCGAAGTTTTCTAATATCCGAGATAACTTTACTTGGAGCAATATTTAAACATTCAAGAATTGATAGTTTTAGTACAATATCTCCATTATTAGTACTAAATCTTTTAACAAATTCATGTAAATACGAAGGAAGTTTAAAAATATCATAACCTAATGAAAGAAGTGTTTTATCAACTTGGCAATCAATCGCCCTCTTTGCATTTGATATAGAATTAATTAACCCTTTTTGAGATTTATCTGATAAGTCAGATTTTGCATATTCAAGAAATTCACATGGTTCTATATCTAATTCATAATCAAAACCTACATAAGTATCATAACTAATTATTATACTAGTAAAATCAATTTTGGAAATTTTAATAATATCTGATAATTCCATCATGTCATTTAATTACAATATTGTGTATAACGGACGACGCTCAGCCGACGCTGAAAGGGAATAGTGCCGACTGTCTTTTTTAATAAAATCTTTCAAAAGCTCATTTAACATTACTTTAAAAAACAGCTTTCAGCGTTGGCTGCAGCGGATGGTTAGGAGAAATTACAACCACAAATCATCTCCTGAATTCTAAATGTTATTTTATCTAAAACATCATTTATATTCTTCTCCTGCATTTTTATTAAATCTTTAATCTTTACTTCTATAAGTTCTGTTTTATTTTCGGTTACTTTTAGGAAACTAAAGTGATATTGATTTACTGACATCTGAGAAATAAAATTTGTACTTTTATCTTTTAAAGTATTTGAGGGATGTCCAATACCACTGTTTCGTATATTTCTTATATAGACTAATTCAGAGTTATCAAGTACTATTTTTTTTGAGAATATATTTATTGAAGAGCAAATATTTATTATCGCATCTTGTTGAATATAAAGGGTCTGTAATATGCCATAAATAAGTAAATAATTTTTTGCTTTCTCATCGAGCCAATTTGATTGATTTTTTATTATGATTTCATCTTTAATATAAAGATTTAGAATAAGCCAAGTGTCCTCTAAAACATATAGTGAACTTTTTAATATCAATTTGTTGTCTTTATTACTTAGATGTTTTTCAGTAAATGAGATATTTTCTATCGTATTACGCAAAAATGAAACAAAATCTATCACTTTTTCAAAAGCCACTATTAACTCCTAACGGCCGTGCTGTGCTGCCAAAGGGCTTAGTAGATCCACATATATGACTTTAAAAATTTATTAAATTAACGCTCCTTACATAAACTCAAAATCAAAATCGCCCTTTGGTCAGTACAAGCACATTGTTATGTTGCTAATTCTACAATTCATATAACAAATTTCATTTTTCTTTTATCAGTTTCAATACATAATCCAAAATCTCATCATCTTCAGTTAATAAATCATCTTTTACCATATAGTCGGGTATGGTTCCGTTTAATGATGTATCACCGTTAACCCTTATAAAATAAGCAGCAGGAAAAGTAACTGTCATTTGTGTATTGGGAAGTTTGAATTGTCTGGCATTTCCATACATTACAGGTGATGTTTGTTCTCCAATAAGCTTTCCAAAACCATAGTCCTGTATCATTGCTGAAACAACAATTGCCTCAGAAAAACTAAAACGATTTATTAAAACATAAACATTGCCTTCAAATCTTAATGAATCGTTGCGAGGTTGATATTTATATTTGGTTAACGGAACCTCAAATCGGCTTCCATTTTCTCTTGACATAACTTCTTTTTTAATATTTATTAATGAGTCCACTCTAAAAAGGTCTGATTAAATTCAGAGAAATAACTTGCATAATAT
>CAYTUQ010000105.1:0-2527 GCA_964441235.1 uncultured bacterium | reverse complement strand
AATTCAATTGTCAAAAAACATTTATATGACTACCGCGAAGCGGTTTAGTGCAACAATCGTATAGAGTCAACAGCTAGAGCTGTTCGATGAATTCAGAATTTGAGAGTTTCCAAAACATACCAAAATATAGAAGATTCCAGCATTTCCTTTCCTCATATCTGATGTGTCGTTATCTATATAATAAAGTTGATATTTATAAAAATAATTAGTATGATATATGGTAATACTTGAAAGGAGAGAAAATGTCAACAGCAAAAATTGCGATAACAATTGATAAGCAAATTTTGTATGAACTGGATGCCCTAGTAAAGGGTAATATCTTCCCATCAAGAAGTAATGCAATTCAATCAGCAGTCAAAGAAAAGATAGATAAAATAGCACATAATAGACTTGCTATTGAATGTTTAAAATTAGATCCTGAATCAGAGAAAAAAATATCGGAGGAAGGAATGTTAATTCTTGAGGATGAATGGCCAGAATATTAAGGGGTGACATTTATTGGGCTGATTTAAATCCAACAAAAGGTCATGAGCAAGCTGGATATAGACCCGTTCTTATAATAAGTCAAACAGTTTTCAATGAACGTTCAGGAACGGTAATTGCGGTTGCAATTACAAGTCAATTTCAAAAAGCAGGGTTTCCTCTCACTTTAAAAATCAATAGTGTAATACTTCCTAAAACGTCATGGGTTAAAATAAGTCAAATAAGAACACTGTCAGTCGAAAGACTCGGGGAAAAAATCGGCTCAATATCTCCAGAAGAACTCAATGAAATAATCGATGGTTTAAATGAAATAATCGGTGGCTAACGAATCTGCTTCGCCTCAACGGAGGTCTCTGGCGAGACACCTGACGCCATATAAATAAAATAACGATAACCGAAAATCTTTAATTCGGCGTCAGTATGCTCCAATCACAAAGGACTCTCCAAAGGTAAGTTAGACAAAAATTACATATTTCTCTTGCCTGTTAAAAACAGTATAAGAAGAGGATTCAGTTCTACTTCTTATATAAGGTAGCTAGAAGGTGTGTGAATTCATAGAAGCTGAATAATTAGTACCAATTATTATAAATAATGCCGATATTTTAACCAAATAAAGGTTAATTGAATATGTTATTATATAGCGTATTAAAATCAAAAGTTAATGAATGGAGAAAATCTAATTATAAATCTGAAAATTCTATAATTTCCGAAATTTTTGATTTTAACTATGATTCTGAAAATCAAGTCCCGCGTTTTTTAAGAAAAGCACAATTTTAAGCCCTTGAGACATATTGGTATTTAAGACTCATTGAGAAAACACCCCATATTTTTGACTTGTACGTGAAATATTTTCCAAAAAAACAGCTATTCGAGAGCATTGGACTAAAACATTTAGTGGAAAACATACCCGACGATTTACTATCAGAAGATTTTGTTAATAAAACAATAAATAAAATCAAGACAGATGAAGATTTTATTAAACAGAACAGAATTGAAACTACAAAGGAAACTTTAACTCTTGAATATCCAAGTTACATATTACCCTAAATCAGAAATAGGATTATGAAAACACCCCGTCTCAAAGAGGTCCCTGCTGGGATAAGTGTTTAAATTACATTGTATTCAAAAGATATTTAAAATCACTTATGAGGTGAATAATGACAGACAGAATCTTATCATTTCAGTTCAAACAAACAAGGGAAAAAATCTCTGACAGAGGTGGTTTAGCAATCATAGATGAATTCATTCAAGCTTTGGGAATACGCAAGCAGACCGAAATCGAATATCCTCGTCCAGGTTCAAATCGAGGCATTATTCCATATGAATATATTCGTACCCTGCTTTACCATTTTATTGACGGTGGACGATATCTAGAAGATATACGGGATATCCAGGATGATGAGGGATTTCGGAAGTTAGTAGGCATAGAGACCTTACTCAGCCCGGACTCAATAGGAGATTGGTTACGCCGTCAAGGTTCATTGGGACGTGAGCATTATCTCCAGCGGATACTGGATCGCACGGTTGGTTATTATCTAAGCTCGGGAAAGGTCAATGATTACACCCTGGATATAGATGCAACCCTGATTGAATCTGATAAAGGCGATGGTCAAAAGAGTTATGACGGGACCGTTGGTTACCATCCGATGCTCGGTTATTTATCAGATGGTACTGATCATCCGATCTGTTCGGCGGTTAAATTTCGCCAGGGAAATGAATCGCCACAGACAGATATTTTGGATAGTCTGAAGAAGACGCTTAGAATCCTGGAAATCAATGGAAAGATTCTTAAGTATTTTCGTTCTGATAGCGCCGGCTACCAATCGAAGATTATCAATTATTGTCAGGATCATGGAATTCGATATACGATTACGGCTGATTTTGATTCTTCGGTAATAGAATACATTGGGAGAATACCTTCAACTGCGTGGCTGAGAATAAGAGACAGGGAAGGCATTCTGACCGATTGCGAATATGCCGAGACGACTCATAAGTTACTCGTCATAAACAAATATAAGATACTTATTGGAATTAAAAAGCCTTT
>CAYTUQ010000104.1:0-2549 GCA_964441235.1 uncultured bacterium | reverse complement strand
TCTGTATGTTTTTCACTTTGCATAGAATATATCATAATTATTTAACGGGGTAAACTCTATTCTGCTAGAAATCATCTCAAAACCTGGCTATTAGAAAATAGGCAAAAAGAGGGTCCTGGAGATAGTAACCGGCCGGATTCAGATCAATAACATCTTTCGTAATCAAACCCTCCATCGCTTTTTTCATCGTAGAGTTGCTGAGACTAAATTGCTCCATCGTTTCTTTCCGATAGATGTTTTTTCCGCCCGCGTTTATTAACAATTTCAGCGCTTTTTTTTGGTTGGTGCTAAGATTTTCCCATTCAAACAGGAAGAGGTCCGCTTCTCTGTCCAGAATCGACGACACGGCTTGTTGGACATGATCGTCATTGCAGGTTTCGGCAGTTATCTGAAATATTTCATAGGCAATCTGCTGGGTGTAATACGGAAAGCCCTTGGAAATTTTCAAAATAGCGTGAATATGGTTAGGATCGATTTGTTTATTGAAATTTCGAAATCCAGTCCGGATGTAATCAATCCATGATTCAGCATCAATCGGCAAAACCGGAACGTGTTTTACCGATCGGTAAAAGGCATTGGTCTTATCGAAGAAGATTTGGGTCATAATACTTTTTTTGCTGCCGGAAAACAGATAGGCGACATGATCGCTATGGGCTTGGATTGCTGCTCGCAGTTTATCTTCAAAACCCAGCCGTCTGATTTCCTGAAATTCATCGAAGATAACAATCACCCGTTTCTTTTGATGGATTGCATATCGGTTGGGAATATCAACAATCTCTTTAAACACATCGGGCTGCTCTGAAATGCCGAACTGAAGTGAATATTTCGCCTGCCCGGTTTGATCGAAATCGACAGAGATGTTTGGTCTGATATTCAATATTTTTTTGAAGAAATTAATAACTTTATCGGTTGTTGTATACAACGACTTTGAGATGGCATTAAAATAGTCATTGATAAATTCTTTTTCATCGGTAATACTCATCATATCCAAAAAGATATGGTGCTTATTGATTTGTTGAAGCGTATTTTCGATTAAAGATGTCTTACCAAAACGCCTGGGGGCGTAAATCAACAGGTTTATTCCATTATTCAGATCTGCCTGAATCGTCGCCATTTCGGATTTCCGGTTGCAGAAGTGTTTTCCTCTGGCGACGCCGCCAAAGTAGAAGGGATTATTTGAGAGAATTTTATTCATGGTTATAATATATACTATTTAGTATAATACCTCAAGGTATAATTATTGTTTTTTATCTCGCTAAGTTCGCGAAGTACGCAACGTATATTATTGTGAGGATCTTTAAACAGGTGGTCAATTCTACCGGTATTAAAGGAACTACTGCGGCGCCCGCCTGCCTGACGAAGTCGGGCAGGGATGATGCCGTGGACGATGTAGGCTTTTTCGAGGAGAAGTTCTGATTTAACTACGAATTACGCGAATTACTCTAATTTTTGTTTTAATTATTTTCGTGAAATTAGTGTGCCAAAGGCATCTCTTTGAGATAATTAGTAGTTTTATTATTTTTCATTAACAAAACGTTCATATTTCAAAGAGGTTTCGCCAAAGTTCACCAATAAACCAAGTTTAATTTTGGTCGCTTTTACCCCATGTAATAAATTAGTCATTATCATCTTCAAAACATAAACAAAATACATTACTATTACACGGGGTGAAGATAATTTATGATTTGCGCACGATGATTATCGCATAGTTCTTTTACAGCCTTCGTTTCCAGGATTATTTTGCCAAAACAGACGAAATCGGCTACATATTTCTTTTCGAGTTCAACATCTTTGTAAACAATGGAAAAAACTTTTTCTTTTTCGTAAGGTATATGTTGTTTTCCTAATTCGATGGACAATGCTTCTTGATAGACGGGTTCTAAAAAGCCACAGCCTAGTGTTTTGTGGACTTCCATACAAGCGCCAATTATTTTATAGGATTCTTCTTTATATACTATTTTATCCACTAATTCCCTTTAAGTTTTTTTGTCCACTAATTTCACTAAAATACACTAATTATTTTTATGGTTTTTAAATCTGTACACTTCTGAATGTTTATCGATTTTATGCAATGAATTTTCTCTGTATCAAATGAATCCCATAAATATTTATATATTCTCTTCATTCGTGGTAACCCGCCTGCGTCGGGCAGGTTAGTGGCATTAGTGGATGATTTCTCTTTTGTCCACGAATTACACCCCGCCTGCCAGAGAGAAACGGCGGGCAGGGAATTTTCACGAATTACTTTTTTTATTTTTCTCTTTGCCCCGATAAATCGGGATAAACTGTCTTGGCGGTTATTTAATTTATTCTAGATCAAGCCATATTTTTAAAGCGGATTCGATTCTTTTTATATCACAGGGTTCTAATCTACCGACTTTTTTCCTGATAATATCAGTATCCGCCAGATAGCATCCTCTTTTTACTGCAGTTTTAACATTTAGGGGGTGTAATAGATTAAAGTTATCATTCATGTTAATTTATAATTTTGTCCCGAAACCTAAGGATGAATTTACAATATTATATATGGCAAGGTTATTACACCCCCT
>CAYTUQ010000103.1:0-2560 GCA_964441235.1 uncultured bacterium | reverse complement strand
ACAAATTCTATTCCCCGTGTCCAGCTTTTTTTGACTGGTTTACCAAATATTTACGAATACAGCGACACATCTTCATTAACATTAAGTGTTTATCCAGTAAACGATTCACCTGTAATAACAGGAATTCCCGATCAATCCTTTGCTATGAATGATACAGTTCAAGTCTTTTTAAATCAGTATGTATCAGACCCCGACTTACCAAATGATAATATTTCATGGACTTGTTATTGTGGTGATAACTTATTGATCACAATTGCTGATGATATAGCAAGGATTACAAACAAAACGGGATGGATTGGCACTGACAGTGTTTTATTTATTGCTAAAGATGATAGTATGTCCTCTGATAGTTCATGGGTAAACTTTACTGTTGTACCGATATACAGCCCAAGGAATTTATCTTCTAATAGTGGATTGACGTATGTACCATTAATTTGGAATAAACCCGGTCCCCAAATTGAGGAACTTATTTATGATAATGGTTCCCCAACTGGTGCTAGTACCGGATTTATTGGATGTAAGACTGCCTGCCGTCTTACTCCTCCTTGGCCATGTAAGGTAGTAGCACTAAAGTTTTATGTAAACGTTCAATCGACAGTAACGTTTTTATCTGGGATATACAGTTGGAACGGTACTTCTCCTGGTGAAGTTATACCGGAATTCAATCACAAAATAGACACATCTGTTTGGTGGTATTGTTGGGAGTATATAGATGTATCAGAATATGATATCATGGTCAATGGAGACTTTGTTGTTTCTTGTGAATATATTGTTGATTATGAGCCCAGCATCGGTATTGATAGTGAGGATAATTGTAGAGGTTGGAGTCTTAATCCAAGCTATAGTAGTGAGTGGAAATCAGATAAATATACATATTTTATAAGAGCGATAGTTGAAAAAATACCTGGAAGTGGGCAAAAAATTACCACCTTAAGTTTGGAGAAAAAACGGATACCAAAGAAGTAGTGGAATTGCAAAACTTTGACGCATCAAACTTTATCTTTGGTGAAGATGTAAGTTATTACAAAATCTATCGAAGTGATGTATCAGGAAGTTCTTTTGAACTTATTGAATCGGGAATTGAAGATACAACATATTCCGATTTAAATGTTGAACTTGGTACGAATTATTATTATGTAGTAACAGCGGTTTATTCAGAACCATTTGTTGAGAGTGAATACTCCAATGAAGCTACTGCTACAACGGCATTTCCGCCAGTGCTGTCATTAATTCCTGACACAAGTTTTTTTGAAGATGACTCTCTATATTTCCCAGTTGCAATTTTGCATAATTATGTTCAAGATGAAGATACTCCTGTAGATTCACTTCATTGGGTTGTTAGTCAAAATCAAAATGTGCACTTTAACTTTGAAAATGACTCAGTTTTTATTTCTGCTGAATCAAATTGGTTTGGCAAAGATACTGTACTTTTAATCGTTAGTGATGATGTATTAAGTGATTCATCTAACTGGATAATAGCTGTGAATCCAAAAAATGACGCACCTTATTTTACAGAATTAATGCCGGATTCTATATCGTTTGATTCGAATGTTAGGAATACACTTCTATTAATGGGATTGGCTTCTGATATTGACAATCCTGATACAAGCTTAGTCTGGTCATATATAAATAGCAGATTTGTCCTTTGCCAGATTAATTATACATTAAAAAGTGCAATCTTCTGGGTCGAGCAAAACATATCCGGTAAAGATACTGTTGTTCTAAGTGTTTCTGATGGGGAATTAACTGCTTATGATTCACTAATTGTAATAGTGAAACCGCTAACAGGAATTGATTATCTAATGAGCCAAGTACCCAAAGAATATTCTTTACATCAAAATTACCCCAATCCATTCAATCCTATTACAACAATCATTTATAGCATACCGACTCATAGTAATGTAGATATAAGGATATATGATCTTCTCGGAAAAGAAGTAGTAACATTAGTTAATGAAAAGCAGGAAGCAAAATATTATAGAATTATTTGGGACGCTAAGGACAGGTTTGGAAATAGTGTTCCCAGTGGAATGTATTTTTATAGAATTGTAGCAAAATCCGGGGATAGGAGATTTGCGAAAACTAGAAAGTTGTTATTATTGCGATGAATTTAATAAACCTGACAGGTTTAAAACATTTGTGACCCCGTTAAGTACTTAACCGTGTCAGATTAAACCTTGATCCGAAACAAATCCGTTTATTTTGTCTCAACGAGATCCCTTTGGGATTAATTGTCAATTGACAATTGAAACAGGTTTTATCCTCTAAGTAGATTTGATTTTAAAGAAGTCTTTAAAAACATAGCCTGCAATGTCAGGATTTTCTTTTAATCTGCGCATACAGTAAGTGTACCAATCTTTACCGAAAGGAACATATACTCTTACTTTATGACCATCATTAACAAGCCTTGAAAGTGTTTTTTGAATTGGAACTCCGTACAGAGCCTGGAATTCGTAACGATCAGCTGCAATCTTATTATCGTTAATATATTTCTCACATCGGTTAATTAAACACCGATTTTCACAGATACATCAATAGTCATAATAATCCCTAAAATATT
>CAYTUQ010000102.1:0-2821 GCA_964441235.1 uncultured bacterium | reverse complement strand
TCGGATTTCCTTTCTCATATATTACCTCGTTTATCTATGCTTCTTCAATATTTCTGATTATCACCAATCCAATTTATGACTATGTCAGAAAAACTACTAATTGTTTTTTTAATAATTCTCTGTGGCTTAGCCTGCCCGCCCTCAGGGACCAGCCTTTGGGAGCAGGCGGGCGGTTACTTTCTGTTGCTGTAGAGACGCTAAAGTTATATATTTTATCCGGTTTCACTTTTTCCAATATACGATTAAGATTGCTTGAATCGGTCATATCTCCGTAATGGAGGAACATTTTAGTTATCTCTCGCAAAGAGCTCAAAGGTGATGCGAAGGGCGCAGAGGTGTTTTTTATGTTTGTTTCCATTTATTATTCAATTGATCTCTGCGGACTTAGCGATTACTTAGCGAACTTGGCGTGAAAAAATTACAGGTTATTGACAATTCTGACGATACCGTCTTTTAAGTGAGTTTCGTTGAAGTTGATCAATAATCCCAATTTATTACCGGAAAGTTTTAGATATGTTAGAAGTTGCTTTTTATGAACAGGCATAAGTGTTTCTACTGATTTTATTTCAACAATTAATTTTGAATTAATCAACAAATCTAATCTAAAGCCGGTTTCTATTTTAATATCATTATATTCAACCGGAAGAATCTTTTGTTGCTCTACTTTTAGACCTTGTTTTTCGAGTTCGTGCGCAAGCGCTTTTTCATTCACCCCGTGTAATATTTTTTCTATTCTCATATGCTATTTTTACTTTTATGTTATTACATGGGGTAAACCGATTCAAATAGTCCGGGACCAAGAGCCGTGTGGACTTTAAAGGCTATATCGAGGAATAGTTTTGAAATTTCGTTTTCAGTCACAAATAAACCTCTCGCAAAGAGCGCTAAGTACGCAAAGATTTTTTATTATTACCTCTCGCAAAGAGCGCTAAGTACGCCACAGTGAAATATGCTTCGCATTTCACGGGATAGGCGGGGCAGGCCCCGATACACTTCGTTACGGGGCAGGCACCCAGTGAAATATGTTCCCTTTGGTCACATTTCACCCCGATACACTTCGCTACTGGGCAGGCGGGGCAGGCTGAATTATTTTTTATTTATTAAATGGGACCACTTATCCCAGTGGGATCTTTAGTGAGAAAAAAGGTTAATTTGCAACAACTCACTAAAAATGTATATTAATTTTGTTTGTATCGCAGACATCTCTTTGAGATCAGATATTATGCCTTTTGTTCCAAGATATCGCCTTCCTTTGAAGTAGTGAGCTTATAGTATTATCGATTATAATCATTTGTAAACATCTCCACGAGGGCCAATATGATCAACGTATACAATATTGTTTTCTTCATCAATCCAGAAGATTATACGAAAACCACCAATCCGCATTCTGTGATATCCCATCCCACTCACCAACCATATGTTTAACGCCAAGGAGATCAAATGGTTGGTTCTCTAATTGGTTGAGGATATTTTTTATTCTATCTTTCTGATATTTTGGGAGCCTCTTTAAATATCGGGATGCTCGCCTGTGAACAATAACCCTATACATCAGATTTCATCCAAATCTATATACGCCTCTCTTTTTCCGCTTTCTCGGTCTTTACGCGCCTCTTGAAGGTCTTTTACTGCTTCTTTACTTAAGTCAAGACCTAATAACTCCTCAATTTCCTGAAATTCCTTCCACGGTATGATTACTTCTTTTGGTATGCCATGCTCATCTACAACCAGTTTTTTATGTACACTAATCATTTCTATTACCTCATCATTAAATCAAAAGAATTATTCTCATTTACTTCTTAATCCCAGCACTAATCCACTTGTGCTGTGACTGCGGAGGGCAAGTGTTTGTTGGCTCACCTTTATTATATTTTTTCGTTGCCAATAGAATACCTTCGGCAGCATATTCTACATAAATGAATTCCCAGGAGGGTTTACCCGTTCCCCAGAGTTTAAGAGATACTGTCCACGAATTACACGAATATTTTGTCCACTAATTACACCCCAATAAGGTCGTACCTCCCTACGGGGCAGGCTAATTTACACTAATTATTTTATGTATAATTTTTTAAATCTATGTGCTTCTGAATGTTTATCGATTTTATGCAATGAATTTTCTCTGTATCAAAAGAACTTACTCAGATGCATGTTTTTTTTCTTCATTCGTGTCTCTTCGTGAAATTGGTTGACTATTATTCTTTTTTCTGTCCACGAATGACACAGAATATTTTTGTCCGCTAATTACGTCCCAGTACGGTCGTACCTCCCTACGGGGCAGGCTAATTTACACTAATTACTTTTTTATTTTTTTTAGTGCAATTAGTGAAATTCGCGGACCATCCTCTTATATTTTAGACTTTTTTCTCCGAAGTTGACTAATATACCTAATCGAAAACTTGTTGCTTTTAAGTAGTTAAGTAATTGTGCTTCATGATCAGATACTAGTTGAGAAAGCGCTTTCACTTCGACAATGATCTTCTCGAAACAAATGAAATCAGCGACATATTTCTTTTCAAGCTCAACATCTTTAAAAACGATAGATAAAACTTTCTCTTTTTCAAAGGGGATATGCTGTTTGTTGAATTCGACGGATAGCGCTTCCTGGTTCACCCCGTGTAATATTTAGTAAACTTAAAACAAACTATCTTCATTTTCGCATTATTACATGGGGTAAACCGGTTCAAGGAAGCCGCATCCAAGCGTTTTATTAACCCCGTGTAATACTAATTCCTTTGTCTCCATTAAATTGATAATCTACTTTTATATTTTTGGCTCTTCTGGAATAAGTGTGGACTATATCTAAATAATCTGATATATTTCTCCT
>CAYTUQ010000101.1:0-2956 GCA_964441235.1 uncultured bacterium | reverse complement strand
CCTTTTTGCAAAACTTATCCTTTATTTTACCCACTCATTTTGAGAAGGAACCTAATATCGTATTGGATTGAAAGTTCTGATAACGATTTTCGAACAATGAATCATTTGTTTGAAAAGAAAGACTACACCTGGGCTTTGTTCGTGGGGCATTTGATTATTGAAAAACTTTTAAAAGCATATTATGTGAAAAATGTAGATAATACACCACCATTTACTCATAACCTGATAACGTTATCCAAAAAATCCGGAATAAAATTGAGTGAGGAACGATTATAATTTATGGCAACAGTGTCGAATTTCAATATTCGTACAAGATATGATGATTATAAATTTGAGTTTTATAAACTATGTTCAAAAGAATTCACAGAAAAATGGATTAAGGAAATAACGGACTTTAGAAAATGGATAAAAGAGCAGCTTGTAAAGTCGTAAAAAAATTTATTACTTTTTTAAAAGAAAATAAATTTAATATCCAGAAGGCATATATTTTTGGGTCTTATGCAAAAGGAAGCTTTCATGAAGATAGTGATATTGATTTAGCAATAATAATGAATAATTTACCAGATACTTTTAATATGCAGGTTCAATTAATGAAATTAGGTAGCAAATTCGATACTCGAATTGAACCGCATCCTTTTGATGAGACAGATTTTAATTCCTCCAATCCTTTTGCAAACGAAATTCTCAGAACCGGGATACAAATTGTTTAAAAGTGAAGATTATGCTTAATTATAATAAACTACTACGAGACGAGAACAGGGAAATTCGTATATTAAATTCTTTATGAAAGAGGGAACTAATATGCATCAACTTAAAAAATTAATTGCGATTACTCTATTATTGAGTTTATTCCTTTCCAAAATTGTTTTCGGACAGTCATTAAAATCTGGAGCTATTTCAGATAACATATTAAAAAAAATTGAAGCATCAGTTAAGATGGATGGGTATACGAAGGCTATGCAAAATGCCGTCTCCAATAACGAAATTAAAAAACTGGCATTAAACCGCGAATTGGTTGGAAAAATTGACCATCATTTTGCTCATCGAATAAAAACAGACGGCATTACAGATCAGGAATCATCAGGCAGATGCTGGCTTTTTACGGCACTTAACGTTCTCAGGCCTAAAGTTATTAAGAAATACGATCTAAAGGATTTTGAATTTTCACAGAACTACCTGTTTTTCTGGGATCAATTGGAAAAAGCCAATCTTTTTCTTGAAGCAATTATTCAGACATGCGATGAACCGATAGACGATCGTGAACTGGAGTGGTTGTTCAAGCATCCAGTAAGTGACGGCGGTGTCTGGAATATGATGCCGAGCCTGGTTGAAAAATATGGAGTGGTTCCCATTGAAATTATGCCCGAATCATTTAATAGCGACAATACATCAATGATACGCAGTTTAATTCGCCGAAAATTACGTGAAGACGGACTAAAGCTCCGAAAATTGCATGAAAATGGAAAAAGCGTTAAAATATTACGGAAAAAGAAAATTGACATGCTGGCTGATATCTACCGTATGCTTGTGATCAGTTTGGGAACGCCGCCAAAAACATTTACCTGGCGTTATACAGATAAAAACGACAGTTTAATCGTTGGCAAAGGATATACACCAAAATCATTTTATGAGGAAGTTATACAATTTAATCTAAATGACTATGTAATGTTAATGGATGATCCTTCAAAGGGATATTATAAACTTTACGAAATAGAATATGACCGAAACAGGTTCGACAGCCCCAATTGGACATTTATCAATTTGCCGGTTGCTGATTTAAAGCAATATGCTAAAAAATCCATTCTTGCAGATGAGCCCATGTATTTTTCATGTGACGTAGGCAAGCAATTAAACAAAGAGAAGGGCTTTCTGTTCTTAGATATGTATGACTATGAATCGGTTTTTGGCGTATCTTTTGGAATGAACAAGAAGGAACGTATTTTGAGTTTTGATAGTGGTTCGACTCACGGTATGGCTTTAATTGGAATCGATACTTCGGCAAGCGGACAGCCGACTAAATGGCTATTAGAAAACACCTGGGGAGAAGATGCCGGAAATAACGGTTTTTTTACAATGACAGATGATTGGTTTGATGAGTATATGTTTCGTATTGTAATTCATAGTCAATTCTTACCTGAAAAAGTTCTAGAGGTCTTAAAACAAAAACCGATCAAACTACCACCCTGGGATAGAATGTTTTAGACAATATATATGCCAAGCCGCAAAGAATTGCTAGAAAAAATAGTTAAAATCACTTTTATATTCGTGTCTTTACTACAAATGCAAAAAACAATGAATATTCATACAAGCATACCTTTTGGCAAATTAATTAGTGTCTGTCTATAAAATCGTTTTTTGACATTAAACCGATAAATCGATTTAAGTTATCAGGTAGATTCCTGTCCACCAGACTACCTCGAAGAGGTCCCTTCGGGAAAGTCTGGTGTTATTCTTATTTCTATATTAATCAGGAGATTAAGAATGGTATCACGCTTTAGCGTGGTGATAAAATTCCCACACTCCTCACAAAACCACTTCTCCCGCAATGGATGCCTACGGCAAGTGGTTTGTGACTTTATAGACAGACTCTAATTAATCTTTACTATATGATAAGATGAAAAAATACAATATATTAATTTAGTGATAGTTTACTGATTTTAGGTAATACACCAGTTATAGATTCTATTTATACCTTATACCCTGCCTCGCTCCGAAGGAGTCCCTATGGGAAAGAGATCCTGATGGGAAAGTTCAGCTTTCTCACGAATCTTATGATTTGGAATCTTTTTTTATAGATATCCCTATATTTGCGAAGCAGTCCGAAAGCTGGCGGATTCGTGGTAAATTTATCGGTAAATCTATCCGTTTTACTCCAAGTTTGACACTTAAGTTTTGTTATACCTCAAGTTTGACACTTTAAAAAAGGATTTTCTTTAAAAACAATAATTTACATAAC
>CAYTUQ010000100.1:0-2990 GCA_964441235.1 uncultured bacterium | reverse complement strand
TTAATCATGAGTGATTTTTTTATCTCAACTACGGATACACTCCTATTATGTTAGCCGTTTACTATTTTCCAATCTTCATACTTAGAAACCATCTTTTATAATCCAATTTTTGCTTAAAATGAGACCAATGAAATTTGTGGTTATCTTTATAAATAAACGATCCAAATTTATTATAAAACTCTTTACCAGTTTTTGTATCCAAATATTTATACTCATATCCTTTTTTAATTTCATAATCGTCATCGGTTCTGTAGACTGTTTTTAAACCATTCTTTGATTTTTTTATATATCTTCGATTATCTGTAATAACAAAAAGATATGAAAAAGGTATTTCAAAATTCTCTTTTTTGTAATTATAGTACAAATCTTCTAAAGATTTGATATCTTTATACATTTCCATTACGCCAATATCTTCTGCACTCTGTCGCATTGTTTTATATTTTAATTCAATCGGTATGCAATATTCATAATCTTCTTTCATATCAAAAATAGAAACTGAAATATCTATATAATTGTTTTTCTCTAACGCCATATTGATTTCGAGATTTACGCTAAATACTTCTTTGTTTTTTAAGCAATAAACATCACCTAAATATTTTAGAATGGTTGCAAAATGCAACTGGAACGGTGCTTCCAAATTAATTTCATATTTTTGATTTATATACTGATTTGTGAAGATTAACCAAGATATAGATATTATTTCTTCTAATCTTTCCGGGATATTAATTGGTATAATTTTGAATTTTTCCATCTACACAGTACTTTTTATTATACGGCTAACGGACAAGCGTGAGAAACGGCGGATAACAAAGCATTATCTTATGATTTATCAGCAATTTTCCCAGTAAACTCTCAAATCTCACTTTCATCGAACAGCTCCCAGCGTTGGCTGCAGCGAATGGTTAGCTGGTTTTGTTTACTTCTTTCGCATTAATAAATCGGTTATATAGTTCTTCTTCAGTAGAATCAGGGCAAAAATTATCCTTTAAGATTGTCAATAATCCAATATAGTTATCAATTATTTCCAGTATAAAATTTAAATCAAAAGATATGGACGATCTATCATTGATAGTTATATTTTCCTTCCCATTAATAAAATGCAAAATATTTTTATCTGTATTTTTTTTATCAACGTATCCACTATTATGGACTATAATATTTCTGATTTTTGAATATAGTACAATATCATTCCACTCTTTAGAAGAATCTGGGAAATTAATGTTTGCAATTTTAATTAGATAATCCTTTGCTCTAAAGAGTCCGCTACCTCCTCTACTTACTAAATCATTAATTTTTACTTTATATTTACGTTGCTCAAATAATATTTTACATATATGATTTAACTTAGTCTCCAATAAATGATAACAATAAGTAAATATGGAATACCATATAATTAGTGGGAGTTTATATCCTGTCTCATCGACAGCAAGATTATTTGCCATTTCAAATATTTCTTTTAACTCTTTTGGATGATTCTGATTAGAAATATGAAATAGAGAATTCCATATTTGAGGTATTTTCTCAACTATTTGTTCATTTACAACTACTGAATATTGTTGAATTCTATAAAGATCAACTATAGTGGATCGCAATATAATACTTATAGTTAATTGCGTTTCTATTTCTTTTTTATCGTTCATGGCTAATTATCAAAGATTAACAGCTAACGGGCAGGGCTCACGTACGGCGGGTTTGATTTCGCCAATCCTCAAACATTTCAAAAACGCTTTGATAACTCTCAAAATCATCAATCAAAAAACAGCTCCCGGCGTTATGTGCAGCCAGTGGTTATAGTTTAGTTTCCCTTTTTGTAGTATCTCATTCAAAATTCTCAATTCTATCCGAACAAAAAATCTAAAAAGAACGCTCAACTTTCCGAAATACATTTCCAAAATACAAAACAGTAAAACAATCACAAATCCCAAAACGCCGACCAGTCTTGCACCCAAAATTTTCAAAAACCTATACGACCAATGCGCCGACAAATATGATATTCGATAATCTTCTGTCAAAATATCTATAATTGAAAAATATCTTTATGTATAAAGGAATTATAGACTATAACGTCGCAAATAACCGGCTGCAAATGGGTCGTAGCGGAATTTGCAGTCCGAGTTAATTTGCCTTGTTAGATTTCTTATCTTGAATGCGTCCAACTTCCTCTCTCTCTGGGATATGGCCAAACACTTCCCGTCCGAATGATATAATAAAATACTGGGCCGCTTTAGAATAACCTGAGATGCAATTAGCTACTACCTCCGGATTCCAGCCACGGTGAAAAAGATTTACTTGGTACCGGATTCTCTCCATAATGTTGTAAAGTGACTGATGCAAGCAAGTTAGATATTTTTTATCTTTCTTGTCTACTTCAAACTGTATAATATTTGCAGCAATACTTGCTAATGCCAGGAAAAGGCTTATTGTATCTATATTTGCCATCAAAAAGGTCCTCATCTTGACTCCTGATAATTACTTTTTTCCATTTCTTATTTCACCTTTCTCCAAATCCCTGAAAGGTTCGAAATTTAAATAGTAGCTACAAAACGATATTATATTTTGCTTGGAGGTCTGAGTAATTCCTTTAATTTCTGAAAATCGTGAATTTATAATACTATCTACATTACTATTGTGTTTTCTGTTTGGGTCAGTGAGCTTAAATATCGCGTTGGTATGCATAGATATATCATTGAATTCATTGAAAAATGATTGTAACCGCATAAAGTATTGTTTTTTGGTATTTTTTCTGCTGAACCATTGGATGATATTTACCAATAAAGAAATGGCACCGATAACTAATAGGATTATGCTAATGGAGCTCATGACTTTCGTATCCTTTCCCTTTGAAATCTAACGGTAAAGGCTCACCTACGGCGGGTTTTACCTCACCAATATTCAAACATTTCGAAAACACTTCGCAAACTCGCAAAATCAGCACTCAAAAAACAGCTGGTAAAATAGAAAGGGCGGGTGTCCCACTCAGCCATTAAATT
>CAYTUQ010000099.1:0-3057 GCA_964441235.1 uncultured bacterium | reverse complement strand
AAGCATCTTGAGGAAGGAGAATTTATTATTTCAAGATGGGAAAAAGCAGGATTAAATGTTAAAACTGCAGTGAAAAGAGGTTGTTATCTAGTGGATACTGATATTATCAGGAAAAAAGTCGGCATATTAGAACTCTGTGATATAAAAAGAGTCGAATCCGCTTTAAAAAAATGGCTTGATATAGAATAAAGCAAATAACCGCGAAGACGGTAACCCGCAAAAAGAAGAATAAAAATAATAAAAACAATTAGCGTAATTAGCGGAAAAAAATAATGGTTGATCTGATCTATAAAGATGAGAGTTACAAAATTATCGGCGCTTGTATTGAAGTTTACCCTGTGTAATAACAAGAAAATGAAAATGGCAGGTTAGTAAATTTACAAAGTATTACACAGGGTGAATCGGGAGCTCGGCCCTGGCTTTCTTGAAGCCGTCTATCAAGAAGCTTTAGCAATCGAATTCGGAAAACAACATATTCCCTTTGAACAAGAAAAAGTTTTATCTATCGTTTATAAAGATATTGAACTTGAAAAGAAATATATCGCCGATTTTATCTGTTATGATAAAATAATTGTCGAACTAAAAGCGTTGTCTCAATTAACGTCTGAACATGAATCTCAGATATTGAACTATTTAAAAGCAACCGGATATAAACTCGGTATATTGGTCAATTTTGGTGAAAAAAGTCTAAAATATAAGAGGATGGTCCACGAATTACAACTGTCTGCGTGCGGGCACGCACAGGCAGGCTAATTTCACTAAAAATATATAATGAAACAATTCGCGTTCACCCCGTGGAATAGTCGTAATCAAATGATGTAGCCTATCAAAAGAGATTTATTCCACAGGGTGAATTGGCGTGTCAAAGACATCCGTCAACTGACGGATAATTAACGGACAAAAGAAACAAAAAGCCTACATCATCCACGGCATAATTCGTAGAACCTCAACATTCAACACAAAACGTATCGATCATCTCTATAAAGATACGCACAGGTAGACGCAGACAGGTGAGAGGTAAAAAAATCGTTCTTTGCCCAATAACATTGAAATATGGAAGTCATAATTCCAATATTCTATGATAATACCAAGAAGCATATACGTAAAAGTAAAATCTTATTGTGAAATTTTTCCTGTTGTCGCCATTGTAGGTCCCAGACAATCAGGGAAAACCACATTTGTTAAAGATTTTGCTTTGCATCTGAAAAAGATAACGGTTTATTTGGATTTGGAGAATCCCACCGATTTAGATAAACTGGAGAATCCGCATCTGTTTTTTTCACAAAATAAAGAAAAGTGTATAATTATTGATGAGGTTCAATCCAAACCTGATTTATTCTCGGTTATTCGAAGTTTTGTAGATGAAAATAAAAGAAGCTGCAATTTCATTATACTGGGGTCTGCAAGTCCCGACTTATTAAAACAAAGCTCTGAAACCCTGGCCGGCAGAATTGGATATGTGGAGCTGGGACCCTTTTCAGAAAAAGAATTGAAAAATAATTTCTGTATTCAAAAACATCATTTTTATGGAGGATTCCCTCTAGCCTACCTGTCCGCAGAAGACGCGTCGATAATCTGGTTGGATAATTTTATTAAAACTTATCTGCAAAGAGATTTGCCTATGTTGGGTTTAAAAGCTGATCCGCAAAGGATACGGCGGCTTTGGGAAATGCTGGCATGGCAGACAGCCAGTTTGCTGAATTACAATGCTATTTCTAAATCACTGGGGCTTTCTAATCATACGGTTACCGCATATATCGACTTTCTGGAGGGGGCTTTTATGGTCAGACGATTACAGCCTTTTCATTTCAATATCAAAAAGAGACTGGTTAAATCGCCAAAAGTGTTTATTACAGACACGGGGATTTTACACCGATTACTGAGAATACAGGATTACGATCAATTACTGGGCAATCCATTATTGGGAAATTCATGGGAAACTTATGTCATAAACCAGATTGCTTTAGAAAAGCCTGATGATATTGATTTGTATTTCTATCGTACCCATGCCGGAGCAGAAATAGATTTGGTTTTTGCAAAAGGATTGAAACCAGTAGCCGCTATGGAAATTAAATTCAGTCCAAAACCTTCTGTGTTAAGAGGATTACTAAGCGGTATCGAATCCCTTGAATCAAACAACAATTTTATTATTACTCCCACTGAAAACGACTATTTTAAAAAGGGAAATGTAAGAGTTTGCGGAATTAAAACATTTATTGAAAAATATTTATGCTCTCTTTAAGGATTAATTTATTAATTCGTGGACAAAAGAGAAATCATCCACTAATGCCACCCCGCCTGCCAGAGAGATACGGCGGGCAGGGAATTACCACGAAAAATAAATATATATTTTATGAACTTATCTATGATAGAAAATTATTTGCATAAAGTCAACAAACATTCGAAAGCATATAGATCCGGCTTTTGACGGACTATAAAAATAATTAGTGTCAATCCGTGTAATTAGTGGACAGGAAATAATAAAAAACAATTCGCCTGCCTGTGCGGCGTAACGAAGTGAAGACGTGCCCCGTCTCAAAGAGATCCCTATGGGATAGGGAAGAATGACCGTACTGGGGTGTCATTCGTGGACAAAAAAGAAATCATCCACTAACGCCACTAATTAACACGAATGAAGAGATTAAATAAACATTATACATTATGCATTTTACATTATTCATTCATAAAAGTGCCTCAGCGGTGGGGAAAGAAACAAAAAACTTAGCGCCTTAGCCCCGACCTGTCGGGGGTAAAAAGGAATAAAAAACTTAGCGCCTCAGCGGTGGAAATAATAAAAAAACTTAGCGCCTTCGCGCCTCTGCGGTGAATAAAGGAATAAAAAGGCTACATCGTCCACGGCATAATCCGCAGAGCCTCAACTTTCAACACAAAACGAATCGATCATCTCTACAAAGATCCTCACAATAAAAACATCAAAATGTTCCTGCAATATTCATTTTCCATTCTCCATTCTCCATTCTACATTTTCCATTTTCCTCCATTACGGCGATATGACCGATTCAAGCAATCTAAACCGCATATTAGAAAAAGTTAAAC
>CAYTUQ010000098.1:0-3192 GCA_964441235.1 uncultured bacterium | reverse complement strand
TTTACAAAAAAGGCTTTTTAATTCCAATAAGTATCTTATATTTATTTATGACGAGTAAGTTATCTCATAAGACATTTTAATACTTCTGACTCAATTTTTTTTACGTTTTTGTTTAAAGTAGCAGAATATTTTTCTAAAAAATGCCTTACTAAAATCGGAACGTCTTCTGATCGTTCTCTTAAAGAAGGGACGAAGAGAGTAATAACATTTAGACGATAGTATAAATCTTTGCGAAATTTATTTTTTTTCACCTCTTCTTGCAGGTCCTTATTAGTAGCGGAAATGATCCTGACATTTGTTTCTATAGTCTCGGTTCCCCCGACCCGATGAAATCTTCTATCCTGTAAAACTCTGAGAAGTCTAACCTGCAATGCCGGGCTGGTTTCTCCTATTTCATCTAAAAAGAGCGTGCCGCCATCTGCCTCTTCAAAAACGCCTTTTGTCTTTTTGTATGCTCCGGTAAAAGCGCCTTTTTCATATCCAAATAGAGTTGATTCTAGTAATGTTTCAGGAATTCCGACACAGTTTACAATAATAAACTTCTTATCTGCTCGTGGACTGGATTGGTGTATTGTCTGTGCAATAATTTCTTTCCCGGTTCCGGTTTCGCCGATTAGAAGAACGGTGGTATATAAAGGTGCGACTTTCTTATTCATATTGGAAAGTTCATTTATTTTCATGCTATTGCCTATTATAGAGTTGGCAATAATGCTTGATTCTAACCGTCTCTTTAAATATCTATTTTCATTTTTAGCAGCCTTGACATTCAGTGCTTTCTGTATTGTTGCCTTGATGGATTCTATGTCTTGAAAAGGCTTTATAATATAATCTTCTGCTCCCTGTTTAATTGCATCGACGATAGATTCGACGTCACTTTTTCCTGTTGCCATAATGATTGCGACATTCGAGTCAATTTTTTTTATTTCTTTAAGGACTTCCACACCATCCATTTCTGGCATTGTTATATCGAGTAGAATAAGGTCAAAAAAATCGTTTGTAAATTTTTCCAGTGCCTTTTTACCGCTCAATGCCGATTCTGCTTGATAGCCTCCATTTTTAAGAATGTCAACAAGAGTTTCACAAATATACGCTTCATCGTCAACAACTAAAATCTTTGATGTTTCCATTATGTTTTCTCTTTACTTATGCACGGAATTTTTAGAATAAAACGATTTCGCCGCAAATTCTTACTTTTAATATCGGATTTATTAACGAGTGCAATTTATTGATTGCATTTTGTTGCAAATTTATCTTCAATTTTATCCTATTTACCTGTCGTGTACACTAACAGTAGACAGGTTTTTACTGTCTTTGATGTTATCAATTAAAATCCTTAAGAATAGTTTGAGTAATTAATAAGGAACATCGATTTTCGAATAACGAATTTTACTTCAAAAGTCAACTACCGCCGCCAGAGGCGGTGGCTTGTAAATTGTCCTGAAAGGTACCCTATTCTTAAGTTTACTCGAATATTCTTATCTGCTGGCTTTCAATCTGTTTTTCATTCTCCTCTTGCCAGCGAACATACTTGCGAATCTTTTATTCATCCAATCCAACTGTGCTTACACAATAACCTCGTGACCACAGATGACGTCCCCAATACTTCTTCCCTATGTGAGCATATCTGTGAAACAAACGTGTCGATAGGTTGCCTTTCAAATAACCCATTAGCGCAGAAACACTATACTTACAAAAGTTTTGGATGATTCTTTGTAACTCAGTGATATAAAGCAAGTTAAATGGGAAAGTGACATAAACAGTTTGTATAAGATGGTAATTATCAGTAAATTAGCCGCAGTTTTTAGTAATAACTTCAAAAAAAAGAAAGGAACTGCGGCCATGAAAAATATTAAGGAAAAATTCTTAAAAAACCTAAAAGAAATTAATTCTGAGCTCGATCAAACTACAGACAGGTCAAAGGAATTAACTTTATTAATGACACTATATTTGATGGGTGAGACCAGCATAAACAGCAGCCCGATTACAACTAAACAGAAGAATCGTTTATACAACTTACTATCAGAATTAAGGGAAGATATGTGTTTGGATGATATATACTGCTTTTACGAAAGAGCGTCATTAAAAATTATTGAACCTATTCTAAAGGAGTTTCAATCTTTATCCACTGTTTCAAAAGAATACAGGAAATCTTTAATCTTGTCGATTGATGATACATCTTTATCTCGAAGAGATGTCTACGACAGAAGTTTTTGGAAAGAATATGCAAGGGGCGAAGAAGCTTCATAATGGTAAAAAATATTTCAATGGTTATCACATTGTTTTTATTGGTCTAAGTTTAGGAAAGGATTTTCGTATTCCGATCTCATTTCGTATATATCGTCCTAATACAGGAGAAACAAGGATTCATTTAGCAGCTGAGATGTTAGATGAGATAGTTACTATATTGCGGTCTAATCCAAGAATGGTTGCATTTGATAGCCTCTATTTATCTAAGGACCTAATAGATATAATAATAAAACATAGATTAACGTGGGTATCTAAATTGAAGAAAAATAGAATAGTTGGGGTATCAGGTAATGATTATGAAAAACTCACTGGCCAACTCTTATTATTTAAGGATAAATTCTACTATAGATTGCCTTTCCAAGCAAAGGTATGCATAGAAAAAATGAAAGGATTGGGAATAAAGACTGTTCATGTTTTTAATAAAGGGATTGATGAATTTTTAATGACCTATGACGAAGGAAATAGTATTATAGTCTGCTCGGATAAGAAATTGCGTCAAAATAGAATTGTGTGGTTTTACAAACTGCGCTGGGTAATTGAAGAGGTTTTTAGAATTATGAAGCAATGTATTGCATTTACAAAAGTGTATTATAGATCAATAAAGGGGCAGGCTTTAATTCATGGAATAAAAATGTTAGCAACGGTAATCTTACTTTGGTTAAGGTATAAAAGTAAAAAATTGAGAAATATGGATTATAAAACTATGCAAAATAAATTAAAGGATATGTTCAGAAAGTCTTCGAAATATTCACAATCACCATATGCAATAATAATGAAATACAAATTAACGTAAGCTATTGATAATTAAAATCTTTTATGAATTCAATAGGTCATTTTGCCTGTAACTGACTTATATAACGTAAGTTATGAGGATTTATACAAAACTTTTGTACTTAGGAGGTATTGAAAGTACCTGGTGGATATGATCATTCCTAACATTTAATT
>CAYTUQ010000097.1:0-3348 GCA_964441235.1 uncultured bacterium | reverse complement strand
CTGCCCAGTAGCGAAGTGTATCGGGGTGAAATGTGACCAAAGGGAACATATTTCATTGGGTGCCTGCCCCGCCGTGGCGGTGGTCATTCGTGGACAAGAAATGTTCCTTCACTATTGAGATATGACCGATTCGAGCAATTTGAACCGTATATTGGAAAAAGTAAAACCGGATAAAATATATAACTTTAGTGTCTCTATAGCAACAGAATGTAACCGCCCGCCTGCTCCCGAAGGCTGGTCCCTGAGGGCGGGCAGGCTAAGCCACAGAGAATTATTAAAAAAATAATTAGTAGTTTTTCTGACATAGTCATAAATTGGATTAGTGATAATCAGAAATATTGAAAAAGCATAAATAAACGAGGTGATAAATGAAAGAGCAATACATAGCAATAGTACCTAAAAGCAAACTTGAATATGTTGCAATATGTTTAGAACTAAATATTTCTGCACGAGGTGAAGATTTAGCAGATGTTGAAAAGAACCTGAGTAATGCAATAAAATTGTATCTTGAGGATATAAGAGAGCATCCTGAAACTATTTCATCGCCTATATCAACAAATGAATTCATAGAATTCTTAAAAGACACTGAACCTGAATGGTATAAAGAGCCAGCAGAAGATATGCTTTCGAGACCACTTGAAGTGCATGAGTTGCCATCATATGCTTAAAATTCCATCTATGTCAAGCAAAAAGTTGACAAAGCTACTGGAAAATGGCGGCGCAATATTTATGTCGTAGACATCTCTACGAGATAAGACAAGGAAAAACCGATCACGCGATATATTCAAAAACAATTGAAGGGAAAAGATATTCGGCTCCAGTCCAAATGGGTAAAAAAACATTGGATCCAATATATTGTAAAAGGGTCATGCGTCAATTGAAATTCACAGATAAAGAAATTAAAAGGTTATTAAAACAATAGATTTATTATTTCCGCAGATACGAGTTGACGCAAGGTTGATGCTAAAATTCACCCCGTTAAATAAATTTTAAAAACGATTATCTATAATGGATAAAGTTATTATTTAACAGGGTAAAAATAATTCAGCCTGCCCCGTGAAATGTGACCAAAGGGAACATATTTCACTGGGTGCCTGCCCCGCCGTGGCGGTGGTCGTTCGCGGACAAAAGGAATAAAAAGGCTACGAAGTTCATGATATTACCAGCATAGATAAAGGAATCCACAATGGAGAAAAATGATCTTTTTAAAATTTTAAAAAATTACCTTGAGAGCAGCAAATATAAAGACAATATCAAAAACATGGGTATTTTTGGCTATATTGCCCGGGGGGATCAATCATTTGAAAGTGATATAGATATCTTTGTAGATCTGTCACCATTAAAGGCATTTGATTTAATTGGTATTAAGCAAGACATTGAGAAATTAACCGGGCAACATGTCGATATTGTTACAATCAGAGAGAATATGAACCCTTTCCCAAAGACCAGGATTGAAAGGGAGGGAATCGTTGTTCGATAAATTATTGGTTACAGAAATCTTACAGCAGATAACAACTGCCTGCAAAAGAGTAATCGGAAGATTTGAAGGAATCAATACAGCAGAGGATTTTTTGGTTGACGAATGCGGTCTTGAAATACTGGATTCAATCTGTATGCAATTAATCGCAATTGGAGAAAGTCTGAAAAAGTTGGATAAAATTACTCATCAGGAACTGCTTCCGAAGTATCCTTCCATCGAATGGCAAAAAGTTCACCCTGTTAAATTGTTTCAACCATGAGTGAATTCTATTATACTTACGTTTTATTGAGTAAAAATGACGGTAATCTCTATACCGGGTATTCATCAAATTTGAAACAAAGATTTGAGGAACATAACAAAGGGAAAGTCAGGGCTACAAAAGATAGAAGACCGTTAGAATTGATATATTATTCACCCTGTTAAATAATGAGTAATGAAATATTCGATCAAGAATATCGATAATTATTGGGTCTGATAGAAAACATGAATAACAATAATGTCATATTTAACAGGGTAAAGCATGTCTAAACCAAAAAGATGCTATTCACCGAGAAAAATATCTTAAGTCATTCCATGGAAAAATGTTTATTAGGAAAAGACTCAAATCTTATTTAACAGGGTAAGGGCCTAAGAGATATTATATCACACCACTATTTTGACATCAATGCTGAAGTAATCTATGATGTTTGTAAGCATGAAATTCCCAATTTGCGAAAAGCGATTTGTGCAATCATTAACGATGTGAATAAACAATAAAACTCCTTGTCTCTAGGGGACTCATTTAGAACGATCTTTTGCAGAAGTGAAAAAAGAGAAACGAAATAAGAAATTATACTGCGTACTTAGTGTGATTTGCGAGGGGTAAAACAGCGCTTTTTGCCATAAAGGGGCTCCTTCGGAGCGAAAGGTAAAAACTATTCCATATTTACCCAAATTGCAATATATTACCAAGCATTTGAATATGACGAACGTATCCGAATGTAGCAGATCTATCAGTGAATTTTCCAACAATATAAAAGAACTGTTCATATCCGTCATATTCGAACCGGCTCGGTCAATTGATAATGTGACTGACGGGGCGAAGCTCTGAATTGGGCGGGACAAAGCAAGAATACAGTTTGAAATTATCAAGATTTTATAAACTATGATAAGTGTTAGGTGGAGAAATGACTGTTAAGGATATTGTAAAAAAAGTAAGTAAAGAATATGAATTAAATGAAAATGAACTATTGAAAAAGTCTATGAGGGAATTTCTTCTTAGACGAAAATTTGAAATTGAAACAGATATTCTCGATATCTTTAGTAAAAATAATGTAAAGAGCTTACATCAGTTAGAAGAGTTGGTAAAAACAAAAAAAGAACACCCCGCATGGGAGGATTTTATTACTTTAGAAAATTTGTATGAAAAATTAAAAGAAATAAAAGATGATATTAAATCTTTATCATAAGCTCATCGAAATTGCCAATGAGCATTTTATTGTTAACTCAAGTAAGATAATATATTTAACATCCGGTGAACCCCAAAAGATAAGGCTATTCATAATAGATGAGACAATTCTTGATATTTGGCTTTCAACTACAGGAAAATATTCTTACCATTGGGATCGTAGAATAAACCATAAAGGAATTTATCGATTTGATAACGCTCCGCATAATCTATGGTCAAATATTAAAACATTTCCTGATCATTTACATTATGAGAAAGAAGACAATGTAAAAGAGAGCTTTATATCAAAAAATCCGGATCAAGCATTGATGGAGGTTCTTGATTTTGTTTCTTCAATTATTACTAAAGAAAAGCAACTTAAACTGAATAAGTTACTCACCATAAATATTTATAATCAATTCGTTCCATATTCCAATTCCAA
>CAYTUQ010000096.1:0-3357 GCA_964441235.1 uncultured bacterium | reverse complement strand
CTTGTCCCTTCCGGAGCAATGCAGAGGATTTTTTTCTCTTTCAAAGCTTTTCCCGTTTCCTTGAATGTGGAGATGCCCGGGGTTTCTCTGTTAACAGGGATAGCTCCCCATTCTCTTGCCAGCATCCCTACGAACCAACTGTCCCAGGTTTCCTTTTTTATAATTCCACAGACCTTACGGGGAAGCAGAAGCGTGTATATGAGCGGGACCTCGAGAAAATTGATATGGTTAATCACGAGAATCAAAGGTCCTTGACGGGGTACAGATTTCAGTTGGGCTCCTTCAACTTTACAAAATATTTTTAATAGCAGTTTGATGATAAAGGTTATAAATCTACCAGTTAATGTCATGGCAGTCTTCTTCTTGTGATTAGTTGAAGTGCCGATGGAATTATCTGAACTCTCAGAGCTGTGCCTGCAACACAGATAGTTTCTCCATCAGCATGAGCTGTCATACTTCCTGAAAGTGCTTTTAGGGAGAATTCTTCAGCAGAGTCAGTAAATGTTCCACGGTGCCTACTTTGTTTCCCTTTCATGTAGAGCATCATTGCCTTGAGCAAAGAAATTCTCGTCCCCTGATGTGTTATGGTAAGATTAAGCAGCCCATCACTCATATCTCCATTAGGTGCCATAAAGAAGGCTCCTCCCATCCGTTTCCCATTCATAATAGAAATAAGAGCCGGAGTAAGTATCTGCTGTTTATCTTTGTAAGATATTTCGACTGTTGGAGCTTTAGGGAGCATTACCAACGTTTTAATCGCGGCAATGATATATGATGCCGCTCCATGAAAATGCTTCATTTTTGCCGCCTCCAGCCCGACAATTGCATCAAAGCCGATACCAACACCGTTTCCGAAGTACCGACCCTTAGGAAAGTCACCTCCGGTAATAAGCCCAACATCCATTGGATAAAAAGTCCCATCAAGAAGAAGGCGCATGCTCTCTGTAAGATCATGTGGAATTCCTGCTCCAAAGGCGAAGTCATTCCCACGACCAATGGGTAAGACACCAAACTGTAAACGATTTTGATGGATTGATGATGATTCGGGTTTACGGGAATTAAACATAAGTCCGTTTATTACCTCATTAGAAGTACCGTCCCCGCCGGCGGCTACGATTACGTGGTCAGGAATTTGAACACTCGATGCTGCTATGGAAGTAGCATGACCAATTCCTTCTGTAAGAACAATTTCGAAATCTGTTGCATTTTTTGAAAAAAACTCTTTTATTAAGGGGATTTTTTTCTTCGCATTTCCCTGATCCGCAATTGGGTTGAGAATGATTGTAAAATATCTGTTCATACCTACTCCTAATCGAGAGTTGTGCCCTAATATTACAAAGGTGAATGTTGTATGAGCTCAATAAACCAGTAGCTTTCCTCAGCTTTTATAGGGTTTCTTATAACTAAAACCAACTATATCTTTTTAGATTATTATATTCAAATATTAAGTTTCCTAAATTATAGATTAGGCCTTTAACAGAGTCAAATGAATTAGGATAAAAAAATTCATTTTTAACGATCCTTTACTGATGATGAAGGGAAAATTGAATTTGGTTAATTTTTAATTGATTTGCTAAATCAAGCATATCCACAATATATTGGAAGTCCGCTTCTCTATCTGCATATACCGTTACTTTCTTTGTTTTATTTTCTGTCATGCATTCATATAAAATATCCGGAAGCTGCTCCCATTCTATTTTTTCCTTTTCTAAAAAAACTTGCCCTTCCTTTGTGATATATAATACAATTTCCTTAATACTCCTTCCTTCTACTGTACTAGTCCCGGGTAATTGTATGATTGCCTGCACTTCGTTCATATTTAGTGTTGATGCTACCACAAAAAAGATCAACAATAAGAAAACAATATCAATCATTGGGGCTAAATTCATATCCAAATCTGCTTTTTTAACTCGGTACTTTCTCATAAGGGACTCCTAATTTTCTGACATAATTCGTCAATTCTATTTCCCGTTTCTCCGTATGAGTTACCATTTGTTCGAATTTACTTGTAAAATAATAGTAGGCGCCCAAACTGGGAATGGAGATGATCAAGCCAAAAGCGGTGGTAATCAATGCTTCAGATATTCCTTCAGCCAGCTGTTGCGCCTCCACATTTAATGATAGATAATGAAATGTTTTTATCATACCGGTAACAGTTCCCAGCAATCCCAGAGTCGGGCTGATTTTTCCGATAAAATTTAATAATCCTAAATACCTTTCATATTTGGGAAATTCATGCAATTTGGCTTCATCCATCTGTTGATATATTTCTTCAACACCGTCATCTAAATGATAAATGCCCTTTTTTAATATTTTCCCAATCGGGTTTTTTATATCATTACAAATTTTTAGCGCCTCATTTTTCTTATTCAAACGGATATTTTCCTTAATGGCTATCATGAAATCATCCGGTATTTCCTTCGGAATCCGATAATATTTATAGAAACGTTCCAAGATAATCGCTAATGCAATAATGGAAATAAATAGCAATGGATATATAATGGCTCCCCCTTGCTGTAAAATGCTATACATTAAAATTACCTCCCGCTTTTTCATTTTATTTGGAAATTAATGGGAATCAATACCCGGCTTTCCCTTTGCTGATTTCCTTTTCTCGCTGGTTTAAACTGCCATTGCCAGACTGATTTGACAGCAATTTGATCAAACGTTTTATATCCTGATGACTCAAAAATTTGAATTTCTTGTACCTTGCCTTCCTTGTCAATAAGTAATTTAAGAATGACCTTCCCTTCAATATCCCTTTCTCTTAAATTTTTTGGATAGACAGGACGTTGAAATTCAAGCAACTCAGGCGGATTTACATTATCCGGATAATTGTTTCCGGTGAAATCAAGCGTTTCCTCAATCTCCGAATTCTTCACTTGGTCTTCCTTTTTACAATCATCCCCTTGATAAGCTATATCAAAATCTTCCTGAACAGGTTTTTCTTTTATATTTTCATTGTTATTACTTTGTTTCGGAAGATTCCGTTCTTTTTCTTGTTCTGCTTCTTTTTCCGTTTCCTTGTTCCCAGTCGTCAAAGATTTTTCCGTCTCTACCAGACTTTGAGGTGTCTCTTCTTCTATAACCTGATCCGAGCTACCCTTTTGGATAAAATCTTCTGTTATCTCTTTTTTGTCTGTATTATCCTGAATTATTTCTTCAACAGGTAACTTTTTTTTAACGATTTTTTCTTCCACGTGTAAGATTTGTTTTTCCGTATCGCGATTCTCAATATTTTGAGAATCAGGAAATGATTTCAGTTTCGAAACCTCTGAATTTTCAATCGGGAAAGAAAGATCCGTTTTTAGCTTTAGGGATATGCGGGCAATATGAGATTTCTCCATTATCTTCTTA
>CAYTUQ010000095.1:0-4352 GCA_964441235.1 uncultured bacterium | reverse complement strand
AAATATAGCAAAAAATATTATTAATGTAAAGATTTTATTGAAACTCTATACTAGTAACTGTGACTTTCGGTATCGCATCGTCATTACGATATTTGGTTACTTGCAAGTTCTCTGTCATCCACCACTGATCACCGATTTTTACAGTTCTATAGACATTGCCATCAATGTCAGTGACCGTGCCACCTTCACCAGAAGTAGTAAAAGAGATTTGTTGTCCATAAGCTGTTACTTTAATATTTGTTGCATAGGCTCTCACGTAATATTTTATACATGGTGAAAGTCCGGTAATCGAACTAGTAAAGCTACCGGTTCCGCTTCCGTCAGTGGTATGATTATCATTGGTCGTGGGATTAGACGAAGTACTCCAACAAATACCTCGGGCAGTGACGCTCGCTCCACCATCTGAAATCACATTACCACCGCTGCTTGCCGCCGTGTATGTTATGTCTGTAACAGATTCGGTCGTTACTGTCGGTTTAGGAATGCTGATAATCACTATTATTTCATCCTCGGCTTCTTCGTTTTCATCGTCTATTGCGACAACTCTTATTGTATGATTACCAACAGATTCATAATTTGTATCCCATTCATAATTGTACGGAAATGTTGACTTTGAATATACGCCGATACCATCGATATAATAGCGGACTTCTTTTATATGTCCGTCTTTGTCTTCGGCCTCAACTACAATTCTTACAGTTGTGCCCTGTTTAATCTCTGTATTATTGAGAGGACTTGTTATTTCGCAAGTCGGTAGTTCATTTTTTGATTCGGTCAGTTTATTACAACTTCCAAATCCAATCACAATAATTGGCATTACACAAAATACAAAAAAAATACGATTCATCAATATTCTCCTTCTGTCTTTTTCAATGCTAACATTGTCAATATATGGAAAAATTTCCATATATGAACCTTATTTCATGGACTTTTTTTCTACCTATCTGCCATATTTGATGAAAAATATGGCAAAGTTGCATTTTATTTTTCACTTCTTTCCTTACTTCCAACTTTCACAAAAATTCACAAAACCTTCAAAAATCGCTACTTTTGATAATAACACTTTTCACAATTATTTGCAATTCTCTAAAGCACCTGCCCTTTTTTTAACTTCAAAAATCCTTGTTCCTTGTTCTACATTCAAACGCAATTAACCCTACTACGTCACTTAGACTTTTTTCGTACAATATATTGCATCCTTTTAATAACATCAATACAGCATATAGTGTTAAATCTGCTAAATTACGTTGTAGGGTTAACTTATCACTGATTCCAATGAAGCATCTAACGAAAAAAAATTACCCTCAGTATTTTGCCATCCTGTGTAGTGTGGGTTAGCAACGTCTTTACTTGCCTAATTTGTTAAGGAGGTGGGATTAATTAACCTGGACATTTCTATTTTTCGTCCAATTATCACTAAAAGAATTATGGATTTGAAACGAGTATTTTATTTTATCCCACCTCCTAAATGTCAAGTTCACTCCTGTTTGCTTATCTCCGCATGACTACTTTTTTGGGTATCCCACCGATTGCGCGAGGATGACTTTCTGATCCGGTCGCAGGTTCATCACCTTCGCCATGGCTGGCTTATCCACTGCGCCACGTACAACAGTCGCCAATCCTTCTGAAGCACAGTACAGGTAAACATTCTGGCTAATGAAGCCAGTGTCGGTAGCTGAGTAGAAAGCCTTTTGGTCTTCTTTCCCCTTACCCATCTTTGAGAAATCCGCCACAAAGATGAGGTTCACAGGTGCCTCTTGCACAAACGGCTGACGCCCGGTCAAAGCACGGATGTCTTCTGCCAGAACCGGCTTCAATGTGTGTGCCTTCGCATCATAAATGTAAAGTCCATCAGCAGTGGCAACGTAAATATCGATTTCCTGCCGATTCATCGCAGTTGGTGCAGTACGCTTTCCTGAATCCGTACGATTTACTCCGAACGCTGCCCAGAGCATATTTGAAAGCACCTGCATGGGTAACTTCTCAGCGCTGAATGTGCGCGAAGACTTTCTGTCCTTCAATACCTGCATCAGGGGTCGACCACCCTCGAATTGCGGCTCTAAAAGCTGGATCGGCTTTAGTTCCTGTGCATAAGTCAAAGTGGTGCAAATGAGCAGAAAGGTCAATACCAAGTGTACGGCATGAAACGATCTTGTGTTCATAACAATCCTCCCTCTATTTTGATAATCATTCACCTTGAAACTAACTTTTTAAATTCTCGCATCTTATTGTTTGAAGCTACTTAACGTTTTAAATAACCTGCCGCAAGCTTTCGGGGGAAAGAACTTCATTGACCCAAGAACTTTAATGCGGAGTACCAAAACTGAAATTTCCGCACAGCCACTGCGGCCAGTTTGACGCAATGGTTATGTGGTTTTTACTTTATTGATATTCTTTATTCTAAAAATCAACAAGTTCCTTTTCTACTTCCGGATAAATTTTATCTATATTTTCTTGAATTTCTATGGTTTTGCTCAAGGCTGTAATAATCCGGCAATAATGCGGCGCATCGTCCATTATTCTTCCTTTTCTGTCTTTCAAATACTTATGTAAAACTTGATAACCCCCAATGTGATAATTCCAAACTTCAGGTGTAATGCCTTCAAAGTATTTATCTTTATTGATATAAATGCGGTTTTCGTCCTCTTTGTAAGTAATCTTTTCAATCCGGTCGTTGACGCCGCTGCCCTGATATTTAGCAATGGGTGAATCAAGGACTTTACTTTTGAGCAGGTGCAAGTCAGCCAGTTCTTTGCCCATCATTCCCATTGCCTTGAACAGGTCATAATTTGCTGTAAAAGGCACCCGTGGGAAATCAATCTTTAAAAATTCGGTGTAGGTTTCGCGGTAAACATTACTATAAAATACGCCGTAGATGTAATAGAAAATTGCTTCCGGGGTAAGTCTTTTCCCAAAAGTTGCATTTAATTTTTCGAAAATAATCGTCGCTATATTAGGTTTTTTGCCATAGGACTTTCTCGGCTCAAAAACAATCATCATTGTTGCGCCAGTTCTAGGATTATTTTTTTTGTCCTCGGGATAAATGTACAAAGGTGCTTGTTGAATAATGCCTTTACTGCTAAAAAATGTACGATTGTCAACCATGTGTTCTGATACTAAAAAGTGAGAATAAGGAGTATCACCTGAATATTGTCTCATAAAACATAACGAAATATTTTCTTCCAGCATGTGGCGCATGACTTCATGACGAGTTCGAAATACGACATTATCTTGATAATAAATATGTCGAATATCAAATGGACGATACAGAATTTTTGAAAAATATTCTTCCCAATTATCAACTTTTTCAAATTGTTTTCTTTGTTCGGTTAGTTTCCATTGATAGTTATCTTTTAGTTTTAAACCATCTCTAACTACTTCGTCAGGCAAGTTTTTATTCCTGAACATCATAATTTTATTTTTAAGAGCATTCTTATCAAAATCAATTGCTAAATTGTCTCGTGCCGTCACAATTCCAGTCACATTCACCGGAAAAATTTCATTAATTTTTTTCCATTCTAAATATTGTTGTATATGCGATGTATTTCGGGGAATAAAAAAATACCAGGGCGAAGCAGGCTTAATCTTAAGATAATTTTTTTCATTAAACTCGTTCTTATCCAGCCATTTGTATTTTTCCTCTCTTAATCCGTATTTATCCAGATGAAATACTTTCGGCTCTTTGGCTTCTTTATTTCTTACAAATAGAGCGATGGCCACGCCCTGGCGAATATCAAACACATTTTCATCTTTTCCACCTTCGGGCGTGGTTTCTTTTTTCAGGCTGTTGCCGTGCAGGTCGAGAATGTATATCTCATCAAAGGTTTTCATCAAACTCTGACGCATACCGCTAAAAGTAGGATTATCCAGATAACTGTGATTGGTAATCATTCCCACAATGCCGTAACCGGATGTCTGGATTTTCCACTGGGCAAAACGCAGGAATTTGACATAATCATCCTGCAGCCATAGTTTTTTCTCTCCAAGCGGTTGACCGTCCACTTTATAATAACTCTGCGTACCATCAATATCTTCTTTTAATAATCGTTCTGTCCATTCATTGATGTTTGCAGAAATACCGCTGTAGGGCGGATTGCCGAGAACCACCAGAATCGGCTGTTCTCTTTTAACTTTTCCCGCCAGATGACTTTCTTCGCTTAATGAACTCAATCCCGGAATGGCAATCTGTTTGATTTCTTCTATTTCCAACGTATTGGTTAAATAGAGTTTAAAACGTTCGTCATCAGCCATCTTATAACCGAGTTCATCAAAAATAAATCCCATCTTCAAATGACCAATGGCATAGGGCGCCATCATCAGTTCAAAGGCGTAAAAGTCGGCAAGAATGTGTT
>CAYTUQ010000094.1:0-5544 GCA_964441235.1 uncultured bacterium | reverse complement strand
TCAGATATAATATACAAATTAGTAACGCCATAATATATTAGACCTATATACGATAATTTTACTCTGTCCTGAACAATATTAGTCAAATATATGGGGCAAAAAAAATCGCTGATTCATCGGTATGAATTATTGTGGCAAGTTGGTTTTTCTCAGGAATCTTCCTAATACAGGTGACTCGCTCGTCTTCCTTTTCTGTGATTTCACCCATACCATATTCTGCATAATTATGTGTATCCCCATCCTGTACCATAGTATGGAATTTATGACAGATGAAATTATGGCTAGAGGTCCATGTGAAATCATATTTAAAGCATACAAGCCTCTTTAATAACCTATACTTTCCCGAGTATCGATTTTATAAATCTTAACCAATGGTTTCTTCCCAACAATTTCGTAGACTATGCGATAACCGGAAGGAGTCTTTATTCTGTACTTACCCTTATATTTGCCTTTCATTTTTCTAATGGTTGACTTTCGCATAAGTGCTATTTCTTTCGGATTTGTCTCCAGTTGTTCTAGAGCCCCGTCTATTTCAACCATAATTCGTGGATCGCCTTGACTGAGTCTTCTATAAGTTTTCTCAGCTTTTCTACTTACGAAGACGACCTCATACATCTTTTAGATCTCTCCATCTAACCGACACCTCATCCTTTTTAGGAAGATCATAACATAGCTCAACGGTCTCTCGCCAGGCTTCCATCTCTTCTCTAACTTTTGAAAAATCCCCTGTCTTCAATCCGTATAAATAAGCCTTCACGATATCTGCGATATACTCTTGCATATCTTCACTTTTTATCCTGCTTATCCAATCAGGAATTTCAATATCGTTCGGAGAGTCTAACAATTTAAATTCTGATAAATCTACTTTAACTCCCATTGCAAAAGCCTCCAATATTATGTTTTAAAAAACGCATTATATAACATTCTGAGATTAAGGATATTTTTATCTATTAGCAACTTGTATATCCACCAAGCAATTAAGAATTTCCCGAAGGAGACTTCCTATGGAACAACACTACAACCAGTGATATATAGGCTACGGAGCAGGAGCCCCGAAGCGAGAAGGAATATGAGTTCCTATTGGGACAATCAAAGTTATATCCCCAACATTTACCGGAATATCCTTTAGAATAATTTGTAATCAACCAATCAGCAAACTGCTTCGCCTGTTTTAGGTACTTATCATTATTATAAAATTTATATTTTAAAACATAAGCAGAAATTAATAAACCAAGTCCTTTGGGGTTGACACCTTGCTTTACTAATAAAATAGGTCTTAAATTTATGGGACACTTTTTAATTAACTGTAAATAAATAATACCGAAAAATCTACTACCAAAAGTTAATGTTCTCAATATCGGACTATTAAGAGCATCATGAGGATCATAGCCATTGAAATCAGTAGATTTTAGATGGTCTTCAAGTTTATAAAGAATTTTTTCTATTTTACTTTTCTCTATCATATTCTTAATTGAAACATACACTATGATGTAGGGTACATCTCCCTGTATCTTTTATTGAAATTTATTTTTCACATACTCTGCGAATAAAGGGTCAGTAAACTGATAATTTCCTCTTTCTGCTTTTTTTAATATACTTTTTTGAACTAAACTGCTTAATGTCCTATAAACATTTATCTCTTTATAATTATTTTGATTAAAAACACTACCTTTATTTTCAATTAAAGATTGCAATATTTTTAATTGCGCAGAATTAGAAGCAATCTCTTCCCATAATTTACTTAAATAAGGTTCTTCTATATTTATTGTTTCTTCAAAAGCAAATTGTATTACATCAGGAGTAATCTGAACTTTATTATCCAGAGCATAAAAATACACTTCACGACAAAGGAATTGTGTATAATAAGGATGACCTTTGGTTATGTTAAGTATGGAATCTAAAGCATCATCTGAAATGTCTATATTTACTGTATTATATCTATCTTTAATAAACTGCCTCAGATCTTCAATAGCTATATAACCAACGGGGAAAAGCTGCCCAAATCTATAAAATGGACCAGATCGTTTTACAAATATATTCTCAATAGTACTTTGCTGACTTCCGGCGAAGAGATAAGTTACATTAGAATGAAGTTGAAATTTACTTCGCATTAGTTTGATAATTTCTTTACTATTAAATTTTTCTATGTCACCAATTTCATCATAAAACATTATGATAGGGATTTTGTGTCTTTTTGAGAACTGTTCTGGAAAATCAATAGCATCACTAAAAAGATCATAAGGCTTTACATTCTTCTCGGTAAATTCCAATATCCATTCAAAATCATCTATTACCTGTTTAAATTCAATTTTTGAGAATGCCTGTGAAATGGCTTCTTTTAGTGTTTTAATAAGTTTTGCAAGTTTCTTATTTTCCAATATTGTTTCAGTAATCCTTTGCGCAAGGATAGATAATGTCGGTGTTTGAAATACATCCACATTACCAATAAAATATCCATCTTCTTTAAGTTCATTTAGTATAGTTAATGCCAAAGATGTTTTCCCCATTCTTCTAGGTGCATAAAGAATAACGCTTTGCCCATTTTTTAACAAACGTTTTATTTTGATTTTCTCTCTTTCTCGTCCAATCATATCTTTGCCAACAACAGGAACACCCGTTGTAAATAATTTACTCATTGGATTAATTTTCCCTTTTAGAATATGGTTGAATTATAATATACAATTTACATTTCGAGAAATAATGCTGCCTATTCGATTTTAAATAAAATATCTTCAATGTTAATTATGATGATACAATCGTAAAAAGTCACCGCAAAGACGCTAAGAATTATTTAAAAAACAAATATTTACATTAAATGTTCATAAACCACATAATTACAAGAATTTAATTCATTTTAGCAATTTTTATTGTTACTTTTTATCTCATGGAGATCCCGTTGGGACGAGACCATCATGTTTATTTATTATATATCCTATGTATTTCATTTAACCTGAATTATTCAGCCCGTTAAATAGATTTTAAAAACGATTTTTAATAATGGATAAAGTTATTATTTAACAGGGTGAACAGCAGAGGTCGCCCCAACGGGGTCTCTGATGAGGCAATGACCCCGCTTCATTGCATTATGCAGGGCAGGCCCACAATTCATTGCATTACGCGGGGCAGGCAAGTAAAATGTCGAAAGATGAAAATGGGTTTTTTATTTCTCCGACATAAGTGTCGGAGTTACGGTTTGACTATGAGGCAATGAAAATAGACAAAAGGGGGCATGGGTGGGCGTGCTCAGGGCTAGGGACTCTTTGGTCGTTCATTCAGAATGACCCGGCTTCATCCCGACGAATCGGGATTACGCCGGACAGGTCATTACGCCGGACAGGCCCAGTGGAATAATGCGTGTGTTTGATAATAGATCGAGAATTTTAAATTGTGTTTCATTCATAGTTAATTTATCTTAAAGTAGATGTATTCCACCGGACAGGCAGAATACCAATAATGGGAGTGCATTGGACTGACAAGATTCTTCGTTCGTGCCTCTCTCAGAATGACAGGTTCAAGAGTGTCATTCTGAATCACGTCAGTAGCCGGTTGAAGAATCTTGATTGACTTTGCGCATTACTTGACAAGATCCTTCTACGATAGTGGCTCGATAATGTTAATGAGATTCTTCAGTCACTTCGTTCCTTCAGAATGACAGGTAGGGGGCGGGAATTGTCCATGTTGATTAGGTTATTGGTGAGGAAGGAGAGATAAACCGATGAATCGGTTGGAGTTCTTTTGGTGAGGCTGATTTCCCATGAATGAATTCATGGGTTACCTGATAAAGCTGACGGGAAGAGTTAACCACAGTTTAAACCGGATTCTACAATTACATTTTTAACAGCCAGTTATAATCAATATAAAGGTTGATATTTATAAAGGGATTTGATCTTCTACGACCTTCAATATGATCTGAATTTTCAATTTGCTCAAATCCAATAGAAAAATCCGATTGCAAATGTACGTTGTATTCATAATGAAGAGAAGCATATATTCTATTTGTCGTTTCTACAATACCATAAGGGATTTTTTCTTTATAACCGGTTTCCATTGTTACATCTTCTTCTAAATATGGCTCAGTAAATTCTCCACGAATAGTTCCCTCGCCTTTTCGAATTAAGTAGTATCCTAAACCTAATTTGAAATGGTTGTTTAACCATCTATCAGCTTCAAATTGATAACTCTGGAAATCCGTTCCAAGCGGATGTGCAATAGGCATGTTCTTATGTAAAAATTTCTCGAAAGGTCGCTGGTTGGGAACATTATAAGTTCTATTACGTACCTGCGTAAATTCCATCCAGCCATCAAAAGTATTAAATAGATTTACTCCTTCAATACCAATTATATATGCTAATTCATCTGGCTCTAAGTCACCTTTAACTTCATTATCGACTTGAAAATCATCTATTAAGAATTCACAATAAATTTTATATTTATTTCTTAAATACCAGGCAGCATCAAAATATATCATCCCATTTAGCGGCTTAGAATCGTTATCCTGAGTGAAAGAATAAAATGCAAGTGGATTCGATAAGGTAAAATCGAGCGACTGATGCTCACCACCATATAAAGCAGATTGACCAACACCTAAATAAATATTCTTAGTTGGATTCAATTCAAAACGAATAGCAGTTAGATATCGTTCCGCACTATACATTTTATCAAGTTGAGAGATTATTGTCTGAATAGAAATGAATTTGGATTTTAATTTTAAACTTAACATGTCAAAAGGACGAGAATTATCTGAAATAAATAGCCGTCCCCCTTTTCCGTAACCCCACTTCGCATAATCACGTCCAAATTTTATAAACATGTTATTTTTAGAATAACTGATATACATCTGCTCCTGATAGCCTTGAAATCCTCTCCATTCGTATCCGGTAAAATAAGGATTGTCCATAAATCGTTGATCCAAATACGCCGAATATTTAAGTGTAAAGTTTTCATAAAAATATAAAGAGCTTTTTAACCTGAAGAAACTGTAATTTTTTGTATTCTCTTTATATTTGGCGGAATTACCTAATGTAAAACCAACTTTTATTGACGATTCTGCTTTATCATTTATATTATCTCGTTGCAAATATTTTATTTCCGGAAGAAGTTCAGTTTTAATTCGATCAATCTCAATTTCCGCAAATTTGTTAATTACATGATTCTTCTCCAGATCACTCAACAGTACCTTTGCAACCTGAAAACGAGTATATGGTTGGCAGCCCTGATCAAGTGTTCTGAAAAATCCATAAACCTGCAATTTTTCGATGGATTCATAAACCCAGTGCGTTGTTGGTATGTTTTCGTGAAATTGAGCATTTGTAAAAGTGAAGAAAAGTAAAGCTATTAATATAATTTTAAATAATATTCTATTCATTTTTTTTGGGGGATAGGATATAAGGGGTATAGGGGGTATAATAGTAAATGGTAAAATGGTTAATGGTCAATAGTCAATAGTTAATGGTCAATAGTCAATAGTTAATGGTTAATGGTCAATGGTAAATGGTTAATGGTTAATGGTTAATGGTTAATGGTTAATGGTTAATGGTTAATGGT
>CAYTUQ010000093.1:5455-6068 GCA_964441235.1 uncultured bacterium | reverse complement strand
GAAAACAGCGTGTCATCTGAATCACGTAAGTAGCAGGGTGAAGATTGAAGATTGCAGATTGAAGATTGAAGATTGCAGATTGCCCAATAGGGGTCTCTGTCCCGGAGGGATCTCTTTTAGATGAGGCAGATTGTTCCGAAGGAGCGCCCTCGGCGTAGATTTTAGAATAACAATATGGGGGGAAGTGCATTGTGGTGCGGAGATTCTTCGTCGCAAGCTCCTCAGAATGACATAAGGGGGGGGTGGCTCAGGATGATAAAGCTGAAAAGTCCCAGTCTTCAGCCAGGTCTTTCCATTCCGGATTCTTAGATTCTATTAACGCTATTTTCTTGCGACGCAACCAGCCTTTGATTTTCTTTTCATAACAGATTGCTTCCATTATATCATTTGTCTCCGCAAAATATACTAAACGATGAACATTATAGCGTTTTGTAAATCCTTTGATAAGACCATTTTTGTGTTGATATACCCTGCCTATTAAGTTGCCTGTTACACCGGTATAGATTACTTTTGTTTTACTGCTCATGATGTAAACGTAATAGTGTTTGTCTTCCATTGTGTTTCATTTGGGCATTGAGGGAATGAGATTCTTCGCAGGGCTGAAGCCACTACT
>CAYTUQ010000093.1:0-5355 GCA_964441235.1 uncultured bacterium | reverse complement strand
CAGAATGACAGATAAGGGCATGTCACTCCCTCGAAGAGGTCTCTTTGAGATGAGTAAGGAACGAACGAAGAGTCTCTTTATACTGTGCATTGTGGTTAGGAGATTCTTCAGTCACTTCGTTCCTTCAGAATGACAGAATAGTATAGCTTAGGATGGCAGGAGAATGCTTGTCATTCTGAACAGTTCCGAAGGCACTGGAAGAATCCCATTTGGGTTTGTGATATTAGAATAAGAGATTCTTCGCAGGGCTGAAGCCACTACTCAGAATGACAGATAAGGGCATGTCACTCCCTCGAAGAGGTCTCTTTGAGATGAGTGAGGCACGAACGAAGAGTCTCTTTACACTGTGATTGTGCCTCGGAGATTCTTCAGTCACTTCGCTCCTTCAGAATGACATGCTCAGGGTTAGGGATCCTTTGGTCGTTCCTCCCTTCCATCAGTAGTCCGTCATTAGCCGGATTATCAAACCGGACTTCGCAGGATGACAAGGAAGGGAAGAAATGACAAAAATGGATAGAAGACCAAACTAAAATGCATTTTTTCTTGTCTTTCGACCAAAAATCGTCAGGAAAATTATTTTAAAATCGAGCAAAGGTGACCAATTTTCTATATAGTACAAATCATGCTCTACTCTGCCATTCTTTCGATAAATTGTATCCGTAGGACCTCGATAACCATTAACTTGCGCCCAACCGGTTATACCGGGTTTAACACATTGTCGAATACGATAATTATAAACTTCATTAATAAATTCCTCATCCAGATTTACCCGGTGTGGACGAGGACCAACAACCGACATATCACCTTTTAATACATTAATGAGTCTACTTATCCCAACGGGATCTCTGATGAGAAAAAAGCAATTTCTATAACAATTTCATACAATATATTCCTGTTTGCCCTGCCATTCCAGTCTTGCCGGCAGGCAGGGATGTTAGTATCTAACACTTGAATATATGTTGTACCGAATTTATCATTTGGAGCCTTTTTTTCACACAGGAATCCTTTGGATAATACGACTCATTAATAAATTGCGGTAACTCATTCCCGATTCATCGGGATGAATTATCGTGGCAAGTTGCTTTTTTTAGGAATCTTCCCGATACAGTTGACTCGCTCGTCTTCCTTTTCTGTGATTTCACCCATACCATATTCTGCATCATTATGTGTATCCCCATCCTGTACAATAGTATGGAATTTATAACAGATGAAATTATGGTTATAGATCTATGTGAAATCATATTTAAAGCTTGAATTCAACTACTAAGTGCAACTCGGGAACAATTTGGAAAAGCGGGCAAGCTGCCGTATCATTTCTACCTGTGCGTAACCGCACGCAGACAGGTGGCCTGTTTTTTCCACAAAAAGAGAGGTGCACAAATGGATTCATACAAACAGCTTACCCTGGAACAAAGATACGGAATTTATTCGTTGATTAAAACAGGTCATAGTCAAACGGAAATTGCCACTGCAATTGGCGTTCACAAATCCACCATCAGCCGTGAATTACGCCGCAATCATGGTGAACGTGGTTATCGTTTTCCCGAGGGGATGCCTATGGCACAAGCAAGCTCACTGCAAGGCTAATGATCGCCGGAAAGACAAAGTTCCCCTGCGTATTGATCGAGAAACCTGGGCAATGATTGGAGCGCTGATTGGTGAAGATTGGTCTCATGAGCAGATTTCGGGATGGATGAAACTGGAGATGAATATTTATGTGAGCCCTGTCTGCGTGCGGTTACGCACAGGCAGGCATGAATGGATTTATCATCACATCTTGTTAGACAAACAATCCGGTGGTCACCTGTATCGTCATTTACGCTGCCGGAAAAAGAGAAAGAAGCGGTATGGGTCTAATGACCGACGGGGGAGAGATTAAAAACAAAGTTAGTATTGATGAACGTCCCGCAATTGTGGAAGCCAAGGAACGCATTGGAGACTGGGAAGCCGATACCATTATTGGCAAACGGCACCAACAAGCGTTGGTCTCTCTTACAGAAAGGAAATCTCGTTTTTCCTTGATCTATAAAGTCGAGCGAAAAACATCTGATCAGGTGACAGAAGCGATTAGCCATCTATTGCTTCCAATAAAGCAGTACGTTCATACCGTAACATCTGACAATGGTAAAGAGTTTGCCGGACATCATGTGATTGCAAATAACTTAGGCGCTGAATTCTATTTTGCTCATCCCTATTCTTCCTTTGAGCGAGGATTAAACGAAAATACTAATGGTCAGGCAGTTGCCTGACAATACTTTCCGAAAGACAGAAACTTTACTACCATTACCAATTCATCCTTCGTAGGACTACGGAGAACGGATGAGGAAATCATACGAACTATTAAAAAACTGAATAACCGACCAAGAAAATGTCTTGGATTTAAAACACATAATCATGTATTTTTTGGAGGTGCTAATTGTTGCACTTAACACTTGAATCCAGGACTTATCCAACCATTCAAAAACCGTCTTATGCCAGAACCTGCTGTTTTACGGTTTTTGCACCCAGTGGCCCTCATCCGGGAAAATGACTAATTTTGCTGGAACATCCAATACCCCACCTTAATTCCTCAATTTGACTTTAATATATTCTTTAGCCACCATCCACACAAACACAGGATTTGTCTTGACGTAACGTTTCCACATCCTCCTCGGTTCCTGGTATATCCGGTAGAGCCATTCAAGACCTGATTGTGAAAATACTGTAAGTTTTTTACCCAAAACAGCCTTAGGCACAAATGGGTAAAAAAATTATTTCTAAAAATAGGATGTCTCCTTATTGCTCCAATAATAACGAATATCTAATCCGTTTAATCTGTGTAACCTGCCCGCTCGTGCCTCCCTGCCCGCAACGCTCTCGCTTGCGAGGCGGGCGGGGCAGTGGCAGGCGGATTTGTGGATCATTGCCACACAAGAGCCAATACAATCCCCAGGATCAGCCAGAATGGTACCGATATTATCAGGGCCAGGGTCAGCCCGCGAAAGGCACCCAATTGACTGATGAGGGTATGCCGCTCCAGTGCTCTCTTAACAATTATTTCCAGCTCCTCTATCCTGAATGGCTTGGGAATGAAATCGTAGGCCCCCTTTTTGATTGCAGTAACTGCCGATTCAATAGTGCCATAACCGGTAATCACAATAACTATGGCCCGGCTATCAAGCCTGCTCACTGCATCCAAAAGTTCCATTCCATCCATCTCCGGCATCTTTAAATCCGTGATAACAAGCTGGAAGTCTCCCTGTTCAAACCTGGTTAGAGCCTCCCTGCCACCATATGCCGGGGAAGCCTGAAAGCCTAATTTGGACAGATACTCCACAAGACTATCAGCCAACAATTTATCATCATCCACCACCAAAATTTTCGCATCTTTCTTATAAAAAATCACCATAACCTCCTCAAACAACCCTGCTTATGACATAAAGGCTTGCCAGATGAGCCCCCTGATCCATAATGTTAAGCGCCAACCATTTTTTATAATATCCATCGTTCTCCCAACAAGATCCACCAAATTCCCACTCTGGAAACCAGAGTTCTTCGGTTGTCAACAATTTTGCATAAAGGTTAAAAGTACCATCATGGTTAACCAGACACTTGAAAGGATATTTAAATTCGTCCATGTATACTTCTATCCAGTTGATCATATATCCACCATAAGATGCACCTGCAACAGCAATTCTATACTGAATCTCTTTATTGATGTTTTTCAGATCCTTCAAAGCCCTTCGGGTAACTATTACCCTAAACATCGAATATTTCCTCAAGATTTTTCACTTTACCTTGATTATAATCGCTTCTTGCTTCTTTAATTGAGCGTAGATATTTGTCACTTGAAAGTGCGAATATATCCTCGATTATATCTTCCATCGTCTCCCTAACTGTGTCTGATATTAAGGACTGAAATTCTACAACTGATAAATCTTGAACTTTAATATCCATAATCAAATCCTACTTATATAAAATTTGCGAAAAATAATTGTGAATTAAAAATTTAAACCAAATGAAATATTCTTCGAATTTCACCCCGGTATACTCCGTTACAGGGCAGGCTGGTCAAGAATTCAACATTTAAAATTAGTACGCAAAGGAGTAATGTTTAATTGTGAATGCTTAATTATGAATTTTGAATTGTGAATTATGAATTGTTTTCAGAGGATTTAACGATTGAGGTCAGTAGGCAGAAAAATGCTTAATTTTGAATGTTTAATTTTGAATGATTAATTTTAAATGATTAATTAATAGATTCTTGAGAAGATTTAACTATTGATGTCAGTAGGCAGAAAAATGTTTAATTGTTAATGGTGAATTTTTAATTATTTGTTTCAGAAGATTTAACGATTGAGGTAAGTAATCTTATTAATTCTTCACAATCTTGTATAATTTCATCCTTGGCAATATAATTGCTTCTCCTGAGTAATCTAAGCCAATAGTGCGTTTCTCTTGCTTCTTTTGAGGAAATAGACATCTTAGAAATGAAATCTTTTTTACTTTGTGCGGCCTGAGCCTCCTCTACATTTGCGCCTATAGATGTTCCTGATCTCAATAACTGCTTTGATAATACATATTCTTTCTTTTCGTATCTCAAATATTTGTATAAATCAATAATTTTTATAGCAAAATCAAAGGATTTATCTATAACAATGTTTATCTTATTCAAAACCAATTAAACATTAAAAATTAAAAATTAATCATTTCTATCTGTCAGATATTTATATAATTCTACAATTCTTAATGCAAACTCAAAGGATTTATCTCTAACTACATTTACCTTATTCAAAATCAATTAAAAATTAAAAATTACATTAGTAGGGATTGCCACTCCCGATACGCCACGCTATCGGGATCATAATGACATATTAGGTCGCAATGACCAGTCTCCGCTACGCTCCGCCGGGCAGGCAGATAGGGGGCGGATGACAAAACAACGTGTCATTCTTGAATCCTCAAAAGGAGTCTCCCCAAATGGGAGTTCTACGAACCTACGTGACCGATGTGACTGATTTATCATGGTGAAGAATCGGGCAAGATAGGTTTACTGGTTTAATGGACGCAATTTAATACGAATGAATTAGACTGCGTGGAACATGGAGAAAGGATGTAATGAACTGGAAAAACGTGCCATTGGACAAATGCGGGAACAGTGATACACCGAGAAAATGGTTGAGTCCCGAAGAATCTGGATGGATAAGATACTGGACAGGGATTGCCCCAAGGGGACGCCTTCGGCGCAGATTTTAGATTTCAGATTTTCCCAAGGGGATGCCTTTGGCACAGATTTATAAGATGTTAGCGAAGGATATATTTTAGTTTATTGAGGATTTCATTAATGCTTTTTCCGCCAGGGCTCCGGGTGACAGG
>CAYTUQ010000092.1:0-6072 GCA_964441235.1 uncultured bacterium | reverse complement strand
CATTTCTTGTCCACGAATGACACGAATTCTCACTAATTATTTTTTTATTTATTTTTGCCGGCTGCTTATCTCGAAGAGATTCCTTTGGAACTGCCTACTGCATACTCTGCTATGTAAATTCCATATTTTTTCAAAATTCTCAATATCGTTTCGTCATCCGCATTTCCATCAACATCTTCTATCGGGCGTCTGTCAAGGTCTTTACGGATAGCGTTCCAATCATTATTTTCAAGGCATTTGGCAAGGTGCATTTTTCTTAGCATTGCAGGTAATACATGTGAGGTTTCCAAATTGAAGTTGTCGCCGGGACCGTAGAGGTTCACTGGTCGAATAAAAATGGAATTAAAACTATACTGCTTTTCATACTTCTAACTCTCCAGCTTCCTTTAATACAGCATTATATAATTCAGTACCAATCCAAAATCCTCTATTAAGCAGCTCATTCAATAGAGATTTCAATTCTTTTATCAAACCTTTTTTCTTTGCCTTGAGAAGAATTCCAAGTGTTCCGGTATATTTTAGGCCTTTGTATTCTGCAATCTTTCTTGCCCAATGATCATCTATTAAAACTAAGCCTGCCCTAATTTCCTCTGATAAAGCGATTGTTTCTGCCTCACCTTCGTCCAGGTCAAATTCAAGATATTTTTTTAATTGTGGAGCGAGTGTTCTTACATCTATCCAGTCAATTGATCCTACTTCACTCCCTGGTTTTCCTTCTCCTCTAACCAATTCTTTGTAAACTGCCTCTGGAATTATAATCCTTTCATAAAGATTCTTGAGGATTTCCAAAATGCCCAACGAGGAAAGGGCAATTAATACTGTGCTATCAGACACTACCAATCCTTTTTCACGCATATTCTACATCTTTCGCTAGTTCTTCTTTAGTAAGTTTGAAGATAGAAACCTTATATTCACCTAATACCTTTATAAAATCTGACTTATCCAGACCAGCAAGTTTTGAAGCCTTACCCAAAGAAAGCCTATTGAGTTCATATAGTTTCACCGCAGCTAATATCTTAACCTCATTTAAGAAATGTTTTTCATCCTCTTTTAATGATATAAGTATTTCATCAGGATATTCTAGTATTCCTTCTCTTATTTTCATAGTTCACCTCACTTCTTTAATTTCAAAACTTATTTCTTTACTATCAATTGATTAAAGGGGGTTTGATAATATAACCTTAACTTATTTAATATCCATTCTCCGTAGCCCCTAGGGCGGGACTACTGCGAAGGATGAATTGTAAATTCATCTCGAAGTTTCGGTACAAAATAATAAATTAACATTAATAACAACTTTTTTCTATCACACCCCCTAAAGGGAATTGTTCTATTTTATATCTCTATACCACTCAACTGTTCTTTTCAAACCTTCCTCAACATAAGAGGCAAAGGCATAGGTGAAGGTAAAGTATCATTTATTAGAGCTTTTGAGAGTTACGACAATCTTGTTCAAGTCGTTGTATAGTTTTAAGAGTCGTCTATCAAGTTTTTCGACAAGGTCTTTATCAAAATACCCTACTCTTTTCCCATATTCCAAATGATTCTGTGTTTCTGTTACAGAACCTCTGGCCCTGTGAAATAAATAAAAATAATAAAACAGGCACTTATTAGAGATATTTTTTTACGACAAATATTTCACGGGGCAGGCAAAGTAATAAAAGTTGATCTTATCCAGTGAATGGTATCTACCATAGGCTTCGGCAATATTAGAAGAAATACTTAAAGCAGCCCTTCTTATTTGAGATGTTAACCCCGTTAAATTAACATTACATTAATTATTTGATTGAAATTAAAGTTATTAGTTAAATGAGATAATAAACTCAATAATGACTTATTTAACGGGGTAAACCCATAATCCTCTTTCTTGGGAAGAATATCCGTCAACTTGAAAATTTTCTCAGAAATATCCAACCCGCCTGAATTACGAAGTCGGGCAGGTGCCTCTTGCCCCATTAAATAGTAGAACCACCCGGCAGTTTCTCCTAAATCATTAGTTAATTCAATGCCTGTGAGAGAAGATATTGACTGACCTGGTTATTTAACGGGGCGAGCCAAATTGGCATCTCCTTAAAGGATTTATACATTCTTTACCTTTTCCTCTACCTCTATCTATTCCTTACATACCACTCAATTGTCTTTTTTAACCCCACTTCAAAACTAGTTCTGGACTTAAAACCAAACTCATTCTTTGCCTTAAAGGTATCCAACATTCTCCTCGGCTGTCCATCCGGCTTTGTCTTATCCCAAACCACCTTTCCCTCAAAACCTGTCAACTTAACAATTAAATTCAACAAATCCTTAATCTTGATCTCAAATCCAGCACCAATATTCACCGGCTCACTTTTATTATATTTTTCTGCAGCCAATAAAATCCCTTCGGCTGCATCTTCTACATAAATGAATTCCCGGGAGGGTTTACCTGTTCCCCATACCACAATCTTGTCCTTATTCTCATTAATTGCATCTACACACTTTTTAATTAATGCCGGAATAACATGTGAAGATTTGGGATTAAAATTATCCCGGGGACCATAGAGATTTACCGGCAGAAGGAAGATGGAATTGAAACCATACTGCTGTCGATATGCCTGAGATTGCACCAACATCATCTTTTTAGCCAATCCGTAAGGGGCGTTCGTCTCTTCCGGGTAGCCATTCCAGAGGTTTTCCTCTTTGAAAGGAACCGGGGTAAATTTGGGATAGGCACAGATGGTTCCTATGGCTACGAATTTTTCTATTTTATTTAAATACGCTTCGTGCATTAGTTGAATTCCCATTATTGCATTTTCGTAAAAGAACTTTCCCGGGTTTTCTCTGTTTGCACCAATACCACCGACCACTGCTGCAAGGTGAATCACTATATCAGGTTTTTGTTCCTGATACATTTTTTTTATATCCGGAAGCCTTGTAAGGTTATATTCCGGTAGATCGGCTATAGCAATGTTTTTACAGCCTCGCTGCTGTAATTTCTCTAATATGTAAGATCCCAGGAAGCCTTTACCGCCGGTTACGGTGATTCGTCTGCTTTTCCAAAAGTTCATTCTTGTCCACAAATTACATTATTCATTTTTTCTGTCCACTAATTAAACTAATTTTCACGAATTATTTTATTAATTTCATTTTTAGTGTCATTCGTGAAATTCGTGGACTAAAATCCCCTTTTCTGAACTTTTCCCCAATCGGCTTTTGCCATAATCTTTACTAATTCCTCAAACTTTACTTTCGGTTGCCAGCCGAGTTTTTCTTTTGCTTTAGAAGCATCACCAATCAAGAGATCAACTTCCGTGGGACGGTAATAACGGGGATCTACTACAATCAATATTTTGCCTGTATTTTTATCTATACCTTTTTCATTCTCGTTTTTGCCTGTCCATTCCAATTCTATATCCAACTCCTTAAAAGCTAGTTCGCAGAATTCTCTAACCGTATGTGTTTCTCCTGTAGCCATAACGTAATCATTTGGTTTATCTTGCTGTAACATCATCCACATTCCCTCGCAATACTCCGGTGCATATCCCCAGTCACGTTTGGCATTTAAATTTCCGAGATAGAGTTTTTCCTGCAAACCTAATTTTATTTTTGCAGCAGCTCTTGTGATTTTTCTCGTTACAAAGGTCTCACCCCTGCGCGGCGATTCATGATTGAATAAAATACCGTTGCAGGCAAAGAGATTATATGCTTCGCGATAGTTCTTCACAATCCAGAAGGCATATAGTTTTGCTACTCCATAAGGAGAGCGTGGATAAAATGGCGTTTTTTCTGTCTGGGGAATTTCCTGTACTTTACCATATAATTCACTGCTTGAAGCCTGATAAAATTTTGTTTTAACTCCTGTTTCTTTAATAGCATCTAAGAATCTTAATACACCGATACCATCAACTTCTGCAGTGTATTCGGGAACTTCAAAGGATACTTTTACATGGCTTTGTGCGGCTAGGTTATAAATTTCGTCCGGCTGTACTTTTTCCAAAATGCGGTTCAGATTGCTTGAATCGGTCATATCGCCGTAATGTAGGGACATTTTGATGTTCTTATTATGTGGATCTTTATAAAGATGATCGATTCTCTTTGTATTGAATGTTGAGGCTCTACGGATTATGCCGTGTACTTCGTAGCCTTTTTCAAGTAATAACTCTGTTAGGTAGGAACCGTCTTGACCGGTTATGCCGGTGATGAGTACTTTTTTCATATAAATCCTTTTAACTACGAATTACACAGAGATTTTTTAACTACAAATTACACAGAGATTTTTTTAACTACGAATTACGCGAATTACTCTAATTATTTTTATCTTTATTTTCGCGTAATTAACGTAATTAGTAGTCATTTTCCTTCATTAACGAAGCGTTCGTATTTCAAAGAGGTTTCACCAAAATTCACCAATAAACCAAGTTTCATTTGGGTTGCTTTTATATAATTTATGATTTGCGCTCGGTGATTGTCGTATAGTTCTTTTACTGCTTTTGTTTCAAGGATTATTTTACTATAACAGACGAAATCGGCTACATATTTCTTTTCAAGTTCAATACCTTTGAAAGTAATTGTTAATTCCTTTTCTTGTTCGAAGGGAATTCCCTGATTTCTGAATTCAATGGCTAATGCCTCCTGATATACGGCTTCTAAAAATCCACAGCCTAATTCTTTGTGGACTTCCATGCAAGCGCCGATAATTTTATAACACTCGTTTTTGTAAATCAGATCAACCATTATTTTTGTCCACCCCGATACGGTCATTCTTCCCTACGGGGCAGGCTAATTACACCTGTCTGCGTCCGTAGGACAGGCAGGCGAATTATTTTTTTTTCTTGGCGGCTTGGCGGTTTAGTTATTTTATTCTTCTAATTTGCTTCTTATTATTTCAAATATACTTTTTGCAAATTCATAAAACTCTTTTGCATCCTTTACGGTCGTTTTCCATCTGGAAGTAAGCCAAATTCACCTGGATAACGAGAGTCGATATACAATTCATTGATGATTTCCAACATGTTTTCATCTATTTCTATATTAATGTATTTCAATATCTTATTATATAATTTTTCCAAATTATGTGATTTTACTGATTCTTTACTATATTTTTCTATAACTGCCTTGAAACTTTTTTCTATACATTGCTGAGAGTGGAAAGCAACAATATTTGATAGATGAGAAATACTAAGAATCTCAATTGCAGTATCTAAATCATCTTTTGCGGATTTTAACCACTCTATATAAAAGCCACTCATATTAATCTATGTCCATTTCTTATTATTTCCTTAGAAAAAAGACTCCCCACGTTAATAAATTTCTCATACATAGGAATAGAATGAACAATCAAATCAAAATCATATTTATATTTGAGCTGTCTCAATGACTTTGAAACTTCAAGCTTAATTTTCATCTTTTCCTTAAAATTATTTGGTATAAAATCATCTTTTGTCACCACATACAAATCAATATCACTATCATTAGTAGGACTGCCATAAGCATAACTTCCAAACAATATAACTTTTTCAAGGTCTAATGGCTTTAGACTGTTTATAATTTCTTTTTTAATATTATCTGTTAACATTTTCATCTTCTATTAAATATAGTTAAAAAAATACATGTTTTCAACTTTCTGACTAAGCTCTTAACCACCTATCTAAAAGCGACCTATCTGCCGATCAGTCAAGCGAGTAGGTTTCACTTTTTCCAATATTCTATTCAGATTGCTGGAATCGGTCATATCGCCTTAGTGAAGGAACATGGAAAATGGAGAATGAATAATGGAGGAACATTTTGATGTTTTTATTTTGAGGATCCTTATAGAGATGATCTATTCGTTTTGTGTTGAAAGTTGAGGCTCTGCGGATTATGCCGTGAACGATGTAGCCTTTTTATTCCTTTATTCACCGCAGAGGCGCGAAGGCGCTAAGTTTTTTATTCCTTTTTACCCCCGACAGGTCGGGGCTAAGGCGCTAAGTTTTTTGTTTCTTTCCCCACCGCTGAGGCACTTTTATGAATGAATAATGTAAAATGCATAATGTATAATGTTTCGTGAATTCAACTACTAAGTGCAACTCAAGAAGAGTTTGGAAAAGTGGGCAAGCT
>CAYTUQ010000091.1:0-6090 GCA_964441235.1 uncultured bacterium | reverse complement strand
TATGTTCTTGACTTTCCTTTCTATAAATCCCGACGTTAGGTGCAGACAATGGTTAGCCTTCTTCCTCGTGTAAACTCTCTTTCTTTTGATATCGATCTACAAAATATTTTTTAACATTCTTCTTTATTTTACTTACATCTAATCCATTTAAAAATTTCTCAAATTCTTCAATTGCGTTAATCGATTTTACAACTTCTGCTTTTGATGGTTCACTTCTACCGTGTGCTGCCATATTTCTTAAACGTCGTGTCTCATCTAGTTTTCGTCCAAGTCCATCTGGTACAACTACACCAAATCTTTCCAAGAATCTAGGGGAAACCATATGCCAAACAGGGCGTCTTTTTAATTCATCCTCAAGGCCTATTTTCACTCCAAACGAACTTGATATTTTTTCAAGATATGTCATAGCGGACAATAATGCACCAAGAGAGTGTACCTTAGATAATTTCTTTAAATTGTCTAATTCAGAATCATTCGTAGGTTCCTTCATACGAAAAGCAATTAATTCTTTTTCTTCGACAAACTGCGGTAATATTTCATCATATACTAGATCATAATGATGAAATAACATCTCTTTAAAAAAATCTTGCACAATGTTCATATAAAATATTGATGTTAGTTTATTAGGCGAACCAAATCTATGCTGTAATGCATTTCTTTCATCAATTAACAATTCTATTTTATTTAAATATGGTATGTCTATATCTTTTTCTTGAAGGATCTTAATACAACCATGTACCGTAATAGTCTCCTTGGGGCCTTTATAAATTGATTCCCCTGTATCAAGAACTAAATCTTTGAGAATTAACTCAACTGCATTAGCCAAATGTAATATTACGAGTTTTCTATCAAGTTCATTCGTGGCATTAAAATGAGAGAAAGAGTGACCAAATAATTCCATTGAACTTTGAAATAATGGTGATTCTATAGCCATATTTTCTCCTTATATTTATTAAAGGCTAACGTACAAGCATGAAGTACGCTTGTCGGAGCACACATCATTTACCATTCGGCAAATGATTGAAAAATCCTCAAAATCCATGTTTGTCGAGCAGCTCACAGCGTTACTTCCATGCATTTGTTAGAGGGGGCTTAAATTAGAATTTAAAAATACTTCTTTATTCTTTTTACAATAAATCTGCTAATAAAAGATGGAAATATTGATAAAATCTTATTAATTCTCTTAACTCTGTTTTTCGGTAATGAAATAATACCTCTTTCTATTAATTCTTGTTCATATGGCATGAATCGGCCAATCCTATGGGGTATGTGTCCATTTTTAATTTCTTTTTCTGTAAAATTATCTTTCAAACCTACCAATCCATATCCTTTTCTAATGATTGTAATACATATATCTTTAGGATCACTACTGAAGTCTGGATGTGGCTTAACCAATTGTGGAATTTTATATTCAGAGATATAAAAATAATGCACTATGGTAAGTGCTTCGAGGTATGCAAGTGATCTATTTATAAGTGTATGCCATTCATCCCTTAAGTAAATTTTTATTGGGTTCAAAAGACGAACTTCATTGCCTGAAATTGTGTAGTCTGAATGAAAAATCGAATTACGAAGTTTATTATCAAAAAATTCATCAAATATATCAAGTTTAAGTTTAATATTTTTAGCCTTTTTCTTTAGTTGCGCTATCTTATCTGCAGGTGACTGACTTCGTATTCTACCATGACTATCTGTGTAGTCTGGGAAATGAGTTTTTGCTAAATACCTATCTCCATCAATAATATTTATTAAATTAGCAAGTATTTCATATGGTTCTGAGGCTTCTATGATGAGCCCATACAAAAGTAATGAATATTGCTTATTAATAAATCTATCACTACGAAATTTCCGAGAAATTTTATAAAAAGCTTTATGAGCATCTTGGAGAGTCTCAAATGGATCCCAACCTGGGCCTGACGCACCTTTAAATCTTAAAAGCGTAAGAATGAACTCAAACTCACATTTATGCTTTGCTTGTGAATAATACAGTTCGATAATATTAATATATTTCTCTATTGATTGACGATAAGAAGGATGAGACTTTTTTATTGCTTTAACTGTCCACTTGCCGTTATCATTACGCTCTATTTTCATAGTTATAACTTTGTTAGTTTTTATTATAATGATGTAAATGATGGTGCAACTTTTTGCATGTTCTTCATCATGTAAAATATTTTACAGTTTTATTAAAACATCCTATAGAAATATTAAACAGGAATAAATAACCAAAAACGAACAAAATACCTAACACTTTATTAATCCTCTAACGGGCAAGTATCAGCCACCGAAAACGAGACGAAGCGAAATGATTAGTTTTAGAAAACATATTGAAAACTCTCAAATCCAAATTCATCGAACAGCTTTTTCTGTTGGCTGGATACAATGGTTAGACTTTCTATTTAATTTTCTTTAGAAGCCAATTAATTAGCCCTAATTCTATAACCATCTCAGATAAACGATTTGCAAATAACATCTCGATATTATTATAGGAATGCTTAAAATTCACTAATTGTTGGTCTGGAGAGTGAACTACAAAATATAATTTTCTATATTCATTACTAGCAAATTGTTTGGCATAGTCGATAAAATCGTTTTTACTTGCACGCGATTTTATCTGAACTTGGAAAAGATCTCCTGTAATAGGTTCTTCAAGCTCAAGATCAATATATTTCATTGTTTCACCAAGTCTTGAAATACGTCTCCATCCAGACTGTCTAAATAATAAATCAACCAAAGTCTCAAAATCCTTCCAATACAAGTTTTTTATACCTTCTTCAACTTTTTTAATTAATTCATTTTTTGTATCTGTTACCTCAATATATTCTTTACTTGGTTGATCGTTAATTAAACGCTTTAGAACATCTCTACTATCTTTTCGGCACGCAGTACCACGAAACCCTAGTGTCTTTGACAACTTACCTGAGATTTGATTTATAAATAAAATATTGCCATTTACATCTTTATCAAACCATCCTTCAGAAATGGTTCTATATTTAGATGTCTTATCTTCATATATCTCTGATTTACCAACCCTACACCACCATAGTTTGGATGAATAAAAAGTAATCCATATATCATTCTCAGATGAATGACATATCATTTTTAAAGCATTTAAATCTCGTGTAGCTGCACCTTTGTTAGTAATCTCCTGTTGTAATATGTGCTCGATTTTTTCCCATCGACCTTTATTTATATCATCGAGAGATAAGCCGTCCCAACCTATTCTTAGTTTATTTTCACTAATGCCGGATTCTTCCCATATTCCATTTTTTCCAAGTTTTATATAGTATGCGTTTTCAAATGCTACTTTGTTCATCTGTATTCCTCATTATGTCTAACGGACAAAGGTGAGTGACTGCGGGAAAAATATCACCAAACTGTCCATTATCAATTTTCTATCAAAAACTCTACAACTCTTCTAAAAAAAGACAGCTCTAGCAGTTAACTCCACCTGATTGTTATACAGGTTTCTTTTTACTTCTTTCTACCACAGCATCTTTGTATTTTTTTATAACATTATCAAAATTTTTAATAGTTTCACTAATATCTATATTTCTTGGAATAAATGGCATTTTAAATCCTAAACATTTTCTGATATCAGTATCCCATATCTCAATTAAACCATTCAAATAATAATCTTTAAAAAATCTATTTATTTCTGCAATATTTTCTGCAGCATTTGGAGTTCCATCATCAGTAATCTCAATATTATTGTATGGATCTATAATTATTCTATCATTATTAAAATCAAGTTGAAATTTTATTTTTACTAATTCGTCATTCGAAATACATTTGATATAATAGATAGAATCTTTGCTATTTTCTACATTTAAAGACATACTTTCTAAAGGAGGATAAATATTTTTATTCCATAATCTAATATCTATTTTATCTGGACTGTAATAATTTTTCCCATTTTTAAATCCAAACAATTCATGTTTATGTTCTTTATAAAATGTCTTTAATGTTTTTACTTTTAATTCATTTTCAATTAGAATTTCAGATAAATTTTTTATTATAGGTAAATCTTTTTTTAGTCTTATTTGATCATCAATATTATCTGGTTTTATTGTAGGCCCAGTTCCTGCATGAGCAATTGCACATCTACATGAAACATATAAGTAATCTGAAATTTTTTCATTCAATTTATTCAATTCTTCTAGCCTTTTTAACGCATCAGATTCATATATATTATCTAAATTGTCTTCAATCCATTTCTTCTGGCTCTTACCATTTTTATAAAACATATTTATTATCTTGTAAAAACTTAAAAAACTATATGCTGTATTATTTAAGCCTATTGCTTCTCTATAAAATGAAAGTGCTAATTTTTCATTTTCAGAATTTATAAAAGGAAGGTATGAAATTCTAAAATGAGAAGAAATACTTCTAATATTACTAGATTTACATACTCTTAAAATAAATCCAGCAATTGTCCATTCAACAATATTTATTTTACTTTGTCTTGTCCATACTAATTCATTGATAAATTGTATAATTATATTTCTTCTATCATCTTCATTATTTTCCATTTTACTTGCAATACATGGTAGTAATTTTTCAGTTTCAGGGATTAAATATAATATATTATTTTTATAGTCAATTGTGGCAATGTTTTCTAACCAACTTATTTCTTGGTCAATATTTGCAACTATCCAACGACCTTTTTCTTTAAAAATGTCTATATCTTCTTTAATATATTTGAAATTAATATAACTCATACTTTTATCTCGGAAATTATTTTATGTATAACGAACAAGCGTGAGGTACGGCGGTTTTCAAAGCAATTACATTTTATTGAAGAAGTATCTCTCGAAAAATCGTCAAACTTAAAATTCATCGAACAGCTCCCTACATTACCTCCACACAATGGTTAGCATTTTATTTCTCATATACGTAAAAAATCAATTATAGTACTTTTTTAATCAATAATTGCCATATAGTTGATCTTGATATATCTATACCTGCAGACGAATAATTAATTATACTTCAATAGGATTTGCACTAACAATCTCACCAGCATTAATATTTGCTAGGTAATAAGTCTTATCTTTTTTAATTACTAATATTTCACTATTAGGAAGCCAAATAGATACTTTGGTTCTTCCAATTATGTCAATAATCCAAGAAGAACCGTCTGATAAATTTAAAACTTCACCAAATTTTTCTAAGTTTGATAAATTTGCTTCTTTTACTGAATAAGTCATAACAAATCTCCTTATTTTAAGTTAAAATAGGGAAGGCGCGACAATGAATGTTATAAGATTACCCGACATCATAAAAGTATTCTTTCAATCATTGCTATTTAGCCTCCCTCTGTCTACCAGCAAGGAAAACAGGCGAAAAATTATGATGTCTTACAAGCCTATAATATTTTCGTTGACAATAACGCAGGAGCGCGCCTTTTTCAAAAGCTTTGTTAACATAATTTCTCCTTTACTTTTTAGAAAAGGCTTTAGCGCCTTCCCAATAATTTGCCCCATTTTTGACATTACACCTAAATTTTCTATACATATTTCATTGGGATAAATAGACAAATAGAAAAATTGTCTAGTCCTTCACACAACGCACAGAGAAACCAAACTGGTCACTTCCGAGGTTCCGGTAGATTTCGGTATAATCGTAGCACAATTTCCGGAACCATGCGTTATCACCACCATTCTCCGTTGATGACCAAAAACATGTACAGCTACCCAGATTATTGTAATAACCATCATTACCTCGGTAACCGCTAGACAAAGCGGAAAAAGCATAGTCATCTGTACCACTGCCATTAGTTCCCCACCCACTAGTTGATTTGAGTTTATCGCCCTCATCTGTTCCTCGCCAGTGTGTATCATCAGTCTCTGATTGACTCATACCAACATACATCTCCAGTTGTTTCCACTCTTCATCTGTCGGCACATGCCAGCCTTCAGGGGCGATATTGCGGCTGTCATTTACCGCATACCAATTGTAAAGGCTGCCGTATGTATCAGAATATTTGTCATCATTATAAAGGTTGCAGTAAGCACCAGTTGTAGAATAATGCCAAGTACTAGTAGAACGTTTCAATAATATATTTACATAACATCGCTTAGCAGTCCAAAA
>CAYTUQ010000090.1:0-6391 GCA_964441235.1 uncultured bacterium | reverse complement strand
AAATTCGAGGCTTTTTGAAGTCATTTAAGAAAACAATATTCTCTATGTCGGAATTCGGGATATTAGCATTAGCTATGGGAGCAGGCAAGACAATCTTGATAGGAGCAATAATTGCTACTGAATTTGCAATGGCGCTTGAATATCCTGGAAATGAAAATTTTGTAAAAAATGCTTTAGTCTTTGCTCCCGGCAAGACAATATTAGGGGCACTAAAGGAACTCTCCGATGTCCCTTATGAAAAAATGCTACCCAAGCGTCTATATAATGAATTTATCACAACGGTAAAATTTACATACACCCGTGATGGAGAAAAAGATATTCCAATAATTAAAAAAAGCAGTTTTAATATTATTGTAACAAACACAGAAAAAATAAGAATAAGAAAGGAAGACATAAAAAGCAATCTATTTACAGGGGGCGAATTAGCAACAGAGGATAGAAAAGAATTTATAGCTAATCAAAGACTTCAAACAATTGCATCTCTTCCTAATCTGGCAATATTCTCAGATGAGGCACACCACACTTATGGACAGAAACTTAACAAAGAGTTAAAAAGAGTAAGGCAAACAGTTGATTATCTCGCAGATAATACAAATGTCTTAGTTGTGGTAAATACCACTGGAACCCCATATTATAAGAAACAAATTCTTAAAGATGTCATTTATTGGTATGGTCTATCACGGGGAATAAAAGATGGAATATTGAAAGAAGTAAGAGGCAATATAGTCGCTTACCCTGAAGTAGCAGATGAACATTTTATTAGAGATATAATTACCGGTTTTTTTAAAGAATATAAGGATGTGAAAATCTATGATGGTTCACCTGCTAAACTTGCTATTTATTTCCCAAAAATCGATGACTTACGAACTGCAAAGCCAATAGTGGAAAAAACGTTATTAGAAATTGGACAGGATCCTTTAACCGCTCTGGATGTGCATAATGAGTCAAAAGATGAAACAAAAGATTTATTTGATAATAGAATAAATGACTCATCTCTACATTATCGTGTTTTTCTTCTTGTTAATAAAGGAACAGAAGGCTGGAATTGCCTTTCTCTATTTGCAACTGCGCTGGCAAGAGAATTAAAAGCAAGCAATAACTTTTGCCTTCAGGCTGCCTCACGTTGTCTAAGACAAACTTCCGGGAATACATACAAGGCTAAAATTTACTTATCGAAGAAAAATGTAAAAATTTTAGATTCGCAACTTAAAGAAACTTTTGGCGAAAATTTACAGGAATTAAATTCAACCTCTCAGGATACAAGAAAAAGAAGAATAATTTTAAGAAAAACAGAAATACCGCCCGTATTACTTGAAAAGACAATTTCAAAAGTTGTCCAGATTGATAAGGAAGTTAACATTGATAGATTAAAAATTATCCAAAGGATCCTTCGGAAAAAACCAAAAAAATTAGCAGAATCGCCTAAAAAAATAATCTATGACATTAAAGATATTCCAGACAGAAAAGGTGTCTTGATTACTAAAGCAGAAGAAAAAATAATAATAGAAGAAGATTTTTTACATACATGTTCTTTTGCTGTTGAAATATCATCTCTATATAGATTGCCGCTCATGCAATTTTATGAAAAATTAAAGGAATTATATCCTGATGGAGAGACTTCTGAAAGCAATGCTTTCGAAATTAAAGAACAACTTGAAGAGCAGATAAAGAATTACAAATTAATAGAAGAAAAAGTTGAGTCTGCATTAGCACTTGTAAAAACGGCTGGTTTAAACAAAGAAGCTGAAGATTATGTAACAGAAATAGTTTATCATAAAGATAAAGAACATTTACTTAAAAGATTCCAGGATTTTAAAGAACTAAATAAGAGAAATTTTGGGTTTCATTATAACCCTTACAAATTTGACTCAAACCCTGAGGTAGATTTCTTCGAGCAATTGTTGGTTATGTTGAATGAAGACCCTGCAGATATTGAGGATATCTATTTTACGGGTGGAATTGATGACCCACAGAAAACTGAGTTCCTTTTTGAATATAAAGGTAAAGATGGTAAATACCATAATTACTCACCTGATTTTTTAATTAGAAGAAAGAACGGGAAAATGCTGATCGTTGAGATAAAGGCTGAACGATTTAAAGACGAATCAAAAGAAAAAGAGATGAGAAAAATTGAAAAACTAAATCTGAAAAGATTGAAATATGAAATCCTTGAAACTAAAGGTGAACAATTAGCTTTTTGATGGATTAACAAAGTTAGAGATGTTATATATTCACCCCGTGAGATAGCTATCGACACCTCGCAGGGTTCACCGCATAAGATATACTGATTTATCTCACGGGGTAAATATGGAGGTAAAAATGATTGATTATGAGATTTCAAAAGAGATAATGACTATTAGCACTCGTAAGCAGATGATTCGTTACTTAGATGGCTATTCTGCTGAGCGTATGGAAGAATTAGATGAACGGAAAATAAAGCGTCCATTAGTTAAAAGTTATATGCTTGAACATGTGGGTGATACAGGAAGGCAAAGAAAAGTAACAGAAATCTTATCCAGTATAGGAGCAGAGACACAAAAAATTGATGAAAATCTATATCGTGTGTTGGACATAAAAGAGAATAGGGAATACATGGGGTTTCTTGAAGTTTTGACCCCAAGATATTTTGTATTTTATACGCTTCATCATAGTGACAAAGCTGATAGGTGGATAAAAAATCTTGTCGTAAATTCGTCAGAATTAGACCATATATGGCTCAGTGGTCTAACCTTTAATGTATTGTGGCAGAGAGTAGCTCAATTAACCAAACCTCATAGATATGTAAGTATATTATTTGTACATGAAAGCATATACCAAATCGATTCAGAAACTTATGGAGATGAAAGTGAGGAAGACAAGGAAATATCTTTATCACTTGATGAAGGAGATGCTATAGAAATTGTTGAAAGAAGAGCATCTAAATTCAAATTAGTAGATAAAATTTCTATTATCCGCGAAAAGTTAAGCAAACTCCAAGATTTATACTCCCCTCTCTATGCTATAAGTCGATTAAGATTCCCATCACCTGTTGGAAGAGGTGGTCACGATTTTTATGATAATGGAAAAGTGACAAATAGAAGTGGAAATTTTAGAGACCATAGATCACATATTTTATATGTTCAGCGAATATATGATGAATTGATGAAAATGACTGAGGAAAGAGCCTGGTATTCAATGTGCAAAGAAACGGTGACAGTACCAGGGCAGTTTCAAAAATTAATCGGCTCTCCTGTAACAATAAAATTTGAGGAACCTTTGAGTAAAGAGACTTTTGATTATTGGATTAAATCAACTTTTGGTCGTATAAACAATCGGTTTAGATTATGGGGTAACCCCATAAGATTAGGGCCCAGAAAGGTTCATGTTTATGGAGTAGATAAACATTTGTGGAAACCAATTTTTCTTGAATTTACAGACAAGCATTTAGTTGCTATTGTTCCTAAAGGTACTTGTGGAAACACAATTCACCGACTTATTTGTAATATTCAGAGGTATATAGAGCCAGCAGCAAAGGCGTATATTGGAGATATGGAATATAAAGTCATGGTTGATCAATCTTCAAAAGGAGTAAAGTATGAACCAGAATATTAATAAACTGTGTAAGGATCCACTGTTCCAATTGAATTTAGCAATATGGCTTGCCCAACCACAGATAGAAAAATATTTTTATGTTTACCCGATATTTTATAGATCGGGGGTAAGTATTCATTCTATTCCACCATTACTTGCCTTACCTCCTGATATAAGACTTGCTATTTCAGAAAAATTAGATTGCCAAGAAGGAGCAAAACCTGATTAATCTTGGAAACAAAAGAGAAAAAGAAGTTTTGCATTTTAGAATGTAAAACTTCTTCCTTTGGGCCAGATTCATCAACTGCGAGGCAGACAAGAACATTATTATTATTTGCTGGACCGATTATTTCTGAGGTTTTGGGATTAGGAATAAGAGGCCAAAATGAAGGAATACTCTGTTATTTCACTGGTTCAAATCAAATTGAAATGATGGAAAATACACTTAAAACTCTTGAAAAGGAAATAAAAGAGAAAATAAAACTTGAGTCAGGAAATTACGGATGTTTTGGAATAAAACCAGAGCAATCAGCAATATTACTAGAGTATTCCGAAAAAATTAAAAACTTCCTAAATCTCATAGAAGATTCACCTGCAAAAATCTTAACTTTTGAAGAAGATACTGACCCTCGTCCTTTATATTTTATTCCCTACGACCCAAATATACAACAAACTAAAGAAGAACAAAAGCGATGCCGAAGAATACTGTTTGAGAGAATATTAAGCTATATTATAAGCAAAGTTGGGGGAACAGATATTCCTTCTTATATAATTTTCACAACGGAGGAAATGTTGAAATCTGCAACATTTGGAGCGTATGAAATCTGGGAAGATACCGAGGCAAAAAAACATGTAAGAAAGTTAATTAGAGGACTTTTGGGAGACATAAGAAGCAGTATAGACAAATCATTGCAAGAGTGTATAAATTATGAATCTAAGAGAGGATGGATTTTTGACTTAAAAGATAAAGAGACATATGAAGAATTGCTTAAACAACTGCAAAAATTCAAGCCAGAAGGTTTAGATCTATCAAAGAAAATAGAGCCAAATTTATTTGATAATATGGAGGACTAAAAATGCCAGAACCAAAAATTAAGATAACCCCAGCCAAATGCAGACCCATGCTCTACTGGATTGCCAAAAAACCGCTGGATTATGTCAGGGGCTTTCCTGCTCAACTTATGGAACTGTTCGACCCATTAGAAAAAGTAAGCAGTAGGCAGTATAAAATATAAAAACTTAAAGGAGAACTGGCATCGTAGAGGAGAAAAAAATGCCTGAACCTAAAATCAAAATCACTCCAGCAAAAGGCAGACCCATGCTCTACTGGATTGGTAAAAAACCGCTGGATTATGTTAAAGGCTTTCCTGCTCAACTTACGGAACTATTTGACCCATTAAAAAAAGTAGGCAGTAGGCAGTATGCAATAGGCAGTATAAAATACGAATACTTAAAAGAGAACTGGCATAATTTACTTCTTCACGGCGATAATAAGGAAGTTTTGGCAACACTTCTTGAAAATGGATTCAGAGGAAAGATTGACCTGGTTTATATTGACCCACCCTTCAAAAGCGGTGCTGATTATGTAAGAAAGGTTGAACTGCGTGGACTAAAGAATTTAGGTCGAATAGAAGAAGACGAAGCCTCAGTTTTGCAGCAGACAATGTATTTTGATATCTGGAATAACGATGCTTACTTACAGTTTATGTATGAAAGATTGATGCTTTTGAAGGAGCTTTTAGCAGATACAGGTTCTATTTATGTTCATTTAGACTGGCATGTAGGACATTATATAAAATTGTTGATGGATGAGGTATTTGGGCAGGAAAACTTTAGAAACGAGATTGTATGGAAATATTTTGGTCCTACCAGTACTGAAAAAAACTTTCCCAGAAAACACGATTATATATTATTTTACACAAAGTCTAATAACTATTATTTTGATGAAGTAGCAACTTTAATAGAATATGACGAAAAAGCAGTAAGAAGGTATGACAAAATTGATGAGCATGAGAAAAGATATAAGATATACTATGATAAAAATGGAAAATCAAGAAAAGCTTATATGAAGGAAGGTAAACCTACAGAAGTATTTGAAATCCCCTTTGTTCAAGGAATAGCATCGGAAAGATTAGGATTTGCTACCCAAAAACCAGAAGAATTAATTAAAAGATTTGTTGTTGCCTCAACAACAACTAATGAAATTGTCCTTGACTGTTTTTGTGGTTCAGGTACAACACTTGCCGTTGCTCAGAAGCTTGGCAGGCGATGGATCGGTTGTGATATAAACAAAGGAGCAATTCAAATAACCGCTAAAAGAATAGCCAAAATTATAAAGGAGCAGATTAAAGAGGGTAAAAAGAAAGGATTCTTTGATGAATGATATTGTAGGAAGTAAGGACATTTTTGAAAAAATCTCTGTCTTAATTGAGCAGGCAAGAAGGAAAGTTGCTATCACAATTAATGAAGAGATGGTACTACTTTATTGGAATATTGGTAAAACAATCAAAGAGGAGATAATAAAATCAGATAGGGCTGAATATGGAAAACAAATTCTCCAATCACTGAGTGGAGAATTAACTCAGAAATATGGGAAAGGTTTCTCTCCACAAAATTTATGGTATATGATTATATGATACCTGCCCGATTCTCCACGCACTGCGTGGAGAATTTGATGGTTTAAGTTGGACACAAATATAAAAAAGATAAAAAATCTCTGCGTTCTCTGCGACTCGTATACTAAAAGTGATCTTATTCATGGGTAGAAGAGATTTTAAAAATCTGTATTTTATTCTTTGTAATTTTTTTATTTAACTCCGTT
>CAYTUQ010000089.1:0-7036 GCA_964441235.1 uncultured bacterium | reverse complement strand
TATCACAATTTAATGGCTGAGTGGGACACCCGCCCTTTCTATTTTACCAGCTGTTCGATGAATTCGAGATTTTCGACCTTTCAAAGGTTTCTCGAAAATCAGATGTTATCACTTCGTTTCACCTCGTACCTCAGACTTGCCCGATAAGCGGACCGCTCGCTGATGCTCACTCTCGCTTCGCTCCGCTCGGTCGGTTGGCACGGAAAATTGCATAAATGCAATTTCCGCCCCCAACCGACTGCGGCTCAACTCCCGTGCCGTTATGCTGTTACTAAAAGTAAAATGGAAATAGATGGAAAGTATTCGAAATAAATTAAATCAACTAAGCAAACTATCCGATCCAAGTACATTTATAACTGAAGAACCAATTGATGGAATTGGATACCTATGGATTAATAAAGATAAAAACGCCTTCTTTCATGATCTTTGGATTAGTGAATATGATGATGCAATAATACAATTGGTATATTACTGTGGTCGCAATTGGATTAATTATATTTTTGATTTGTTTTATTCTGAGTTTAAACATCAGGAAATGGATTATTATATTGATTATTTTATTGGAAAGTCATCAAAAAACATAAAAAATTACTTTCAAGTAAATAGAAGTGAAATATTCAATCCTCGATTTAATAAATATCCTAAAACCTGGAAAAGTGTTTTTAAAGAGTTGCCTCCTAGTATAGAAACAGTAAATCAAAGATTCTATTTTGATCTATCTTCTTTTCTTTTTAGCAGGACTAAAAATTTGATATATAAATTTAAACTTGATATTCTAAATCGAAAGAGAAAGAGCAAAGTGACAGGTGAAATTTTTAATGATAAAGATACTGGAAGAAGTATTAGTTACTATAATAGAAGTATTTTGGAATGGGATTTACAAAACTATAAGATAGAAATATCTCAATACGAATTTGATTCATTTAAACGAATAGGTTCTGATGATGACGTGAGGTCTAGTATTGGAAATTTACGTAAGCTAATAGAATTTTTGGAATTCATTCCACAAAAGAATTCCAGTATATATGATTTCTATCGAAACATTCCCAAGGAAAAATTTGTTGAATTTGTAAAACTTTCGAGAGAGACATTTTATCCAATTAGGTATTATTCAGTATATGGAGATTGGCTTAAGGCTGTTATTGCCACAGGATATCTTGGCGAAAGAGAGGTGCTAAAAACTAAATATGGATATAAAGTGGTTGCAAAGGATGGTCACATTTGTAATAGTTTAGCTGAAAGAATCATTGATGATTTTTTATATAATAAGGGGATTAAACACGAGAAAGAACCCGCATATCCTAAATGTGTAAGAAATATGATGAAGTCAAAAGTTAGAGCAGACTGGAAAGTTGGAGAAAACTATATTGAATATTTTGGTTTGCAAACCAAGAGAGATTATGCAAGAAAAACTGCGTCAAAGATTTTATCTTGTGAATACAATGGTATTAAATTAAAAGCATTATATGCAGGTGATGAGTATCATTTAGATGAGGTACTAAAAGATTTATGTAAATGTTGATTCTTATGAAAAATAGTAGAGGACACAATGAATATTTTTACCAATAGCATTAATAAAGAAGTAGAAAAAATTGGAAAAAACTTTACCCTTATGAATAATGCATGGCCAGACGTATATATTGCAGCAGAATCAATAAATTCAATTTTCGATCAACTTATCACAACCGATCTTAAATTTGATGGAGGACAAGAATGGGAATATTCATCATTGTTAATGGTTTTTGGCTCATATGAAAGTTGGATTATTTCATATATTATGACTTCTTCATGTTTTAATGATGTTGGTTTAATGTCGTTAAGAAGATCATTAGAATATGCTTGTTATTTATCTAAAATAAACAAGTCCAATGAAAGAGCAAAATTATGGACAGAAAAATGGAAAGATATTAAAATGCGTAAGTCCTTTAGTAACATATTTCAAATTCCAAATAAATATTTTACAAATAAGTATTCTCACTTACATCATTTGCTTGTACAATATGAACATTGTTCCGACTATGGTTCACATGGTAATTATGAAACTTTAGTTGAAAAATTTAAAAGTGATAATGGCAGGTTAGTAGTTTCATTCCAAAGTTTAAGAGATAACCTCCAAAATTCTGTTGGATTTATCTTAATAACAGGATATACGATACTAAAATCAATCATTACAACATTGAAAGATAATATACGTGATTATAATATTTTTGATCAAAAATTCGACAACCTTAGATCAATGATAAAAAAAGCAAAATTGGAATTAGCTAAAGTCGAATTTGGAGATAATATTCCGCCATCTATTTTAAAAGAAATATCAGAGGATAATAACTCTGCGTTAGACACAAAGTATAAAAGTTTAAGAGATAAGTATCAACATGATAAAAAATAAGCATAACCATAGTCTGGAGGTAACTCGGTGAGCTGTTCGACAACTTTGAGATTTTCGGTTTCTCATAATGATTCTGAAAATTGTAAGATTATCACTTCGTTTCACCTCGTACCTCAGACTTCACCGATAAGCGGACCGCTCGCTGATGCTCACTCTCGCTTCGCTCATACGCTTATCGGGCTGCGAGATGAGCCGATTGAATTTCATAGGCTCCGCTCACGCTCCGCCTATCAAACTCAATCGAGCCGACCCCCTTCGGGCTTCGCTCCGCTCGGTCGGTTGGCACGGAAAATTGCATAAATGCAATTTCCGCCCCCAACCGACGGCGGCTCATCTCGCAGCCCGTTAGGAGATATAAGAATGACTACTATTAATAAAAAGTTTATTGAATGGGCTTGTTCTTTTTCCGGTTGTGATGGTGGAAATATTCATTCAAATATTTGGATTGTTGGTATTGAATGGGGCGTAAATAAAGGTAATGATGAAGATAAAGATTATTATTTGGTTGAACTTCCTAGCGAAATAGAAAAAGGTAAAATAAAATTGCCGCCTGATTTGTATAACTGGAAAGAAAGTATAACGAATAAATATGGTATTGGTGTTGCAAAGTTATTCTGCTCATTGATAAATCATGATGTTGATGATTATAAGAAAAAGATAGAGTTATTAAAGGGTTCTGAAATATTTAAACTAAATCTATATCCGATTGCATTTCAAAATACAGATAATCAGTTATGGGATCAATATAATCTTAAAAATATTACAGGATTTTATGATAAAGATTTATTTAGAATTTGGTGCCTTTTTAACAGGTTTCCATTTTTTTCTGATTTAACAAGAGATTACAATCCAGAATTAATAATTTGTACAGGAATAAGTTATTTATCTGATTTTATATTATTTTTTGGGGGAGAGAAATCTCTAAATAAAAAAATAGAATGTGGTGAAATAAAACCGAATTCATCAAGTAATAATAAGTATATCCGTCAATATTATTGGGCAAAACTTAATAACATAACTAAAATAGTTATAATTCCATTTTTTTCTGGACGATATGGATTAAATAGTAATTATTTGATAGAAGAAATGGGTAAACAAATAAGGAGAATTATCTCCTAACCATTGTGTGGAGATAACGCCTGGAGCTCTGGGATGATTTTGAAGTTTCACGATTTTACAGAAGATAAGCGAACATCAAAGCAAAATTGCTTCGAAATCCGGCGTATCTCACACTTGCCCGTTAGAAAAATGGGAACCAGAAAGAGAGACGGCGAAATAAAAACACAACATCTATTTGAGAATCAGTATGGAAACTAAGATTCAATACTACCTTGACACAAGTGCTTGCATATATTTTGGAAAGTATTTAGTGAATTATTCAAAACAAGTTTCTTTTCTTATCTCTGCTTTAACTTTTTTGGAATTAATTTCTCCGCTCTATAAGTCACCCTCAAAATTGGAAAGAATCAGATCTCACATTCAAATAATTTCTGAATCATCCATAATCGACTGGAGATTTCCAGAAGAACTTATTGCAGCTTCATATGATAATTGTACATATAGAGAAAATCGTATAGAATCACTGCAAGAACTCATTTACTCTATCAAAACTGGTCATCCATATGAAGTAATTCTCAATTCTAAAAAACCATTTGACCTTGAATATTTCAGTCATTACGACGAACAGCTTTCTCATGTACTAAAGATTGATAACCATAGAAATTTGATAACAATGACCAAAAACATTCTTGATCAAGAGAAGAATGAACAAACACTTTTTACAGAAGAAGAAACAAGACTTCCCAATTCGGAAATGCTTCAGTTAATGAATACAAAGTATATGAAACTCAATTTTTCTTTGTCCGTCGAAGTCCTCGGAGAATGGCTCCTTCTTTTGACGGATACAGATAAAAACAAACCAAATATCGAAAGTATATGCAATTCATACAACAAAAAATCAAGTACCTTTATGACTGCTTATTCATATTACACTATTGACCGTATGAGTCGATATGAACAATCCCGCCGAAATGACTTTATAGATTTATTACACTTTCTTTACATTAATCCAAGTGTTCCTATTATTTCTGCCGATAATTTGATCCTCGATATAGCTAATCGAATCCGACCGGGGCTTGGGATCAATGCACACAAGATATTAAAACAATAAAAGGATGAAGTTCTATTATATCAGTAATCTGGATTGGAACATGATTAGCCTACGAAAAATATCTTCATAATAAAGGGAAATACTATCTCTTGTCACACAAAGCAAAATTCACAATAAAAGATATGCAGCAAATTGCCGCTAATAGAGGCGGTAAATGTCTATCGAAAAAATACATCAATACTCACACAAAATTAAGATGGCAATGTGAAAAAATGCATGTTTGGGAAAATACACCAGCAAATATAAAGAGAGGTCAATGGTGTCCTGAATGTGCTGGTTTAAAAAAACTTAGTATTGAAGAAATGCAAGAAATTGCAAAAAAAAGAGGTGGTAAATGCCTTTCTACAAAGTATGTTAGTGCTAATATCAACCTTAAATGGCAATGCAGGAAAGGGCATGTTTGGGAAAATAAACCGGCAAATATAAAGAGAGGCCAATGGTGTCCTGAATGCGCCGGTTTAAACAAGATGAGTATAGAGGAAATGCAAAATATTGCAGAAAAACGAGGTGGTAAATGCCTATCGAAAAAATACATCAATAATTATACAAAGCTAAGATGGCAATGTGTTAATAAACATATATGGGAAGCCAGTCCATCAAGTATCAAACGAGGAAGTTGGTGCCCTAAATGTGCGCATAATGAAAAATTGAACATTCAAGAAATGAAAAAAATAGCTATTGAAAGGGGTGGAAAATGTCTTTCTGTTAAATACATCAATATTGAAAACAAGCTTCAATGGCAATGTAGTGAAGGGCATGTTTGGGAGGCGACACCACAAAAAATCAAAATAGGCAGATGGTGCCCCGAATGTTCCGTTGGATTAGGTGAAAGAATATGTCGAGTAATTTTTGAGCAATTATTCAAGAAAAAATTTACAAAGTATCGTCCCAATTGGTTGGTAAATAAAGAAAATAATCAAATGGAGTTAGATGGGTATTGTAAAACACTTAATCTTGCATTTGAACATCAAGGGCGGCAACATTACAAACAAGTTGATTTTTTTCATTCAGAGAATGAATTCAAAAAGAGGAAAAGAGATGATAAGGAAAAACAAAAATTATGTAAAATACACGGTATAACATTGATCCAAATCCCAGCAATACCAACAATGTTAGAAATATCAGCGGTTAAAGATTTTATAATAGAAGAATGTAAAAAAAGTGGTTTTAATAGATTACCTCCAAACGTTGAAAATATCAAAATAAATTTACACGATGCATACATCCCGCACATGAGAAGTCAGTTTGAAAAAATTAAAGAAATTGCAAAAAATAGAGGAGGCAAATGTCTTTCAAAAAATTACCTCGGAAATAATATAAAATTAACTTTCCAATGCAAGAGAGGACATGTTTGGAGTGCAAGTCCTGCTAATATAAAAAAAGGTAATTGGTGCCCAGTATGTAGCGGCAACAAAAAATTAAATATTGAAGAAATGCAGAATATCGCTAAAGAACGTGGCGGAGAATGTCTTTCCAAAGAATATATAAATAATTCTACCAAATTAAGATGGAAGTGCAATAAAGGCCATATCTGGGAAAACACACCGGCAAATATTAAGAAAGGGCAATGGTGCCCTAAATGCGTTGGAAATATTAAATCAAATATTAAAGAAATGCAAAATATCGCCAAAGAACGTGGCGGAGAATGTCTTTCTAAAAAGTATATAAATAATTCTACTAAATTAAGATGGAAGTGCAACAAGGGTCATATCTGGGAAACAACACCAATTATTATAAAAAGAGGAAGTTGGTGTCCAGTTTGTGGTATAGAAAAACGAGCAAGTGCACAAAAATTATCTATTAAAGATATGCAGCTATTAGCTAAAAAGCGAGGGGGTAAATGCCTTTCAACGAAATATATAAACTCCCATACAAAACTAAAATGGCAATGTAAAAAAGGTCATATCTGGGAAAGTAAACCAATCGATATAAAACAGGGTAATTGGTGTCCAGAGTGCGCTGGTAATAAAAAACTTAATATCGTACAAATGCAAAATCTTGCTAAACAAAAAGGTGGCAAATGCCTTTCGGATGAATACACTAATGCTCAGACAAAATTAAAGTGGCAATGTGAAAAAGGTCATATCTGGTACGCTTTACCTTACAGCATAAGATCAGGCACATGGTGCCCTATTTGTTATAAAATGAAAAGATCGCTTCAAAAAAGGTCATTGAAACTGATAGAATTTTGATTACCTTGTCCTGTTAATTGTGTCGGAAAAAGTGTTTCAGAGTTATAGAAAAAGTGAAAAATCAAAAGTCCAATTTCAAATTTTCGATTTCGTAGAGCGTATTTTTTTTCTAACCATTGGCTGGAGATAACGAGGTGGGCTGTTCGATAATTTTAAATTTCTCTGATTTTTTAAAGGATTCCGAAAGTTGAAAGACCATCGCATCGAATCACCTCGTATCTCAGCCTTGTCCGTTAGGTGTAGCGAAAGGATAGAAAAATCTCTATAAAGGAAATATCATGATGG
>CAYTUQ010000088.1:0-7349 GCA_964441235.1 uncultured bacterium | reverse complement strand
ACGGTAAAACCTTTTATGATACCACTACCAGAGGTAGTGGTTTATTCCGATTAATCAATAAGAGAATTTTTAAAAAAACAACCATTTTATCATGCTGGAGTTGTCGGAGGCAACACACCTTGCATATACTTATTCGTAAATGGATTACATATTATTCTCGATGCCGGCTCCGGAATACGCAAGTTGGGTGAAAAGTTGATGAAGCAAGAATTTGGTGATGGTCAAGGTGAAGCGCATATATTTTTAAGCCACACGCATTGGGATCATATTCAGGGATTTCCTTTTTTCATGCCAGCATATACCTCTGGTAACTTGATTACAATTTACGGTGCTCATAATGGACTGGAGCAAAGAATCAGTAATCAGCAAGAAGATGAATATTACCCCGTGCCTTTAGCCGCAATGGGAGCTAATATAGAATTCGTTCAACTTCGCAAAGGAGACACAATATCAGTTAATGGGATACGCATTACAAATTTGATGTTAAACCATCCAGGCGGTTCCTTTGGTTACCGATTAGATTATAAAGGAAAATCGCTGGTTTATGCCACTGATTCTGAATATAAAAATATTAACGATATCCAACTTGAAAAATATATTAAATTTTTCCAAAATGCGGATGTGTTGATTTTTGACGCTCAATTTACACTAGCCGAAAGTATTGAAAAAGAAAATTGGGGACACAGCACTTCTATTCAAGGTGTAAATTTTGCCAAACAAGCAAATGTTAAGCATCTTATACTATTTCATCATGACCCTTCATATTCCGATGATAAACTTTTTAGAATATTAAATGACGCTATTGATTATATGCAATCCAGCCAAGATAATCAGAATATAAAAATTTCTCTTGCAACTGAAGGACTTGAGCTGATCCTGTAGCCTGGCTGGAAAGTAGAAAACAAAATATATCAAATTTCCACAAAGATGTTATGATGAAAAGACAAATTATTGTGCTCTTTATTCTATCTTTAATAAAGGTTTACGGTATTAAGTCGCAGCGTGACTGAGTTCTAATCGGTATACTTTGAGAAAAAAATAACGGCAGAAATTACGATGAAGTTTTAAATAGCAGAGGGACAGTTCTAAAACATCTATTATTGTAAAACTAACGGTTTATGAAATTTCAAAATGATGAGCCTTTTTAAAAACTGCAAAGAGACCTATATTCAGGCACTTTTACTTCCGGTTAATACATTAAACATCTCTTCAGGTGTTTTACAGACAAGAAGAGACTTCCTTCCTTTTTCATTTAAAGCCTGACTGACCATTGACATGAATTGCATGTGAGGAGCGGAGGCATTCTTAGGCGATAGCGTCAGAACAATAATTTTGGAAGGCTGCCCATCAATGGATTTGAAATCCACACCTTCGGGCTTGATCCCAACTGCACAGACTAACTGATCAACTGCATCTGTCCTTCCGTGTGGAATAGCTATCCCGAACTGCATACCTGTTGACATGTTTTTTTCACGTGTAAAGACTGCATTTCTCGTATCTTCTAAATTTTTTATCAATCTGTTACGATCTAAAAGATTCAGGAGTTCATCTATAATTTCATACTTGTTTTTGCCTTTTAGTTCTGGCTCAAGCAAGTTTTTAGAAAGATAGCCAGCAAGTGCAGTTCCTCTAAAAGTTCCGGAAACATATTCCTGGAGTTTACGTCCAATAGCTTCTCTGTCAACCGGTTTCTTTAGTTCCTTAACAGTTTGTTCAAGTTCAGCGAGAACTTCATACATTGCTGTGTTTATAAAGGGAACCTCTGCCCTGCTGCAGTCAAAGATAATGTCAGTTCCTCTGTGCTGGAAACCTATTACCACATCATCCTTTCGAAGTTGATAGATGCGCTTGCTTCTGCTTAGGGAATGAACAAAAAATCCCTCGGATTCAAAAATCCCAAGAAGTTTGATGACTAATAAATCAGCTGTTTGAAAAGATGGAAAACTGAATGATAGAACAGGACCCTTTTTTGAAACAACGGGCTTTCGAAGACCACTAGCCGGGTTTTTTATTAAAGCCACAAGCGCTGGTGGCGCTATTAAAGCCGTTACAAGCACCATAAGAACCACCACACCGAATATTTCCGGATTTAGAACACCGATAGCTAATCCGATCCCGGCAATGATAAGTGTAACCTCCCCTCGTGGTAACATTCCAAAACCTATTCTTGAAGCACCGCGCATATTGAAGTTGCAGAATAGTGCAGGAAAACCGCAGCCGACAATTTTAGCAACGTCGGCAATTATTGTATAAAAAACCCCGAAGAGGAAGACTTCTTTAGAAGCTAGAAGACGGACGTTAACAAGCATTCCCATTACTGTAAAAAATACAGGAACAAGCAAAGCATAGATTGATGTCATTTTCTCCCTGACGACGCGGTTTATGTCAGCTTTGGATAGAGACAATCCCATGACGTAAGCGCCAATTATCATAGCCAGCCCTGCCTCTTCAAAGAGCCCTGCCAGGATGAGTGCAAAACCAAAAGCCATTATAGCAATTGACGAGCGGTCTCTAAACCACTTCAATAAGACGCTGATTTTTTGAGAGGCTATTATTCCGATCACCATTGCAGCAATCCATATTCCAACTGCTTTGGCGGCAATGATTCCAATGTGTACCCAGTTAATGTTTCCGGAAGATTTGGATGCTGAAATTATTCCCAACCCGACAGCTAAAAATATAATTCCAAGAACATCATCAACGACTGCCCCCGTTAAAATAGTAACACCTTCGGGAGAATCAAGAGCTCGCTCATCTGAAAGAATTCTTGCAGATATTCCGACTGAGGTTGCTGTTGAGATGATGCCGAGAAATAGACATGGGGGAGCGAAAAATCCTAAAGAAACACCAAAAAGCATTTTAGAAAATATCATTGTCATAATATCGCCAAGTACAAATGATGCAATAACACCACCCGCACCGACAAGACTCCCGGCAATAGAATAGCGAAGGAAAAGTTTTATATCAGTCTCAAGACCAACGACAAATAGCAAGACTATTGAGGCAATTGTGCATATACCATACAGCTCAGGTGATATAGGAAATTCTGGCGAATACAAAGGAAACAACCCATGTGAAAGACCGGGGAGAGTAATTGCTCCAAGACAATATGGTCCAATAAATACACCGGCTAATAATTCGCCTAACACACCAGGCATCTTAAATTTCTCAAATAAGATGTTTCCAAGTCTCGCCACAAAGAGAATTATACCCAATTGTAATGCAAGAAGCATCATTCGGTGCATTATAACCATGTCTGCTATTGAGTCGCCACTAGCCAGAACAACTGTTGAAGTTATACATAGAAAAAGTATGACTGATACCTTTTTCCCCATTTCCCTATAGTTCACCACTGAAAGACACGGAGTTACCCCAAAGGGATCCCGTCGGGACACTGAATTATCAAAATATTCTTCTCATCATTTCGAATTTCTCAGCACCAAAATTAAACAATAGCCCTACTCTTAATCGTATTGTTTTTTCCCCATAGGGATTCTCCGAAGGAGTCCTACGTGACCTCTGGAAAAGTAATTAATTAATTGTGCTTCATCCTGATTTGTTATCTTTTTCATAGATTTGTTTTCTACAAGAATTCTCTTTTCAACAAGAAGATCAGCTCTAAATCTGCAATCAAATACAACATTTTTATAATGAACATCTAATTCTAACTGTCTTTGGTAAGCTATACCCGTTAAATCAAGCTCGTAACACAAGGCGTCTTCATAAACCCCGTGTAATATTTTGCAAATCCAATAACTCATCATTTTTATCTTCTTGTTATTACACGGGATGAATATAGATTCGAAGGATCTCCTACGGAGCAACTTGATCATTTTATATCTTTTCTGTTATATCCCGTTTCCCTCAGTGGTGAACTATTATATTAAAACTAATTCTTGTTAAATCTTAGGTTGAAATATTTTCCATGTCTGACGTATCTTGACTGCAACATATACTTATCAGTTACAATACCTACAATTGATAATTAATATAAAAAGGTTACTATGAAGTAAGGGGAGATTTGAATAGCAGTTACTATTTAAAGAGTACTTCACTGTTTTCAGATTTTACAGAATGTTGGGCTACCGGTCTGGTTTGCATATCACACTTACCTTCGAATTGCGCTCCTTCTTCTATGACAATTTGTGCTGCCTCCACATCACCATGAAGCAGAGATCTATCACCTAGTACAACTTTACCTGAGGCTATCACATTTCCTTCGACCTGTCCTCCGATATGAAGGTCTTTACCGACTAGCTTACCAATAATTATAGCACCTTGAAGCACTCTAATTATCCCCTTTGTCTCAATATCTCCATTTACTTTACCATTAACCACAATATTTCCGGCTAACTTAATATCACCGTTAACCGTTGCATTCTCTCCAATTATAGTATTAATTGATGAATCCTTCCTCTTCATAAATTTACCTCTTATCTATCTCCCACTATGTTTAATAGATACATCTGAACGTCTATAAGAATATATCATACTTTGTGGGTCTATTGGATTTCCTTCTCTCCATATTTCAAAGTGAAGGTGTGGACCGTTACTAATACCGGTATTTCCAAGGTAACCAATAACTTCACCCCTATTCACATATTGATGTTCCTCAACTATATTTCTCTGGTTGTGTCCATAAATAGTAAAATAACCATTTGCGTGATAAATAATTATCATATACCCTAAATGATAAGTCCAGTTTGAGAACACAACAACGCCGGATGCTGCCGCCTTGACCGGTTCCCCTTCAGATGCTGCAACGTCAACACCGTAGTGATTATCCTCAGTAATAATGTGATCATCAATAAAACCTTGTGTAATATAGCCATTAACAGGAGGATAAATCGGTATGTTCTCAAGGTAACTTATCTCTATTGATTTACTTGCGAGATGATTGTTGACACCAGGAGGAATGAACAGAGAATCAAAGTCAAGAGAGTCAAGTGAGGAAAGGCTTAGATCAGGTCCAAGAACTGATCTAATATATCGATCCATCTGCTTGATCTGATTATAGTCGCTAAGTATTTTCGTTACCATAAGCCGATCCTGAATTAATTGCTCATTCTCGACTGAAACTCGATTGTACTTCAAAGCTTTTGGCAAAGAGTAAGAGATAATAATAATAGTCGAGACAATTATTATTGCCAATAAAGAAATAACAATCCGAGTTGTTGTAGTACTGAAGGTTCGAATAAACGGTTTTTCTTTATTATCTGCGAGAATATGTAAAGTATAGTAATTCTTTTTCAATTTGATGAGTCCTCAATAGATTCAAAAATTTCCAATAAACGATTCAAATCTTCCTTTGAATAAAATTCTATTTCAATATTCCCCTTATTTTCGTTACCTCGAATCCTAACCCGTGAACCCATAATGTGCATTAGCCGCTCCTCTAAATCTTTAATAAAGGGTGTTTTTATCTGATTTTTTTTCTCAGGAAGTTTATGTTTTGTCGGCTCCACTTTTTTCGCTAGAGACTCGACATCTCGAACACTAAGCCCATCTCTCTTTATACGCCTCCAAAGATTAATCTGCTGCTTCTCGCTATCTAAAGAGAGGATTGGTCTGGCATGACCGGCACTCAGTTTAGCCTCCCTCAAATCCTTTAGAATTGGGTCAGGAAGATTTAATAATCGCAATGAATTAGTGATTGTTGATCTTACTTTACCCACCTTTTTTGCGATTTCTTCGTGGGATAGACCAAATGTATCAGAAAGTATCTGATATGCTTTTGCTTCTTCAACGGGGTTCAAATCCTCGCGTTGTAAATTTTCAATGAGCGCCAACTCGACCATCTCAGCATCACTCTTAACTGGTAGAATGTACGATGGGATTGTCTTCAGCCCTAATTCCTGGGATGCTATTAATCGACGCTCGCCAGCGATCAGTTCAAATTCTCCATCAATTTGCCTGACTGTTATTGGCTGTATAATCCCCTTTTCGCGAATTGACTGTTTCAGTTCAGCCATTGCTTCTTCATTAAAATCTTTTCTTGGCTGATTTGAATTTGTACGGATATTATCCAGTTCTATCTCTGCAACTTTGTAAACCAGCTCCATTCCCAGTGGATACTCAGGAATGATAGCACTGATCCCTTTACCCAATCGTTTGGCCGTCATTCTTTAAAATTTCTCCGACTAAATTCATATAGTCCTGGGCTCCAGCACAGGAAGCGTCATAAAGTATTATCGGTTTCCCAAAACTGGGTGATTCACCAAGACGAATATTACGTCTGATAACAGTTTGATAGACTTTTTCTTTAAAGTGGCTTCGCACCTGTTCTGTTACTTCTTTTGACAATCTAAGCCTCGAATCGTACATTGTAATTAGAACACCTTCTATCTGAAGACCTATATTTAAACTTCTCTGAACTAAACGAATTGTATGGAGTAGCTGTCCAAGTCCTTCCATAGCGTAGTACTCACATTGGATCGGAATAATGATTGAATGCGACGCTGAAAGTGAGTTTATTGTCAAAAGCCCAAGAGAAGGAGGGCAGTCAATTATAATATACCTATAGTCCTTTTTTATTTCTTCAATATTTTTCTTTAGGATATTTTCCCGGCTAATCATTGAAACCATTTCTATTTCAGCTCCGACAAGCCGTGTAGTTGACGGTAAAATATCCAGAAATGGAATTTCGGTTGGAACTATTGCAGAGTTAATATCAATTCCCTCTACAAGTACTTCGTATATACTTTTATCAGTGTGTCTATAATCAATTCCACATCCAATAGTAGCATTTGCCTGGGGATCCATATCTATAAGAAGTGTATCTACTTCAGAAACAGCTAAACCCGCTCCAAGATTTACAGCGGTTGTAGTTTTACCAACCCCGCCTTTCTGATTTGCAATAGTTAGAATTTTACTCATGCCAGTTTCTCTAACTTCAATGTTTACAATATATATTAGATCTTAAAGTAACCATATAAACATTGAAAATTTAATTCTGCCCTCAGCTAAAAACAAGATAAAAGGATAAAAATTAGTCTTTTTAAACTCTTTATTTTTAGCAAAAGGATTTTCAAAAGACATCCATTTTTACAATAAAATACAGATCAATAGAATCAAATACACCCCATGAAATATAACTCATAAGCATTAGATATGATACACAGTTTTATAAAAAATAATAAAGTGGTAAGTAATAGGGCTTACAGGATTTTTTGCCTGCATGCCACCAGGCACTGGATGAGATAGAAATATTTATGTTATTCAAGGGATTTTTATCCATTTGTTGCGGCAGGAGCTTGAAGAAACCTTTGGAAGGATATAAATTTGTGATATTATTCAGCAATAAAGAATTAAAATTTTTCGCATAAATTTTTCAATATTTATCCACAAAG
>CAYTUQ010000087.1:0-7445 GCA_964441235.1 uncultured bacterium | reverse complement strand
GATTTTATCATAGCCTTTATTTTCTAATCCACCCGCAGGTGAGCTACGTCCGTTAGGTTTTAGGAGATATAATAAATGGATACTAATGATTTAAAGGAGCAAATTAAACGCCTTGTTGATGAAGCAAGTGTGATAGCTCCTTCAATAAGTCGTTTCGAACAAGATAATGATTATGGCAAAGTCACTGATGGAATTTTTGATTTTGACGCTTTCGTTAGTTGGAAAATGGAAGCTAAAGCAATACTAAATCTACTTTCAAATTCCAATTCAGATCTTTTTTCTGATTTATATAAGGAATATCTTTCAATTGAGGAAGAATCTAAACAATGGCATAGTAAATCTATTTTTGTACATAGGGTACGACAACTCCTAGTAGGTTCTTTTTCTTTGATTGATTCCCCACTAGTCAATATTTACACTCAATCAGGTGCTAGCAACATAACAGATAATACTGAAGTAATTTGGTCTAAAATTAAAAACGATTTCGGTGTTAGTAAACATTCTTTTGGAAATAAAATAAAATTCGTGGAAGATGAATTTAAAAGAAAAATAATTTTTAGAGATATTGAACATTCTTATACTTTAGCAGTTAATGACTTTTCGAAGCCAGCCGTTATATTGGCTGGTAGTGTTATAGAAGAATTGTTAAGATTATATTTAATTTATAATAAAATCCATATATCTAATGATACATTTAATGAATATATTAAAATATGTGAGAATCAAGGTCTTCTAAAAGCAGGTATTTCAAAATTATCGTATTCTGTAAGACATTTTAGGAATCTTGTGCATATGAAATATGAATTAAGTATGAAACATACAATTTCAAAGGCTGCTGCTATGAATGCTGTATCATCGATTTTTATTATAGCAAATGATTTTTAAATTTGTCACATAACCCGACCATCCACGGGACGGTGCCCTACCCAGCGATTGCTACTGGGGGGCTGTGCAATCCGTAACCTAACGTCGTCCACACGTGATGGACAACATTAGTCTCTAGGAAAAGGTTGTAAATGATTGACTATATTTGGTACCAGATGTTACCAGAAAGATTTAGACCTCACAATGTAGATCCAAATCGTATACATTTATTAGATGACTTACGTAAAAGCTGGTCATTGACAGATGAGGTTTTTTTTGAAATTCTAATACAGTCTGATTGGGCAACAAAAAGGTTGCAGAAGCGACTTTACGAAGATGCAAAAAGGGATAATCCAATATTATCAGATAGACAAATATTTAAAGAAATTATAATGTCTCGAACAAGCTCTCGTATTCCTTTTGGTCTTGATATTAGTGAAGAAGAAGTAAATAATGCTCTTAATAGTATAAGAAACATAAATGAACTAATTGAATTCATTATGAGTCAAGAGAAGGCTATTGAACCTCCAGATCAATATAAAATGCGAAGTAAAATGAATACCAAAATTTCTAAGATTATGGAATCTCAAGAGGCTCCTCAAGAAATTAAAACTGATCTTGTTACTCGTGTTATAAATATGTTAAGGCTTATGTCAGCGTATTTTAAATTAAGAGGATAATATTAGACGTACTACAAATATGACTTAAATTTAATAGGTAAGAAAAAGAACCTAACAATCGCTTGCACATAACGGCGAAAGCTGTTCGATGATTTTAGGATTTCAGAGTTTGGTAAGCATTATTGAAAAATGAAAGGTTTATTGACTTAATTTCGCCGTATGTGAAGCGTAGTCCGTTAGCGTAATAAATGATAATGAAGAATGGTAATAATGGGAATCAGAGTTTCACCAATTTGTTAATAAAGATTTAATTTAAGTTTTGTTTTAAATGGTTTTCTTCTATAAAACAGGAGGTTAAAGATGAAATATATTTTATGTATATTTTACATTTTATTAAGTGTTTCATTTGCATTTTCTCAAACATATTATATGAATGTAAATCTCAAAGATGGAAACAAAGAGACATACGAAATTGGAAATATTCAGAAAATTGACTTTAACGATATAACGAATATTGACGACGCTCAAAAATTGCAGCACATAATAAAGTCATTTAAACTACTACAAAATTATCCCAATCCATTTAATCCTTCAACGACAATTGAATATCAAATTCCTAGATCTGGCAAAGTAGAAATTAGTATTTTTAATATGAATGGTCGTTTGGTAAAGAAAATTGTTAATCAGAATCAGAATGAGGGTTCTTATAAAGTAGTATGGAATGGAAAAAACCAAACAGGGGGAAAGGTTGCAAGTGGTCTTTATTTGTATACTGTTAAATTTGAAAATTCAATATCTTCCAAAAAAATGTTACTTTTAAAATGAAAGGAATTTAAAAATGAAAAACATATTAACAATAATTTTTAGCGTATTTTTATTAATTGGAACATCTTATTCTCAGACAATTAATATTCATACAAATGACGGTAGCGAACAAACTTTTAATCTTTCTGAAATTGACAGCATTACATTTACATTAACAAATGGAACGTTTGATACAGGAACAGTAACAGACATAGACGGCAATGTATACCAGACGGTACAAATAGGCGACCAGTTGTGGATGGCGGAAAACCTGAAAGTAACACATTACCGTAACGGTGATGCTATAACGAATGTTACTGATGCCACAGAATGGAGTAATTTGAGTACCGGCGCTTACTGTAATTATGATAACGACGCTAATAATACAGCCACTTATGGCCGGCTCTACAACTGGTATGCAGTAAATGACAGCCGCAATATAGCCCCCGAAGGCTGGCATGTACCCACGGACGAAGAATGGAAGCAACTGGAACTATACCTTGGTCAGACTGACGCTGATGATATGGGCTGGCGTGGCACAGATGAAGGAGGTAAACTCAAAGAATCTGGCACAGTCCATTGGAACAGTCCAAACACTGGCGCAACCAACGAAATTGGTTTTTCCGCGCTGCCTGGTGGCGACCGTAATGACTACGATGGTCCCTATTACGATATGGGTACCACCGCCTACTTCTGGTCATCTACGGAGTACGAGGACGATAGTACCCACGCATGGGTCCGGACCTTGCACTTCCAAAATTCAGGAGTCCACCGGGGCTACAGTAGTAAGCAGGCCGGGTTTTCAGTGCGTTTGGTAAGGGATTAGACTATTCGACTATTTGTCTATTTGACTATTTGGGGTATGGGGTAAAGCCCCATCGAAAATAATTTGTGAAAAATGGCAAAATACGATGAATTACCAGTTTATAAAGCAAGTAAAATTCATGTTATAGTGAGGACAAAAACGCTAACCATTTCATTCACCTAACTGCGAGAGCTGTTTGATGATTTTGAATATTTCCGATTTCTATTACATGTTTGTTCGGTTGTTGGATATGTGCATTAACTCTCGCAGTAGGTGATGATTGGCCGTTAGGTGTATAAAGTGAATAAAGAAGATACATTAACAGCTGATAATTTATTGGATGGGGCAAGGATGTATGCGGCTGCTGCTGATGCAGTGAATAATAAATTACCAAATTCTCTTCATGTCTTAAGTCATTTAATGGCAACTAGTATTGAACTGGCATTAAAAGCATATTTAAGAAAGAACGGATATTCAGAAAGACAATTAAAAAGTTTAGGACACAACTTAAAAGTATTACTTGATAAAGCTTGTACGCTTGGATTTGAATATACTGGTAGTAGAAATTTTGTATTATATGTCTCTGGATATATTTATAAACAACGTCTATTTGTATATCCTGAAAATTGTAATTTAAATACAATTTTGCCAAAGAGACTTAGGCAAATGGTTGATGAAATAATACGCGAAGTTTATATTCTATTGTATGGTGAAGAGGAATATAATAATAGTTCCAATAAACAAGGATTATTTGTTGACTCATCATATCCAGATGATTTGGACGCAAGTAATTGGTCAAAAACCACCTAACGAATCTGCTTCGCACCTGACGCCATATAAATAAAACAACGATAAGCGGAAAATATTTTTATTCGGCGTCAGAGTGCAAGCAGGGGTTGGACTAAGCCATCTATCTGGAATTTGCACGGCTTTGAATTATTCTGATAATCCCGCACGAGCGGGATAAACAGGTGGAATATTCAGTTTATTGCAGCAGTGTTACTCATAAACATTGTCTTTACATCGGACATCTTGATAAATCCTGATAATAATTGGCTTGATATTCACGGAATTCCGAATTTTACATAGACTGTTCCAATGCCGCAATTTGCGGTTTAATTTCAATAGACACCTTTCTGTATTGACAGCAGCGCTGATAGCGGCGGCGCCCTTTTTCTAAGTGTTGTATCAAATAATACCATTTCTTTACCGCAGTTTGGGCATTTAAAGATGAATTCCCTTCTGGTATTATCTTTTCTTACATGTGTTTTGCAATTGAGTAAAAGACGCAGAATATTAAATTGAACCCTATTCTTTGGATGTAAGAATCCAAAATAGCGAATTTTCTGGAAGCCTTTCGGAAAAACGTGTTGTAGAAAGCGCCGGATAAATTCAATTGCCGGAAGTGTCATTGTTTTAATTTTACCGGACTCAGAATCTTTGTATCGGAAAATAACAAAACCATTTCTACAGGATAAAATATTAGAATTTGAGATAGCAATCCGGTAAACATATGGAGCGAGATATTTTAAAGCATTTTCACCATTTCCAACTGACTCAATATGAACAACCCAGTCCTGTTGCCAGACTTCAGCAGGCACAAATTCAAACAAACCGGCTTTTTTCATTGCATCCCTGAATTTTGCCCTAAAGATAATGGAGAGCGGTTCGACCCGCATGAGGAAGCCATCTTTGGATAAAGAGATTTTTTGACTGTTATCTGAGATTGCGATGCCGGGAATAATAAGGTGAATGTGAGGATGGAATGTTAAAATACGAGACCATGTCTGTAGAACACCCATCATCCCAATTTTTCCACCAATAAAGCGTTTATCCAGGGCTAATTTTTTCAGACTGTCGGCAGAAGATTGGAACAGGATGTTGTAGCATTCTTTCTGATGGCTGCGAACGACGGGTCTTAATTTTTCAGGGAGCGTAAAAGTTGCCATGAAGTATTCGACAGGCAGCAGTTTTTCAGTCTGTTTTTCCAGCCATTCTTCACATCTTTCATTCTGACATTGGGGACAATTTCTATTTTTGCAGGAATGATAGTTGTAATGATATTCCCGGCAGTTTTCACAGTACCACGTATGTCCTCCGAGGAGTTTGGTACGGCATACCAGGATATCACGCATTGCCTTTTTGTGGCTTGGAAGCATTTTATCGCAGTATCTGAAGAAATATTCAGCGCCATACAGTTGAAATATATCAGCAAGAGTAGTCAAAGATCAGCCATTACTTTATTAATAAGGCGAACGGGATTAACAAGAGATTTGTTAATAAGACTGGTGTAAATCATAGTAGTTCGCGGATCCGAATGACCGAGATATTCCTGAACAAAACGAAATTCCACCCCTGCTTCTAAAAGATGAACGGCATAGGCGTGTCTAAGATGGCGAACAGATACGGGTTTAGTAATTCTGGTTTTTTGGAGGGCATCGCGAAAGGCGTTCTGGATACTGGCTTTAGGCATGGGTTTATCAGTCTCAGGCATGTGAATCTGACCTCTGCCGGGAGCGGGAAAGAGCAAATGTGGGTTTTTATGAGTCTGCCAATGTTGTCTTAAGATTTGAAGAGCTCTTTTCGGAAGTGGAATAAATCGGTCTTTATTGCCCTTGCCGTGATGAATATGGACAAACATCCTGTCCGAATCAATATCGGCTACTTGCAGATTAGTGCCTTCCTGAAGTCTGAGTCCCAGGGAATAAATAGCGGTTAAACAGGCTCGATGGTAATCCATTCTGGTATTGTTTAGAATGGCCCTGACTTCTTTAAGGCTGAGGATCGGCGGTAAATTCTTTTCTTTAGGAGGACGGACTAATTTGAATGTAGTCCATTCCTTTTTAAGGGTTTTCTCGAAAAAGAATTTGATACCACACAGGGAAATGGTTGAAGCGACCCGGGACCATTTGCGAATGTTCTTGTTGTAGAGGAAATATTGACGCAGTTCTTCTTCGGTGATCTGATCCGGTGATTTGTGATAATGCTCGGCTAACTGACGAACGGCACGGACGTAAGCATCGACGGTGCGCGTTGAGTAACCATGCAGTTGAAGATCTTCGATGAAATGTTTTCTAAGAAATGTCATGATATACCTCCTTATTTTTATTTAGCGTTTCAACACTAAATTAGTATATTAAAGGAGATATTTTTATAGTTAGAGCAATTGGGGATTTTAGGTAGAATTTATGTAATAGGAGGGTTCTGCCCGGCAGCTGCCGGGCTTAGTTCAACAATTGGCTGGAGATAACGAGGTGAGCTGTTCGATGAATTTGAGATTTTCAAACTTACAAAAGGACTTTGAGAGTTGAAAGATTATCGCTCTGAATCACCTCGTATCTCAGCCTTGACCGTTAGGTTTATAGAAAGGATGATATGAACATTAGTGAACTAAAAAAGAATATCATGAGACTTGTCGATCATGCAAGTGTAATTGCACCATCAATTGTGAATTTTGAAAGGGATGGCACCTATGGTAATGTAAATGATAGAGAGCTTATATGGGATAGTCTTACAGGTTGGGAAATGGAGGCGAAATCTGTATTACTTCAGCTATCAAAAATAAATCCAAATTTTTATTCTGATCTTTATAATGAATATTTAGAGATAAAAGAGGCATCAAAAAAATTTCATAGTAAGTCAATTGCTGTTCATAAAATTCGTCAGCTATTAGTTGGAGCATATAAATTAATTGAATCCCCTCTATCTCATATTTCCTTTTCAGATAGTGAAAATTCTCAAAGAGAACATGCTAATAAAGAGATAGCCTTAGATACTCAAAAATTATTTGTTTCCGTAACGGATAACCAAAATAAGGAGAAAAAAAATTATTGGGAATATATTAAAAAAGACTTTGATGTTTCAAAAAGAACCTTTGGTAAAAGAGTTAATTTCATAGATAATAAATTTATTAGACAAGTAATATTTAGAGATATTGAACATGCCTATACTTTATGTAAAAGTGGCTATTACAAACCATCCGTATTGTTGGCCGGGGGCGTCATTGAGGAGTTGTTAAGGCAATATCTTCAGTTTAAAAATGTTAAACCACAAAAAGATACGTTTGATGAATATATAAAGGCATGTGAACAATATGGTCTTCTTAAATCCGCTATCCGCCAGCTATCAGATTCTGTTCGTCAATTCAGAAATCTTGTTCATATCGTTAAAGAGAAATCCCCCAAATATTCAATATCTAGAGCAACAGCATGGGGAGCGGTTTCCATAATATTTACGATTAGCAATGACTTTTAAATCTAAACAACAAAACCTAACCATAGTCTGGAGGTAACGAGGTGATTTATAGAAAGGAAAGTCAAGAACATAATTCACCATAGCCCCAAGTTTTTGAC
>CAYTUQ010000086.1:574-7549 GCA_964441235.1 uncultured bacterium | reverse complement strand
CTCGCAAACTCCAATTTCATAGAACAGCCCTAAGCGTTTGCTGCAGCGGATGGTTAGATAGTTTAATACCTATATCCATTAAGTAAGTGTTCATATAAATAAATGTGTTTAAAACCATATTTTTTTATTTTTCTGCCTATTTGAAAGCGAATTTTTCCGCTATTAAAAGAATGCACGCAATATAATAGCAGTGACACATTAGTAATATTTTGTGAATATTTAGATAGATTTTTTGCTTTTATCTTTATTATTTCTTCGATTGATATAATATCCAATGATTTTTGAAAACCAATATTATCGCTAATATTCTGCCATTGTGAAAAATTCTTAAATTTAGCTGGTAATCCGGTTATATATATTGATAGTAAACCATCAGCATTATAAAGCTCCTTTCGTAAAATTTTAAATTGATTAACTCTATTTCTTTGTAGAACTTCTAAAACTTCATTTAAATTTTGAGATCTTAATTTTCCATATATTTTTACTAAAATTGGATCTGATGATTTATCATAATATTTTGATGCTAATTTCTCCAACATCTGAATATTATATTGTTCAGTTTTCTTTAATTTTGAACCTTTATTTGAATTCTCATCTGTAAATATTTCTCTAACTTCTAATCCAAATTTGTTTTCAGATGTTATGATTATTAAACCAGGATATTTTTCTTAATTACTTGGAATAATAACTTTCCAATTATAATTCATCATTCTTGCAAAGTGCTCTGCAAAGTGTTTTTCTATATCCTTTTGACTTTTTCTTGTCATTTTTTACTATCTAACGATCGAGTTCACCTGCATTTTAGAGTAAAGTGGAAAAAGGTTTAGTGGATCCATTTTGTTATGTGTTTCTCTCATTTTTTATTCTCATCGTTGGCAATAATAGATGTTAGCACTCATTGTAATTTCGTCTCAAGTTTGCATTTACTTTTACAATTACGCACTTCCTGCCAAATGGCTTTTATAGTGTATTACAAAGCGTTTTATTTTAAATATTTCTCAATTTCCAATTCTGCCTGTAAACTTTCTATGGGATAATTCATTTGAGCAATATTATTTGACTTACTCATTTCTTTTATTTTATTATCAGGGTCAATTTTTACATATATCGGAACAGCATTTATTGGCTGAATTAAGTATGGATTTTCCCATTTGCATGACACGACTTGCGAACCTCTGGGTTCAATGAGACTAATTGTCTGCCGACCTATTTCTATCAAATCGCTTTCATCTGGTGGTACCTTAAATGATTTAGCATAATAGAATGCCACTTCGACATTAGTTCCGGAAACTAAAGACCAGTTATGAATTTTCGCAGAAATTTCAAGTTCTTTTAAGTCTTTAACAAGTTTACTCGGTTTTGTTTGAATATCGAAAGATAGATAATACTTCGAGTCATCTTTAAAAGCATCATAATGAAAAGGCATAACCATAGCAAAATCGGGTAATTTGTAATAATACCCCCAATAACTGGGATCTGTTTTTCCTCCTGCAGGAACATCTACCCTATACTTACATCTTATTACATTGGAGTTATCAATATAGAAGTAGGGCTCTATACTAAAATATTTATTTGCGTCATGTTCTTGTAATTTCTGGATCTGGATTTTTAGTTGAAATGAGTTTTCAATTGTGAAGCTTGAAATATTTATTTCAGTATCGGTATAGCTTCCTTCAAGTTTACCCCCGATGCTTCCGGCAACATCCTTAATAATTGGGAACTCTATTTTTAGGGATAGCGACTTGTCAACAGTAGTTGTAGTAGTAGTAGTTTCACTTTCGGTCTTCAAGTCAGAATAGGATAATGTCAATATTGATTCCTCATCGGCATTTATATTGAACTCACTTGTATATAACATCTGATTTACATCATCATCGGAAGGGGGCTCTGTAGGGTACGATAATAAATTTCCTACCTGATGAGATGTCTTCCTGAACATCAATTGGCCCGTATTAACAATTATATGCGGTGTTGAAGTTGGCACAATAAATAAAAATTCCCCGCTTGGTTTTCCCTCTAATGTAATAGGGTATTCGTAAATGTCGAAAGTGATACCTAAAAATACGGTCATATCCTGTACTTCACTTGTGATCTGAGTATTTTGAACTTGTTGAAACTGGCTCACATGTGATTGATCTGAACTTTCAGTAATTTTCTTACTGAGAGAACTGCCAATATCAATTCCAAAAAATTTAATTCCGGCATTTAAACTGTCTGATTTTGAACGATCGGTTTTTGTTTCTACATTATTTTTACTCGTTTCTTTTTGTTCAAACTGATAATTCAAAGAAGGATAATTTTTACCATCTCCGTAATCAATCAGGGAAGAAATAGGTGGTGAATCCAGGATAACGATAGCTTGAATACTGTCTGTTAAAGAGCTGATTTTGGGTGCCAGGGCTTTAATATTGTAGTTTGTTAAAACCATAATCGGCATGCCAGTGGCTTCATGAGATCTTGGAATTAAAGATAATTGATTAACCTTATTATTAACTTCATCCACACAATAAAAAATACTTATTGGATCCAAACTTGATCCTCCGGAACTTGCACTGGTTTGTAATAAATACAGTGAATCTTGAATATATAATCCTCCCCAATAATTAGCATAAGGATTCAAACTTGTATTGGAAAACTGTATGGTTTTTGTTTTCGTTAAACTTCCATCGTCTTGTAGACTATATATTTCAACATAATATGGATAGTTGCTATTTGCATTTTGAAATACATGCACATAATAAAAAACATCACCCTTTCTATAAAAGAGAGGTGCCTGATAAGCGCTAAAATATCCAGGGGCTGAAATGGAATAATCGTCGTTCCAGATTGCCTTATATATATTTTCATCAGGATCCCATTGCATCGCCATAATACTCAAAGTGTTTACATTGCTGAAATAGTTCAAGTAGATAAAATCATTAATCCGATAAATTTGTTGTACCATATTGGTCATTAAAAACATTCCTGTATTGAAAGAAGCAATAATTTGGTTACTAATAAAATTGAATGATTTGTTATTAACGTCTAAAACAGCCTTTATAATATTAGTCTGTACATTAAATTTGATTCCTGTTTGCGGATCATCGGATTTTGATATAATCGCAATAATTTCTATAGTGCCATTGTCCAATATATCACTAACAGATATATCGAATGCCATAACTTTTGAACATCCGATTTTATGATCAAATAATTCTGATGAGCAGAATTCAATCTTATTCCCGTTTTCAAAATAATACGCATCAAAGCCTAATTGGGTTGAATTCAACTTTCCAGTGATGATTTGTTCTTTTCCTTCTATATTTAAAATGTTGCAGCTCTGTGATTTGGTGAAATAAGTCGTTTCTTCACTGTAAAGGTTTTTATAACTTTTAACAGAATTTAAGATTATTTCATCAAGCGATATCGTATTATTCGTTTGTTGAAGTACTAGGTCTTTGTCATTGTAATTATCGAAATTACCGGTGATAGCATCTGCTTTGGGTGTTTCAAAAGTAAAAGGTATTGTTTGGGAATCAACAATGTCGGGTTGTGTGGTTAGTTGTTTATCAACAACGGAATAAGCCTGGGCATCGATTTCAGATGACTCTCCCGGATAGACGTAATAAGGAATAAGTGAATAGAAATAACCAACGTCAAATGCAAAATTCCATTCATCATTTCCCGGTTTTTTTAATCGTTTTTCATGCTTATTGTCATTTATCTGCAATGTCGCATCCTTATTATCCGGCTTCTTTTGCGTTTTTTCTGTATCGCTAGCTTGTTTTAGTTGAAAATGATCTTTGAACCACACAGGTATTTCTAAAGATTTAATTTCAGAAATTAGCTGCTTCCAATTTTTTTCTTCATGAAACGCGTCATAAATTTTTTTATCAACTGTATTCGCACTTATCCTTAAACTTTCCATTTTTAGATTTTCAATTGAATCTCCATGAAGTTTGCTAAAATCTTCTACCAAAGATTTTTTTTCTTTAATTAATTCAAGCTGTTTTTTGATATATCTCATTATTTTTCTCCTTATTTATTAAATACTAAGTATTACGACTAAGATAATTTTTGGTGCAAATAAGGTTGTGTAGTACTCCATATTTGATTTTATGCTTATTAACCATCCAATAAATTCATTGTTCTTATCAATCAATATCAGCATGATAAACAAAATTGCGTTTATTCTTACTATACACATAACGATTAAACTAAGTGGGTTCAAATGCCAACCAACATTTTAAAGAAAAAAGTAATACCACCAAACTCTTTAAATCCAAGAGATGGTGAGCATTTGAATCCACTTCAGTTTATGGTTATCTGTCTTTCAGATTTATTAATAGAAATCATGTTTCTATATGTTTTAACTTGACATTGATTCTATACAAAGGAGTGGCATAAATCAGGTTTACTCTCCTGATTTTTTTCGTGCCAAATTAAAAGGACAATTAACATGATGACACCGTTTACAAAAATAGAATATAAGTCCTGCAAGAGTTGGAAGACAAAATATCCAGAAAATCACCAAAATAGTAAAATTTTTAAGCAACCAATATTGTGGAATTGCAACTAATCCTGTTATTGTTACGATAAAACCTGTCTTTTCCCAGATTTTCATAGACTCTGAACGAAAATTAAATAGTTTCTTTATCACTCCAAATGGTAAAAAAATGCAGTCTGAAAACTTATAGGGATAAGGACAATGGGAACAAAGACAATAAAGTAAACCAAAAGTTAAGCCAAGAAGAACAAAACCAATGTATATTAATGTCCAAAGAGTGTTTACTGAAAAAATACCATAAGCCCCAATGATAATAAAACCATAAAATCCTATCCTCATAAAAATCTTTTCAAACAGAGAAAATTTCTCAATCAATTTGAGATTTTGGTTATAATTTTGAGTAGACATTATTAATCCTCCTTTGTTCTATTTGATTACAGATAACACTTGGCTAAGTGGTTTAAACACAACCGATATTTTTTTGTATCAAGTAATTCCACCAAACTTAAAAAGTACCTAAAAATGGTACGTTTTTAAATCCACCTTCAGCCAATTGTTATGTGATTACTTTTTCAGAATTGTTTTCAAAACCGTTTCTTTATCAATTTTTTTGGTACAGAAAAACCAGTCTTGGCATTCCATGTCTTCTTTCCCCTCCATCCTGTTCTTGGCAGTGCCACATGAACCAGCAGGTGACATGATTACGTCATCGCCGGGTCGCCAGTCAGCAGGAGTGGCAATCTTAAAAGCATCTGCTGCCTGCAAAGCGATCAGCACTCGGTAGATTTCGTCAAAATTGCGACCCAGGCTTAATGGATAATATATGATGGTCCGTATAATTCCTTTCGGATCAATAAAAAAGACAGCACGTACTGCTTTTGTAGTATCTTCCCCGGGTTGAATCATTCCGTATTTCTTCGCCACTTCCATGGTGATGTCTTCGATCAGAGGGAAATTTACTTCCATATTTTTCATCCCTCTGTATTCAATTTTTTCTTTGATTGTTCTTAACCATGCAATGTGACTGTACAAACCATCAATTGACAATCCAACCAGTTTACAATTTGCTTCCGCCAACTTGTCTTCCAAGGATGCAAAGGTAATGAATTCTGAAGTACATACAGGGGTAAAATCAGCGGGATGACTGAACAGAATCACCCACTCGCCCGAATAATCTGCCGGAAAATTGATTTCACCCTGCATTGTCACAGCCTTGAATTCAGGCGCTTTGTCTCCAAGACGCGGCATTGCTACAGTTTTTTTTCATTGATTTCTTCCATTTGAAACCTCCTTTTCTATGTTTATTTTTCTTTCACATAACATTTAAGTATAAGGCGATTTTGCCTGATATCCCGATATTGAACAGGAAAACAGGCAAATCTGCTTGCTTTCAATATTTACTATAGTATATTCTATACTGATCATTGTATATATAATAAAACAGAAAGAAAGCAATGTCAAGTAGAATTTTAAATGAGGTACGTGATGTGATGCGAAGACGGCGTTATTCAATCCGTTCTCCATAGTACTACGAAGGATGAATCCGTACCGAACGCACCTACTGCGATTGGATAAAACGCTTTGTGCTTCACTTCAACATGAAGTCCCGCGACGACCTGTGCAATGGCGAGAAGAAAATTGAGACATTCCTGACCTTTCTTGCGCGTGAGAAGAAAGTGGCGCCCTCCACGCAGAACCAGGCGCTGAATGCTCTGGTCTTTCTCTACAAACATGTACTCAAGCAACCACTTAACGAAAAAATAAATGCCGAACGGGCGTCCAAAAAGGTTAAAATTCCTGTTGTTTTAGCCCGGGAGGAGACAAAACGGATCATTGGTGCGATGACCGGAATTCATCAGCTTGTTGTCAAACTGTTGTACGGTTCCGGGCTGCGCATAATCGAGTTCCTGAGGCTGAGGGTACATGATATTGACTTTAAGATGAAGGCGCTGACAGTTCGCTGCGGTAAAGGGGATAAAGACAGAGTTACGACATTTCCGCCCAGTCTCCAGGCACCGCTGGAGACGCATTTGAAGCATGTCAGAATCGTCCACGAGGGAGATATTGCCAATGGATATGGAGAAGTTTACCTGCCCCATGCTCTTGTCAGGAAGTACCCTAATGCCGCAAGGCAGTGGCAATGGCAGTACGTCTTCCCTGCACAAGGTTTGTCAACCGACCCACGTACAGGCATCGTCCGCCGCCACCATCTAGATCCAAGTCCCATTAACAAGGCTATTGCCAACGCCGTGCGGATCGCTGGTGTCCAGAAGCGGGTCAGTGCACACACGTTTCGCCACTCGTTTGCGACTGATTTGCTGCGGCGAGGCACAGACATCCGTACAGTTCAGAGCTTGCTTGGACATTCACCCCGTGAGATAACAACCCCTGTTAGATATTCGTTGTTTAAAAAAGCAAGTATCTAACGGGGTGAACCCCGTGAGATAACAACCCCTGTTAGATATTCGTTGTTTAAAAAAGCAAGTATC
>CAYTUQ010000086.1:0-474 GCA_964441235.1 uncultured bacterium | reverse complement strand
TAACGGGGTAAAGATGTACAGACAACAATGATCTATTCCAAAGGAATCCCTTCGGGACACACATGTGCTGCAGCAAGGTGGTGAAGGCGTGATTAGCCCACTTGAAGATCTGTAATTCATATTCATCCGTCTAACGGGCAATGCATTACCTACAGCGAATGGAATATCGCTTACTTAATACAAATTTAAAAACGATTTTAAATGTCGTAAAATCCAATGTTCATCAAACTGCTTTCGCTGTTAGGTGTATGCAATTGTTAGCAATTTAAGTTCGATTAAGCTTTAGAATATCAGTTATTGACGATACTAATTTGGAGTTTCATTCCGAGAACACGAGCGTATTTCTCCAGCGTCGATAATCGAATATCCTCAGCGTGGTTCTCAATTCTTGAAATTGCAGATTTTTTGGTATCCAGTTTATTAATCGGAATAAACCACTACCTCTGGTAGTGGTATCATAAAAGGTTTTACCGT
>CAYTUQ010000085.1:0-7750 GCA_964441235.1 uncultured bacterium | reverse complement strand
TTAATCATGAGTGATTTTTTTATCTCAACTACGGATACACTCCTATTATGTTAGCATGCCAAATACGATAATAATAAATAATGATCCCGATTCATCCCGACTTAGGTCGGGACTACTGAGAACGGATTTATCTGGACAGTTTAAATTTGATAAAAGATGAATTGTGGTTCTATAAGCGTGAAGATTGCGAATAAAGGACCTCTTTTTAAAGACAGCTTTTTCATAGGGCGTAACGAAAAAAGATGGATTTTGAAATTTAGCGTAAATATAGTTTTTGCGGTTTTACTTCAGTCTGTTCCTTTCAGGGAAAGACTGTTCCTTTTTTCTTGAGTTTTGTGGTAACACAAAATGTTCTACGGGTTTTTTATAGTTTGTGCTGGAGTAAAAATTAGTTGTAAGTCAGAGTTGTTATCTATATTTTCAAAGTATGTTGACAATCTGAAGATAGTTGTACAATAGAAGTATTGATGATTTTTCTTAGCAATAAATTTCAAAATTTCGCCCTGAATAAAAGAGATGGCAATGCTAACCATCCGCTTGAGTTGACGCTTACCCTCCGCGATTTTTGATAGTTTTGGTGATTTTGGGATAGGTTTTTAAAAAATGAAAGATAATAGTATTTACACCAGCTCAACTCCCGTGCCGTTAGCGTCTAAAGAAGATTATTGAAAAAAGGAGAAAAGTATGAAGCGAATTTGTTTAGTTTTCTTACTTCTTTTAAGTCATGTGTACTGTCAAGATTACATTAATGTCCAATTGAACTCAGGCTATAAATATGGCTTACTGGATGACATTTCAAAAATCACTTTTAATACCGAAAGCGCTGTCATCAATTTTGAGATAAATAATGGTTATGTCGATTCAGAATATTTAGACGACATTATCAAAATTACTTTTGATGCAGAAAAAATCGGTGATGTGTCGCTTCCAGTCGAGCTTCAGAATTTCTGGGCAGTACAAAGTGATGATAATGTCAGGCTTTACTGGGAAACCGCATCGGAAGTGAACAACTACGGATTTGAAATAGAGAGACTACATGATGATATTTCTGAATGGGAAAAAATCGGTTTCCTGGAAGGCAACGGTAGTTGCTCAACAGCAAACTCCTATTCCTTTAGCGATAAAAATGCATCAAAATTTTCAAACCTAAAATACAGGCTGAAACAGATAGATTATGACGGTACTTATGAATATAGTCCGGAAATATCAGTGACTTTGGGAAAAATAATGTTGCCTAATGAATTTACCTTGCACAAGAATTATCCAAATCCTTTCAATCCTACTACAATAATTTCCTATGAAATAGTAGAACAAGCCTTTACTACAATGATAATTTATGATATGCTGGGTAAAGAGATAGAAGTATTGGTGAATAAAAATCAGGATCCCGGCAGATACGAAGTAAATTTCACCGGCTCAAATCTATCAAGCGGAGTTTACTTCTGCAAATTAACATCGGGCAGTTATACGAAATTAATTAAAATGCTATTGGTAAAATAGAAGAGAATTAAAATGTTCAGCAGGAATTTGAAATTATGTTTTTTCATGTTTTTTACTTTAACAGTGCAATTGACATTTGGACAAACAAAATATTTAATTATTCACAAACCAGATGGTCACACTTTTGGATTTGGTGTATCTGAAATTGATAGTATAACTTTTGAAGCAGATGTTGTTACTGATTACAATGGGAATGTTTACTCTACTGTAGCGATTGGCACCCAAGTATGGATGGCGGAGAACCTGAAAGTAACCCATTACCTCAATGGGGATGCTATACCGAATTTTACCTATGCTACAGAATGGTATAATCTGACTACAGGAGCTTACTGTAATTATGATAACGATGCTAATAATGCAACCACTTATGGGAGTCTGTACAACTGGCATGCAGTAAATGATAGCCGCGATATAGCCCCCGAAGGCTGGCATGTTCCGAGTGATGCCGAGTGGCAAACATTGGTTGATTATCTTGGAGGAAGCAGTGTAGCTGGTGGTAAACTGAAAGAAACCGGAACCACACATTGGAACAGCCCTAACACTGGCGCTACCAACGAAAGTGGTTTTTCCGCGCTGCCTGGTGGCTACCGCAACTACGATGGTACCTACGGCTATATGGGTTACGACGCCTACTTCTGGTCATCTACGGAGCACGATAATGACCACGCATGGTTCCGGACCCTTGGCGGCAGTTATTCAGACATCTACCGCTACTACGGCAATAACGAGTGTGGTTTCTCGGTTCGTTGTTTAAGGGATTAGTTGACTATTTGACTATTTGATAATTTGGGGTATGGGGCGAAGCCCCATAGAAAACTATTTTGCAAGGATTATGATTCCTTGCATTTGAGAAAACAAAAACGCTAACCATTGTATTCAGTCAACCGAAAAAGCTGTTCGATGATTTCAGGATTTGAGACTTTGCGATATGTTTACTAAAAATCAGTCGTTTCGCTTCGTTATTTTTCGGTGGCTGATACTTGTCGATAAGCCGACCGCCTGCGGCGGCCTATCAATGTCGTTCGAGCCGACCCCGCCTACGGCGGCTACGTCCTGTACTCGCATCTGAGAGAAATCCTTTCTCTCCTTGCTGCGTACAGGATGCGGCTCAACTCCCGTGCCGTTAGGCAACTTTCATAGGAGAGAAAAACTATGAACAACCTCAAAATGATAGGGTCTTTTCTTTTAATCGTTATTATGTTTCTAACTTGTTCTAAGCCAACAGAACCGAACAGATGGGATGAGGGCCCTGTTGTGCAAGAAACCGGAATTCCAGATTTCATTATTGCTAAATCAGATTCTTTTATTATCTCAAAAGTTGGCCCAACTTATTTTGCTGATTACATCATATTTGATTCTGTACGTTCGAGATATTATCCTCCTGATAGTTTTTGTATAAGTCATCCTTCAAGCTGTTCAAATTACTTGCGATATCCAAATTATTTGATGGTCTATACATTTAAAATTCCAGAGAAACCATGGATTGATGAATTGATTGAATTTGCAGTTGATTCTGTCGGTAATATAATCGCAGAAAGATCACCTTATGGAATTCCAGAATGTCTTTCGAATCCAAGTTGTTGCATTTTTGGGATCGACTCATCTATGGCAGTTAATCTTGCTAAGCAATCTGGCCTTGAAGATGGTATCAAGCCCTGGCAAGCAAGTTTCTATTGGTTCGGTGGTACCATAAATAAATACGTTTGGTGTATCACAAATTATCTTACCGAATTCAGTGGAGAGTGTTTGATATTAGATTCGAACTCTGGAATAGTTCTTGAGAAAAGTGATTGGATGACAATGCCATGAAAGTTACCTAACCATGCAAATCGAGCTGACTGCTAAACTCAGTGCGACAATTCACGTTTTGTGATTTTTCGTTAGGCTTTACAAAATTGAAAATCAGTACCGTTTAAGGCGCAGCAGCTCATTTGCGGCGTTAGCCGTATAGATGCATTTTAAATAAATTCATTAAAGGAGAATTCTATATGTACAACAAGCTTCGATTGCTGCTATGTATTTTTTTATTAAGTAATACTATGTTCTTATTTGCTAAAAGTAATATCAATTCTATTCAAGGATTTGTTTATGATCAAACAACTGGTGAAAAATTGTCTCATGTTAATATTGTAATAAAAAAGACGAATCTTGGTACTATAACAAATGAAAATGGTTATTTCCGTATTAAAGATTTAAAACCTGGAAGTTACGATATTCAGGTTAGTCATATTGGATATAAAGCATTAACTCTCAATAATATATCTATTAAACAAAAGAAAACACAGTATCTTAAAATTGGACTTAAACCGACAATTATTGAAACAAATGCTATTGTTGTGACAGCTACCAGAAGTATCCATACATTGAAAGATGTTCCTCTGGAGACCTATTTAATTAATCGAAAAGAGATTAAAGGAACAGGTGTTCAAACTTTAACTGATATTATTAGATGGGTACCAGGAGTTACAATTTCAGGGGGTGCGCCAAATGGGGCAGCTCGTCGATTTACTTCAATGATTAATGGATTACCCTCTCAATACAGTATGATTCTTATTGATGGAGAAAGGGCAAAGAGCGAACATATTCATACAGGAGTTAATTTAAATCTCATTCCAGTCGAAATGATTGATCGAGTTGAAGTTGTAAAGGGACCCGTATCAGCGCTTTATGGGAGCGAAGCCTTTGGTGGTATCATCAATATTATCACAAAACCAATTCCCCAATCTGCTTCTTATGGAGCAAATTTCTCTTATGGCAAATACAATACAAGAAACCTCAATTTATATCATGGAAATTCTCTGAAAAAGTTCAGTTACTATGTTAATATTAACCAAATTCACAGTGATGGAGTCCCTGATGCCAGTGACATTCAATTCGATTATGACCAATTAAACTTTTTGGGAAAGTTAACCTATACATTATCGAATAGAAGCGCGTTCAGTTTTAATTCTCGCGTATATCGTAATAAATATTTGCGAGAAAGCACAATACCAAAAGTAACAGATTATTGGACCGATTTATCTACACATTGGCGATACAAAATAGGAAAAAAAACTTCCTTTAAAACAAGTTTATATTATTCTCATTTCAAAGGTGAATATCGTGATGATAACAATCGAACAATTATGGGAGAATCTGTACTTGATGGAAAAATAGGAAATCTACATTCAATCACCACTGGTTTGGAAATTCGTAATGAAGAATTTAGCAGAGCAGCTACACCAGAGAAGATTACAACAATTTTAAGTGGCTTTATTAAAGATGAATTATTGTTGAACTCAAAAATAATTCCAGTTCTTGCATTACGTGCTGATTATCATCCCAAAGTCGGAACAGTTTGGACGCCAAAGGTTGGTGGGCTTTATCGTCTATCTTCTAAAACAGACATTCGCGCTTCAATCGGTAAGGGCTTTCGCGCTCCTTCATTACAGGATTTATATGAAGATAAATTTGATCATAAAACTTATTATAGAGATGGAAATATTCATTTAAAGCCAGAATATTCTATGAATTATAATATTAGTGCGGAACATTTTTTTACTGACAATTTAATTGCAAGAATCTCAGGTTTTAGAAATGAATTTAAAGACATGATAATGGCAACAAATCCTGGGGAAAAACATAATGGGAAAACCGTTCTTCGTCGGGAAAATATCCAAAAAGCGCTTGCACAGGGCATTGAATCTGAAATACGAGCAATAATTGGGAATATGAGATTCGTTATTTGCCACACTTATGCGAACACCAAAGATGAAGATGATTTCCCCATCGCCTATTCACCGCAACATTTGACGACAGTTAGACTTTATAAATATTTTCCAAAGGTCGGCTTTTACACTTTTCTATCACTAGAAAAAGCAGTAGATCGTTATTATAAAACAAAAGAAGGAAATAAAGATGTTTTACAAAACTATACGCTTCTCAATTTAAGTATGGATAAACGGTTTACAGATCAAATTTTAGCATTTATCAGAATCGAAAATTTATTAAACGCAAAATTTGAAATATATGAAGATGGAAAATCTCTAGCAGGTTTTGGGCATTCTATCTTGGTTGGAATAAATTTAAAATACTAATCTTTAAATTGTCAAAAACAGTAAACGGCTAACAATAAAAATTAAGCTGACTGGAACAGCGATGTGCGAATTTTATTTTTTAGTGCTCGCAAAACATTTCTTTAAATATTTGCGTACTGTGCGCCGTATGTTCCAGCACCTTATTTTTGGCGTTAGCACATAAAATTTGTTGACTTAAATTAATGGAGAAATTTATGGAAAAAGATTTTAAGAGTTTGCTAATCTTATTATTATTGTCTGTTTTATCCCTTTTTATTAGTTGTTCTCAAAGTTTTATCTTTACGACTCTTGCAAAAAATTATTCTCATCCAATCCAAAAAAATAACGATTATAAATCTTTAACCGAGTATCATCAGGACTTTTTATTTCTAATAGAAATGCTAAAAGAAGCTCACCCAAATATTTTCGAGCATATTTCTGAGCAAGAATTTGAAATTGAAAAGAATCAAATTATAGAACGTTTGGGAAATCAAACAGAAGATATAGAATTTCATTTACTGCTCAGCAAGTTTCTAGCTAACTTCAAAGATGGGCACACTTATTTATTGGATTCTCCGTTTAATTATTCAAAAAAAATATATCCAGTTCGTATAGACTGGAATGGTGAAGGATATTATATATCTAATATAGACAGAGCATTAGATTCTACAATTATCGGTGCTAAAGTTATTGCAGTTAACGATAGGCCTATTGAAGAGGTCGCAAAACAATTAAGAGAATATCAACCTGCTGATAATGAATTCTCCCAAAACTGGTTGACCGCTAATTATCTTATGCTCCCTGAATATCTTAAATATACAGGTGTTAGCGATAATATAGATAGTTTAAAGCTCACAGTATATAATGCTAAAACAGCTGAAAAGAATTTGTCAATAATGAAAAAGAAAAAAAAAGATATTAAATACTATAAATTACCTTCCCGAAAAAATGAATTTATAAAATTTCTAAAGAAGCCTTTTTATTATCAGGTAATTCCCCAGCACAATTTTGCGTATTTCAGATTTGGCTCTTTCCTAGATAAAACTGCGATGATAGATGGATTGAAAAGTTATGCCAAATGGTATATTCGACCTTTTGTAAGGCTTTATATAAATCATTACTGTCGTAAAAAAGGAATTGAGAGATTTGATGATTTTTTGAAACGTATGTTTACTGATCTAATTAACAATAAAGTAGAATATTTAATAATAGACATTCGAGGTAACGTAGGTGGAGATGCTTGATTAGGAAAGCAATTTCTCTACTATATAGACTCTCCAGAAAAAATTAAAGGTTTTTCAACTTATGAAAAAATATCAGATTTCTACAAAGTTCAATTCGCTAATGAATATAAACAACTGTCGGAAAATTATCGAAAGAAATACAAGCGAGAAATGCCTGTTTGCGGATTAATAAATAGGGATAGCGTGATGACCGATGAAAGGCAGTTGGACGATTATTTTGCAGAAATTGAAGACAAAAAATCCCCTATGTACATAAGCCCTCCAAAGAACAAGTTTAGTAGTAAGTTATATCTTCTTATGAATTCAAATTCATTTAGCGCGGCGACACATTTCGCTACAATTTTTAGTGATAATAATCTGGGAACAATAATAGGCACTCCAACACCAGCCAAACCAACATCCCCGTCAGGCATGTCGATGCTTAAATTACCTAATAGTAAAAAGTTGGTGTCTATTTCTATGGGCTTTTATATCAGACCTGATACATTAAAAAACAACGAGGTTGCTTTATTTCCAGATATTACAATATGTAGAAGCATTGATGATTATTTGGTTGGCAAGGATACCCGGCTTGAATGGGTAATCGACAAAATCATTGAAGAACATAGGTGAAAATATTTTTTTATTGGCGTAAGTATTTTGTGCTAACCATCGCATACACCCAACAGCGAAAGCTGTTTTCTGGTTGTTGATTTTGGAGTTTTCACAGAGTTTTTGAAATGTTGAAAGGGCAACGAAGTCACATTCGCTGTTGGTGATGCGTCGTCCGTTATGTGGGTAAATAAAAATGGAATTATTAAAAATTATTATTTCGTCTGGCGTTATAAGTGCAATAATCTCATCATTAATTACTTTAATTGTTCTCAGATTAAAATTTCACCATGAAGTTAAAATAGAACTCAAGTTTGACACTTTAAAAAAGGATTTTCTTTAAAAACAATAATTTACATA
>CAYTUQ010000084.1:0-8623 GCA_964441235.1 uncultured bacterium | reverse complement strand
CGAAATATTGGTCTGACATGCTATTGCAAAGATACTTATGGAACGCTATACTAGTCTGATTACAAGAAGGATTTAAAACTTGAATTTTAAGAGGTTTTTAGTGCAATGAAAAAAGAAATAGGTAAATACTCATTTGGTGTAGGTGACAGGTTTGGTCATCAAGCCAGAGCCCAATTACGGGCTTTAGTTATTGCAAGAGATGAAGGCATAAATATTACACCAGTCTGGAATAAATCGTATCGTGAACACACAATAATTCACAGCCGTCCTGAAGAAACACGGAGGGAAGCTGACCGCGCTGTCCAGGAACTTGGCTGGCAAGATGCTTACTTTGTAGATGCTGACCATGTTGGATTAAAGACAGTAGATTATTTTCTGGATTCTTGCGATTTTTTCACCCTTGATGTTGCCGATTATATTGGTAAAAGGGCATCTCAGAGCGATATTTCAAACTTTGTTGAATCGAATAAAAAATTTATTCCAAAATTATCCATACCCGGAATCAAAGGATTTTTCGATATCACTTTGCTGCAAATAAAAAAAATTGCAGGTAAATATTTGTTGGCGGTTCAGGAAGCAGGACGTATTTATCGCCATATTGCTAAAAGAAAGCAGGCCAGTGATATCATAATCGAAGTTTCTATGGATGAGACAAGCGAACCACAAACGCCAGTCGAGATATTTTTTATTCTTTCCGCACTATCAAAGGAAAACATCCCGTTACAGACCATTGCACCAAAATTCACCGGTGAATTTCATAAGGGTGTAGACTACATCGGGAATGTTGCAAAATTTCAAAAGGAATTTGAATCGAATTTAGCCGTTATTCGCTTTGCGATTGAGGAACTCGGTTTACAGCATGACCTCAAACTCAGTATTCACTCCGGTAGTGATAAATTCAACATTTATCCAGTAATCAACAAATCCATAAAAAAATTTGATGTCGGTCTTCACCTTAAAACAGCAGGTACTACATGGCTTGAAGAAGTAATTGGTTTGGCTGAATCTGGAAAAGATGGTCTGCAAGTAGCGAAGGAAATTTATGCTCAATCTTTTGAACGAATGGAAGAACTATGTAAACCGTATCTCACGGTTGTTCAAATCGTCAGCGAAAAGTTACCTTCTCCTGAATCAGTTAAAAAATGGGATGGGCTTACATTTGCCAGTACATTGAGGCATGATATTGATTCTCCACAATATAATCCGTCATTCCGCCAGTTAATGCATATAGGATATAAAATCGCTTCTGAAATGGGGGAACACTATCTGGTTGCATTAAGTGATAATGAAAAAGTGATTGCTAAAAACGTAACTGAAAATCTATTTACAAGACATATCAAGCCTTTGTTTTTTGAATTAAATTATTTAGGAGAATGTAAATGAATTTAGAACGAATAAAAGAAATGTATGATTTCACGGGGAAATCAGTAGTTATTACAGGAGGTGCAGGAGTTTTGGGGTCTGAGATAACCATTGCATTATCAGGCTGCGGGGCTAATGTATCGATACTGGATATTAATCCGGATCAGGCAGAGCATCTTATTAGCGGCAGTAAAGACAGCAAAGGTAAAGCTGTTTATATTAATACAAATGTACTTAAGCGAGAATCACTTGAGAATGTAGCAAATAAGGTACTTGATACTTTTGGGAAAGTAGATTGTCTTATTAATGGTGCAGGTGGGAATAACCCAAAAGCTACTACAAGTTCCGATCGATCTTTTTTTGATTTGCCACTTGATGCAATGCGTTTTGTTATGGATTTAAATCTATTAGGCACAATACTTACATCTCAAATATTTGGCAAGAAGATGGCAGATCAGGGAGAGGGAATAATTCTTAATATTTCTTCAATGAATGCCTTTAGGCCATTAACTAAAATACCTGCATATTCTGCAGCAAAAGCAGCAGTAAGCAATTTCACGCAGTGGCTGGCAGTGCATATGGCTCAGGAGTATTCGCCGAAAATTAGAGTAAATGCTATTGCACCTGGATTTTTCCTAACACAGCAGAATAGATATTTACTTCTGAATGATAGTACAGGAGAAATGACTCCAAGAGGTAAAAAGATAATTGAGCATACTCCAATGGGACGTTATGGTGATCCAAAGGATTTGATTGGTGCTGTACTATGGTTACTTTCGCCGGCTTCGTCATTTATTACAGGTATTGTAGTTCCTATTGACGGAGGATTCTCAGCGTATAGTGGTGTTTAATTTATTAAAGAAGGAGATAAACATGGATAAGTATGACATTGGACTTATAGGATTAGCAGTAATGGGCGAGAATTTAGTTTTGAATATGGAGAGCCGTGGATTTTCAGTAGCTGTTTTTAATAGAACAGTAAGCAAAGTGGACAGATTTCTGGAAAATAGAGCAAAGGGTAAAAATGTTAGAGGATGTCACAGTATTGAAGAGCTGGTTTCAAGTTTGAAAAAGCCCCGTAAGGTTATGCTAATGGTTAAAGCAGGTCAACCTGTAGATAGTTTTATAGAGAAACTAATACCCCATTTAGACAAAGGTGACATTATCATTGATGGTGGTAACAGTAATTTTATGGATACAATTAGGCGTACTAAGAATTTAGAAGATAAAGGTTTATTATTTATAGGAACGGGAGTTTCAGGAGGAGAAGAGGGAGCTCTGAAAGGACCGGCTATAATGCCCGGTGGATCAATTGAAGCATGGCCTCAAGTCAAGCCAATATTTCAATCAATTGCCGCAAAAGTTAGTGATGGCTCACCATGTTGTGAATGGGTAGGTAACAATGGGGCAGGTCACTTTGTAAAAATGGTTCATAACGGTATTGAATACTGTGATATGCAAATAATTTGCGAGTCATATTTTCTAATGAAAAAAGCGCTTGGAATGACTCCTGAGGAAATGAGTAAGATATTTGCTGATTGGAATAAAAGCGAATTGAATAGCTATCTCATTGAAATTACAAGTGATATTTTAAGCAAGCTTGATTCAGAAACAGGTAAGCCTATAGTGGATATTATACTGGACACAGCAGGTCAGAAAGGAACTGGCAAATGGACCAGTCACTCAGCATTAGATACGGGTGTACCTGCTCAGACCATAGCGGAAGCAGTATTCGCTAGATTTATGAGTGCAATTAAGGAGGAGAGATTAGAGGCATCAAAGGTACTATCAGGTCCCGAAGCAAAATTTGAAGGAGAAAAGGAAGAATTCGTTGAGATGATTCGCAAAGCACTTTATGCTTCAAAAATATGTGCGTATGCACAGGGATATCAGCTAATGCGAATGGCGGCTGAAGAATATGGCTGGGATTTGAATTTTGGTCAGATAGCACTCATGTGGAGAAATGGATGTATCATCAGAGCACAATTTCTTGGTAAGATAAAAGATGCATACGATAGGAATCCAAATTTATTGAATTTATTGCTTGACCCTTATTTTAAATCAGCAATTGAGGATAATCAAGATGCCTGGCGTAAAGTAGTTTCAAAAGCAATTGAATTAGGTATACCAGTACCTGCTTTCAGTAGTGCACTGGCTTATTATGATGGCTATAGGAGTGAGAGATTACCAGCTAATTTATTACAGGCGCAGCGTGATTATTTTGGTGCGCATACTTATGAAAGAGTAGATAAACCAAGAGGCGAATTTTTTCACACAAAATGGTTAGAAGAAGAGTAGATAGTAAAGTAGGGAAAAATGCTAAATGTATTGGATAAATTCTCATTAAAAAGCAAAGTTGCTTTAGTTACTGGTGCAAGTCGAGGATTAGGTAAAGCAATTGCAATTGGCTATGCCTCTGCTGGGGCAGATGTAATTTTGTTATCAAGAGGAAAAGAAGCCCTTGAAAAAGTTGCTAAGGAAATAGAAAACTACAAAAAAAATGCCTGGGTTTTCCCCTTTGATTTGCTACAAGTAGATAAAATTCCAGAATTCTTTAAAAAAATTGTTAATAAAATAGGGAAAATAGACATTCTTGCCAATGTTGCAGGCATGACTTATCGAAAGGCTGCTGTTAACTTTCCTCTTGATGAATGGCATAAGGTTATGGAACTGAATACCACCTCAGTTTTTGTATTAAGTCAATGTTTTGTGCGGTCTTGTATTGAGAAAAAACGACCAGGTAAAATTGTTAATATTGCTTCTATTTTAGCTGAAGCCGCACGCGAGACAATTCCTGCATATACTGCTAGCAAGGGTGCAATTAAGCAACTTACTAAAGCGCTTGCTATAGAATGGGCACAGTATGGAATTAATGTAAATGCTATTGGTCCAGGTTATTTTGAAACTGAGATTACTCGACCGCTGAAGAATGATAAAAAATTCAACAAATGGGTTTTAGATAAAACTCCAATGAAAAAGTGGGGGCAGCCTGAAGACCTTGTTGGAGCTGCCGTATTTTTGGCATCTGCAGCTTCTGACTATGTCACAGGTCATATTTTATATGTTGATGGTGGCTGGCTTGCAAAGATATAAGGAAGAGGGCTAATGGTTATTGGAGCAGGTTCTATAGATAAAATGCTCTCTAAAGAAGAAGTGTATAGATTATGCAGTGAAGCTTTTAGTTCAAAGCCTGTTGATGGTAAACGCATTCTATTCGTCATACCAGATCATACCAGAACAGCTCCAATTGATATGATTTTTAAAATAATTTATGATCTGCTCTCAAATAGAGTTAAGGCTCTTGATTTTCTAATAGCCTTAGGGACTCATCCAGTAATGAGTGATGAAGCAATTAACAAAAGAGTTGGAATTACAAAAGAGGAACGAAATACAAAATATTCTAAAGCACGTTTTTTTAATCACAATTGGAAAGATCGCAATCAATTGCGTCTCATAGGGACTATAACTGAAAAAGAAGTTGAAGAAATTTCCAATGGACTGATGCACCAGAAGGTAGATATTGTTATTAATAAAATGATTTTCAATTATGATTTACTTGTCATAATTGGTCCGACATTTCCACATGAAGTGGTTGGTTTTTCCGGTGGGAATAAATACCTATTTCCCGGAATTGCCGGTCAGGAAATAATCGATATGTTTCACTGGCTGGGTGCTTTAATTACAAGTCCTATGATCATTGGGAAGAAATATACACCAACGAGAAAAGTTGTCGATAAAGCCGCTTCGCTAATTGATATTGAGAAAATGTGCTTGAATCTTGTTGTTAAAGGTAAGGATCTGGCAGGATTATATATTGGTAATCCCGATGAAGCATGGGACAAGGCTGCGGACTTATCTGCAAAACTTAATATTATTTACAAAGATCACCCTTTTAAGAAGGTTCTGTCATGCGCCCCTGCAATGTATGATGATCTCTGGACAGGTGGAAAATGCATGTATAAACTCGAGCCAGTTGTTGAGGACGGGGGAAAACTTATCATATATGCACCTCACATTAAGGAGGTATCTGTAACTCATGGTAAAATTATAAGAAAAATTGGTTATCATGTTAGGGATTATTTCGTAAAGCAGATGGATAGATTCAATGACATTCCAGGATGTGTAATGGCCCATTCTACGCATGTAAGGGGTGTCGGAACATTTGAAGATGGAATAGAGAAACCACGAATAGAGGTGATTTTAGCAACACAGATTCCAGAAAATATATGTAAGAAAATTAATCTGGAATATTGTGATCCGAAAAGCATAAATATAGATGAATGGAAAAATAGAGAAAGTGAAGGAATACTGTATGTCCCAAAGGCGGGTGAAATGTTATATAGATTAATAAAATGATCCGTTTTAAAATTATGGAGGTTTTATGACAGAAAATAAAAATGTCGTTATTGCACAATCAGGAGGTCCTTCACCGGTTATAAATAATTCACTAAGAGGAATTATAGAAACTTGTAAAATGTTTCCTGATAAGTTTGATAAAATTTATGGCGGATGGCATGGAATAGAAGGGATATTAAAAGAAGAATTAATTGACATATCCGTGCAAAGGGAGGAAGAAATTTCTCTTTTGCGTACTACTCCTGCTGCTGGATCAATAGGAACTTGCAGATACAAATTAAAGAGTCACCAGGAAGAGGATTTTAATCGTACTATTGAAGTATTTAAAGCTCATAACGTTAGATACTTTTTCTATATAGGTGGCAATGATTCTATGGATACGGCAAACAAACTTGCAAAACTTGCTCATGAAAAGGGATTAGATCTAATTGCAATAGGTGTATCTAAAACAATTGATAATGATGTTGGTGATTCTGAATTTAAGTTGATTGATCATACTCCCGGTTATGGTAGTGTTGCACGTTATTGGGCATATAATATTCAAAATGCTAATGAGGAAAACAGAGGCTCTTCTCCTTCTGACCCTGTGCTTGTAATTCAGGTAATGGGCAGGCGAATTGGTTTTATACCTGCAGCAACCCGACTTGGTGATCCTAATAGAGAAATGCCTTTACAGATTTATATGCCGGAGTCAGGAGTAACACTTAAAGAACTAACGGATAATGTAAATGATGAATTGAAAAAAAGTGGAAGATGTATTGTTGTAGTTAGTGAAGGTTTTGACGTCGGTAATATAGGAGAAATAAAAGACTCATTCGGACATACAGCATTCAGTTCCAGTTCACTTACCGTTCAGCAAATCGTTGTAAATCATTTGAATAAAGTTGGCTTAAAAGCCAGAGGCTCTGCCAGAGGGCAAGTATTAGGTACAGATCAGCGAGATACAATGATTTATGCTTCTACTATAGATTTAGATGAGGCATGTAAAGTAGGTCAAAAAGCTGTTTTAATAGCGGTTGAAGAAGGCTCTGGCTATATGGCTACGATATTGCGCCAGCCAGGATTAATTTACAATGTTAATTATGATAAAGTATCACTTGATCTGGTAGCAAACTCAGAAAGAGAATTCCCCAAAAACTGGATAACATCAAATAGAATTGATGTTACTGATGATTTTATACGTTACGCCAGACCATTAATTGGTGAAGATTGGGTAAGTGTACCTATTGTTAATGGTAGGCAGCGGTTTGCACGGTTCGATAAAATATTTGCGGAGCAGAAGTTAGACAAATATGTACCACAAGCTTATAGAAAAAGATAATGAAAGGAGTTAAAAATGGCTGATCCCCAGGCTGAATTACGTAATATAAAACCCAAACACAATTTCTTAATAGCAATTGATTCCGATGGATGTGCTTTTGATACGATGGAGATAAAACATAAGGAATGTTTTATTCCGAATATTATAAATTATTGGAATCTGCAGGCAGTCTCTAAGTATGCCCGAGAGGCAGCTGAATTTGTAAATCTTTATTCAAAATGGAGAGGCATAAATCGTTTCCCGGCTCTTATTAAGGTATTCGATCTACTTAGAGAAAGAGCAGAAGTGCAAAAACGCAGAGTGGAAATCCCGGTTGCCCAGCCACTGCAAGATTGGATTGCAAAAGAGACAAAACTGGGTAATCCCGCTTTAAAAGAAGAAGTTGGAAAGAATCCAGATCCTATTCTAAAGAGAGCTCTGGAATGGAGTGAAGAAGTTAATGCTACTGTGGCAAATATGGTTCATGGGGTACCACCATTTCCATTTGTTAGGGAGAGTTTAGAAAAGATTTCTCAGTGGGCAGATATTATTGTTTGTTCAGCGACTCCAACTGAAGCACTGAAAAGAGAATGGGAGGAGCATGATATTGCAAAATATACTCGTGCAATAGCTGGTCAGGAGATGGGAAGTAAAAAGGAACATATTAATTTAGCTTCAAATGGAAAATATCCTGAAGATCGTGTACTGATGATAGGCGATGCTCCTGGCGATATGAAAGCTGCTAAGGGAAATAAAGCCTTATTCTTTCCAATAGATCCCGGACAGGAAGAAAATTCCTGGGAATTATTTTTCAAAGAATCAGCTGATAGGTTCTTAAAGAGCTTATATTCTGATGAGTACGAAAAACAATTGATAGAAAAATTCGAAAAACTTCTCCCAGAGAGTCCGCCATGGGAGAAGTGACTTGTTCTTAGGTTGTAAATATAATAGTAATAATGAACAAGGGGCTGTCGTAAAAAATAGAGCAGCCCTTTTTTGTATTTTCCAGGGGTGTCGAATATGTTTTTCAACTCTTTCTTTCTTTTTGAAGATTTTGTGATTTTAAGTATTGAGTAGATTTTGCCTTCGAATACTTTAATGCCTTCATACAGTAATTTATTTTGCAACCATTTTGAACCTCGTGAAGGATACTTAATTGCCATACATACAACTTTTCTTATTGTCCGATCAGATATTTTTTCTGGAAAAGTTATCGGGATAGGTTTCCTGGTTTCTAAACCGGAATCACCTTCTTCATAGTACCTGTTTAAGATCTTGTATCCATAAGTCCTTGAAATACCAGATAATTGACAGGCTTTCGATATTAGTAATCCCTGCCATTCAACCAGATCAACAAATCTTCTTCTCTTATTGTATACTATGTCTTTCACTTCTTAATGAAAATGTGTAAAAAATCTAAATGATTAATCGACTAAAAGTGAGTGTTTGGTGGAAAGCATGTTTTTTCCATTCTATTCACATACCTTGTTAACATCACATAATTCTATTTAGTTGGCATCATCCGGACAGCGTAAACATTTGTAGTCTGAACCCCAAGTTTGACAGTTCGTTATAAGAAGAGGCGGTTTAAAAAATGTTTCTCGA
>CAYTUQ010000083.1:0-8818 GCA_964441235.1 uncultured bacterium | reverse complement strand
AAAAGGCTTTTTAATTCCAATAAGTATCTTATATTTATTTATGACGAGCAACTTATTATTGGTCCAAAAACCTTTTTACTTTTCCATCGAATCAATCCCATTAAAAAACCTAAAACAGTACCAAAAATTAGTTTTGTGAACATTATTTTAACCATTGAAGGTGCATCAGGATGAAATTGTGTTGAATACGAAATTTGATAATAATATCCGAGGTGAAAAAGTCCAAAGAATATTGAAGTAATTATAAACGTTGTAAAATTGCTAAGTTTTTCCTCTCTGAATTTATTCCAGCAATAGCCCCGAAAAATTACTTCTTCAAGAATTGGCGTTGTTAAGCCGAATTGAATGTTTGTCGTTAATGCAAAATATTTTATGTCCCTCATAATAAAATATGAGGATATAACTAACAATAATACCAGTGAACCGCCAATTAAATATAGAATTTTTGTTGATTTCTTAATGTCTGACCAATAAATACCTAATTCCTTAGTTGAGGGCTTTAAGGAAATAATAAATATGAAGAAAGTTATTATCTGACTAACCGCACCTATAAGTCTGTATTGAGTGATTCTTGGATTGTGAAATAATATCTCGAGCGAAAAAAATATTAAGATATTATTTATTACGTGAATTAATATAAGAATTAAAATGAATCTATAAAAAAAAGATTTTAAGTTGAATATTGAGTACATTTTAGTTTCATTCATGTTTAGACACCTTTGCTTTTACACATAACGACATAGATAAGCTGCAACTGCGTCATAAAAAAAATCACCACTCAGAATTTAGAATAAGTTTAAGAATTAGCGTCGTAGACATCTCTTCGAGACAAGGCTTTAAATAAAGTCAATAACATAGCAGTTGGCAGCTTCATCTGATGGTTAGATGAAGCCCTCACATACCTATGGGTTTTTGTCGTAGACATTTCTTCGAGACAATTTAATCTCTTTTAGACATTTAGATGTCATCTTAACTCAGCACGAAAATCTTTTAACCTGATTAATTCACCAGCTATTTTTCATTAAAAATTTTATTTACTATCCAAGTCATTTTGTCAGATTTTTGCTATTTGGGAATATTTTAGATAGAGAATATAGAACTATATTCTAATTTCATCTTACCTTTTTATTCTCATCTATTATACAAAGTATTGAAAAGAAAGATAAACTGGTAATAAGTTTCTACATTCCTAAAATTAGTTTAATTGAATTTATTTCAAGAAAGAAATCGGCGCATATTATTTTCATATCGGAACTAATGGTTTTTGAACATTCCTAAGATATGCAAATATCTCCATGCATTTTTTAAACACACTCTTATATGGATAAGACGTTGGCAAATGGATTTTTATCTTTGTCTTTATCTCAATGATTCTTGCCCCAATTTTGATAAGTTTAAGCCGAATAGTTTCAAAGGTAGCATTGGAAAATTCTGTCCCTTTTAGTATTTCTGTTCTTAATGAATGTAATAAAACATAGGCTATCGAATGAAGAAAAAGACGAAATTGATTTGCCTCAAATCTATGGCATGAGGAACGGTCACTTTTGAGGTATTTCTTATGGTCTTTAATGTAAAGTTCACTTTTACCTCTCCTACAATAAATGTCTTCATACAATGCCTTAGTTTTTGCATTGAACATGTCAGTACTAATAAAACGAATATTTCCCGAAGGGATCCTTTCGGACACACCCTGATTTGATACTTCTACTTTTACTACAATGCGTCTATACTGCTCCCAACTCTGTGCTCGGTATAAAAATGAATGATACAATTTGACGGGTTGCTTCTTGTTTTCATAAACTGTTTTTGCTCTATTAACAATCATCTCTACTTGTTTAAGCAATATATTGTTTGACGTTAGTCCTGTAATAGAATAGAAATTCTCTTGATTTTCTATCCGTTCAAACAATTCCGGAGACGAAAAATGCCCATCACCTCTAAAGACAATAATAGTGTTCGACCAACTTTGTCGTATCTTTTTAACTAAGCGCTTAAGATAAGAAATAGTCAGTTTCCCAGATGAACGTTTACCCGGTCTCAAAATAGACGTAATTATCTTACCACTTAGTCCCTCATAGATGTGAAGTGGCATATAGCAATATTCACCGTAGTATGAATTGAATAAACGCATCTGCTGTGACCCATGAACTATATTATCTGTATCATCAAAATCCAAAACAACAACAGATGGCTCTTCTGAATAGGAAGAGATAAATTGGTCTACTAATGAGTATGCAATTCTTAAAAGATCCTTCCGTCTAACCGAATTTCCTAACCGTGTAATTGTCGGTTGACTGGCCAAATCATCCCCCTCCATAGGTGAGCAACCTGTTGCCATCTTCATTACCGGATCTATTCGCAACGAGTTGCTGTCAATAGCATCTTCATAGCCACAAGCAATTTGATGTACCCTTTGTGATATAATATCATTTATTGAATGATCAATATAGTACTGACGCCTCTCATCATGGATACATTTCGATATAGATTGAATTATCCCACTATTTCTCTCTACTTCACTTAACAACAAAATGCCGGCATCACTGCTTACCAAACCTCCATTGAAGTCTATCTCTACTTTCTTGCCTGCTATTGGTTTCTTAAATAATGGAAGTGACTCCTGACTAATATTTTTGTGTTCAAAAAAATTTGTATTGAATTTGTCATTTTGTCTATCTAATTTCTTTTGAAGTGCTTTCATGTTGTCTCCTTTTTTAATTGCTTTACTAATTACAATAAATTTAATAAATTATGGAGACTTTGAAAACACTTTTTTTTAGCTATCATGAATAATTCAGGTTAATAAAGCTATAACGAAGTTGTCAATCTGTTTTTTTGTCTTAACATGATTTACAACCATAAAATATATCATGAAAAATTGAATATATTTAACAACGAAGAAAAAGCCTGCTAGGATACTAACTCTGCCAGCCATCATCCCAAATCCTGTGGAAAGTATACAAATCAATATATAAAAAAATATAGGCTTATTTAAAGGAGTTCTTTTAAAGATACCTAACTCTTTATAAAGTGCTGTTTTTGCAAGCCATGTGAATACAATAATTGCCAGGAGTATATCATCAATGCGCACTGTAACACCTTCACCAGAAGTAGTTCGACTTCCAAATTCCGGTGATAATAACATGGAAAATATTAGAGCATAAATAGCAAAGTCGGTATTAATAAATGTGGCAATTAATACACCAACACCTAATGTTGCGGCGAGGGCGTATGCAGGAGCCAATCTAATAAGAATGAAAGCAATAACAATTGAAAGAGGGATAGCTATTAAAACTGCAATTCTATTTGTTCTATTCTCTAATATACCGTCTCGTGCCATAAAGGATTCTATTGATGTTTCTCTAAATTTTTAAGTTTTTTATGTTTTTTTTCAAGTTCTTTAATTTTATCAGGATTTGTATTTTCTAATATCTCTTTATAACTCTCTTCCCAATTTTTATTGGTTTTATTTCTATACTTTTCTTCATATAATTTTCTGATATCCGTTTCATGTCTGGCAGCTGAGCCCTTAATTAATTCTTTATCAATAATCATATCTTGTGTGACGTTATGAAGAATCGTATGGTATAATTTAGGGATTCCAGTAATTGCTAAACTGATACCAAGAGCAGTAACGATAGCAATATGAGTAGCTATCAGGGGTACTTTTCTCTCGCCTCTTTTTATTCTTCAATGTGATCTTTTTTTTCTGTGAGTAATATGATGTTTATTTTCCATAGTTTTTCAATTAATGTTTTTCTTTTAGTATCTCATCGAAGTATCACGTTCTTTGAGATTAATTCAGGTTTTGTCTGTTTGAACAAGTTCGAAGATTCTTTAGAATCAAAACCTCCAATCAAAAGAAAGTATTCAGTTGCAGCGGCATTGATAGGGTCTGAAGGCTGCAAGTAAGCAAATTCCTTTACATCTGGAAACCCTTTAAGATAAATAAGAGCTGCTTCTTCTGACGTGAATTTTCCTAAGGATATAGCAAATGGGAATCGGACATTCCTGAATTTTTCATCAAATCCTAAAAGTAGAAGTTCGTTTATTTTTTTAGCTGTATGTGATTTCGATTTAAAACTGCCGTAGCAGATGAGGTATGTTTTATAATCAGGATTGGAAAAGTCAGTTGTAAGAAATGCAGGAAGTCCCCTCATTCTAAGACTTTCCACTTCACTCTTTGCAATTTCATAATCAGTTTCTTGTTTTAATAAAAGAGAATATGGTTGCAATACTCCTATAAGGTTAGAAGGAGGGGAGAGGGATTCTTCCGGATACACAGGTCTAAACTCCTGTCCCTTTATTTCAGTCATTGGTATATATTGTTCTGGTTGGGTTTTAGTTACTACTGGTGGTGAGGATTGTTCTTCTTTGATTGTGGTCTGTTTTGTTTTTGACTCTGGAATTACCATTTGTTGACTGATAGATGCCTCTGAGCCGGGTTTAATACCATATTCACTTGCGATTTTTTTCGGCTCAGAAGGAACTGCTTTTGGAACATTATAGACACCGGGCATTTCCTCTAATGGAATTTGGAAAGTATCCTTTTTAGTCATTATCTGTAATGTATCTTCTTTAGATGTGATTTTACTTTCTACATAGGTTGCCTTCTCGTGTTTGGAAGACTTTAAAAATTTTGATACTAAACAACCTCCACCTATTAAACCAATAATTGCACCTAATACCGCCAGTATTCTCCCTTTTCTGAGGGTTTGATAAAAGCTTGTTACTAATCCCTCTTTTTTATGGAGAAAGAATGATGACAGGAAAGATAATATCTTCTTTCTTCCCTCTTCTTGAGATTCTCCGTATGAATAGTGATAATCATAATTGTATTTATAATCGGCATAGTCAGCACTGACATCAGCTTTCATTCCATTAATAACTACTCCCAGGATATCTGATTTAAGCATTTCAAGCTGGTTTTTAGACCGCCTCAGTGTACCTCTGGATATTTTACCATAATATGTAAGAATCACTGTATCAACCTTAGCGCCAAGAACAGTAGAATCCGTTGCTCGTATTACAGGTGAAGAATCGAATATAATCAGGTCATATCTTTCTTTAATTTCCTCCAAAACCTCATCTATTTTTTGGGATGCTATTATTACAGATGGGTTGCGTTCAATTTTTCCACACGTAAGGATATTCAAATATTCAATACCGGGGATTTTATCCGCTCTGAACATATCCGAAGCCATCGTTCCCATCATCAGGTCGGTCATATTTCTAATAACCGAATCCAAAGTTTCTTTACGAAGAATAACATCTGTCAGACCTGGCTCGCGGTCTATCCCAAAGAGTTTAGAAATCCTGGGCTTTCTAAGGTCGGATTCAACTAGAAGAGTATTGAGACCAATCTGTGCCATTGAAACAGCTAAATTAACTGCAATCGTTGTTTTTCCTTCACGGGCAACTGATGAGGTAACCATTACGCTTTTATATCCTTTGTCAAGCAGTCCGAAGTGGACATTAGTCCGTAATCCTCGGAAGCTCTCTGCCATTGTAGATTTTGGGTCATAGTGAGAAACAAGCTTAGCTTGCATCTCCAGAATTTCATTAGAGACCGGGGTTGTCATTTTCTCTTCAAGTTTGGTCTTGATATCCTCAATATTTACATAGGGAATTATTCCGAGAACTGTTGTATCAAGAGTTTTTTCTATATCATCTATTGTATTGAATGTTGTACCCAAGGTTTCTGCAACAAAAGCGAGAACAATTCCAAGAATCAGTCCTATAATTGTTCCCACTGCAGTAGTTGGACCTATCATTGTTGGATTAATCGGACTGGTGGGTAAAAATGCAGGACGTATAATAAAGACTTCCTGAACCTGTTCAGATTGTTTTATCAGTGCCTCTTGATATCGGAGTTTTGCTTCTTGATAGACGCTGGTGTTTATTTTAAGTTCACGTTCTAAGTTATCTAATGTTAATCCCTGAAGTGGTAAAGCTTTATATTCTTCGTCAAATTTTTTCCACTTTTCCTGAGCTGCAATTTCAGCATGGATTAATGTTTCACGAAAAGCCTTAAGCTCAGCGATAAAGCGTTTTTGTTTATTATTAATTTGGAGTTTTAAGTCTTTGATAATTGGATGTTCTGGAGTATAGTATTGTGAGTAGTTATTTAATTTACTACGGAGTTGATTCATCTGAGATTGTATACCATCGAGGACGGCATTTTGTTGATTTAGTAAAAGTTTAAAAGAAGAGAAATATATATAATCGGGATTTTGCTCAATTTCAAATAATATATTTTCAACTTGAGTAATATCTGAGCGGATATTTTCTAATTCAGTTTCTGCTTCGTTGAGTTTAGAAGTCAAGCGACTTACAGAACCACTTAATGTTACGAATTTATGTTGTTCTCTATATTTACGGACTTTTCTTTCGGATTCTCTAAGTGCCTTTTATGCTTTTGATAATTGTTCTTTAACAGTTTTAAGTGCTTTAGTTGTTTGTGCATTTTTTTCTTTAAAATCCTCAAGAGCATATACTTTAGCCAGAGCGTTTGCTAAATCACTTGTTTCTTTTGGGTTATAACTGGTTGTAGTTATGTTGATTATGTTAGTATATCCCTCTTGTTCAGTTTTTACCTTGGATTTTAGTTTAGATACTATATTGAAATACTTTTGGTTGTTTCTGATTTCTTCGGAAGAAACACTGGAATCAATTAGCCCCATTAATTAAGCCGCTATTTCTATCATAGGATAGCTTTTAATTATTTCAGCACGAGTAGCTAAATCATCACCACTTCCCCAGCTGACACTTTGGAGGTAAAGACCCGCAAGTGAAGAAGATTTTTCGATTTTTAGGCTTGCAGTAGCTTGATAAAGAGGAACAGGCTTGTTCATCATTCCGAAAAAGAAACTAAAAGTTCCTAACATAATCACCGTAACGATGACTATTACCTTTTTCTTCTTTATTATTCGCCAGTAGTCTCTGAGGTTGAGTTCATATAGTGGCATTATCAAATTCCTTTAATAGCTATATAAATCATAATGGTCGAAGTAATTAAGCTCAGAGAAGTAGTTAAGGGCCTTATTTTATCTGCCAAACGGTATAAAAGCCCACGGTTTTTCTTTAGAACTATTATACGATCTCCATCTTCAAGATATATATTCTTATCATCAACTCTGTCAAAGAGGTATTTTTCCATGTCAAAAACGATGGTTTTACCTTCCCTGCGTGTGACAATAATTTTTTTTAAATCCGCATCTCGCGTAAAGCCTCCGATTGTAGCTAGAAATTCAGCCAGTCTGACATTTCCTTCAATAGGATATATTCCTGCTCTTGATAACTCCCCAAAAGCGAAAACACTTCTGGAACTTAATTTAGTTACATCAATTGTTACAAAAGGTTCCTTAAAATATCTTTTTGCCATTTTTGTAAGTATATCTTGAGATTTTCTGACTGTTACCCCACCAAGGTGAACTAGTCCGAGAAGCCTGTGAAAAATATTTCCTTCTCGGTCAATTATATAGGCCTCTGGTTGAGACGGCTTGGTTTCCATTAGTGAAAGTTCATTTATTGATATTTCAATGGCGTTTCCGTATTGAAGTGTGTAATTTTCTGATAATTGGCTGAATTTTTCAAGAGTAGAAATACGAGGAACAATAACTTTATCTCCATCCTCAAGAATGACATTATTTACAGGATCATTCGTATAGAGATATCGTTCCATATTAAAAGTTATCGTTGAACCACTGCGTTTAGATATAGCAATCTTGGAAATATCAGCATCAGGTGTCGTACCCCCATTTTGTATTATTAATTCAGCAATAGTGGTATTTGGTTTAATGGATATTATTCCAATACGGGCAACCTCACCGTATAAAAACACTTTGTATGAAGTTTTTTCTATGATGCTTATAGCTGCTTCAGGTTTAGTGAAATATTTTGATAATTTTTTATTTACAAGATCTTCAGCTTCACTAATTGATAATCCTTCCAAATTTATTACCCCGAGCAGTTCGTGGAAAATTGTTCCATCTGGTCGTATTGTGAATAAATTAGCTCGTTCAACTGGATTTCCTTGTGGGCCGATATCTATATATGCAATAGTTATTTTATCACCTGGACTGAAGGAAATAGTTTTATCTGAAATTTTTAAATCTTTATTTGTCCCATAGGGATCCTTTCGGATAGGAATTTCTTGAGTATGTGCCTGAGTTAAGAAAAGTAAAGTGCAGAAGATAGCAGAATACTTTACTAATTTATGTTTGAAAATGATTTTTAAAGAAGTAAGTTTCAATTTTTACGAGTCCCATTTTAAGAAATTTAATGGTAAAGTTTTCATATATAAATTCATAAGATTATGTGTAACCGTTCACAGGTGTAAGTAAGGAAAAAGGGAAAAAGAGGGGAAAAGGGAAATATACTTATCACCTTATTTTTCTTTCTACCCTTCGTGGATCCAGCTTAAAATCTGAAAAATTAATTAACAATCCTATATCTTTATTAACTGCTTTTCCCATAGGGATCACTACGTGATAAATATGACCTAACTTGGGCATAATATTTCTTATGGATTTCTTCAACTGTCTTAAGTTCTAAAACAATTTCTTTTTCTACTAAAAAATCTAGCCTGTGTATCCCAATCAGGCAAATGCCTGATGGAAAGACACTGATATCTCTTTCTCAGATTCACCCTGTTAAATAATTTTTGATAATTATACTTCCACAGACGTGCCTTCTGGTGTTGTGAAAAATCTTTACTATTTAACAGGGTGAACATCTATACAACAACCAATCCCGAATTAATCAACGATTTTATAGGTATAGTATTTTTGACAAATTTCATCATAAAATGAGGTTT
>CAYTUQ010000082.1:0-8887 GCA_964441235.1 uncultured bacterium | reverse complement strand
TCGAGAAACATTTTTTAAACCGCCTCTTCTTATAACGAACTGTCAAACTTGGGGTACATAAGTGTAGAACATAATTTTCTTTAGAAACTTAATTTTTCCTGTTCTTATTTTTTGCTCCGGAGGAGGGATCAGTCAGTAGCCTGATTTCGCTTTGCTCAACTCGAACCCCCAACCTGGTGGTTAATCCGGCTACTGCCGGACTCTACCATTGAGCAATTCTTTTCGGATAAAATCTCATTCTCTAAAACTTTTTATTATTTGCTCCGGCGGTAGGACTCGAACCTACAACCTAGTGGTTAACAGCCACCCGCTCTGCCAATTGAGCCACGCCGGAATGATCATTTGAAAAAAATCTTTTGATTTTTAGCCACTGAGTCTTAGAAAACCCCCAATCCGCCAGCTGGCGGATTAACAGCCACCCGCTCTACCATTGAGCCACTCCGGAATCGTTTTAAAAAAGCGAGGCTAATTTAATTAATTCAGATAGTATAGTCAATCAGTTATCTTTGTGGTCGAATTCTTTGCGTAATTTTTCCCATGTTTGTTGCAAGCCTTCACTGATGATTTTTATGTTTCCAAATATAGGCATAAAGTTAGTATCGCCTGTCCATCTTGGAACTATATGTACATGGAGATGATCTTTTACTCCAGCACCTGCAACAGGTCCCATATTAATACCTATATTAAAACCTTCTGCTTTCATCGCATTTTTTAGTACATAAGTGCACTTTTGAATCAGGTTCATTATCTCAATTTTTGTTTCATTATCCAGATCGGATAATTCTGATACGTGTTTATAAGGTGCAATCATCAGATGGCCATTAGTGTAGGGGTAGTAGTTCATAATTACAAATGCTTTTTTACCACGATATAAGATAAGCCGTTTTTTATCATCGTTTTCTTTTGGATATTTACAAAAGAAACATTCGTCTTCTTTTTTAGGATTTTCTATGTAATCTATTCTCCAGGGTGCCCAGATTTTTTTAAGTGTCACTTATTTCTCTTCTTCTTTTCTTTTTTTGGATTCTTCGACTACTTTTTCCCGAAACTCTTTAGGCATTGGTTCATAGTGAGACAGTTTTTGTCGATGAAGACCTTTTCCTTGCGTCATTGATCTGAGAGCAGTTCCATAGCGGTAAAGTTCAGCAAGAGGTACTTTAGCTGTGATTTTTTGGAAAGAGCCTTCAGAATTAATTCCAAGGATTTTACCGCGCCTGACTGATATGTCGCCCATAACATCCCCCATGAATTCTTCCGGAACAATAACTTCGATATCATAAATTGGCTCGAGTAAAATTGGATTTGCATCCATAAAACATTCTTTAAATGCTCCTTTACCTGCAATCTGGAATGCTATATCTTTAGAATCAACTGGATGCTGCTTCCCATCGTAAAAAACGGCTTTAAGGTCAGTGACTGTGTACCCAGCAAGAATTCCTTCTTCACAAGCAGCTTTTACGCCCTTTTCAACAGAGGGAACAAATACACGGTCAACATTTTGTCCAACTAAAGTATTGGAAAATTCTACACCTGCTCCTCTTTCAAGTGGCTCTACATACATCCATACTTCTGCAAATTGACCAGCGCCACCCGATTGTTTTTTATGGCGGTATTTAGATTCACCACGTTTTCTAACAGTTTCACGGTATGGAATGCGTGGGGGAATCTGAATGACATCCACATTATATTGATGTTTTAATCTTTCGAGTATAATTGTTAAATGGAGTTCACCCTGTCCTGAAAGAATTGTTTGTTTTAATTCAGAATCATAGTGAAATAAGAATGTTGGATCCTCATCAGCAAGAGTCTGTAAGCCGGCTGATATTTTTTCTTCATCACCACGTGACTTAGCTTCGATTGCAACCTGAATGACAGGGTCTGGGAATTTGATTTCAAGATACTTAATTAGTGTTTTTGGATCGGAAAGTGTATCTGTTGTACTCGTATATTTTAGTTTTACAGCTGTTCCCAAATCACCAGCATGAAGGTGAGCAACTTCTTTTTTATCTTTTCCATTCATTACAAATATTTGTCCCATTCGTTCAGATTTGTGAGTTCTCACATTTATTAAATCCATGCCTGTAGTAACCGAACCTGACATCACTTTAAACATTGAGAGTTCACCAATGTGCAAAGCACTGATCGTTTTGAAAACAAATAATGAAACAGGGTCGTCGTCGCTGATTTTTCTTTCGATTTCACTTTTATTAAGAATTGCTTTGACGGGTTTTGATTCAGATGGCGATGGAGCATAAATACTGATGATGTCCATTAAGTTTCTAACTCCAATATTATTATATGCAGAAACAGCAAAGACAGGAAAAAGATTTCTTGACATTATAGCTTTTTTTAATCCATTGAGAATGTCCTCTTCTGGAAGAGTACCTTCTTCAAAAAATTTTTCTAATAATTCGTCATCTGATTCAGCAGCAAATTCTATTACTTTTTCGTGAAGTGAGTCAACTTTGGATTTCAAATCAGCGGGAATTTCTTTTTCTGTTACTGTGCCTTTTCCATCTTTTGAATAGACGAGGATTTTTCGTGAAAGAATGTCAATGACACTGTCAAAGTCAACGCCAGCATTTACAGGTAATTGCAAAGGAAAGACCTTTTTCCCGAATGATTTTTTTAAATTTTCTAAAACTTTATCAAAATCTGCATGTTCTTTATCAAGTTGATTTACAATAAACCAACAGGGCAAATCATCCTCTTTGGCAAAATTGAAAACTAATTCAGTTCCTACCTCAATACCTGAGCGAGCATGGATAACAATAAGAGCCAGGTCCATAACACGTGTTATAGCTTTTGATTCACTGATAAAGTCAAGATAACCAGGCGAATCTACAATATTAATTTTTTTATTTTTCCATTCGTAATGCAGTAGAGATGATGATATAGAAAATTTTCGTGCTATTTCATCTTCGTGATAGTCTGATATTGTTGTTCCGTCATCGATACGTCCTAATCTGTTTGTAACGCCGGTGCTGAATAGCATTGCTTCTGCTAATGATGTTTTACCCGATGATGCATGTCCTAACAGAACGATATTTTTTATTTCTTCAGTTTGATATTCTTTCACTACTATCCTCCTTTATTTCATCAAATTAATTTAGAAGATTTCTTACAACTTTCCCTGAACTATTTCTAGGAATATTATCGTAAAATTCAACAATTTCAGGTTTAAGGTATTCCGGTAATTTTTTTTTACAGTACTTAAAGATTTCCTCTTGAGTCAAATTTTTTTTATCTTTTGGTACGATGCAAACTTTTATGTTTTGGTTAAGATCATTTATATCAAGACCCAATGCAATTACTTCTTCTACTTTAGAATGTTTTATAATGATGCTTTCGATGGATTTTGGATTAATATAATAACCGTATCTGTAGATAAGATCAGATTTTCTCCCTTCAAAGTAAAAATAGCCATCTATGTCTTGTTTTAATAAGTCTCCTGTAGAAAACCATACATTTTCATTGTATTTATTGTAAGAGTATTCACCAAGATAGCTAAGCATCACGTTTTTACCGCGAATTTGCAACTCTCCTGTCTGACCAATTGATACTCTAGCACCATTATTATCTATTATTCTCGTCTGATTGCATGAAAGAGCTAATCCAATAGATCCGATTTTACGGTCTTCAATGTTTCGATTTATGGTGACTATAGATGAAGCTTCAGTCAATCCATAACTCTCAAGAATTATGCTGTTATACTTTTCTTCCCATTTTTCAATGAGTGACTGTGGTAGAGAATCACCAATTGAAATACATAAATTTAAACTGCTTAAGTCGTTTTCTTTTAAATCCGGTAGTTCCGCAATTTTGCAGAGTAAATCTAGATTGCTAACAAATATAGAAATTTTTTCCTTTCTGATCAGTTTAGCAATTTCCTCGGGATTGTATTTATTTGTGAGAACAATTGTGCCACCAAGAATAAGAGCAGTATTCATAACAAGTGTGTGAGAAAAGCAGTTGGATAATGGAAAGAATCCAGAGAAACGTGTGTCCTTTTCTGATCTAAAAATTTCACAACAAGATAAAGCGTTACTTAATATATTTTTATGGCTTAGAATAACTCCTTTTGGAACACCTGTAGTTCCGGAAGTTAAAATTATCACAGCTTGCTCCTTACTGCCAACTTTGTAAGCGTTTTGCAAGTGTGAGTTTGATTTAAGTAGATTTGAAAGACTAATTTCGTTTTTATTGGGTAAACCCAATACAATTTTTTTTGAAAGGTTTCCGGAAATGGACTCTGTTTCATCTACTTGTTTTTTAAATTTATCAGAATATATAAGGGTTTGAATGTGTGATTTTTTTATGACTGTGGCTAATTCTTGGGATGAGGATGTCGTTGGAAGAAGAACTGCTATACAGTTATTTCTGAGAATTCCAAAGTAGGAAATTATAAATTCTGGAACATTAGGGAGAAGAATCCCGACAGCTTGATCAGAAGTAATTCCCAGTTTCCGAAGATTATACGCTAAGGAATTTACCTTTTCCCAGGTTTGTCTATAGCTCAACTCTTCGTTCATATACTTTATGAAAGGAAAATTCGGTTTTATTTCCGAGTAGTGTTTTATATAGTCGTAAATATTTTCCATTATTAAATTTACAAAAAAAGCGGGAAATTTTAAGGAATTTGACCTCTTATGTCAAGACATTTAGCATAAACTGTTCACAGCACCAAAAGGTGTCTCTTTTCCGAAAGCCACGTAGGTCACAACGGACTCCTTTGGAGACTCATTCGGAGAATTCCTTTGGAACGAGGCAGAGGTCGCCACAGCGGGATCAATATGAGAAAATACGATTCATAAATTGTCAGCAATATGAAAGTTCTTGCCTCGTCTATAAGAGGTCTTCGTGGGAAGGAAGACCTTTTTGAATAAAAGAAATTTTGCGAGTGGATAGCATAATTCTATTATTTACCAGCGGTATTGCTGGCAAGTGAATAAATCGGGTTGGGAGTTTCTTAAATACCAAAAATATTTCAGTAAAGATAGACAAAATGTTAAAACTTCAGATTTGTAAGTCTATATTTACCCTATAACGTCAGTTATTCAGCCCGTCCAGACGGATCCTCGGATTAAATAAGATGCTTTTTAATTTATCGTACTCTTTATTTTTAATTGTCTCATACTATTTCGTGATATCATTACCAATTCATATTTAATAGTGTGAATCTTGATACAATATATAGTTTAAATAGAAGTTAATAATCACAAAATACATTATGCTGAATATGTAAGTTACGTAGAAGGGTTTAAATCAAAATATATGCTATATATTTATAATCAGGGAATTGTTGTTTTGATATGACTTTCCAAAAACCTTGAGACCTTAAAAAAGCTAAGAACCTGATATCACATCCCCTGAAATAAGAAATTAAAAACATTAATGAATAATTTCGATGTGGTCATCAATTCCTAAATATTTTGCAAATTTAACGGCAATACCAATGATATTCTGGATATCCAGCGGTTTAAAGAGATAGCTGAAGGCTCCTATTTTCAGTGCTTTTTCCAGAATATCTTCATTCCTAAATCCCGAGATCATAATTGCTTTTAGATTAGGATTAATCACCTTCAATTCTTTTAATGTTTCAACGCCGTCCATACCAGGCATGCAAATGTCAATAAACGCAATATCACAATTGGTTTTTTTCAATTCTTCTATTGCCATTTTTCCATTTTCCGCTGTGAAAATTGAAAAATTTGAGTCCTTGAATATATCCTCAAAACATTTAAGTATCTCTTTTTCGTCGTCAACAACTAAAACATTGTTCATTTTCTGATTCATAGAATACTCCATGGGTTATATTCTAATGTTTTTTTAGAATTTTCAGATTGTATTTATTTATTTTTAATGTTCTTATCATTGTTCTTTATGAGTTTTTTCATTTTTTTATAGGCTTTATCGGATAGTTTTTGTTCAGGTACCAGTGACTGAACGGCGGCATCTTCCGTGACGATAGTTGGTGTAATAAAGATAACCAATTCGGTTTTCTCTTTTTTGTTTATCTTGCTTCGGAATAGAGCACCCAGGATGGGAATTGACCCCAGTATAGGAACTTTACTGATAGTTTGAACGTCTGAGTCCCGCATGAGTCCCCCGATTACAATTGTCTTACCATTATCTACTTTTACCTGAGTATCAGCTTTTCTGGTAGCAATAATCGGTACACCGTCCGGTGTTTGACCATTCTGGAAATCGGCATTCGGTTGTAATTTTATAGTGATTGTTCTGTCATTGTTGATACGTGGTTTTACAAGTAGTTTTACAGTTGCCGATTTAAATTCGTATGATGTTATTCCGTATTGACTTAAAACTTTGTATGGGATTTGATCACCAACCTCTATCGTTGCTTCCTGATTATCAAGTGTGACTAAATGTGGGCGAGAGAGAATATTCAAATTATAATCCGTCTGAAGAGCGTGAATCACGGCATCAATATGAATGTTTATGATTCCGATTCCAAGTCCCTGACCTATGGGAAGTGATAATGGGAAGGGGTTACCCTCTCCGTCTGTATATTAAGATTGTCCCTGTCCTCCACTTTCTCCACCGGTTTTTGTTTGACGCAAATCGAATTTTGTTCCTATCCTATCGGTGGAACTCGCCAGGTTTGGGTCTTTCAATAACCATTCGAGACCCGATTCACTATTTTTTGTCAAAGATATTTCTGCGACAGCCGCCTGAATATATATTTGTGGTGTCGGTTTATCTAATTCATCTATTAGCGCTTCCAGCTTATCAATTACTTCCGGATTTTCTTTGATGATCAGTGAATTCGCCCGTTCATCCGCCAACACCGCTCCGATTCCCGGCGTAACGATTTTATTTAGAATATCCCGCAATTTCACGGCCTCGGCAAACTGACAAGAAACTCGCTTCACTACAGTACGAGACATGATTTTACTTAAATCACTGACCATATAGACATCTACGCCCTCTATACTTCGATAACCAAGCCCGTTTGATTCCATAATGACCGAAATTGCGTCATCAGGTAACACATCGTTAATGTTTACGGTAATCCGACGGTTTTGAATTGCAGGGTCTACGACAAATTTAATGCCGGTTTTTTCTCCCAACACCTTTAAAACATTATTTATAGAAGCATCTTTCAGATTCATGGAAATAGGTGAATTCTGAGCGAATTTTAGCAATGTTTGGGTATAAATTCTGCTCGTTATAAAAATCAAAACAATAATTAATGATGTTAAATATTTTCTAAATAGTATTTTTTTAGTCATGGTTGTTACCCTAATCAAATGTTTTTTTAGTGAAGTCATTCAAGGGAATTTCAATCTTATTTTTCCCTTTTACCAGTACAATTTTATTTGAATCATATTCAACAATTTTATTTCCCATAAAGACATCTCCTTTTTTAATTTGCCTGTCTGTGGCGGAGAGCAGTACCATAAGAGAAAATATAGGACTTTTTCTACCTGAAACCGTATTAAGTTTATCTGTAAAAAAGCGTTTAATGTTACTATTCCGATAAACAGACCCGGCGTTTTTCGAGAAGGAGATGGATTCGAAAATGAAGATTGGAACGATAAGAATCATAATGAAAAAGAGCGAAAATTTGAGCCATAGTTTTTTCTTTGATATCATTTCCTCACCATCAATCAAACTCCGGCGCTTTTAAATAAATCTGATTGTTTCTTGAAACCAATTTGACGCCGTCTTTTGTAATACGCACGACTCGGTAACTTTTGATTAAATCTCCTTCTTTATAAACCGCTCCATTTATAATTGCCAAGGGATTTTCTTTGTCAAAGATGATGCCTTTGAGCTCAAGCTTGGGTATAGTATCCTCTAACTTATTTTTTGGTTTACCTTGTTTTACATCGGTTTTTTGCTGTTTGTTGACTATTTTGCTTTTGGAAGCCGGTGTCTTTGTTTTAGGAAAAGAAAACGGGTCTCTCAATTTATTAAAGATTTTATAGGTAAAAGTAGTTGAATCAATTGCTGGTTTATTAAGTTTCTTTGTTTCTTCATCTAAAATTTCTTTTATAATATTTTCCACTTTTATCAAATTTTCTTCGTCATCAATTATACTTTTAGCAAATTGAACATTTGGTGATGACTTTCCCGCTTTTATAAAATGTAACGACAATAATAATGCTAATATAAATATTAGAACCGATAAGATGATAATCTTGTTTTTTCCTTCTTTCATTTAGCTCACAATTGTAAAAATAACAATGTTATATGTATGATTTGATATATCTTTGGATCTATGAGATATACTATATGAATCGATCAACAGCCAATAGCGAGATTGTTCCAGGTTATTTAAAAAAGACAGGAAATTAGGATAGGAACCTTGAAATCTTATGCTAATAGGCTGTTTACGAAATTTTCCGAGTATTTTACCTGCTTCATGCATAGGGTCAATTGAATTGAGTTTAAGTCCAGATTTTTCTACTATCCAGTTCAATTCGCTTAGTACTACTGAGAGATGCTTTTTTTCCACGATGTGGGATTCAAATGATTTTTCAAGTGATTGACATTTTTCCAATTTTGCATTGAGATTATTCAATGCACGTTCAATATCAATTGAGCGGATTTTAAGATATATATTATCAAGATTTTCTTTCTTTACTCTTAAATCTTTATATGTTTTTAATTGTGGTTTGATGATGAAGAAATTACCAAAAGCTATAGCAACGGAATAGATAAAAATTGCTATTAGCAGCCAATGGAGCTTGAATATATTTTTATAAATTTGTGGTTTTTTTATCTGCTTATTTCCCATATCTAGTAGATTCCTATAATAAAAGTCATAATTGGTTTATTGCCCATTTTACCTATCCGACTTTCTAATAAGTTACTCACCATAAATATTTATAATCAATTCGTTCCATATTCCAATGCCAAC
>CAYTUQ010000081.1:0-9033 GCA_964441235.1 uncultured bacterium | reverse complement strand
AAAAAACATTTATATGACTACCGCGAAGCGGTTTAGTGCAACATATGTTTATCCTTCTCATTTACACTTAAAACAGGTTTCTCTACGGAGACCCGTCCGGGATAGACAAACTTTTAAAATTATTTTGTGGATTTCTATTTATTTGCATCTATTTTAATCATTAATTATTCTATTGTCAAGACCTAATGCAGCCACCTATTGATATGGTAACTTCCGGATTTTCTTTTTCTTATTCCATCAACATCCAACAGATAAAATTTTTTTAATGATTTTATTTATCATCCTCGGATATACCTTTATTTTTTTAGTGTATTTATACATTTTATTAAAAGCGAGAGGACATTTTAACCCGATTAAATTTCAACCTGTTCTTGTACGAGCTCATTCGTATAAGAAAGGAGGAGATATAAAAATATGTAAAAATTGACAACAGTGGAGCGGTGGGTAAGCGTCACCTCGATGTAATAGTTAGAATTTAATACTCTCTTTAAATAGTGATATCTTAACTGAGCAATATATATGATATCTTTCTCAATTTTGCATACTAATCTGTGTTCGCTATTTATTCTACGAGACCAATAACCTGACAAATTATGCTTTAATGGTTCAGGTTTCCCCAAACCTTGATATTTATTTCGCTGAATATCTTTTATAAGTTCATTTACACGGATTAACATTTTTTTATCTGTTTTTTGCCAGTAAAGATAATCTTCCCATGAATGATCTGAAAATAATATTTTCACTCTATCAGATCTCGTTCAAATCCACTTCCAGTTTCAAGTTGTTCAATCGATTCAAATAAGTATTTAGCATTTTTTGGACTTTGTAAAAGATAGGATGTCTAATTTAAAGATTCATAATCTTCTAGAGAAAGCATTACTACTGCTTCATTATTTTTCCGAGTAATAATGATAGGATTATGATCTTCACAGACCTTTTTCATGGTTTTTGCTAAATTTGCTCTTGCGCTTGTATAAGAAATTGCCTGCATAAAACACCTCATTTTAAAGTACATGTACAATATAATGTACGATTAAATCAAATGCAAGATAATGTCAATGTTCTAAAATTTAATTCTAACATAGTTTAGACATCCTAAAATAAATAATAAACCCGCCATCAAAAAATGTCTAAAACAATTACTAATTTTAATTAAGTCATTGCACAATTTCCATAATACCGCTAAATAAAATAAAATTTAGTGGCTTGGTGTCTTCTCCCGGAGGGATTCTCCATAGGAGTCCGCTCCCAAAGGGATGCCTCTCCATCGGAATCCTTTGGATCGGCATGTGACCTTCGGAAGTAGTTAAAGTTTTTCCCGAAAGGGATATCTATGTGATAAATAATACAGGCAATAACCTTAAAACATATCTTCGACTAAAGACTCTACAAGTCCTTCTTTGGGAATGAATGGGAGTGTCAGATGTCCTTCATTCTGATGTTTATTATTCCATTCTATTGCTGTATCAATAGCGTTTGGATTTCTTGCCCAGCTTCTTCTGGCAATTCCACCCATCACATCCCACGATAAAGCGGATTTGATAATTTCATCTACCTTTATAGTTCCATCCAGAACGAGTCCAAAACCACCATTACTTGCTCTTCCGATACCTACTCCGCCGCCATTGGAGAGAACTACAAGAGTCATTCCACGGGCAATATTTCCGCCAAAACATTGAACAGACATATCGGCAGTTGCTCGACTGCCGTCGTAAATATTTGCTGTTTCTCGGTAAGGTGAATCAGTTCCGCCGACATCGTGATGATCACGCCCTATTATAACCGGACCAATTTCACTATTTCTGACCATTTCGTTGAATTTGAGGGCAATTTTAATTCGCCCTTCTTCATCGGCGTAAAGAATTCTTGCCTTAGTTCCAACTACGAGTTTGTTTCCTTCAGCTTCTTTGATCCAGTGGTAATTATCACGGTCTTGTATAGAGCGCTCCGGATTAATGCAGGACATTGCAGCCTGATCCGTTTTATGAAGGTCTTCATTTTTACCACTCAGGCAAACCCAGCGGAATGGTCCGTAACCATTATCAAAGCAAACAGTTCCCATAATATCTTCAACATAGGAGGGCCAGATAAATCCCTCAGAGGTGTCTTTACCATTTTTTGCAATTCCTTTTTCACCAGCCTCAAAAACAGAAATCATGAAGCTATTGCCATAATCCCAGAAATAGGAACCCTTTTCAGTAAGTCTTTTTAAAACTCTGTAATGTCTTCCGAGAGATTTATCAACTAAATCCCTGAATTCCTCGAGATTATTTTTCAGCAGTTTGCGTCCTTCTTCAAATGTAACACCTGCCGGTGTGTAGCCTCCCTCATAAACTGCATGGCAGGAGGTTTGATCGGAAAGAAGTTCAGCGTGAATGTTATTTTTGTCGATGTACTCCAATAAATCCACAATATTACCATAATATGCAATAGAAATAGATTTGCCGCTTTTTTTGTATTCTTTCATCCAGCCGGCAATTTCATCAAGGTTATCAGATACTTTGCTAACCCAACCTTGCTCATATCTGGTTTTGATTCTGCTGTAATCCACTTCTGCAATAATGCCGATTCCACCAGCAATTTCCACCGCTTTTGCCTGAGCACCACTCATTCCACCAAGACCGGAAGTAACGAAAAATATGCCTTTTAAATCTTTATCTTCAGGAATTCCGAGATATTTACGACCGGCATTTAAAAGTGTTATGTATGTTCCATGAACGATTCCCTGGGGACCAATGTACATCCATCCGCCGGCAGTCATCTGTCCATAGTTGGAAACTCCCATAGCTGCCATTTTTTTGAAGTTTTCGGGGTTATTCCATTCTCCGACAATTTGGGCATTTGTAGAAATTACCCTTGGTGCCATTTCGCTTGATTGAAAAAGTCCAACAGGGTGACCGGAACTAACAACAAGCGTCTGGTTTTTTTTCATAACTTCCAGATATTTTTTAATTAATTGATACTGCATCCAGTTCTGACAGACCTGACCTGTTTCGCCGTAAGTCACCAATTCGTAGGGATACAGTGCAACATCAAAATCGAGATTGTTGTCAATATTCGCTTGAAGTGCTCTTGCTTCCAATATACCCTTGTATTCATCAATCGGTTTTCCTTTGATCTGTCCTTCGGGACGATATCGGTAGCCGTAAATTCTGCCTCTGGTTCTGAGTTCTTCTAAAAATTCCGGTGCTAAAGTTTCGTGTAGTTCTTCGGGAATATACCGGAGTGCATTTTTCAGCGCTGTAATAATTTCCTTCTTTGTCAGATTTAATCCGCGATCCGGTGCAGAGCGGATACCTTGCATAAATTCCTTTTTGGGCGGCAATTCTGACGGAAGTTTAATAGTCATTGCATTTGAAATATTGAAGTTGTTCATAATTTTCTCCATGTTTTCAATGGTTTTTAATTAGGTGTTTTTGATTTAAAACGTAACAAACATAACTAATTTAGCTTAATCAAAAAAATGAAAAATCTCAAGTAGGATTTCTAACCTTTTGTAATAATTTTCCTAATCCTATAAAAAAACCATCTGTAAAGTTATATAGAAATTAAAAAGTTGGGAAAATACTATTTAAAATAGGGAAAAAAAATTAATTTCTTGATTTTGAATTCCTTAGGTAAAAATAGATTTAAAAGTAAGTAAACTGCTCGTTATAAAATTCACCATAATTTACATAAGACTTTTAATTATATATCAAATAGGCAATTTGAATGAAATATAGTTAGTATTTCGACACTGTCTTCTAAGTGCTGATAAATAATTCTGTACTGTTTGTATAATATTTCACGAACTCTATTGTCGTTTGCTTCTGGTACTTTTCTACCTATTTTAGGAAAAGATGCGATTTTTTGAACAGCGTCAACGATTTTCCCGACGAAAGAGCTTGCGTAAAACGTAGAGTCTTTTGCAATATATTCTGCAATACCTTCAAGATCATCAAGACTTTGAGGAGATCATACTATTTTAACCATCTTTTCAATCGTTTTTTAGCTTCATCGTGGGATATACCTTTTCCTGAATGTATTTGCTCTTGCCCTGTTAAAAATTTTTTTTGGATCCAGAGTGTTTCCATTATATCGTCAAGAGAACAGGAATTAGGAAGTTTTTTAATTGTCTTTATGGATAAATCTTTAACTGTTTGCATTTTTTTCCTCATTTATTTACTATATCAATTATAACAAATAAAAATGCAAATTTCAAGCAGGATTTCTAAAAATATTACTCAGAGCAAATCCAAATTCTTAAAATGCTAATCCTGAAACGCTTGTATACCGTTTGTGCATTAATTATCTTTCAGCAATAAAATAATGAGGATATAAAGATATGATCGAAAGTTTTATAGTTACAAATATCGGAGAGCTTGTTACTTTCGATAAAAATAATATGGTTGTTTACCATGACGTAGAGATGATAATAAAGAATGGAGTTGTTAAAAAAATAGGAAAAAACATAGACTCCCCGGAATTTGAAAAAGTAGATGCTGATGGCAAATTAGTTACTCCAGGATTTGTAGACCCTCATACACATCCTGTTTTTAACGAGACACGTGAGTTGGAATATGAAATGCGTGTGATGGGCAAAAGTTATATGGAAATTGCAGAATCAGGAGGTGGGATCCGATCAAGTGTTCGGAGTTTGAGGTCTGCAAACCTCGAAGAATTGAAAATAAAAGTGAAAAAACGTTTAGACGGATTTTTACAATACGGTACAACAACAATCGAAGCTAAAAGTGGCTATGGGCTGTCTAAAGAAAGTGAACTAAATTCACTACTATTACTTAAGGAACTTGCTCAGAACCATCCTCTTGATATCAAAACTACTTTTCTCGGGGCACATGAATATCCGGATGAATACCGTGATGATCATGAAAAATATATTGAGATTCTGATAAATGAGATGATTCCTCAAGTTGTCCGAGAAGGTCTTGCCGATTACTGTGATGTGTTCTGTGAAGAAGGCGTTTTTTCTGTTGACGAATCGAGAAGGGTTCTGGAGGCTGCAAAATTTTTAGGTTTAGGTCTTCGCCTACATGCAGGAGAATTCAAGCCGATTGGAGGTGCTCAACTCGCAGCCAAACTTGGTGCATTTTCTGCTGATCATCTAGTAGCAATAAGCGATGAAGGTATTTCAGCTTTGAAAGAGGGAAATGTTGTCCCTGTTCTTTTACCAGCTACGACTTTTTTCCTCGGCTCTGACAAATATGCACCCGGTAGAAAAATGTGGGATGCCGGTTTGCCTGTGGCAGTTGCAACGGATTTTAATCCCGGCAGCTCAATGACACAATCTATGCCATTTGTAATAACACTTGCCTGTTTGAAACTAAAATTAACTCCAATGGAGGCACTTCAGGCGGCAACAATTAATGCGGCAAAATCTCTGCGAATGGAGAAAATTGTTGGAAGTCTCGAAAAAGGGAAACAGGCTGATTTTGTTATCTGGAAGTTTAATCGGTATCAGGGAATTCCTTATTACTTAGCCTTTCAATCTATTCGGCAGGTATGGAAGAAAGGGGTGAATGTTTGGGAATCTTGCGATAATTGAGGATATTTGTAAATTTAGAAGTATGGAATTTTGGATAACGAAAAATAGTAGGAATGGGAAGGAAGGCTATCAGCGGAAAAATTTTTTTTGACAACCTATTTTTCGATTATGTCGTCCCAATAGGGTATAGGATTTTGTGATGTCATCTAATTTAGATAAAACAAAAAAAGTTCCATTTGTTAAAAACCTTTTTGAGAGGCGGTTCCCTCAGATAATTTTTATTTATCTTGGCATTTGTTGGACTATTCTTGAATTTCTCGGCTGGATTGTTGACCGTTATATGTTATCTCCTTCTTTGTTAGATTTCAGTTTTGTTACTCTTATATCGTTAATGCCTACCGCTGGAATGTTAGCATTTTTCCATGGCAAGCCGGGGCGAGACCAATGGACTAAAACTGAAAAGATAGGAATACCAATTAACATGGTTTTTTCTGCTATTCTCCTTTTTATTTTATTTTCCGGGAAGGAATTAGGGTCGACGACTACTTCAATAGTAGTTGAAGATGAAATAGGACAAAAGAGTGAGCGTGAAATTCCAAAAAGTGAATTCAGAAAGAGGTTAGCAATATTTTTCTTTGAGAATAAAACAGGTGATAAAGAACTTGATTGGCTTCAATATGCTATTATGACAGGGTGTCATCTTGATTTGGACCAGGACCCGTTTTTTTCGATTTATTCTGCTTATGATGATTTGATATATCAAAAAATTTTACAAGCCGGGTTTGAAAATAAGCTCAGAACACCAATGTCTCTTGAGAAAAAAATTGCAAAGGATATTCAAAGGGAATATTTTTTAGGAGGCTCTTTCTCGACCGTAAATGATACATTTGTTGTCAATACTTACCTTTATGAAACTAAACGTGGTAAACTAATATCAGAGCATATTCTAAAGGGGAAAAATTTATTTTCCTTAATCGATGAAATAAATTTAAAACTAAAGCACGATCTAAATGTACCTATTTGGCATATTAATGAGGTTGCTGATTTGCCGGTTAGTGAGATTCTCACAAACTCCATGCCGGCATGCAAAGAATTCATAAAGGGCTCCAACTTTGCTAATTTGCATAACGATTATAAAAATTCAACTGACTGTTTTGAAAAGGCCGTGAAAGAAGATCCTACTTTTACTATGTCATATTGGGAACTTTATTCTTCTTATATTAATACTAATCAGCCGCAAAAAGCGTTAGAAGCGATTCAGTCTACTATTCAATATATCTATAAATTGCCGGAAAATTTACAGTTCAGAATAAAGGAAGAATATTATCTCGTTACTGAAAACCCCGAGAAACGTTTTACGATTTTGAAAATGTGGGTAAAGTTATATCCAAGGGATGTTCGTGGGCATTTTCGTCTGGCTGATGAGTATTTAAAGAAAAACCAACTTGACAAAGCCATTTCCGAATATAATTGTATTTATCAGATTGATCCTGAAAGACATTACTATCTCAGGTATATTGGCAATATTTATTTAATGAAAGGTGAGTTCAAAGAAGCACTGAAGTATTATAAACAGCATAAAAAACTATATCCAAATGATTATAAATCTTTTTCTGCTTTAGGTGAGTTATATTTTACAATGGGAAACTATTCACAGGCAAAGGATTACTTTTTAGATGCACAAGTTATTGAGCCTTCTGATGTATCTATCTTTTTAAGATTAGGAGATATTGACACTGAATTGGGAAATTATGACAGAGCTCTTGATCAATATAATGAGGCATTGATTATTGCTAAAACTCCTCAGGAGAGGTCCTTTGTATATTGGGCTTTAGAAATTTTCTATAAAGAAAGAGGGCAGATTCGTAAATCAATAGAAAACATGAATAAAAAGTTTTCTGAACAAAAAAAGTTCCTAAATCCTATAGACCTATTGATTAACCAAATATCTGAAATGTCGTTAAGCAACTATATTATGGTTGGTGATACGAATGAGGCTTTTAATAAACTTAATATAATCGAGTCAAGCATGTCTCCTCCATGGTCAAAAACTTCTGCCCTCGGCTACTTAGACTTATACCTTGAATTAAAAGATATTGAAAATGCCGAAAAATCAATTGAGAGTGTAGAGGAAATGATCAGGATTTTTGGAGAAGAATCGAAAAGAAAAATAATCTATCATGCTGAGGGTAGAATCAATGAATGGAAAGGCGATTACATTAAAGCTATCCTTAATTATAATAGTGAGCTGGAGTATAAACCCACCGACGTGAAGATTCTTATAGATATCGGTAGATGTTATAGGGAAATCGGTAATTACTCAAAGGCAAAGAAATTGCTACAAACTGTATTGAAAATCTTTCCATTTTCTCCTAAAGCACATTATGAAATTGCTCAAGTGTATATTAATACAGGAGATAGAGAAAAAGCACAATACCATTTAAGTACAGCAGTGAATATTTGGGAAGATGCAGACCACGAATATAAACCAGCGAAGGGTGCAATAGAAAAATTACAGGAATTGGAATCCATATCTTAATATGGTTATACCCAATGCTATTTAACTTTTATAATTATGGAATGAATGATTTCTAAATGGGAATAGATTGCAGATCAGAAAATATTTGACAAAGAATTTTTAAATGTCTAATATTTACAGGAAAATTTAATGATTGAAATACTATGGAGGAATGGTTTTGAGAAACACTAAAAGAATTTCAATTTTACTTGATTTACTATTTTTTATCTTAATTTTTTCCTCTATTGCTCTTGGGAATTATCAGTTTTTCTCCACTGTTCAGCAAATTTGCCGTAATTATGGGGTAGATGTCAATTATAGTAATATGGAACTAAGGGAAATGGTCGAGGGCTCAAAAGAATTTATATTGCCTATTTTAGGTACAAGAGGTAATTTCGATAAAATTATTCTTGTAGGATTTTATTCTGCCGGAAAAGCAATGTTAAAGTGTAATTTGCAGGTTGAAAAAGTTACTTTAGTTGTGAGTATAAAATATAAGGGTATGGAAAAGGTATTCGCATCAGCAACGAAATCAGACATTATGAAGTACATTAATAATGAGCTTCCACCGCACAAATTTATAAGAAATGTTAATTTTAGATAAATCTAATTACAATAATTAAGGAGGAATTCATGGAACCTTTTTCTTGGGGTTATACTTTCATGATGTATTTAAGAGGAATTGGTTGGGCTATTGTTGCTGCTATCGGTTTTTCTTTTGGTGTTGGTCTTGCTATTAAGGTTTTTGACTGGCTATCGACCAGCATCGATGAATGGGAAGAAATAAAAAAAGGAAACATCGGTGTAGCATTAATTATAGTTTCTCTAATTCTAATGGTCGGATTGTTAGTTTATAAAGTTATTTAAACTGACTTTCAGGTTTAATTAAGAAGGGGATACTCTGGTATTCTGGGTACCCTCTTTTAGTTTCAATTTATAAGCAAGGGAAATACTAAGAAATATGGTATTTAAAATTGAGGCTCTTCTGGAATAAGTGTGGACTATATCTAAATAATCTGATATATTTCTCCTT
>CAYTUQ010000080.1:0-9039 GCA_964441235.1 uncultured bacterium | reverse complement strand
TCAGATATAATATACAAATTAGTAACGCCATAATATATTAGACCTATATACGATATTTTTACTCTATCCTGAACAATATTAGTCAAATATATGGGGCTAAAAAAATTGCTGATAAATCGGGACGAAGCAGATGATGCAGAGAGTAAAAAAGATTTTCCCAAAGGGATGCCTTTGGCATAGACACAAAATAGGAATAGTTAAAAAAGAATCTCGTGAGACAAAGCATTTTATAAGAATGATTGCTGTAGCTGTTCCTGAATTAAAATCAGAAGCTCAACAATTATGGAAAGAAACAAAAGAATTGAATTTAATTTTTAACTCTATATATAGAAAGGTAACTTGATAGTATAGGAATTTCCATTTTTTTACGGAATTCACCCCGTGTAATAACCAATGCAAGGATAATGGCTAATAAAAAATGGAAAAATATTACACGGGGTAAACGAGCTATCACACGGGGTAAACATGATTAACAAGATATTTTTATTGTATTTATTATATATCCAGATTATCATGTGTATCATGTTAAAAGTTTGAAATAATTTAATATTCTACCTAACCTAAAAATTTTGACATTAGAAATTGCCTGCCCGCCGCAGGCAGGGAACTTGAGAATTTATTAGAACAATTAGGTTAATTAGAGTAATTATGCCAAAGGCATCCCTTTGGGAGAAATTTATAGGAAAATAAACGTAGTACTAATAGTTAAAATAGTGTGTGAACAGTTACTAAAAATTGAATGATAAATTAATGTTTACAACAACTTATACAAAATCTTTGATAGTAAAATTTATAGTATAATGGAAAGAGAAAACTATTGTCCGTTATTTCTGTAACTTTAGGTTCTTCTGGATTAATTATCATTTATCTAGACCAAACTTGTCGAATAAATATACAAGTCTTAATATAGTGGTCGAAATCTATACATGTTTGCTGATTAAAAATAATTCTACTTGACAACAATAAAAAAATTGCATAAAATTGCAAACGTTTTCGATTTTGTTGCTACTTACTATTTTAAATGCTGGAGAATTTGAAATGAGAAAAAGTCAAATAACTATAAAAGATATTGCTAAAAAGCTGAATATTTCACCGTCCACAGTTTCAAGAGCATTAAGAGATCATCCTGATATTAGTCCAAAAACAAAGAAAGCGGTTAATACTTTAGCAAAAAGATTGAATTACCATCCTAATATTATTGCACAAAGTTTACAAAAAAGAAGGACAAATCTTATTGGTGTTATTGTGCCTGAAATCAAACACAATTTTTTCTCAGCTGCAATAAGTGGAATTGAAGAAGTAGCTTATAGAGCTGGCTATGCAATCATTGTATCTCAGTCTAATGAAAGCTATAATAGAGAGCGTGTGAATGTTCGTGCTTTAATCTCTAATCGTGTAGCTGGTTTACTCATCTCAATTTCTCAAACAACTGAAAATAGTGATCACTTTAAACTTCTGGAACGCCAGGGAATTCCGTTTGTCTTTTTTGATCGTGTATGTGAGGATATCGAAGCAAGTAAAGTCGTGGTAGATGATTTTGACGGTGCCTTCAACGCAGTTGAACATTTGATTGAATCCGGTTACAAAAGGATTGCTCATTTAGCAGGGCCGAAACATTTATCAATTAGTCAATGCCGCTTTAACGGCTATTTATCTGCACTTAAAAAGCATAAAATTCCATTCGATGAGAATCTTGTTGTTTATGGTGGTCTTAATGAAGGTGATGGAATTATAGGTTTCCAGAAGTTATTACAATTAGATCATCTTCCAGATGCTCTTTTTGCAGTTAATGATCCTGTTGCGATCGGAGCGTTTGAGAAAATCAAAGCACATGGTTTGAAAATACCCGAAGATATAGCGCTGTTAGGTTTCTCTAATAACCCTATTTCTTATTTAATTGAACCTTCCTTAACAACAGTTGAACAACCTGCCTATGATGTAGGTAAAAGAGCTGCAGAGCTTTTGTTAGAGCAGATAAATAGTAAACCAGAGGAATTTATTCCTCGAAAAGAAGTATTACAAACAAAATTGATAGTTCGTGATTCTACTTGATACTTATTTAGTGTTAGTAATCAACAAGTGTTAAAAATAGAAAGGGCAAGTGAGAGATGGAGCAGATAGTATTTAGTTGGTATGACGGTTTAATTTTCTTGATTTTTTTTCTAATTGTTGTGGCTTTTAGCATGTACAAAAGTCGCAGAGAAAGAACTGGAGAGGATTATTTCCTTGCAAGTCGAGGATTAATCTGGCCATTGATTGGTCTATCTATGATAGCTGCTAATATTTCTACAGAACAATTCGTAGGGATGTCGGGACAGGGTGCTGGTTCTGCAGGACTGGCGATTGCATCTTACGAATGGATGGCAGCGGTTACGATGGTTATAGTAGCAATTTTTCTTTTACCTCATTTTCTTAGAGCAGGAATATATACTTTTCCCGAGTTTCTGGAATATCGATATTCACCGGTAGCAAGAAATTTAATGGCATTTTACACTATCTTAATTTATGTTTTTGTGCTTATTGCATCTGTTGTATATACAGGTGGTCTGACGATTACTACTCTTTTTAGTGGTACAAGACCTTTTGGTATAGAAGTAACTTTAACTAAAGCTGTATGGCTTGTTGGAATTATTGCTGCTATATATACTATTTGGGGTGGACTTAAAGGTATCGCCTGGGCAGACCTTTTCTTTGGTTCCAGTTTAATATTAGGTGGAGTAATTACTTTAATAATTGGATTTGCTAAAGTTGGAGGTGTTGGGAATTTTTTTGAAGTAAATCAGGATAAACTACATATGATTCTTCCAGCTGATCACCCCGTATTACCATGGACAGCATTAGTCTTTGGACTCTGGCTGCCAAATTTTTATTATTGGAGTGTTAATCAATTTATAACTCAGAGAACTTTAGCAGCTAAGAGTCTTAAGGAAGGTCAATTAGGAGTTATTTTTGCCTCTTTCCTGAAACTAATGACTCCATTTATAATTGTTTTTCCGGGCATTATGGCTTGGCAATTATTTAAGGGACAGATGACCGGTCCTGGAGGTACAGATGCAGCTTTTCCCCTTATTATAAGGAATATTATTCCAGGTGGATTCAGGGGCTTCATCTTTGCCGCAATAGGTGGTGCAGTAATTAGCTCACTGGCTTCAATGCTGAATTCAGCTTCCACAATTTTCACAATGGATATATTTAAACGAATGATTAATAAAGATATTTCTCAGAAGAAAATTGTTACAACCGGGAGAATTTCAACTTTCGTTTTTTTAGTCATCGGATGCTTGATTGCTCCGATTTTAGCAAATCCTGCTTTAAAAGGAATTTTTACTTATTTGCAGGAATTTCAGGGCTTTATTTCACCAGGTATTTTAGCTGCATTTGCGTTTGGCTTAATATTTAAACGTGCACCAAAAGCCGCTGGAGTAAGTGCTTTAATACTAAATCCAATAATATATGGTCTTTTACTAATTTTTTGCGGCTCACTGCCAGTTTTTGAAAAAGTCCAGATCGTTCAAATTGCTTTTCTAAACAGAATGGCGATTACTTTTATAATTATTGTAATTGTCATGTCAGTTATTACTTTGGTAAAACCACTGGATAAACCGGTTACCATGCCCGAAAGGAAGGATTTTAGTATGCAATCTACACCAGCTGTGAAGCGATTAGGTGTAGTTGTGATAGCAGTGGTTGTATTACTATATATTATCTTTTGGTAAAATATAAATATGAATATTTCTCACTTTGTAACTATCGAAATTTTAATGTCTTATGATTAAATTTAAATTTGGAAACTTAATATGTTACCCTGAGCCCTGTCGAAGGGTCAGGGTGACAGTGGAGAGAAAATATTTACATTGTAAATTAAGTGAGAAATGTGAACTATTATTAAATGCTTGGAATATAGTATAAATATGAAAATTATAAGGTTAGTAAAAATTGAAATTGGAAAATATTGGCTATCCTCATCGTAGATATAACCCGCTTACCGATAAATGGGCTTTAGTATCACCACATCGGAGCAACGGAATTTTATGTATAATACTATAAATAGCAGTGCAATTAAAAATGCAATAAAGGGTTTTTCGAATCTATTGGTGAACAAGAAATATACTGAAATGCAAGGAGGAAATAAGTTGTATTTGGAAAAAAGTGCAGAAGAGTGGAGGCGTAAATGTTAAACATTAAATCCACTTACTTAATTTTTATGTTGTTTATTTTTTTCTACTTTTCAAAAAATAGTGATCTTTTAGGGAAGACATATGATGTTTTCTCTCCTAATAAAATGAACAGGATTAAAATTGAGGTAACCAGTGGGATATATTATTCTATTTTTCACAATTCTCAGGGGATAATTTCAGCTTCTTCGATTTCGATGAAAATAAATGATGGAGAAATTTTTGGTAAAAACCCTGAGGTAAAAGATGTTGAGAGGAAAAGTGTAAGTAATACAATATTCCCGATAGTTAGTCAAAAGCGAAAAGTAATTTTAGATTATTACAATGAGGTAATTTTAGAATTTGAAGGAAACTATAGGCTTGCATTTAGAGCTTATGATGATGGTATAGCTTATCGATTTATTACAGATTTAGATAGGGAAATAAAGGTCTACCATGAAGAAGTTACATTTGACTTTCCAGAGGATCACCTTGTGTATTTCCCTGAAGAGGAGAGTTTTATTACTCACTCGGAGCGAGTTTACAAGCGTTTGAATTTGAATGAGATTAAAGGTAAAAATATGGCTTCATTGCCAGTTTTAGTAGAAATAGAAGATGGACTTAAAGTCATAATTTCAGAGGCTGACCTTGAGGATTATCCTGGTTTGTATCTAAGGGGATCGGATGATGATACTTTTTCACTTAATGGAATTTTTCCTGCATATCCGATAGAAGAAGAGCAAAAAGATGATCGAACAATGGTGGTTACTGAACGTGCAGATTATATAGCATTAACTAGTGGAAAAAGGAGTTTTCCCTGGCGCGTTATTGGTATTACTGAAGAAGACGGTGATCTAATTGAAAGTAATCTGGTTTATAAGTTGGCAAAACCACTAAAGATGCAAGATGTATCATGGATTAGACCAGGGAAAGTAGCATGGGACTGGTGGAATGCAAATAATGTGTATGGGGTGGATTTTAAATCTGGGATAAATACAAAAACATATAAGTATTATATCGATTTTGCTACAACCAATAATATTGAATATATCATAATGGATGAGGGATGGTCAGATCCGCAAGATTTACTCAAAGTGAATCCTCATCTGAATATGCAGGAATTGCTACCATATTCTAGAGAAAAGAATGTAGGGATAATACTCTGGTGTGTATGGCTTACTCTTGATAAGCAGCTGGAACAGGCACTTGATAAATTTGAAGAATGGGGAATTAAAGGCATAAAGGTGGATTTTATGCAGAGAGATGATCAAAAAATGGTAAACTATTATCATAAAATAGTAAAAGAGGCAGCAAAAAAACATCTGTTGGTTGATTTCCATGGGGCATATAAACCAGCTGGTTTACGTCGTACCTATCCAAATTTGCTTACCAGAGAAGGTGTGTTGGGATTAGAATGGAATAAATGGAGTGAAGATTGTGATCCTGAGCATGATTTAACAATTCCTTTTATTAGAATGTTCGCTGGGCCTATGGATTATACTCCAGGTGCTATGAATAATGCTCAGAAAGACAATTTCAGAATTATATTCGAAAGACCTATGAGTCAAGGTACTCGCCTTCATCAGCTGGCAATGTATATAATTTATGAAAGCCCACTCCAAATGCTTGCAGATTCACCGTCAAACTATATGAGAGAACCGGAGATAGTATCTTTTTTATCGAAAGTCCCAACAACGTGGGATGAAACAAGAGTGCTTGGTGCGAAAGTTAGTGATTATGTCATTATTGCAAGAAAAAGTGGAAATGAATGGTATATTGGTGCGATGACTGATGGGACTTCCCGGGAATTTCAAATAGATTTATCCTTTCTTGATGATGGAGAATATACCATAGAAATATACCAGGACGGCATAAATGCTAACAGATATGCCAGTGATTATAAAAAGATTACAAAGATGGCATCCAGGGATAGCAAAATAGATATAAAACTTGCACCAGGAGGAGGATGGATTGCAAGAGTTTATAAGTAAACCTGATATGAATTTGGGTTATTCTAATTATTCACATAGGCGTTATAACCCACTTATCGATGAATGGGTTTTAGTATCACCACATCGGAGCAATCGTCCCTGGAAAGGTAAAGTTGAATCTATACCTGGAGTATCTAAACCAAAATATGACCCAGAATGTTATCTATGTCCTGGCAATCTACGAGCAAATGGAGAGAGAAATCCTGATTACAAATCCACTTATGTATTTACAAATGATTTTGCAGCATTATTACCTGATTTACCAAGTATTTCAGATTATTCTAATCCTTTGATGCAGTATGAAAGTTTAAAGGGCACATGTAGGGTTATATGTTTTTCACCTCGTCATGATTTAACATTAGCAGAAATGCCGATTGATGGAATTAAGGAAGTAGTTGATGTTTGGGTGAAACAAACTACTGAATTAGGGGAAAAATATCGTTGGGTACAGATATTTGAAAATAAAGGTGAGATAATGGGATGTTCAAATTCTCATCCCCATTGTCAGATATGGGCTTGTTCTTCTTTACCAAATGAAGCTTTTAAAGAAAATAATAACCAATTAAACTATTTACAAAAAAATGATTCGGTATTACTCGTAGATTACTTGACTTTTGAAATAGAAAAGAAAGAGCGCATCGTTGCTGAAAATGAAGACTGGGTTGTTGTCGTTCCTTTTTGGGCAGTTTGGCCTTTTGAAACACTATTATTACCGCGACGTCATGTCCTTCATTTACCTGATTTAAATATCAAAGAAAGAATAAACCTTGCAAAGGTAATTAAGATATTATTAGCGAAATATGATAATTTATTTAAAACGTCATTTCCTTATACAATGGGTTGGCATGGAGCGCCAAATGATGAAAGAGATTATTCGCATTGGCAATTGCATGCACATTATTATCCTCCGCTGCTTCGCTCTAGTACTGTAAAAAAGTTCATGGTAGGTTATGAAATGTTATCTGAACCACAGAGGGATATAACTGCGGAAACTGCTGTTGAGAGATTAAAGAATTTATCTGAAAAGCGCTTTTTTTAGGGATATAGTAAAAGAGTATAAATTTTTAGAAATAAGCTAAGGACTAAATGAAATTTAAGAAAATATTAAATAGTGATAAAATGGAAAGTTTGTTTTCTAAGTTATATGGTAAAAGTGATAAAATATTTCATGAGCAAATTTTGAGGTATAGAAAGATTATTTCTGAGCATGAAGAACATTTTTTTACTGAACCGGATTATTTATTCAGTGCTCCTGGAAGAACAGAAATCGGCGGAAACCATACAGATCATAATAGAGGTAGAGTATTAACAGCTAGTATAAATTTAGATTCTGTTGCTGCCGTTTGTAAGATGGAAGAGAAAAAAATCGTTTTATATTCAGAGGGGTATCCGAAAAAATTTGAAGTTATGTTAAATAATCTATCTCCGGAAGATGAAGAAAAAGGAACAACAACAGCTCTTATCCGTGGGATAGCAGCACGATTTGATAGCTTGGGATATAATATAGGAGGTTTTAATGCCTATATTTCAAGCAATGTGGGAGTAGGATCAGGATTGAGTTCTTCAGCTTCTATTGAAGTATTAATTGGAACAATATTGAACGTACTTTTCAATGAATCTAAAATTAGTGATGAGGAGATAGCGATAATTGGACAATTTTCTGAAAATAATTATTTTGGTAAGCCCTGCGGATTAATGGATCAAATGGCAATTGCAGTTGGGGGTATTATATCAATTGATTTTATTGATCCTAAAAATCCAATAGTTAAAAAAATAAATTTTGATTTAAGTGAGAAAAATTATAGCCTTTTAGTTGTCGATACAGGGGGAAATCATGCGGATTTAACTGAAGATTATGCATCAATTCCCCTGGAGATGAAGTCTGTAGCAAAAGAGCTCGGTAAGGAAGTATGTCGAGAGATTTCTTATGACAATTTATTAAATAAAATGAATGAAATAAGACCGGAAATTGGTGATAGAGCCATATTACGTGCTATACATTTTTTAGGAGATAATCAAAGGGTTGTAGAAGAGCTTGAGTCTTTGGAAAAAGATGATTTCAATTCTTTTTTGGATCTAGTAAATGACTCAGGTAATTCTTCATGCAAGTGGTTACAAAATTGCTTCACGACAAAAAATCCTTCTGGGCAAGGCATTAATTTAGCACTTGCACTGACGGAAAATTATTTAAAGAATTCAGGAAGAAAGGGTGCCTGCAGGGTGCATGGTGGCGGGTTTGCCGGGACGATTTTGGTGTTTATGCCTGATGACAAGAGAGAAGATTATATCAGGCTGATGGAAAATGTATTTGGCGAAAAAAGCGTTACGGTTTTAAGTATTCGACAGCTCGGCGCAATATGTATAAACTCATTACTATAAATATTTTCGTTATTTAGCACAAAAATAGAAAGGAAATAGAAAATTTATCTTGACAAGTTGATTTTAGAGATTTAAATTGCAAACGAGTGCGGTTGCGTTTGCGGACAATTGGGAAAAAGAATTATGAAGAGTATTAGAAAGAAGATTATTTTAGAACCTTTTTCTTAAAGAATTTTAAAACTTATAACAAAAGGGAAAAATATGAAAAGATTAATAATCATTTTAACGCTAATTAATCTGGGAGTAAATCTGAATAGTCAAACGATTACTTCAGATAATGAGATAATTCAATTAGTTGCTAATAACATTTTAAACAATACCACTTATACTGTTATCAATACAGAAAACGGTAAATCTTATACTGGTTCCGAGAACCTGCCAAAAGATAAAGAGTTTAAGATTGAAAGCCCCTACGTTGAGTGGAAATACTGGAATGGGGTATTAAACATGGCAATGCTGGAATTATCTGAAATTACTGAGGAAGAAAACTATAAACAATATTCAATCAAGAATTA
>CAYTUQ010000079.1:0-9132 GCA_964441235.1 uncultured bacterium | reverse complement strand
GTAAAACCTTTTATGATACCACTACCAGAGGTAGTGGTTTATTCCGATTAATCAACATTCAGAATTCCTTGTTCGATATTCAAGGTGATGTAACCTATTAAACGCTCTCCTTAGTAACACAATACTGTCTTAATTCTAAATATGATTTATGAAAGGTCAATTGGAAGTTATTCTGTCTATCCAAATTACTTGCCTTCTCTAATGGAGAATTTTTATTAATCGGATTTAAGATTATTTTTCAAATATCATTGATTAAGATAATGAGAATTAGTTTATTAAAAAAGGTATTTGGTTTTAACTCCTAATTCAGGAAAGCCAAAACTACCGAAAATTAGTACATAAGTGCTGAATAGCACAACATCGTGGACACTTTTTATTGGCCATAAGTTGATTTTTCTATATGAGCTAAGTATAAACATAAACCATTACTAATTGCATGTTAATTTGTGATTTTGAAACAATTCTCATTTAAAGTTATGCTATTGTTTCAAAATCACTTAAGTTCATTCGAAAGTGTCCACGATGTTATGCAAATTGTCACATAAGCAATAACAATATCCACAACAAAACTACTCTTGTCATATTTACTGACAAAGTCAGAAAGACAGTAACCAATTATTTTCTGCTGCCTGCGGTCATTAAAAATAAAGCCCATAAATAATTCCTATCAAAGCATATTGAAAATAACACCAAAACACACCCAAAATATACATATTATATTAATTATTAACAAGTTAAAAAGATACTGCAACAGCCTGCTTGTCGGGATATAAAATCGGCTTTACTTTCTGCTCCACATGCTTCTTCATAATTTGCTCCGGAAGATGAAGCAGCTCGCTTTAGTTGATTTGCTATGTACCGTCCCAAAGCAGTTCTTTTAAGTTTAATTGTCAATTTAATGCTACTTGATGCGAACTCTAATAGCCGTTTCGATAAATCGTTTCTATTTTGCCTGTCTGCCTCCGTAGGACAGGCAGGCATTTTGCATTGAGCCATTGCGCTTAACATAGCTTATACGAGTTAACGAAATCACAAAACTCAACAAATAGTTAATTTAATTTGTTCTAGTGCGAGCTTACTCGTACCGGAAGGAATAGATATAAAAACATGAAAGAATTGAAAAGTATGAATCCGGTATGCCTGTCTGCCGCCAGGAAGGAAAGAATTTATACCTTAACTGTTAACTAAATATTCTTTTCCAAGGGGGCTTCTTTGAAAAGTCCACATTTCTGTGAAGGCTGTTTAATTATGGGCATCAATTTCCATTTTTCCATCATAGAGATATAGGAAAAATACTACCATAAGTTGTTATCACTTCTTCTGTTGCCTGCCCTTAATATACGTTTTAAGATTTCTATAGTAATTTTCGTGAGGACCAATCATTATCAATTCGAGATCATCACCAATGAATCGGTATGACAAAAGGTACTGTAAAGTATTAATTTTAAACTTGTGGACAAAAACCCCGCGAAGTTCGCCCTTTTTTCCCTGTCCGATTGTAGGGTGGTTAAATATTTTTCTGATTTCTTTATCTAATATCTTTTTCTCTTGTTTTTTGAGCCTCTTGACTTTTCTTTCAAAGGAACGAGATTGTTTGATTTTCATAAACCACTAATCGAATTCATATTCTGAAGAGATGCCTTGATCTAATTCTTCCAATCCAGTTAAAATTTCTTTTATCAAGATATAAGTTAAATCAGGGTTTTCTTCAATACACTTCCCAATTCTTGCCCAATGTTCTATCTGACCTGTTACGGATCTGCTATCCACTTTGCTAAACAATCTTGCCTCTCTAACCAATTTGTCAGAGACTCGTACTGCAGTAGTCATAATAAAATCCTCCTTTCTGCCTTATTACTATTTTAATACGTTATGAAACATTATGCAACAATTTTTATGCAATTTTTTTAATAATTCTTGATATGGATAACACCGCATATACGAACTAACGAAATCACAAAACTCAACAAATATTTAATTTAATCTGTTTTGGTACGAGCTCACTCGTACCAGAAGGAATAGATATAAAAACATGCAAGAATTGAAAAGTATGAATCCGGTATGCCTGTCTGCCGCCAAGCAGGAGAAATCTCATACCGAAACTGTTATTTTTTAGATTTGGTATAGATGATAAATATGGAGTAGGTTTATGTATTTTTATATATCAGGTGTTGGCGTTTCTGGGAATGTAGAGGGTAAAGTTGGTGAAATTCCCTCAATTACTCGCATTGATTTCCATTTTCCGCCCTTAAATCGAATAAAGAATCCTACTCCTAAAGTCATGATGTAAATTGAAGCAATAGCCCAGCCTACGTATATATTCATTTTAAAAACAACCAGTGCAAGATAACTTGGTATCACAAGTACAAGAGAAGATACAAAAAAGAGCATTACCATAACAAAGTGAGTATCTCCTGCTCCTTTTATTGCAGCAGCGAAAATGATATTGAGTGTATCGAATATCGAGTAAATGGCTACAAAGCGAAGAAGTATAATTGTAATGTCGCGAATGGGGGCAAAACTTACCAAGTCTGAATGTGATGCAAATAGCTTTAAGTAAATTCCCGGGATAAGTATATATGAAGAGGCTAAAAATGCCATATAGAAAAAAGTCAAGTGAAAGCCGGAATATGCGCTTCGTTCGGCAAGGTCCGGTCTATTGTTTCCGAGATGTTGACCAACCAGGACAGAAACTGCAATTCCCAAACCTATCATAGGCATAAAAGCAAGATTATTTATATTAAAAGCAATACTTGTTGCGGCAATTGAATTGGTACCTAATCTTCCCATTAAAAGTAAAAAGGTGGCGAATCCTGCAGTATCAAGAAAAAACTGAACGCCGTTTGGAAAACCGAATCGAATAAGACGTAAGAAAATTTTGCTGTTGAATTTCCAACTCCGCAAAGTATGATATCGCTGATTATATGTGGAACGGAAAATCAGAATAAAGTATATAGCAAATGAGAAGCAAGCGGACAACACTGTGGCAATAGCTGCACCTTTAACTCCTAATTCGGGAAAGCCAAAATTACCGAAAATTAACGCATAATCCATAACAAGATTTACAATAGTTGCCAGTATATTTACCCACATAACAGGCAATGTTCTGCCTCTACCTGCGAAGAAGCCAGACAGTGCTGATGAAGCAATAGCTGGTAATGCTCCAAAGCAGAGGAATTTGAAATATGTCGTCTCATATTGTACAACCAAACCTTTGTGTCCAACAAATCTAAAAATTGGTTCGGCTAATGGAATCAAAAGAAAAAGAGTTAATCCGCCAATTACTGCAATGTAAATTCCTTGCCACACGACTGAGCCGACACTTTTGTAATTTTTCGATCCATAATATTGAGCAACAAAAGTGTTTACATAGCTGGCAGTTCCAATAAATAAACTCATGATTGTGAAGTTTAACATACCGGCAGGCATTGCAGCAGCGATTGCTTCCGGCGAGTACCAGGTAAGGAACATTCTATCAACAAAATGTTGGATAGCCCAGGCGCCAGTACTTAAAATTAATGGTATTGCAATCCTTAGTAAATCCCGATAACCGCCTTTGCGATACCAATAATCTGAAAAAACTTCTGTTATTTTTTTATTTATCACTTGTTATTTTTGGTCTATCAATTTCTGCGTTAAAATAGATTTGAATATCTAATTGTAATAGCAAATTGACTTTTATCAATATGCGGGCAAAACCTAAACTAATGGAATAAAAAAGTCAAAGGGATAATTCTGTTGCATACTGTCAACTGGAAACTGCCTACCCTGTTGAATAGTCTTCGCCATTCCAGATGAGCTCAGGGTGACATTGAAAGAAACCAGTGAGTCCATTACCCATTAGCGCTTTTAGTATTTGGTTTCAATTTAAATGAATTGTAATTTTAAAAAGCTATTAACACTATTCAAATTAAGTAGAAAATGGATGATTATAAGAAGCAAAATTTAATATTCCGCCTTAGTAAATGGATTCAGATTATTAGAGTCGGTGAAAAAGGGAAAGACCTTATAGTTGAGGGATATATTTTACCTGAATATTCCTTGAAGGAGATTGAGAAGGAGCTAAAGGGTGAAATCAGATCTATTAGAAAAATATCTTCTAATGGCAAAGATTTTTTCTATATAAAGCCGGTAAAAAAGCAAATAAAAATTCCAAGGATAAACCTCATTTTATTTATTGCGACCATTTTTACGACATTGCTTGCTGGGGCATTCATGGAAGGTGTGAATCCACTTAAAAATCCTCTGTTGATCTTTAAGGGAGTACCTTTCTCTGTAACATTGATACTTATACTTGGAATTCATGAATTAGGTCATTTTACTTTTGCAAGAAAGCATAAAGTAGATGCGACTTTACCGTATTTTATTCCTGCTCCTACTTTTATTGGAACCTTTGGGGCATTTATCAAAATGCGATCCCCAATAAGAAAGCGTTTGGCGCTGGTTGAGATTGGCGCCGCAGGACCAATTGCTGGATTTATTGTAGCATTACCTGCTCTCTTTATTGGAATTTCGATGTCTGATATTGTAGAAAAGACGGGAGAAGTAGGAATACAGTTAGGAGATTCTCTGATAACGAAAATTGCTACTCTGATAATCTATCCCGGTTTACCTGATAATATGGAGTTATTGCTACATCCGGTGGGTTTTGCTGCATGGATCGGGATGTTAGTAACAATGTTAAATCTGTTGCCAATTGGTCAATTAGACGGGGGGCATATATCTTATGCACTTTTAGGGACATGGTCACCCAAAGTAGCCTATGGTGCATTGGCTGTTACTATTGCCTTAGGTTTTTTTTCGTTTAATTGGATAGTATGGGCATTGCTTGTTTTTTTCCTGATAAGGGTAAAACATCCACCTATTTTGGATGATTATACTCCACTCACAAGGAGGGAATTAACAATCGGATTAATTGCTTTATTAATTTTTATTTTAACATTCATACCAATTCCATTTTATGTATGACCCCAAAAACTCAAAAACTATCAGTTTACGAAGATATCAGTATCATTTTATTTATATTACAGTTTTCACAACTTGTCCCGAAAAATGCAGCAACTCAATCCAATGCACATGAAATAAATAATGATTATTTTCTTTAGGGATAAACCATATGCATTTTTCGGGATATAATTTGTTTCAGATGAAAAGAATTCTACAATCACTTAAGAGATATTTCCAAGAAATATTTAGCAGTAAGCAAATTAAGGTATTATTACCTTATTTACTTATTATTGGTGTTATCGTGATTTCTCTCTTTTCTTTTACAATTTTGCTATTATCCCATCCGATAAAAATAGAAAATTGCACAAAAGAAATAGTTATTCCAAAAGGATCGTCACTTTTGAAGATTGCAGATATTCTTGAAAAGCAAAAAATTATTGACAATAAAAGGACATTCGTATTAGCTACAAAATTAATGCTGAAAGGAAAATCGCTTAAAGCAGGGCATTTTTATTTGGATAATGTTAAAGGTTATAGGAGTTTAATAAAGGCGTTATCCAATTCAAAAAATTGCTCCTTAAGAATTACAATTCCGGAAGGATATCGGTCGAGGGATATTGCTAAATTACTTTCTTCAGAACTTGATTTTTCATATACTGATTTTATGAAAAAAGTTAACAGTGAAGAATATGCTGAGCAGCTGGGCATAAAATCCCCAAATCTGGAGGGATATCTTTTTCCTGATACTTATAATTTTAGTAAAAGCGACTCTGCTGAAGTTGTTGTAAGGAAGATGGTCTCCCATTTTATTGAAATGATAAATGATTCTATTCGGGAAGGGATAGAAAAATCCGGTAAAAATCTTCATGAGATTTTGACTTTAGCTTCTCTTGTTGAGGGTGAATGCATAGTTGATGAAGAACGTCCATTAGTTGCTTCTGTCTATGTTAACAGGTTAAAAAAAGGTATACGCTTAGAATCTGATCCAACTATTCAGTATATTATTCCTGATGGTCCCCGGAGATTGTTAAGCAAAGACCTTAACATCCGCTCACCTTATAATACATATAGGTACAAGGGCTTACCGCTAGGACCCGTTAATAATCCGGGAATAAAATCTATAATGGCTGCCGTCTGGCCAGCAAAAACAGATTATCTGTATATGGTTGCCAATGGTGATGGGAGTCATACATTTACTAGTAATTATCGAGATTTCTTACGTGCTAAACAAAGACTTCAAAGGATAAGAAGAAAAGTCGCTTATGAGTTAAGTGGAGGGAAGAGCAATTGAACTCTTTGACTGGCTTAAATCCTGAACAGCGTGAAGCGGTCGAATTTGTAGACAGACCTTCTCTTATCTTTGCAGGCGCAGGTAGTGGGAAGACGAAAGTTCTTACTCATAAAATTGCTTTTCTGATTGAAAAAAAGATAGTAGCACCAGGAAATATACTTGCAGTTACTTTTACTAATAAAGCGGCAAACGAACTACGTTCCAGAGTAGAAAATTTTATAGGGAAAAAGGTTTATTCCGTTAACGTTGGTACATTTCATTCAATATGTGCAAGAATTTTACGAGGTGAAATTTCACATTTAAACTACTCTCGACACTTTACGATTTATGATGAAAAAGATCAATTATCACTGCTTAAAAAAGTTATAGATAGTTTTTCAATTATATTAGAGGGGGTAAAGCCTAAATCAATTCTTTCAAAGATTTCTTTATTAAAGAATAGGATGATTGAGCCTGAAGATTTTAAGCAAAGAGAGTGGGTGTTGTTGGATAAACAGGTAAAGATACTATATCCATTATACCAAAAGGCTTTAAAAAAAGCTGAGGCGGTAGATTTTGATGACTTACTCATTTTACCACTTAAGATATTTGAGAAATTTCCTGAGGTTCTTCAAAAGTACAGAAAGCGATTTCAATATATTCTTGTTGATGAATATCAGGATACCAACCGTCCTCAGTTTCTTCTAATATATAAACTTGGGAGTGAACATAAAAATGTCTGTGTTGTCGGTGATGATGATCAGAGTATTTATGGTTGGCGTGGAGCAGATGTTGAAAACATCTTAAAATTCGATAGTGTATTTCCTAATTGTAGAATTTTTAAACTTGAGCAAAACTATCGTTCTACCAATAACATTCTCAAAGCCGCTTCTTCAGTGGTAAGCAATAATATTAACAGGGCTGATAAAAAATTATGGTCGGATAATAAAGACGGTGATCTTTTAGTTAAAATTTCTGCTGATAGTGAATATGATGAAGCTGCTCAAATTGCATCTCAAATAAAATATGAAATATTACATTCAAAAAGGAATTTCAAGGATTTTACTATTCTTTATAGAACTAATGCTCAGTCAAGAGTGCTTGAGGAAATTTTACGCAGAAATAACATTATTTACACGATTGTCGGTGGAGTTAAGTTTTATGAGCGAAAAGAGGTTAAAGACATTTTAGCATATCTCCACGTTTTTTCAAACCCAAAGGATGACATTAATTTAATGCGAATAATTAATTTTCCACCTCGGGGAATTGGAAAAGCAACGCAAAATGTTTTAGAGAATTTTGCAAAATCTAAAAATATATCGCTATTTGAAGCATTAGTGCATATTGATTTTTTAGAATTGGGTACCAGGGCTACTAATGCACTTAAAAATTTTTATCAATCGATACAGCATTCTCAGAGATTGAGAAAGTCTATCTCATTTGAAGAGTGGTCCAGGGTTATGATAGATGAGCTGGAAATACGTCGCTATTATAAAGAAATCGGAGGAGAAGAGGCAAGACAGAGATTGGCAAATGTTGATGAATTGCTGAACGACATTTCAGATTTTTGCAAAAATACAGAAAAGCCAACTTTAGAGGGTTATTTAGAGAATGTTTCACTTAGCACTGATATTGATGTTTGGGAAGATAAAAAGAATGCTGTATCCTTAATGACATTACATAGTGCAAAAGGACTGGAATTTCCTGTTGTATTTATTTGTGGATTAAATCAAGGCCTGCTTCCACTGCAGCGTGATTTGTTAGGAAAACAAGAGGATGAGAAACAAATTGAAGAAGAAAGGCGTCTTTTTTACGTCGGGCTGACAAGAGCAAAGGAAAGGATTTTTCTCTCAACTGCTCAGAGAAGAAACAGAGCAGGTGAAACAGTACTTTCTCCAGAATCCATTTTTATTAGCGAAATTCCTGAAAACCTTATCAAGAGTAGTCGTTTTCTTGAAGGTGTCATATCTTCAAAAAGAGCAGCAAGAAAGAGAAAAGGGACGTTTGATGTTATTGAAAGTGAAATAGATGAGGGAGTTAAGAAAGTAAAAAGACCGAAACCTGGTTTACTGGTTTCTCATAAAATATTTGGAATTGGCAAGATATTAGAGGTTAGTGGGGAGGGGAAGAACGCAAAATTAAAAATATATTTTAAGAATTTCGGTAAGAAGACGATCATTTCAAGATTCGTGCAGGTTTTAAGATAATTTTTACTAATTCTCAGAATGTATCAGCCCATGATTTCTCCAGCGGAGTTTCTTTGAGACAGTTATGAGAACAAGAGCTGTAACTTAAATGAGTGAATTTATTTTACAATTTATCCGGGTCAGATTCAAAACCAGTCTGATTAATATCAATGACCTCACCTGTTTTACCATCTAATTCAAATACTTTCCAGTAATTTCCCTGGCTTCCTCTGGGCATATGATATTTTTTAAGCAATCTATCACCGTTATATACCCTTACATCAACATTTCCCTCAGACATTGCACCACCGGAAGTCTCATATCTGCCGCTGTAATTATGAACAGTGTATGTATATTCTCCGGGATTAATACCTCGGATAGTTATAGTTTCAGGTCCATAAGAGTTTCTGTCATCACGGTCTAAATATTTTTTACCTTTTATTAAAGTTCTTCGGTTCCAGTAAATATGGAAGTCTTCATGATTGGGATTGGGACATTTTAAATGAGCATCTAAATCAATAGGAAATCGTTCCCAGGTAAGGATTATTCTGTAATTGAGGTTAGGAATGATTTTAGTTAACACAGCTTGAATAGTTCTTGGGAAATCGTGTATGACATCGACATCAAATTTATCGGATATATATGATTTCTTTCCAATATATAGTAAATATTTAGTAAACCAGTCAAAAAAAGCTGGACACGGGGAATAGAATTTGTCATATTAAGATG
>CAYTUQ010000078.1:0-9379 GCA_964441235.1 uncultured bacterium | reverse complement strand
TCCCGCATATGAAACATTTAAATGATATTTACCCACTCTAAACGAGAAGGAACCCTTTTTAAGTAATAAACTGTCCATTTGTGTCAAGAACTGTATGAAGTAATCTTCTTCTGCAGTCATTAAAATTTTATCATAAAGTTTATGATAGGTATGCAAAACTGCATCAGTAGTAATAAACTGTGGAACGTCGTTTTCCCGTGCTTCATTATAAATGTCGTAGATTTCTTTATAGCCAGATGCTGTATATTCTCTACCTGGAATAACTACAAAATGGTTTTGTAGAAGTTTTGCTTTTTGAGCTTCTGTAAAATTAAAATCGTTAAAATTTACTACATTACTAAAATCGGATTCAATTTCATACTGGGCAGCATCCGGTTCGATTTCAACTAAATAAGGAACATAAGTACCGAAGTCTGTCTCAACTGATTCTGTTATATCTGCCAGCATACTTTCTTGAGCGTAGCAAAAAGTAGAAAGGATTAAAAGCATTAAGAGAATTGTTCTTTTCATTTTAACCTCTCCTCGCTAATATTTTTTACATAACGAATCATAACATCTATTTTTGTAAAAGTCAAGTACAGTTTTGAATTTTAAGTTACCCCAAGATTAAAAATATAGTCTGAATAAACTTTTAAAAACTATCAACTTATTTGAAATAATAAAATGGAATGGGTAAAATATATAAAATCAATTCAACAAATTCACATTTGTTTAGTCAGGAGCTTACTCCTGACGATAATACCTGCTATGAGTGAGCTCATAGCAGAACGGGGATTGCTATCACGTGTATATTTCAAAATTTAAGGGTAACTTCAATTAAATGACATATTAAAACAATCCATACCTTGCATTTGCTTTTATTGAGAGATAAATTCAACCATAGGAAATAGGAGAATAATATGCTAAGAACCGCTACTTTAGAAGAGATTAAAAGGGGAAAAGTAACAGATGTATATTTTGAGAGAACAAAGGCTATACTTGAGTTAAAAGGGATTCATAAGAAAGTTGTCGCTGAATTTGCAGTTAGGGCACTTCCTGGTGATATACCGTGGGCTATTTTTAGTGGATTGTCGGATGTTCTGGAACTTTTAGAGGGCTTACCTGTAAAAGTTGATTCTATACCTGAGGGAACAGTCTTTATTCCAGATACTCCTGTTATGTCTGTTATTGGTGATTATCTTGATTTTGGTGTTTACGAAACGTCAATACTCGGTCTTATATGTCAGGCATCGGGAGTAGCAACACATGCAGCCAGATGTGCAAATGCCGCTCAGGGGAGATCTGTACTGGCTTTTGGAACACGTCGTATGCATCCTGCTTTAGCGCCTATTCTTGATAGAAATGCTTATATCGGTGGTTGCTCAGGAATATCTACGGTATTATCAAGTGAAGTGTTGAATATTCCTGCGTCCGGAACGATTCCCCATGCTCTGATATTACTGATGGGAGATACCGTTGAAGCTACAGCTGCATTTGACGAGATTATTTCTAAAAAGGTCCCACGAATATCTTTGATTGATACTTTTAACGATGAAAAATTCGAAGCTCTTAATGTCGCAGAATCACTGAAGGGTAAATTGTACGGTATTCGATTAGATACGCCCACGTCCCGAAGAGGGGATTTTCGGAAGATTTTAGAGGAAGTGCGCTGGGAACTCGATATTCGTGGTTTTGAAAAAGTGAAAATTCTGGTTTCCGGAGGACTTGATGTTGATTCTATTTTAGAGCTTAATGAATTTGCGGATGCCTATGGTGTTGGTACAAGTATTAGTAATGCTCCCGTTATAGATTTTTCTATGGATATTGTTGAAATAGATGGAAAACCGGAAGCAAAAAGAGGGAAGATGTCGGGGCAAAAGGAAATATTTATTGGTAAAAATCCTACCGACTTAAAGATATGCTTGAAGAAAAGTAAGAAGCCATCAGAATATCGGAAAATTACCAGAAACTACATGGAACAAGGAAAAATCACTGCAACTTTTCCCGGTAATGAAGAAATCAGAAATTATGTTTTATCACAAATTAAGGATTTAACATTATAATGTTTTTTAACCCTGCACAGACGTGTCTTCTGAATAAAATTTATACTCTTTTTGATCAAACCTCAGACCTTGGAGTAGAGGTTAAAGGAAGCGATTTGTATAATTTATTTGAGAATTCCGGTGTTGCATTATTCGATCTAATGACATCTCTTGAAAATGTACAGATTAAAGAATGTCGTAACATTTCACTTCAGAGTGATGATATAGAATTATTATTGAGAGAGTGGCTTGGTGAACTTTTGTATTTGTCAGTTGCAGACGAATTTCTTTTTAAGTCTTTCAATATTAAAGAAATCACTAAAAATGCACTTTATGCAAAAGTATGTGGTGAGAAATTTAACCCTGAAAGACATTTTTTAAAAAGAGAAATTAAAAGCGTGACATATCATCAACTTAAAGTAAAACGTGTTAAAGGCGAATGGAAAGCACGTTTTGTTTTAGATATATAAGGGACAAATAATGAACAATCAAAATTTAACTAAACTGTCTCCTTATTTGTGGGAAATTCCCAAAACGGGTAGCATGCGCGTTCCGGGACGGATTTTTGCCAGTGAAAAATTAATGAAGGTTATTCTTCATGATGAAAGTCTCAAACAGGTTGTAAACGTCGCTCACTTGCCTGGAATCGTCGGTTATTCTTTTGCGATGCCAGATATTCATTGGGGTTATGGATTCCCTATTGGCGGTGTTGCTGCCACTGATGTAGAAACCGGAGTAATATCTCCGGGTGGCGTCGGATATGACATCAACTGTGGAGTGCGTCTAATACGTACAAATTTAAGGGCAGAAGAAATAAGACCTGAGATTAAAAAAATCGTGGCGTCTCTATTTAATCGGATTCCAACAGGTGTAGGTTCTCATGGCGCTATAAAGAAACTATCTATTGGTGATATTAAGAAGGTTTTGTCTATAGGAGCAAGATGGTCGGTTGAACATGGATATGGTTCTGCGGAAGATTTAAGATTTATTGAAGAGAGAGGATGTCTTAAGGGTGCTGATCCGGGTATGATTTCGCAGCGAGCTTACCAGCGAGGTACTCCTCAATTGGGTACACTCGGATCAGGAAACCACTTTGTTGAGATATCGAAAGTTGAGGAGATTTTTTACCCTGAAGCTGCAAAAATATTTGGTATAGAGCAGGGGGGAGTAGTAGTAATTGTTCATACAGGTTCACGAGGACTCGGTTATCAGGTTTGTGATGATTTTCTAAAAGTTACATTAAGAGCAGTAACGAAGTATGGAATTGAGATTCCCGACCGTCAACTTGCATGTGCACCTCTATCATCTTCAGAGGGGAAAAATTATTTAGCTGCGATGCGTTCAGCTGCTAACTTTGCTTTTGCAAATCGGCAGGTTATTTATGCATTAATAGAAAAATCTCTAATGTCATCATTAAATGTATCACCTTCTGAATTGGGATTTAAATTGGTCTGGGATATAGCGCATAATGTTGCAAAAATTGAAGAGCATACTTATAAAGGAAAGAAAATCAAGGTTTGCGTTCATAGAAAAGGCGCTACACGCGCATTTGGACCGGGAAGTCCTGATCTTCCGGATGAATACAAAGATATTGGACAACCGGTTCTAATTCCCGGAGATATGGGGACAGAGTCATATTTGTGTGTTGGGACAGAAAAGGCAATGCAGGAGACTTTCGGTAGTTCCTGTCATGGGGCAGGACGTGTAATGTCGCGCAGACAGGCGAAAAAACGCAGTCGGCAAATTGATATATTTTCAGAGATAAGAAAATCAGGTGTATTTGTTATGGCTGAAGGGAAGGGAACAATTGCTGAGGAGATGCCTTACGCCTATAAAGATGTATCGGAAGTTGTCAATACAATGCATAATACCGGAATAACCAAAAAGGTAGCAAGGTTTACACCGATGGGTGTGATAAAAGGGTAACCTCGACTCCTTAATGGGATTTCAGAACTTTTTCAGGGTTATAATATATTTTCTTATTAAGTCTCATTGTTGTTAACATTTATAATTTATTTCTTGACACATAGTAAAATATCGATTATATTTACGCAGCGATGTAGTTGCACAACTGATATTTGCACAATATATTAAAAGCGTTATTTTTAGGTTAGATAAACAGAACGGATATGGACAAAGTAAAGGAACAGAAGTACTTAAATGGGTGGGGGTTTAATAATAGAAAAGAATGCGAAAAATTCATAAGTGAAATAATAGCAAGTGAAGGCTTGGAAATTAAAGCACAAATTCCATATAAGATCTTTAGTGAAAAAATTAGAGAGTGGAATATAGAGCGTCTTAAAAATTGTGAAAAACGATTCTATATGGAAATCAGAAAACCTGAAGATGGATTAGTAAAAGAGCCAAAAAGGATAGTAGAAAAAATGCTTGAATCATGTTTCGAGTATGAAATTTGGAGAAAACAAGATAAAGAAAATGCTGATATAGAAGAAGTAAAAGAATATTATCCGAGTAATTTTTTACTTACTATGGAAGACATCGTGCGTTTTCGAATCGTATGCAATTATTTAAGTGATATCTATGATCTTGATGAAAAGATTAGGGATTTTGTAAAGGAGTCCGATAAATTCGAATTAGAAGATTCTGAGGACTATATTGAAACTCCTTATTCAATTCGGAAAGTAGGACATCGTGCTATTCAATATAGATTTAGATTTTCTGATATCAATTCAACATTTCCCTTCGAGGTTCAGCTAATGACTATGCTTCAAAATGCATGGGATAAAAAGGATCATCATTTGATATACGAACATGAGCGGATTGGAGAAGGAACTGATATTCCTATTACATTATAAAAAACCGAATGGCGGCAATGAGCGAAGTTCTTTATGTTGCAGATACAGTATTTAATAAATTGAAAGAAGATATAACAAAGAGAAATAAGATATGAATACAATAATTGATGTAGGGCATCTCGTTATAATTGAAAATAGTTCGACGGGAAAGAATGAATTTCTATTTTTATATATTTCAGGTGAAGAACCGACTGATCTTTACTTAAAGGTTATAAATGGAATTAAAAATTTGAATCTTCCAGAAAAAATAAGACAAAATACAAAAATTCAAGCTGATGCAGTTACAGATTTTACTCGAATTATTAATGAATATCCTGAGACAGAAGGAAAAACAATTCATAAACTCCCCGTTACCGCGTTTTACGATACTAAAAAAGATGATTTTAAAGAAAACCTGTTCTTATCAGGCGTGATAAATGTTGTAGAAAAAAACGGATCGTTTTTTCCAAATAATCGTCTGGGAGCTGTAGTCACTGGTTCAGATTTTTTTAATAGAGAAGAAAAAAAAGATGAACTCTGGGAAAATATTAAAAAAGGTCAAAATGTATTATTATGCGGCCCGAGAAGATATGGTAAGACAAGTATAATGAGAGAGTTATATGAAAAAGCAAGTTATCATGGATTTTCACCTATTATGATTGATCTTGAATCAATATATTCAATCAAGCAATTTATTTCGAAAATGTGGGTTGAGGCCGAATATCCGGATTTATTCGATGCAAAAAAGAATGAAAAACAAATAGAAATTCAAGACGATATTACCGATGTATTATGGATTAAGGAAGGGGATAAGATTTTTAATCAAATTTCGAAAAAATCGGAGAAATTTCTTTTTCTACTAGACGAATGTCCTTCTATGTTAGATTCCCTTCTTGAAAGTAAAGGAAAAGATGTAACAAAAAAATTTCTAAAGTGGTTTAAAGATCAACGAATCCGATGTAAGAATAATTGTATATTTCTTTTAACCGGTTCTGTTCATCTTTATTCATATTTGAAAGATCAAGGATTCGACGAAAATATATTTGACGACTGTAATGAAATACGAATGGACTATTTACATACTGATGAAGTCTATACGTATATCGAAAGTATTTTATTTGGACAAGGGATATTTTTAAATGATGAAATTATTCAGGAAATTGAAAGAATAAATACGCCAGGAATCCCCTATTTTATTCAGATAGTATTGAACCATGTAGTCAGTCTGTATAGAAAAAATCCAAAGTTTACATCTGATGATTTTAAAAAAACCTACTGGGAGAATATAATTGGATCTGAAGGCAGACGATATTTTGATTCTTTTGAACGACATTTCAAACGCTATGGGAAACGTGAACCTGGAGCGAGAGCAATTTTAAAAGAATTATCAAATGCTGGTGATTACGGGCTGGAGATAGTACATTTGAAGAAAATATACAATATCTCATCAGCTGGAATTGAGGAACCGGATTTTAACATCGTATTGAATTACCTGGAATACGATTTTTATATTGAAAAAATTAAAAAAACCAATAGATATAGGTTTTCTAATTCCATACTAAGAGATTACTGGCAAAAGAATCAAAACTAAGAGAAAGTAAATATGGAAGCACAAAAGATAAATCGTCATTTTCCTTATACACCATCACGACAGAAAGTAGAATTTTTAGAGAAAACCTCGGTAGGTCGTGAAAATCTTTTGAAGGATTTGCTGGCAAGTATAAAGGAGCAAACGCAAAAGAAAACCCATCAACATTGGCTTTTAATCGGTCCTCGTGGTATTGGAAAAAGTCATATTATTGCGTTACTAAACCACAGAGTAAAGATGACTCCGAAGTTACATGCAAAATGGAAACCTATATGGATTCCTGAAGAAGCCGCGGGCATTCTCACACTGAGAGATTTTTTCGAAAAAGTCATAAGAATTTATATTGAAGAATTTAAAAATGAAGAAAATAATAAAGAAATAGAAAACTTTGAGGAAATTCTCGAGTCTACTCATCAGGAAATTAACGATAGAAGAGCGTTGAATAGTATGATAGCCTTCTTGATGGACTGGAAAAAAAGGAATCAATGGAAAATACTGGTGTTTCTTGAAAATGCAAATCGCGTTATCGGGAACAGGATTGCAAAATCACTTCCTGATGAAAAATGGCTCAGAGATTTATTAATGAATAAAGACCTGTTTTTACTTACTGCAACATCGCAATCATTTTTCAAACAAATTGAGAATAAGGATCATCCTCTCTTTGAATTGTTCAGAATCGAAATGATTGAGGATTTTAGTTTTGACGAATCTCTTGAGTTGTTAATTAAGTATGCCGAAGAGGATGAACGTGATGATTTAGTTAATCAGTTTAAGATAAAAACAAACAGGATTGAGGCACTACATACTATCACAGGTGGTAATCCGCGTTTGCTGGTTATGCTTTATATACTTATTCAAACTTCTATCTCAGCTATTGAAGATTTGGAAAATGGTTTCTTTGATTTACTGGAAGAACTTACACCATATTTTCAGTCGAGAACGGCTCAATTAAATGCTCAGGAAGAAAAAGTATTAGTGGCATTTGCAGAAGGACCGGAACTACTTACACCTGCGGAAGTGGGAAGAAAAATACGTATGCCGACAAACCATGTGACAGCAAATTTAAAAAGATTGCAGTCCGGGGGGTTTATTAAGCGTATTGAGAAACCAATAAAAGGTCGTAAAGGTACTCTTTACCGACTCTCTGAAACTATTTATCGATACTGGTACCAGATGAATTCCGAGCGATATCGAAAAATGGCAGAGATCTTCATTCGATTTATAGTGCTGTTTTATACATACAAAGAAATAAAAAAGAACTACACATCCAAAATCGGTGCATTAAAAATTGAAAAGGGTGTTTTAGAAAAGGAAATAGACACGCATAAAGAATTACAGTATCTAAAAACAGCCCTGGATATATCTGGAAGAGTCGAAACTGAAAAACTAATGGCATCGCTTGAAGAGGCAATTGATAAAAACAAACCTGAAATTGAAGTTGAAAAAATTTGCAGAAATTTAATTGAGATAGATTATAAAAATTTTGATATTTTAAATAATCACGCAATAAAATTAGCTAAGAGAAGAAAACTCACACAAGCTATATATTGTTTTAAAAGAAATTCCAAACTCGCTGATGAAATTGAAAATGAAGACTTTCAGAGTGGTTCTTACTACAACTGGGGTCTTGTGCTTTCTTATTTGGCAGTACTAAAATCGGATGAGAGTTTATTCAGGGAGAGTTTTGAGAAATATACCCTTGCGGTCAAGTATAAAGAAGATAAACACGAGGCTTATAACAACTGGGGTCTTGCGATTTCTGAATTAGCACAATTGAAATCGGATGAGAGTTTATACAGAGAGAGTTTTGAGAAATATGCCCTTGCGGTCAAGTATAAAGAGGATAAACATGAGGCTTACTACAACTGGGGTAATGCGCTTTCTTATTTGGCAGTACTAAAATCGGATGAGAGTTTATTCAGGGCAAGTTTTGAGAAATATGCCCTTGCTGTGAAGTATAAAGAAGATAACCATGAGGCTTACTATAACTGGGGCAATGCGCTTTCTGAGTTGGCAAGGCTAAAATCGGATGAAAGTATATACAGGGAGAGTTTTGAGAACTATCTTAATTCGTGGAATTTAGTTAGGAAGATCGAAAAGTTTGATCATCCTCTTATGGTCAATACCGCACTTCAAGTGATATTTATTGCTTTGTTAATAAAAGAAAAAGATGAAGCCGATCAAACATTTTTTGAGCTCCTTGCTTCTCTTCCTAAAGTAGTAGATTTTAAATCCGTTGTTCCTTTCTTTTTCTCATTCTTTAAATCAATAGCAAAAAACAATAAAGCTGGAATTGCAGGCAATTATTTAGAACAATTATTAAATACGAAATTTAAAAATGAACTGAGCTCTCTGATTCCTTTTCAATTTTTATTTAAATATCTGACTACAAAAGATGATAGTATTATTCGACGACAGCCACCTGAAATTCAGAAATTGCTCAAATCCATTATAGAAGAAATAGAAGAGGGCTAATAAGTAAAGGCCTTCAATCATCTTAAGGTATTCTAAAATCAAATTATTTTCTTTAAGATCCATTGCATAGTAGATAAATTTTCCTTTTCAAAAAATAGCCACTTTTCCATGATAAGTGTCTGGAATCGTATAGGTATCTTCCAACTTTCTGTGAATATATAGTGAGCTGCATTTACTTCATGAGCATTTGTTAACAATCAAGTAAGTTTTTCACTCAATGATAACTTGATTAAAATTGATATTTGAATCGCTGTAGTCAGATATAAAATCGGAAATAAATAATTAATGTCACTGATTTTGTTTCTTTACATCTGCTATATACTTTTATTTATTTTACCTCTTTTTATATCTCAACTTCTAATTTTCCCATCAACAACCGTCATCATTACACGTGTATTCTGGATTTCTTCAGGAGGAATGTTTGTAATATCCTGGTTAATAATTATGGCTCTTCTGGAATAAGTGTGGACTATATCTAAATAATCTGATATATTTCTCCT
>CAYTUQ010000077.1:0-10276 GCA_964441235.1 uncultured bacterium | reverse complement strand
TCATCAGGAATATGATGCATGAAACTATGGATATGATCTTAAGACTTCTGTTCATCTCGTATGCCCTTTCAATTTAAATTATAACCCGTTATACATAATAAGCATAATCTAAGAATGATTGATGTGTATAAATACCGACGTTTTTCACATTAACCTACCGGAAAATTTCCCTATTTAAGCAGCATCATTTTACGAGTCGTTTTTTGATTTTCAATTTCCAGTTTGTAGAAATAGATGCCATTGGCCACGGATTGACCCATGGCACTGATCCCGTCCCATTCAACCTTGTAAACACCAGCGGTCTGTTTTCCACTGACCAGGGTCTTGACGCATTTACCCAATACATCAAATACGGTCAGTTTGATATCGCCGGCTTTCTTTAACGAATAAATTATTGTGGTCGTGGAATTGAACGGATTGGGATAATTCTGGGAAAGAGAGAAATTCGTCGGTACCGGTCCATCAAGTTTATCAACACCGGTCTTCAAGGCTTCCCACTGTTCATATTCATCCGGATACCAATGACACAAATCGCCCAGATGCAAACCTTCTGAAGAGACCAGTGTGAGATTGCTGTAAGTGAGATCGAGATAATCGGTTAACGGCCAAACAAAATCCAATTTACCATCGCCCGGGACCCAGAGATAATTCACACCGGGGCCGCCTTTAACGAGATATGATTTCTTTGCCCATTCGACGAGTGCGGATTCATCTGTGGGATTATTGGTAAAGTTAGGATCGAGATACCAGTTGGTCTCATCATCCCAATACAATCCCGGCCAATTCTCATTATCATCGAACATGCCCCTGCCACGTTCGTCTAACATCTGGGGGACCAAGGCGCTGTCATCAGGCATGGCGTTTAGGTAATCAACAATCCCTTGTGACTGGAAGAAGCTGTTGTTATACACCTCTACTGTTCGATAAGGAACGCCTGCAGAATTAAGTAAGCTATCATATAAACTTGGACTAACTTCTGTCCAAAGAGTATCAATTGGAAAAAAAACAAATGGCGCACCATCATCAAAATCCCACACACTTTCACGACTGAGATTAGCACTTTTAATCGCATCCCCACGAATCAAGGTGTTATATTCTACATTATTCCTTCGGACCAAATTGGGAGCATAGCCACCTAGAACAAAAGTTAGACCCGTATTCAAAATTGTATTATGCTCAAGCAGCATATAACTCGGTCCCTTCTCCGCAATAGTGTTTTCACAATCCAGCACTTCTCCTGCATTATTGAACACAGTGTTGTTACTGAAAATAATACTATCAATTTTGCATCCCCTAGTAAATAAGAGTCGTGACCACTCAGCCCCAGTATCCAGCATTAGATTAATGAACATGTTATTGGTAATGAAAATATCGCCACCAGTGCATCTGAATCCTAAAACACTCTGCCAATTAGCGGAATAATTAAATACACAATTATCAACGACGAGTCTCAAACTATCATCGGTAGTTAAATAAAAATTATGATGATTTTCTAACTCATCAATCCCGGCAATATACAGATTTTTTACGACAACATCATCATGAGCCAGTATCATATGATCCGGAGCTTTGCCTTGCACGTCAGTTTTATAGATAAGCAGCGGTGGTCTTTTATCGGCAGGTTCTTTTTTACCAACAATAGTTAAAGGATAGTTATTTTCAATAATTCCTGTTACCCAGTAAATGCCGCCTCTTTCCAAGCGATAAACGTCATGGCGATCCAAAGAGTCAGCGTCAATTATTTCTTTCAACTTCAAGGTTTGATTGCCTGCTTCCAAAGGAATATCCAGCGTATCTACTTGTGAAAAAACATGAACGCTAAATACTAATTGAATCATAAGAATGAATACACACCAAAAAATTAATGATTTCTTCATTGTTTTTCCTCCTTAGTTTTTCTTTCTAAATTGAATGAATTAAGTTTGTATTTTACTTACTACCACCTCCTTCCACTCATCTTTCCAATCAATAAATTGTAAACATCAACGATATTTTATTCACTTTCACCTCCTCTCTTTACTGTGTCTTATTTTGCCGTCTTTAAATCAACTCAAATTTTTTGTTTTGGAAAACAAAGTTTACATCTGATATCGCAGTCCAATATCGGTAGTTAATCCCCAGAACTCTTGGCGATCGAAATAATTTTCGGACTGAATATATTCACGATCGCCTGTGTTTGTAATATTGCTGATGTTGAAGTAAATTTCGAGCCCTTCAACAGGTAACTTTTGACGTACTTTAAAATCCCAACGTGAGTATGGGAATATGTATGTATTTAAATAACTTTTTTGTTCGGCTCCGGACAAGCTCCTACCCTGATACAAGTATGAAATATGCCCTGAAAACCCTTTGTATGCATAGCCAATGGAAATGTTTATAAGACTTCTGGGTTGATCAACAACATAAAAAGTATCTACCTGTGTTTTTGTAGGGGGAAATGTGGAGAAGTCATCAATAAAATAAAGAAAGGGGATTTTGCTTTCGGATTTAATGTAGGTGTAGTTGGCATTGAGCACTATCCCATTGAAAGGAAAAGGCAGGTACCAAAAATTGGTTTGCCATTCCAGCTCGAGACCCTTTGTAAATCCCGGATACTTCTTATTTAAGGGAATTAGGTACATGAATCCTTTATAATAAGCCGGCAATCCATAAGACTTTGTTGCATTTGTATCAGGCAGGAAGTAAGCAGTATGACGCAATCCGTTTTTGATTTCTTTATAAAAAACGCCTGCTGTCAACAAACCGACTTTGCCGGTGTATCCGGATACATACAAGTCCCAGTTCTCTGACAATTGAGGTTTCAGATTCGGATTCCCGGACTCCACCGTCATGGTATTGGGATTTGTCAACATGTAAGGCACGAGATCAACGTAAGAAGGTCTGGTGGCTGCATTTGTATAACCCAGACGCACATCAATCCAGTTGGTTGGCTTAACTCGGAGATGGATCATAGGAAAGAAATTTTCGTGCGTAGTCGTCGTAGTTTCTTTGCCAACCCTGTCTTCCGTGAACATATCTTCTCGTAGACTGCCGCCCATTGGAATGATAAGGGTAGATCCTGTATATTTATAATTCATATTTTCATAACGTATGCCAGGTATAAAATTTAATTTGTTGTTCAGAATATTAATATTCGCCATGATATATCCGGCTTTCATCTCCTCATTTCCATCCTGATCGTGGCTGAAGGATGCCACACCTCGATTGTAAAAATACTCTGTCCGTTCAAAATATGGCCAGGTTACCTCATGAAGTCTATCAAATACATCCAGATTCATAAAAGGCAGTAGATTGTATTTTCCGTCGAAAAATTTATCATTATCAAAATGTTCGTCCCAAGAGAGCGGAAGATAGGGAAGAACAGTATGAATCGGATCTGACCAGACTTCTGGCATTTCCCTAAATAATTCCTCGTTTATTTTACCATCGTTTAGTTTGCAATTAACATTTATGCTCTCTCTATCGTACACTCTCCTGCCATGTTTATATAGAACTCCCAGTTTCAATGAGCCGGAAGCATATTTTCCAATAGTAAACGGGTACTGATAGTTGGCTTTCACCGCATATTCCCTATCCTTACTTAAATACGAATCTTTTCCGATGTCTCTAAGATAAATCTTTTTATCATTCACTGGGCCTTTGATTTGTAAAACATTGACATAGTCTAAATAAGGAGTGGTCACTTTCTGTTCAGGTGTCATATCATATATCCCATATCCCGTAATCCGTCTTTGCACCGGTTGGTATTGTTGAGCGAAGCTATGAGAAAGGGAAATGTCAATGGTTCCTAAAGGTAAATAAAATTCTCCGTATAGACGATTGACCATCTGATCAAGATAATTCTTATTGCCACTCTTGTTGATACTCCAACTAATTTCATCACGCCCGCCAAAAGCTTGTCGATGTTCCAGAATATCTCGATCCATGCGACTGGCAAAATTACTCATTTTTATTGATCCAGTTGGCATTTTATAGTCCAAAACAAGTGTACCGCCAAAACGTCTTCTATCTTCTGATCGATCGGTATAATCGATTCTATCAAACCTGAGACTTTTATGCCGTTCTTCTTGCGGCAGTGTAAAATCTTCGATAAAATCAGGATCCATGATATCCGTACCACGGTTCCTTTTTTCCACATAACCATTTAAATAAACACCTAAATTTTTATTCAAAAATCGTTTTCCGACAGAACCGACGATTTTATAATTACCATAAGATTCTTCCTGTGTATCATACCCTCCTTGCACCATTAAATCCGAATGGGGTTTATCGGCAGCACTGCGAATTTTTAAATCGATCGTACCACCAAGCCTGTTCGCTTCCATATCGGGAGTAAGGGCTTTGGTCACTTCTATACTGCCCAAAGCATTTGGTGAGATCATCGAAATATCCACATTGCCGCCACCCCTCTCTGTTGATTGCATACTGACACCTTCAATCTGAATCTTTGGAGTTAATCCGCGAACAGATACTTTATTTGCCTCACCACCGCTACGGCTCATCGAAACACCGGGCAGGCGACCCAACGATTCGGCCGCCGTTGCATCCGGCAATTCCTGAATACGAGCCGAAGAGACAACATTCTTTATAGAAATGGCGGAAATCTGCTGGTTGATGGCAGCCATCTGACCCGAGGCTTCGGCTGTAACCACCACTGTCTGTCCCCGAAGGGTCTTGTGTTCCAGCTCGAAATCAACAACCACCTCTTGATCAGGGCGTACTATAACCTCCCGGGTCGCCGGTTCATATCCCATATAGCTCGCTTTCAACATATATGTCCCAATTGGTGCACGTAAAATGACGAATTTGCCCCTCAGATTGGTGGCCGCTCCCAATTGGGTCCCCTCGATGACCACATTGGCGCCCGGAAGCAAATTGCCAGAGGCCACATCCTTGACCTCACCTTTAATCCTGCCAGTGCCCGCGGCCAGAAGAGTACTTGTTGAAATCAAAAGTATGATCGGAATTGTAACATTAAATAATCTCATAACAGCACTCCCTCTTTAACATCTATATTATAAAGGAAATCTTATCCATTTCTCTTATCTTGTAAGATAGACGACATCCTCAGTCCCACAAGTAGGGTTGCTACGACCATGCATGCCTTCCTCTTATTAAATTTAATCATTACTCCTTAATCAGGAACAAAGCATCTTTGCCTTTGAGTCTAATTGTATTTTCGGTGACCAGACTGCCGTCATTGGTTTCAGGGTCCTGTTTAGGTGATCCTTTAATTCGTCTGAACTTCTTTCCTGGAAAGAGTTCCGCCAGATTGAACGTGTAGGGTCTGGGAGAGGGATTGGCCAGCACCACCCCATGCTCGAACTCCCGAACCATGGCATCCGGATGGTTATAAACCCGGACCTCGGATATCCACACCGGTTCAGTGCTTTCAAATTCAAACTCCAGATCAACCTCAACGGGAATATCCGGGGAACCCACGACAAATGGAGTATGGCTGAAGTAAAAACGGGACTGGAAATCTTTTTCATTAAACCAGGACATAAACCGGTCCATCCCTTCCGTTGACCGGGGAAGACTTACGTGTATCAAACGGGCTATATTCTCTGGATAATCCTCCATGTCTTCACCCCGCACAGTAACCAGAACGGTCAGGTCAGGACTATAAGAAGAAACATCCTGAAGGGTAAAGGCAAGGTTTCCTACATAAGAGTTGGCGGTGGTTACTCTTAAAGCCTCTCCGTCTACCTTGAACTGGACTGTACCCTTAAGATTATCCATGAGGTATCTGAACTGAGAACCGTTCGTTGCGATAAGTATCGGTGTTTCCTTCTCAGCCATACTGACTGGGGGTCCCATTGGTTTGCCAAGCCAACCGATCTTGTTGGCCTTACCCATGACCAGTTCATCCCAGACGGGATAATTACCCTTAATCGTTGAACCCCACCTTACGTATTCAGGGGGTTCTGGTCCGTAAATAATGCATTTCTTAACTGGTTCGTAACCAAGGACTTGCGATGGTAGATCAGCCATTGCTAAGGCAGAATTGATGAGAACCGAGGCGGCAATCACCAGACGAACCTGATGGACATTGACTTTGGAATAATCAAATCCACTACTGTATCTGTGATTGATGTAATTCATTTTAGGCGCTCTGGAATTCTCATACCAGAACAGATGACGATTCATTCCACCGGACCAATCTTCAATATTATAATCACGACCCGTTGGCCATCCCTCACTTTCTATGCCATTCAAAATCCCAAAGCTGCGCTGATCACTCAGGGGATATCCTCCATCAGCCAGTATCAACCGATCGTTTCCCAATCTTTGCCTGATTCGTTTCAAAAATTCGTTTGTTCCGATCCCGTAAGTCTGGATCCCATCTATGACGCAATTATCCGCCTTGCCATCTGCATCCGCGTCTGGACCCCTGTTGGTATTAACTCTTCGTGAATTTAACATATTCGTCTTGGAATCAAACAAGAGGATATCAAATTCAATCCCGTCAAAGTTATATAGTTCGCCTTCAGGAGAAAATCGCTGAGTGAGGTCATCCAGTAGTATATCAATGCAACTGTTCCCTTGGGCGTCCCTGGGACACTCGGTTGAATAATTATAGAACCACATTAGATTCTCTCCCCAGGGACCTGCTGTGCAATGAGCAGCGGCATAGCTTTTACCTGCTGAAAAGGAGCGGGGTTCGGTCCTGTAGCATCCGCGCTCGACTTGAATGGTATTCGTCTTCATATCCAGGGATACCAATCTGACCTGTTCACTTTTCGTCCAGTTCGGCTTCCCGGTTTCGTCCAGTTCACAGAGTCCGATATCATCGTTCTTGTGTTTGACCCGAATCGCGATATCGACCATAAAAAGTGAGGCATCCGAAACGTGAATGGATGTAATTCCAGATTCATCAGATACATCCGAAAGTATCCTGGCGCCATTATGATAAAGCCAGTGTCCGGCAAAAAAAGATCCTTTTGACGATTTGAAATAGGGATCTCTGGCCATACCGTCAAAATGGAGTAAAATCACCTGATTGGGATGATTCTTCTTGAATCGGTTAAAGAACTCAAGACTGTTTGCGCCCTCTTCTCTAAATTCTTCATCCAAACATTTTCCTTCTATCCCCATCAACCTCTCAAAATTCTGTTCCCATGTACTATAATCATACGTATGCTTACCCGGACGGAAAAAATAATCTAACTTACCTGCACGAAAGAAATAAGCGCGGGGATAGTTCTCGTCCAGTATGGTAAGTTTTTTTAGGCGACGATCCGCTGTGTTACAACTCATCAGGAATATGATGCATGCAACTATGAATATGATCTTAAGACTTCTGGTCATCTCGTATGCCCTTTCAATTTAAATTTACGATGATAATCCTCTATGTATAAAAAGTTTGAGCTATGAGCGATTTTGATGTTCAAATACGGAGACTACTATAAAACACAGACTTCTAATAAATTCCATCAATACGTCTCAGTAACAATAATTTCACTAACCCCACCTAACCCACCTTCCCAGGGAATGTGAGACGCTTCATATCTGACCTGTAGTATCACATTGGGGCTTTGCTCAATTGCAATCTTTAAATGTTTTTCAGCCTGAGCATTATCGCCAAGCCCCCTGTAAGCCTGTGATATCACAAAATGCTGGATTGGAGATTCTTTCTCAGCAAGCGACACCTTAGCCAGATTTATCAGGTTAAGAAAGACATTCCTGGCAGCATCTTTTTTGCTTAATTCTTTAAGTGCCAGCCCGCGATAGCAGCTGCTTTCCGTATTGGGTCTACCTGGATCATAAGCCGCTTTCTGGAAGTACTCGAGTGCTACGTCGTCATTCCCCATTTTTTTATTGGCAAGACCCAGCAGGTAATGTGCGCGCGTATAGACAGGATTGGACATAAATGTTTCATTCAGGTTATCCGGGCATTCAAGCCCCTTTTTAAATTGCTCCAGGGCCAGATCCGGATTGCCTTCCTTTAGCAATGCTTCTCCCAGTCCAAAGTGGGCTTCCGAGTACTTCAAAGGCAGAAAATCGTATGCCTCTCTGGTGAAAAAGTAGGTCGTATCCATTAGCTCTGCCGCTTCTTTAAAGTATGCCTTGGCTTTCGAGTGGTTACCCTCGAACATAGCATCCTGTCCCAGACGGATAAGCAGGTCAACCATACGATCCACCAGGAAATCTTTGGATGCCACAAGAGCCATATTTTTTTTAAACAGATTCAGGTGTTTATGGTCTGCCCGGATGAAAGCATACATATGGTCAAGGTCCCAGAAAATCCTGGGATCATTGGGTGCAATGTCCAAAGCTTTCTCAAGATAAGCGATCGCCTGGCTGGTATCGGATTTTAGATGCCACGTGGCTTGTGAGATATTACGTAACAGGATGGGATTTTTGGGATCAAGTTTTTCCGCCATTTTCCAGGCCTGAAGGCCTTCCTCAAGCTGACGCAAATAGGTCAGAACATTGCCCAAGTACATCCATCCATTTGAATCGGATTCATTATCATCAAGGGCCGCTTTGAGTACTTTAACACTCATCTTTCGATAGGGAAACACATATTTGGGATTGCCTTTTGATGCCTTTTTATACAGTTTATGCGCTTTCCTAACTTTACCTAATTGCTCGTGGCAGTATCCCAGATAGTAATTTAAAAGTGGATACACATGGCTCTTACCTTTGAAGTATTCTACGCTTAGCTTGAGAAGGCTTATGGCATCCTGCCATTCGCCCAATTCCATATAATTGGCTGCTTGCTCCAGATATAATTGACTGCCGACAAAGGTAAAATCCTTCCTGTCAAAGATTGAATTGATCTCATTGTCCCCTGCCTCACCCCAAAACCACTGTTCCGTTAACGCGGTGAACTCCAGCGGATCCCTATCCAGGGCATTCTGAATGGCCTGAAGCGCCAAATTCTTTGATCCCATCTTGCGATAGGCGATGGCCATGGTACTCCAGATTGCCGGATGATAACCTCCGCTCTTTATTGCCTCTTCTAAGTAGTGAACGGCCTTCTCATAATCACCAGCTAAAAATTCTATCCTTCCCAGGTAGAATAGAGCAGTCACCTTGGTGGAGCTATAACGGGAGGCAATCATCAGCGCTTCTCTGGCGTCATCGAGATCCCCGGTTTCGAGTGCAACAAGTCCCAGGTAAATATGTGCTTTATAGGCCTCTTCATTCAGGTGATCAATATCCAGGACCTTGTTGAGATGCTTCTTCGCCTTTTCATAATCACCACGTTGATAATTGAGAATACCCAAGGCTCTGTGCGCATGTGACTCCCCGGGATCACGCCTTAGCATTTCCTGGAAATAAGCCTCGGATTCCGGACAGAAAGGATCCTGATAATAACTCTTACCTGCTTGATAGAGCTCTTCCAGACTCATCTCAGGCATTGGCTTTTTACCAGCGACCGTCTCAGGAGCTTCTGATTCAAAGGGCGCGGTGTTGTATATGAGAATCTGTTCGCCTTTTGAGTCGTACACAGTCACGTGCAAATCTTCGTAATTAATTTTTTCAGGAAGCGGGAACGTTACTTTGAAAGGACCTTTCAAGTTTAGATTAGCTCTCTTATTAAAGACCTTTTTCCCTTTAGCCTCTACCTCAATCCTGGAATCGGGAAACTCGCTGGTCGCTTGCAGCGCAAGTTCCACAACACCATTGGTTTGTACCATATTAAGACACAGATCTTTATTCGCCTTTACAAACCCTCCCATATCCATTATGGGGTACCAATAGCTTGTGAATTCTTTCACTTCCAAAGGATTCAACCATGAATAACCATGTCCGAGATTGTCCCAGAAGGCGATTAACTGAATCTCCCAGGGCCCATCAGAGTAACTGTCGCTAAGAGCATAATTCCATATTTTGCCAAAACGTCCGGAACCCCAGTAGAATGACTTCTTTCCCGGTGCAGTGCGATGATCAGCATATATTACCGTACCGGCATTCTTATCGTGAGCATATGCGCCGAAGTAATCCTGATTCAATGCAGGACCATCAGCGAATGTGGATACTCCTAATGTTTCTATATTCTTATACCTGGAAAAGTCTACACCATTGTGCATTGGCCATTTTATGAATATTTTCTTTCCATGGCCCGTGGCCCAGGTGTCTTTTGGATAGATGACTTGTGAATTTTCGGTAGCATGAAGGGCCAGGTTCTGAGCGGAAACAATGGGAACCGGGAAGGATTTAATACTCATCAAACGCCCATGAATTTCCAGAAAGAGACGACCAGGACGGAGGGTGACCTCAATCTCCCATTTATGCATACGGTTGGGTTCAATCTCAGCAATCA
>CAYTUQ010000076.1:0-12084 GCA_964441235.1 uncultured bacterium | reverse complement strand
GTTGGCATTGGAATATGGAACGAATTGATTATAAATATTTATGGTGAGTAACTTAATTCACTCAATCTTAAATATTATGAGTAGGTAATGTATTTCATTTATAAGATTAACTCATTATAATAATTTAAATTAAGCACATAACAATCAAAATCAACCTGACGCAAACAGCTTTGTATAAAATTGACAGTTGGTAGTTTTCATTATGTTTAGTGGTTAATTGACGATCGCTGTTCTTAATGTTTGCACAGGTTATTTTGGGTGTTAGGCCATAAGACGGATATTCATTTACAAAGGAATTGGAAGTAAAATGAGTTATGGTTTCTTAAGAGTAAAGGATAGAGATTTTTGCCTTGATGAAGAGAAAATAGTCTTACGTGGCTATGGTATTGGAAATTGGTTAAATCTTGAACATTTTATGATCGGTATTCCTGGTACAGATTCACAAATCCGCACTGCAATTGCCAACGCATACGGAAAAAAGAAAGCCAATAGATTTTGGCAATTTTTTCATGAATCAATGATTAATAAAGACGATTTTAAATTTCTAAAAAGCCTTGGAATCAATACTATCAGGATACCATTTAATTATAGACTTTTTGAAAATGACCAAAAACCCTACTCGTGTATGGAAGAAGGATTTAAAGAAATTGATCGAATATTACGATTATGCGAACAATATGAAATTTATGCTATTTTAGACCTTCATGCGGCTGCAGGTGGACAAAATCCTGATTGGCACTCTGATAATGCTATAGGAGAAAGTCTATTTTGGGAATACGCCGATTTTCGTAAGCGAACTATATCTCTGTGGAAATATATAGCGAAACGCTATGCATCTAATAGATGGATAGCGGCTTATGATTTATTAAACGAACCAGTTGTAATGATTAAAGATAGAAATATCATAAATCAATTTTTTATAGACCTCATTAGTGAGATTCGTACCGTTGATCGAAATCATCTACTATTTGTTGAAGGTGATATGTACGCTACTCAATTTGAAATGATTGAACCCTTTGAAGATCCAAATGTAGCATGCAGTTTCCATTTTTATCCGTTTTTACACCAACATTTGTCTTCAAGGAGAAATCTAAAAGAAAGAATAGAAGAAGCACTTTTTAAAAATGTTTCTTTAAAGGATATATTCGAAAGGCTAAAGCGTCCCGTATGGTGCGGAGAAACAGGTGCTTTGTATAATCATGGCAACAGGACTCAGCATGTAAGTATGCTCAGGAATGTTCTTGAAATTTACGAACAATATGGAATATCATGGTCCATCTGGACTTACAAAGATGCGTGCAGTATGGGGACAGTTCATCCAAAAGAAAACTCAGAATGGATGGATTTCTCAAGATTAACAAAACAAAAATGGAATTTTTGGGAAGAATTTAGACTGCGAGATAAGTATGCTGAGGAAATTATTAAAAAATACTCAACAGATGTTCCAGAGCTTGAAAAAATGAAAATAGGTTTTCGTATTTTAGCTAATTATCAACTCGTTTTAAAAGAAGCTTATGGAAAAATATTCCAGGATATTCCATTCGAGTCGTTTTTGAGCTATTTAAATTCATTTAATTATAATAATTGTGAAATTTGGGAAGCAATAATCAATTTAGTAATGAATCATACAAAATCGAAAAGATGAAGAAATATTGGTTGTAGAATATTAACTATTAAATTTATTGCTATGATCTTTTTAGCGTACAAAAGGGCTAACAATTGCATCCATCTGACGGAAGGGCAGTACTTGGAATTAGTCAAGGCTGAGTGCATTTCTCAAAATTTATTTAAAATTTCATGTTTAGTGGTTCTAAGCCCTTCCGCCGCTAATGCATATTGTTAGCGCTATAAATTTCATTAAATTGCTTGTATGAAACAGTGAATTTGCCATGTCTAAACAGCCATAAAAATTAAACGAGAAGATACTATCGCTACCGTTTATTGGTTTTATATACACAGTACTAAAAAAACTGTATTTTGAAAGCAGGATAATATATGATTCATCATTTAATTAAAAGAGCTTATATATTTCTATTTTTTGTTCTTTGCATCTTAATTAATGGATGTAGTAGACCGCTGGATTTATACGGCAATTGAAAGAACTGATTATAAATCTCTTAGCCTGGATTATTCATTATAATTCATTAAGGAATCCAGATAGCCTGAATGGTGGACATTTCAGAATTCGAGCTTAAAACTGAGTTTTAAAAACACATATAGCTTAGCTATATGAAAATATGTACCTTAAGTCTAATTCAGACTAAATCCATGAATAATTCAGGTTAGAAAGCTCTTGAAAAAAAGTAGATCCAAATTTAAAAAACGAGAAAGGATAAACACCGCTTCATTATGCAATAGTTCAGAATGACACTATTGCTTTGCAAATACTTCTTGATTATAATGCTGATTCTAATGCCAAATCTGAAAATGATTCAATATAATAGAAAGGACTAAAAATGATTACTGAAGAAAAACTCCGAAAACTTCCCGACTGGATAAAAAGAACAACACGATTCTTAACTAAAACAAAATTACCGGGAAAAATAGTGTATGTCTTTATCTCTTTACTTGCTACCCTTTGGTTTTTATTTCGGGTAATTCCAAAACCTTCAAGGGCTTTGTATCCATGCATGCAGGTGGCAGCACCCATTATGTCGAGTTTCGTCATTTGGATTCTGGCCTTGACAGGTGCAACTTTTGCATTTAAAAAAGCAAAACACAAACTATTTAAAGCCAAATACCTTGCTGCCGGTTTGTTTCTAATTTTAGGAATTGGGGCTTCATCGGTATTTATGGTAAAATCGGTCAAAGAGTCAAGTGCCAATAATCTTAAAATCTGGTACAAGCCAAATATCCCACTTGGAGTTGCCAAAGGAAATTTTCCCGGAAGGGTAGCCTGGGGACATAACCCCAAAATTGCATCATGGGATGGTGTTACCGGATTTTGGTGGGATGATAAATTCAACAACCAAAAAGAAACGGATAAACTATTCACGCAGACCCTTTTCAGCTTGACAAATAAACAAACTAAAAAAGAAGCCTGGGAGGTGTTATTCACCTATTACAACCACACAAAACGAAATCGAAATCAAGCTTATCGACCCGGCGAAAAAATAGCCATTAAAATAAACCAGAACAATACTGATGCCCACGAAAACAACAATAGAATTAATGCAAACCCACAACTAATCCTTTCATTGTTGAGCAGCTTGATAAAAGAAGGAGGTGTTCCTCAGGAGAATATTACGGTAACCGATCCAAGCCGGTTCATTACCGACAATATATTCGATAAATGCCATGCTGTTTTTCCAAATGTGCATTTTGTTGATCACAATGGTGGAGACGGACGTGAAAAGGCAACTTTTGTAAAAAATGCCATTCCTTATTCCGTTGATAATGGAGATGTAGTCAGAGGTATTGCTAAATGTATGGTAGATGCTACCTACAATATTAATATGGCATTGATGAAAGGGCACGTAACCCAGGGAGTAACGCTTTGTGCAAAAAACCTTTTCGGATGCACAAGTATTGAAACCGATTGGCGTAAAAATGCGCACAGTAGCGGATTTAGTCAAAAACAAGATGGGTCACGTACCTATTCTGTTTATCCCGATTATATGGGCCATAAGGACTTAGGAGCAAAAACCTTCCTTTTTCTAATTGATGGAATTTACAGTCATAAATTTGTTGATGGGATTCCTGAATTCAAATGGGCATTAGCTCCCTTCAACAATCGGTGGCCGGGTAGTTTATTCACTTCTCAGGATGGAGTTGCCATTGAATCTGTAGTTCTTGACTTTGCATTGTCTGAATGGCCCGATGCGCCCGACATGATGTATAGTGATTATTACCTGGAAGAAATGGCGCTGCCCGAAAATCCTTCATCGGGAACAGTTTACGATCCGGAACGAGATGGTACTACCTTAAAAAGTCTTGGCGTTACTGAACATTGGAACAATGCAACAGACAAACAATACAGCCGAAATATGAATATCGGTGAAGGTATTGAATTAGTGTATTCTTTAATCAGCAAATAATCTTTTTCAATACTAAACGAATATACTAACATAGTACGGCAACGAAAATCACAGAATCAGAAAATGCAACACTAAGATTTACAAGTATGTTTCTCTTGGTTATGTTGTTTTTGTTTTCCGGCTTACTTCTGACAATGGGCCAAGCCAATGCTCAGGTGAGGCAGGTGATAGTTTCGAACGGAGAACAAGCGATCAAAGGTACCGGTTGGACAAACCCGACCACTAATACGATTAAACCACAAACAAATGAGACCGAATGAGCTAACCATTCAGTTCAGCGTGACGGCGTACCGCCGCCGCTGACTTCAACCGGTAGCTACTATAAGTAAGAGGGAGAAATAAATATCATGAGAATAAAAAAATTATTAGTAATAATTGGATTAATATTACTTTTCCTTTCTTCTTGCTCAATTCTTCATATTCTACCAAGCAGTAAAATTCGGGATATAGAATTTGATGTAAATGAAATTGAATTAAAAAAATTTGATTTTGTATTTTCTGACTATAAAACAAACATTTATTTAGATTCTCTACGAAAAGAATTTAAACTTGATTCATTAGTAATAAATATTGATAAAGATTTACAAAAAGCGCTAGTTTTGTTGAATTGGACTAATAAAAGGTGGGAACACAGTGGAAATAATACGCCTAAAGAATCAGATGCAATATCAATCCTTAAAGAAGCTGAAACAGGGAAGAAGTTCAGATGTGTCGAATATGCAATTGTTTTATCATCTGCTTTAAAGTCAATTGGTATACCTGCAAGAACTCTTGGATTAAAAACCAAAGATGTTGATAAGACGAGATATGGAGCAGGACACGTAGTAACAGAGGCATACTTGACTGATTTTAACAAATGGATATTTTTAGATGGTCAAATGAATTATGCACCTTTTTTAACAATAAACCATTAAATGGTGTAGAATTCCAAAATGCAATAATTAACAATAGAGAACAATTAGAGTTAAGAGATTTAAATAAAAAAGCTGATAAAGAACAAGTTGAAGACTATATAAAATGGGTTGGCAAATATTTATTTTACTTTGATACAAGTTTTGACAACAGAGAAGGGGAAATAAATGAAATAATTAAATATAAAGGAAAATCAAAATTAATGCTGATCCCGATTGGTGCAAAAACCCCTATGGTATTTCAAAGAAAGCATAAAATGGATTACTTATTTTATACTCATAATTTGAAAGATTTTTATAAGGCACCTAAAATAATACAGTAGCTAACGAATCTGCTTCGCACCTGACGCCATATAAATAAAATAACGATATCCGAAAATCTTTAATTCGGCGTCAGTGTGCAAGCAGGGGTTGAAACAATTGCGTGGAGGTAACAGCTTGAGCTGTTCGATGATTTTGGAGATGTTCGATTTTTTTGAGCGACTTTTGTTCAAGTGAAAGAACTCGCTTAGTAAATCGGCGTATCTCACGCTTGGCCGTTAGCGTCTATAATAGCATTGTGAAAAAGTTGTTGATTTTATCTATCGAAATATTTAATGTATTACAGTTGATATATCAATAGGAGTAAAGTAATGCAAACAGTAAAAATATCACCAAAATATCAGGTAGTAATTCCAAAAGAAGTCAGGAAATCACTTAATCTAAAACCGGGGCAAGATATACAAATTTTACAGTATAAAGACCGAATAGAGATGATACCGTACAGAAGTATTTCTGAGATGAGGGGATTTCTTAAAGGAATACAAACCGATTTTATAAGAGAAGGTGATAGATTTTGAACTTAGTCGATTCTTCAGGATGGCTTGAATATTTAGCTGATGGTAAAAATGCGGATTCTTTTTCAACGCCCTTACAGGATATTGATAATTTAATTGTACCAACTATATGCGTATACGAAGTATTTAAAGTGGTGCTCAGAGAAAGAGATGAAAATGAGGCCTTACATACTATAGCATTAATGATACAAGGGAACATTATCGATTTGACGTTTAATATTTCTATTCAAGCAGCAAAGTTTAGCCTTGAAAATAAAATTCCAATGGCGGACAGTATTATATATATTACTGGGCAAATCTATAATGCAACAATATGAACACAGGATGATGATTTTAAGAATCTTACAGGAGTAAAATATTTTCCTAAATAATACAAACCTTTTCAGATCATAAAAATTAGTCTAACATCTGCGTAGAGGTAATAGCTTGAGCTGTTCGATGATTTTGGATTTTGGCGGATTTTTTAGGGGATTTGCGTACAATCATAGAGAGTCGCTTTGAAAGTCACCGTACCTCACGCTTGGCCGTTAGCGTCTAAACGTAAAGTTGTCAAAATTATAAAATGGAGGACATATAATAAAAATGGAATATGAAGAATTGGAACCTATCTGTTCAAATTGCACCTATTTTTTCCCTGCGAATATGAAAGAGCAGACAGAATACGGTATATGCCTCTATGATAAAGTATTTGAGCCATATATTGATGAATTAATAGAAAATTATAATTATGATTCATGTCAAGAATTAATAGAAGATAAAAAATTTCTTGGAGATACTGAATCATGTGAGCATTTCGAAGAACCTGAAGAATATGAAATAGATAATAATAGTTATATAGGGAAAGAATTAGAAAACTTAAAGAATACAGGAAAATTAAATGTTGATGCAATTGAAACAGTTTTATTATTAGATGAAATAGAGAAGATTGATTTTAAAACTATTACTGTAGATAAATATGTATCTCAATTAAATAGTTCTGATAAAATTAAGCGCCTTAAATCCATTTCGAGTCTTGGAAGTTTATCTAATTTAGGGAACAAAAAAGCTCTTGCTCAATTGATTAAATATTTTAAAGAGTTGCCATCTCCAAAAACTTTAGATGAAGTTCATTTTAAGATAGATGTTCTCAGACATATTGAATATACAAATATAAAAAATAAATCAATTATTATTCCTCATTTAATTAATGAATTGTATCACATAGAATCAAATAATACTACAAGACAATGGATATCAAAAATTTTAAAATATTTGGAGTACTGTCCGATAGATATAGTTCGTGATCCATTAGAAGAATTGCTAACAGATAGAAAGTTTTCACATAAACTAAAAAATAAAATTAGGAATACAATATTTGCTTGTAATGAAAATCAATTTTAAACTTAAACCATGATAAATAATCAATCAATTAACTGCTGATGAAGGTTGGCGCAGAAGAATTTATAAATTGTGCGTTGAAGAAACAAAAACGCTAACAAATCGCTTGAGGTAAAGCTTAGGGCTGTTACATGATTTCAGGTTTTTTGAACTCCTGCATGTTATTTTTCTTCCTAATGATTTTTGAAAAAACAACGGCGTACCTCAACTTTGCCGTTAGCATACTACACTCTATATAAAAAGCATTGTTTGTTAAAGTATTAATTTGTATCTTTTATGTAGAAACAGAGGAGTAATGTAATGTTAACGAAAATTCAAAAATGGGGTAATAGCCTTGCAATAAGGATCCCCAAATCCTTTGCCAATCAAACTAATATATCGAATGGTTCTTCAGTGGATTTAAATATTAAAAAAGATAGTTTAATAATCACACCCTTTAATAGTGACGAATATAATCTAGATGCGATGATTAAAAGAATAAATAATGAAAATCTTCATGAAGAAATTAGTTTTGGAGATGCAGTTGGGAAGGAACTATTTTAATGAGAAGGGAGTATATACCGGATCGAGGCGATATTGTATGGTTGAATTTTACACCTCATTCAGGACATGAGCAAGCTGGTAAAAGACCTGCATTAGTAATATCCCCTATTCATTATAATCAGAAAGTCGGATTAGCAATATTTTTCCCTATAACAAGTAAAATAAAAGGTTATCCTTTTGAAGTTATACTTCCAGAGGGATTTCCGATACAGGGTGTTATATTATCCGATCAAATAAAGAGTATGGATTGGCAAACGAGAGGTTTAGATTATATTTGTCGAGCTACTGAAGAAGTAGTTAACGAGGTAATTAAGAAATTTATGGTATTGTTAAAGTAATATTAGGAATGCTAACAATTTCATTCACCTGACGGTTAGAGCTGTTGACTTTTTGAGATTTTGGAGACTTTGCATTGCTTAATTTGAAAAACATAGGTGTAATCGAGATCCATCCACTGCAGGTGATGATTGTCGTTAGACGATAATATGTGATTGTACTCTTGATTTTCCAATTTTCATGAGTACTTGACTAACGAGTTAGTTTACCGTAATTTATAAAAAGATTGGAACAATGCTGTTTTTTATATGTAAAAAGTAATGATGAAAAAGAATTTATCTCTATATTTTTTGTTGATTTTTTGTCTGGCTAATGTAAGTTTTGCCCAGACATTTGGTAAAAACAAAGTCCAATATGATGATTTTAAATGGTCATATATACAGACGGAGCATTTTGATATCTATTTTTACGAGGGAGGTAAAGATTTAGCGACTTTTGCTGCTCCGATTGCCGAAGAACAGATTAAGCGTATTACAAGTATTCTTAATTGGAGAATGCGCAAACGTACCTCTCTTCTAGTCTATAATTCACACAGCGATTTCCAGCAAACGAATGTTGTTCTGGATTATTTAGCTGAGGGAACAGGCGGTTTTACCGAGCTTTTTAAGAACCGCGCGGTCGTACCATTCGATGGAAATTACTATGAATTCTGGCATGTAATACGACATGAATTGTTGCATGTCGTCATCAATGATATGATTTATGGTGGAAATATCCAGAGTATCATATCGGGTAGAGTGAAGTTAAGAATTCCATTGTGGATGAATGAAGGATTTGCTGAATATATTTCAATGGGATGGGATACGCATGCTGATTTGATAATGAGGGACGTTGCACTTAACAATGAGATTCCCGACATTAAAAACCTCGACTATTATATGGCTTACAAAGGAGGACAATCAGTATATAGATATATAGCAGATAAATACGGTATTGAAAAGATCGGTGAGATTTGGTTACAGATGAAAAGCCGTGGAAATTTTGAAAAGGGAGTTAAAGCAGCTATCGGAATGGAGACAAAAGAGTTAACAAAAAAATGGCAGCGATGGGTAAGAAATCTTTACTGGCCAGATATAGCAGACCGTGATGGATTAGATGAAATAGCTACGAAACTTACAGACCACGTTGAGTTGAAAAATTATTTCAATACAAGCCCGGCAATTTCTCCAAATGGTGGCACTGTTGCAATAATGTCTGATAGAAAAGGCTATGCCGATATTTATTTAATTTCAGCAACGGATGGAAAAGTAGTGAAAAAAGTGCTTAGTGGGCAAAAAACGCCGGATTTAGAAGAGCTTAAATGGCTTAACCCCAGATTAAGCTGGTCACCGGATGGTGAAAATATTGCATTGGCTGTAAAAAGTGGTAAAACCGATGCCCTCATTATAGTCGATACCAAAACTAAAAAAATAAAAAGATTTACCTTCGAAAATCTTGAAGAAATTTTTTCTGCTGATTGGTCACCTGATGGTAAAAGCATTGCATTTATCGGTTTGCAAAACGACTGCAGCGATATATATCAATATTATTTAAAAGAGGATAAATTAGAGCAATTGACGAGTGATAGATTTTCTGATTTTGAGCCCGCCTGGTCACCTGATGGGGGAAAAATTGTTTTTGCTACTCAAAGGGGAAGTACGGAGAATGAAGAAAATTATACATTGGAAATTTACCTGGAGAAATATAATTACCATCAGACAGATTTGTTTATTTATGATTTGGAAACAAGGAATATAGAGCGTTTGACTGATACTCCCTGGAATGAGAATTGCCCGGTCTGGGCGAATAAGCAGAATACAATATTTTACACATCGGATGCAGAGGGTATCTCTAATCTTTATTCTATTGATCTGGAGAGTGGTGAAAGTACTCCTCTTACTAATGTTCTAACAGGCATTTTTCAACCGAGCTTGTCGAAAGATGATTCACGGCTTATGTTTGCCGGATATGCAAATGGCGGATGGGATATTTATTCTATGAGCAACCCTCTTTCTCTGCCAGAGATTAAAGGCGGAATAAAGCCAACTGTTTTTGCCAGGGAATTAAAAGCAAAATGGGATAACCCGGAGAAATTTGAGGAATTCAGCAAGTCCTCTCCTGAAGATATAAAATCCTCCTACACACATAAAGTTGATGAAGGTCAGTCTTATTCAAATTATATATTTGCTCCCGGTTATGAATACGGAGATTTGGAGAATTCAAGTAGTGAAAAAGACACATCAGTGGCAATATCTGATACTGTAAAGTATAAATCTGATGACGGTAATTATGTTGCCAATCAATATAAAACGAAATTCAGTCTTGATCTGATTGACAGCCAGGCAGGGTACAGCACATTCTGGGGATTTCAAGGTACAACGGTTTTTGCTTTTAGTGATGTTTTAGGCAATCATCGGTTCATATTTGGCACGGAAATGTACGTCGATCTAGAAAATAGTGATTATTATCTTGCTTACCAGTATCTTACCAAGCGTATTAACTATTCTCTGACAGGTTTTCATACCGCAAACTTCTATGCTTTAAATTATGCTTATATTTACCGTCTAAGAAATTATGGAGCCGATATTTCCATTTCCAGGCCGTTTTCAAAATTCTCGCGTTTGGAATTGGGTACTACCTCCTACAATGTTGAGCAGAATTTAATCGATGTGCTTCTCGGGAAAACGGAATATAAAAACAGTATTCATACTATCCTACCCAGAGTTGCATGGGTTTATGATAATACGCTGTGGGGCTATTTTTATCCAATGGATGGCTGCAGATTTCGTCTGGATTATATAATGAGCCCTCAATATGAGAAATCAAGCCTTGATTTTAGAACTATTGAAATGGATCTACGAAGGTATTACAAATTGAACAGAGAATACTCTTTTGGATTACGTCTGTCAGCTGGAATAAGTGAGGGGAAAAATGCCCAGCGGTTTTTCCTTGGCGGCGAGATGAACTGGCTTAACCAGAAATATCGCAGATATCACGATTTTGGAAATGTTAAAGATATATACTTCTCTGAATTTATTACTCCTTTGAGAGGTGCTCGCTACTATGAAAGAGAGGGTACCAGGTTTTTCTTAACAAATTTAGAATTCCGCTATCCGTTTATAAAATATTTAGCTTTGGGCTGGCCGTTACCTTTAATAATGGGCGGTATTCAGGGGGTTACATTCCTTGATATGGGAACAGCATGGTCGAATAACAATCTGCACATGTTTGGTCGTAATGAGTCAAGTAGTTTATATATGGATGATCTTGTTGGAGGTTTTGGTGTCGGAACGCGTATTTTTTTAGGGTATTTCCTTCTTAAAATTGATGTCGCGTGGCGTTTTGATTTGACTTATGTTTCCCGTCCAAAATATTACTTCTCTTTAGGGACTGATTTTTAAATTTTAGCAAGCTCTCACTTTTATTAATTAGTATCTGTCTATGCCGATCGAAGATTCCTTCGGAAAGACATATCTTTGAGATAAACTATGAAACCTTGAGTTAAGTTTGCTTTAGCTGACTTGACTTAAGGTTTCTAACTCTTGAAATGAATCAGCTTAATTCATCCGGCAACTGCCGGATAAGTCAATTTTACATTTATCGAAAAAACTGACATTATAGACAGGCTCTAATTACTCAAGTTCCTGAGTTTAGAAATAATATTTATTGTTATTTGAATAGCCCCCAGCTTTTCAGCCGATAGGCAGATGCCTTTGGCAAGTTGGGGGATTGAAATAAATAAGTTCAATATAAATTTTTCACGCAGGTAGTTGCCTGATTATCCCGGAAAATCAGTGTCCTGGATATAGGATATGTGTGGGACAGAACGTGAAAAATACTGTGGCAGTTAACTATTTCATTATAACCCCAGTTGAAACTGGGGGCTATTCAAATTCATAATTAAAGTTCCGTTACGAGCTCACTCGTAACGGAGAAACATAAACTACTCTGGTATGAGTTAGCTCATAACAGAACTAAAAACTTGAAAGAAATTTTTTCTTTTATATCAACGTGAATTCAACTACTAAGTGCAACTCAAGAAGAGTTTGGAAAAGTGGGCAAGCT
>CAYTUQ010000075.1:0-12369 GCA_964441235.1 uncultured bacterium | reverse complement strand
TTAAACAATTACCCAAATACATCCATCCATTTGAATCGGATTTATTATCATCAAGGGCCGCTTTGAGTACTTTAACACTCATCTTTCGATAGGGAAACACATATTTGGGATTGCCTTTTGATGCCTTTTTATACAGTTTATGCGCTTTCCTAATTTTACCTAATTGCTCGTGGCAGTATCCTAAATAGTAATCTAAAAGTGGATTGAGTCCGCCAATACGTTGAAAATGGTCTAGGCCTAACTTGAGTAGACTTATGGCATCCTGCCATTCACACAATTCCATATAATTGGCTGCTTGTTCTAAATATAATTGACTGCCGACAAAGGTAGAGTCTTTCCTGTCGAAGATTGAATTGATCTCCTCATCTTCTACCTTACCCCAGAACCAATGCTCCGTAATGGCTGTGAACTCCAGCGGATCCCGATCCAGGGCATTCTGAATGGCCTGAAGCGCCAAATTCTTTGATCCCATCTTGCGATAGGCGATGGCCATGGTACTCCAGATTGCCGGATGATGCCCTCCGTTCTTTGCGGCTTCTTCTAGATAATGAATCGCCTTTCCGTAATCCTCTTCCACAAACGCAAGCCTGCCCAGGTAATAGAGTGCTGTGACCTTGGTAGGCATATAACGGGAGGAAATCATCAACGCTTCCCTGGCGTCATCGAGATCACCGGTTTCAAGTTCAACAAGCCCCAGAAACATATGTGCCGTATAGGCCTCTTCATTCAGGTGATCTATATCCAGGACTTTGTTGAGATGCTTCTTCGCCTTTTCATAATAACCATGTTGATAATTGAAAATACCCAAGGCTCTGTGCGCACGTGACTCCCCGGGATCACGCTTTAGAATTTCCTGGAAATAAGCCTCGGCTTCCGGACAGAAAGGATCCTGATAATAACTCTTTCCTACTTGGTAGAGCTCCTCCACACCCATCTCACTCATTGGCTTTTTCTTACCGACTGTCTCAGGAGCTTCTGATTCACAAGGCGCAGTTTTATATATGAGAATCTGTTTGCCTTTTGTGTCGTACACAGTCAAGTGCAAATCTTCGTAATCAATTTTTTCAGGAAGCGGGAATGTTGCTTTGAAAGGTCCTTTCAAGTTTAGATTAGCTTTCTTATTCAAGACCTTTTTCCCTTTAGCCTCTACCTCAATCCTTGAATCGGGAAACTCGCTGGTAGCCTGCAGCGCAAGTTCCACAACGCTATTAGTTTGTACCATATTAAGACACAGATCTTTATTCGCCTTCACAAACCCTCCCATATCCATGATGGGATACCAATAGCTTGTGAACTCTTTCACTTCCAAAGGATTCAACCATGAATAACCATGTCCGAGATTGTCCCAGAAGGCGATTAACTGAATCTCCCAGGGCCCATCAGAGTAACTGTCGCTAAGAGCATAATTCCATATTTTGCCAAAACGTCCGGAACCCCAGTAGAATGACTTCTTTCCCGGTGCAGTGCGATGATCAGCATATATTACCGTACCGGCATTCTTATCGTGAGCATATGCGCCGAAGTAATCCTGATTCAATGCAGGACCATCAGCGAACATAGAAATCCATAATGTTTCTATATTTTTATACCTGGAAAGATCTACACCATTTTGTATTGGCCATTTTATATATATTTTCTTTGAATGGCCTGTCAGCCAGGTGCCTTTTGGATAGATGACTTGTGAATCTTCTGTGATACGAATGGCTAAGTTTTGAGAGGAAACAATGGGAACCGGGAAGGAATGAATACTCATTAGACGCCCATGAATTTCCAGAAAGAGACGACCAGGACGAAGGGTGACCTCAATCTCCCATTTATGCATACGGTTGGGTTCAATCTCAGCAATCAATACTGTTTTTCCTCCGTCAGGTTCATTCATGACCTTATAGCTAATATCATCATACGTGGTATAAGCATGCCCTCCGGGGTGATTCCACTCGACGCCGGTTGATATCCAGGCTCCCCTTATTGCAACATCTGCTGATTTTACAACGGGATTATAATAAATGAAATCCCATCCATTTCTCTTATCTATGGCGCCCCATATGCGACCCCTTAATTCGGGCATTAGAAGAACTTTTATATATTCATTCTCTAAATAGACACCTTTGTAGACCACGTCCTTTTTAGTATTGGTATATTCATTCTCTAACGTGTAAGGATAAATTTGTCGACTGAGACGGAATGGGATATCTCCAGGCAATCTGTAATCCTTGAAAATAGGATGCTTTTCTTCAGGACCCAATGGATATGTTGGCAGTGTAACATCTTCTGTCCAACATCGAACTTGTCCCCATGTGGATAATGGCATCATCAGTCCCACCAGTAGGATTGCTACCACCACGCATGCCTTCTTCTTATTAAATTCACGCATTATTACTACCTCCTTTTTTTGATAAGATTCCTTATATAGTTTCTGACCGAAAAGTAATGTTTTACGAATAATTCATATTGATTTTGCCTTGCCTGGTTAATAAGTGCAAAAGAATAACGTTTCCTTTTCTGTATTTTTACACTATTCAACTATTATGGTATCAAAGTTTCACTACATATTCCAATTTTGGACGTATTTCACCTTTGGTTGATCATTTTCAAAAAGTTTTTTTATGCAAAGGCTGAACTAACCGCTCCGGCAACCGCCGGACGTTTTTTTAACTTCTTCCGCTCGGGAGTCATTAATACATTTCCCAAACGATGAAGATCATAGGCCAATACTCCCAAAGCAACATAACTCTTGAAGTGAAGAAGTCCTTTATCCGGACACTGCTCCTCCGAAGGAGTCCCTATGGGATAGTCCATGATGATCCAGGGAGTTGATATCAGATTCAACTGCCGCATGTTTATGACGAAGTGCCACAAAGGTTTTCTCATGTTCACGGTCATATTCTTCACGATTTAATCTTCCCTTCTTTGGCAATATCACTTTTGAAATTATCTCTTTTAGCCGGTCATGATTCTCCCGACTCCAGAAACCCCTATCAAAACTCACACTTCCCAGTTTTCTATGGTAATCCTACATTATCTTCTCTACCGTGGGCACGGCTAAGGAAACGTCCTGCTCATGTTCACAAACATGGTGATATAAACAAAAACCATACTGATCCGTTGCCGCTAAAACATTTAAACCAAGCTCGACTTTATTCCCTGCTTTTCCCTTTTGTATCCATTCCGTATAGGGTTCAAAGATTGAAAATACCTTCTCTGAATGGGGAATCTTCTCTTCTTTTAGAATACGACGTTCAACCAAATCAATCTGCCTGTGCGCCGCACGCAGACAGGTATGTTTATCTAACATCTCTTTGTAATACTCTAACTCAAGCAGATAGACAATCCTGACAATGTCACCCACTGAAACCGACTGCTTAATCTCAGGTAAAGTCGCATCAATCTTTTGGCTCAATTCCTTCACAACATTCAAATATTCTCGCACCTTTGTCTTAAAATGACTCTTCTTATTCTTACCGCCCTTGCCCATCATTTTGCTTGCGCCAATAAACGCATTTTTCAATTTACGTATCCAATATACTCCTTTACGCCAACCACCAATCTCTGTGTCTTCAACCAAACATAATATTGTCTTGATGCTCTTACGGGCAGAATCCCACAACAAACTAAGGTCTGTGGGAAAATGAACATTCGACTCTACCGGAAACGAATCAACCTTCACCAAGAGCACATCATCTTTTTTTTACAGGTTATTTTATGTCCTGTCTTAACAACAATACGGTTTATCTCTACCAAAAGATCTTCCGTCAATAACCCAACATTGTCTTTTAATGTCTGCAACGGATACTTTTTGGGCTCCCTGGCGTAACTGTCTACACCTAAAAATTGATGAACTAAAAGATCGTAATTCGCTATATGCTCTAATCGATCATAATCAATATCAAGGGTTAATCGCACAACACCTAATACCAGTATCTCCCACAAACTCATCCCAAGACATCCCATCTTGAATATTTTAATGTGTTGCTCAAGAACCTGAAAAACTTCTCTGTGTATTGCTGGAGTAGTGTAAATATACTTTAAAGCACGCATCACCGGTGGCAACTCATCCCGACTCCGAGCAGGAATTTCGATCTCTTCAATCGGTGTTGTTCCAAGTTCTAATTGAATCTCGAATCTTTTACGCATATGTGTTAATCCTGACCTTTTTAAGTATAATGTATATCGAATATTACTCAAATTTAGCTACTTTTTGGTATATTTCAATGTTTTTCACCTGATATTTTTACTCTATCCTAATATTATTTAATAAGTTAAATCTTTTCGTCCAGACACTATATAGACTATTCATCATTACTCCTTAATCAGGAACAAAGCATCCTTCCCTTTGAGTCTAATTGTATTTTCGGTGACCAGACTGCCGTCATTGGTTTCAGGGTCCTGTTTAGGTGATCCTTTAATTCGTCTGAACTTCTTTCCTGGAAAGAGTTCCGCCAGATTGAACGTGTAGGGTCTGGGAGAGGGATTGGCCAGCACCACCCCATGCTCGAACTCCCGAACCATGGCATCCGGATGGTTATAAACCCGGACCTCGGATATCCACACCGGTTCAGTGCTTTCAAATTCAAACTCCAGATCAACCTCAACGGGAATATCCGGGGAACCCACGACAAATGGAGTATGGCTGAAGTAAAAACGGGACTGGAAATCTTTTTCATTAAACCAGGACATAAACCGGTCCATCCCTTCCGTTGACCGGGGAAGACTTACGTGTATCAAACGGGCTATATTCTCTGGATAATCCTCCATGTCTTCACCCCGCACAGTAACCAGAACGGTCAGGTCAGGACTATAAGAAGAAACATCCTGAAGGGTAAAGGCAAGGTTTCCTACATAAGAGTTGGCGGTGGTTACTCTTAAAGCCTCTCCGTCTACCTTGAACTGGACTGTACCCTTAAGATTATCCATGAGGTATCTGAACTGAGAACCGTTCGTTGCGATAAGTATCGGTGTTTCCTTCTCAGCCATACTGACCGGGGGACAAACTGGTTTGCCAAGCCAACCTACCTTGTTGGCCTCACCCATGACCAGCTCATCCCAGATGGGATATTCACTCACGTGACTCCATCGATATCCTCCTAAATCATCAGGCGTTTCTGGCTCATATCCCAATACGTACGGTGGCAAAGCCGCAAACGCATAAGCTGAATTGGTAAGAACCGATGCGGCAATCACCAGACGAACCTGATGGGCATCGACTTTGGAATAATCAAACTTATACGAGTATCTATGGTTGATATAATTCATTTTGGGCGCTCTGGAATTTTGATACCAGAAGAGATGACGATTCATACCCCCGGACCAATCTTCAATATTATAATCACGACCCGTTGGCCATCCCTCACTTTCTATGCCATTCAAAATCCCAAACCCTCGTTGTTGATGATAGGGATATCCTCCATCAGCCGTTATCAACCGATCGTTCCCCAATCGGTTCCTGAGCCGCTTCAAAAATTCGTTTGTTCCAATTCCGTATGTATTGATCCCATCTATGACGCCATTATCCGCCTTGCCATCTGCATCCGCGTCCGGACCCCTATTGGTATTAACTCTTCGTGGATTTAACATACCCGTCTCGAGGTCAAACAAGAGGATATCAAATTCAATCCCGTCAAAGTAAAAAAGTTCGCCTTCAGTAGAAAATCGCTGAGAGAGATCATCCAGTAGTATATCAATGCAATTGTTTCCCGAAGCATCTTTGGGACATGCGGCTGAATAATTGTAAAACCAGAGCAGATTCTCTCCCCAGGGACCTGCTGTGCAATGCGCAGCGGCATAGCTGCTGCCTGCTGAAAATGCACGCGGTTCTGTTCCATAACAACCGCGCTCGACTTGAATGGTATTCGTTTTAATATCCACGGATACCAGTCTGACCTGTTCACTCTTTGCCCAGTTTGGCTTACCACTATCGTCCAGTTCACATAGTCCGATATCATCGTTTGCATCCCTGTTACGGATGCCAATATCGACCATAAAAAGTGAGGCATCCGATACATGAATGGAAGTGATTCCAGATTCATCAGATACATCCGAAAGTATCCTGGCGCCATTGTGATAAAGCCAGTGTCCGGCAAAGAATTCTCCCTGTGCTGATTGAAAATACGGATCCCTGGCCATACCGTCAAAATGGAGTAAAACCACCTGATTGGGATGATTCTTCTTAAATCTGTTAAAGAACTCAAGGCTGTTTGCGCCCTCTTTTATAGTTTCTTCATCCAAACATTTTCCTTGTATCCCCATCAACCTCTCAAAATTCTGTTCCCATGTACTATACTTATACGTATGCTTACCCGGCCAAAAAAAATAATCACACTTACCTGCACGAAAGAAAAAAGCACAGGGATAATTCTCTTCCAGTATGGTAAGTTTTTTTAGACGACGATCCACTGTGCTACAACTCATCAGGAATATGATGCATGCAACTATGAATATGATCTTAAGACTTCTGTTCATCTCTTATGCCCTTTCAATTTAAATAATAACTCGTTATACATAATATGCCTAATCTATGAATGATTGATATGTATAAATCTGTGAATACTATTAAACACATTCTTTTAATAAAATTCGGGTTCGAGGTAATCCGTTACCCCACCTTCCCAGGGAATATGAGAAGCTTCATCTCTGGCCTTTAAAATCACATTGGGGCTTTGCTCAATTGCAATCTTTAAATGTTTTTCAGCCTGAGCATTATTGCCAAGTCCCCTGTAAGCCTGTGATATCACAAAATGCTGGATTGCTGATTCTTTTTCAGCAAGGGACTCCTTGGCCAAGTACACCAGGTTAAGGAAGAGATCTCTGGCAGCGTCGATCTTGCCCAATGCTTCAAGTGCCAGCCCTTGATAGTATGTGCTTTCCATATTGGGTCTGATCGGATCATAAGCCGCTTTCTGGAAGTGCTCGAGTGCTTCGTCCCTATTCCCCATGTTTTCATAGGCAATACCCAGCAGGTAATGAGCCCGAGTTCGTATAGGATTTGCTGGAAAGGTCTTATTTAAATTATTTGGACACTCAAGTCCCTTCTTGAATTGCTTCAGGGCCAGTTCCGGTTTGCCTTCATTTAGTAAAGCCTCACCGAGTCCAAAGTGGGCTTCCGTATATTTTAATGGCAGGAAAGAAAATTCCAATGCATTGAAGAAATAGGTCATATCCATTAGCTCTGCGGATTCTTCAAAGTATGCCTTAGCTTTCGAGTTGTTACCCTCAAACAAATTACTCTGTCCCAGACGAAGAAGCAAGACTACCAGGCGATCCACCAGGTAATCTTTAGATTCTACAAGATCCTTCTTTTCTCTGAACAGATTTAGGCGTTTATCGGTTGCCCTGATGAATGCATACATGTGGTCAAGATCCCAGAAGACTCGGGGATCATTGGGAGCAATGTTCAATGCCTTCTCAAGATAACCAATCGCCTGGCTGATATCCTTTTTAAGATACCATACTGCCTGTGAGAGATTGCAGAGTAGAATGGGGTTTTTTGGATCAAGTTTCTCTGCTTTCTTCCAGGCCCGAAGGCCTTCCTCAAACTGACGCAAATAGGTTAAACAATTACCCAAATACATCCATCCATTTGAATCGGATTTATTATCATCAAGGGCCGCTTTGAGTACTTTAACACTCATCTTTCGATAGGGAAACACATATTTGGGATTGCCTTTTGATGCCTTTTTATACAGTTTATGCGCTTTCCTAATTTTACCTAATTGCTCGTGGCAGTATCCTAAATAGTAATCTAAAAGTGGATTGAGTCCGCCAATACGTTGAAAATGGTCTAGGCCTAACTTGAGTAGACTTATGGCATCCTGCCATTCACACAATTCCATATAATTGGCTGCTTGTTCTAAATATAATTGACTGCCGACAAAGGTAGAGTCTTTCCTGTCGAAGATTGAATTGATCTCCTCATCTTCTACCTTACCCCAGAACCAATGCTCCGTAATGGCTGTGAACTCCAGCGGATCCCGATCCAGGGCATTCTGAATGGCCTGAAGCGCCAAATTCTTTGATCCCATCTTGCGATAGGCGATGGCCATGGTACTCCAGATTGCCGGATGATGCCCTCCGTTCTTTGCGGCTTCTTCTAGATAATGAATCGCCTTTCCGTAATCCTCTTCCACAAACGCAAGCCTGCCCAGGTAATAGAGTGCTGTGACCTTGGTAGGCATATAACGGGAGGAAATCATCAACGCTTCCCTGGCGTCATCGAGATCACCGGTTTCAAGTTCAACAAGCCCCAGAAACATATGTGCCGTATAGGCCTCTTCATTCAGGTGATCTATATCCAGGACTTTGTTGAGATGCTTCTTCGCCTTTTCATAATAACCATGTTGATAATTGAAAATACCCAAGGCTCTGTGCGCACGTGACTCCCCGGGATCACGCTTTAGAATTTCCTGGAAATAAGCCTCGGCTTCCGGACAGAAAGGATCCTGATAATAACTCTTTCCTACTTGGTAGAGCTCCTCCACACCCATCTCACTCATTGGCTTTTTCTTACCGACTGTCTCAGGAGCTTCTGATTCACAAGGCGCAGTTTTATATATGAGAATCTGTTTGCCTTTTGTGTCGTACACAGTCAAGTGCAAATCTTCGTAATCAATTTTTTCAGGAAGCGGGAATGTTGCTTTGAAAGGTCCTTTCAAGTTTAGATTAGCTTTCTTATTCAAGACCTTTTTCCCTTTAGCCTCTACCTCAATCCTTGAATCGGGAAACTCGCTGGTAGCCTGCAGCGCAAGTTCCACAACGCTATTAGTTTGTACCATATTAAGACACAGATCTTTATTCGCCTTCACAAACCCTCCCATATCCATGATGGGATACCAATAGCTTGTGAACTCTTTCACTTCCAAAGGATTCAACCATGAATAACCATGTCCGAGATTGTCCCAGAAGGCGATTAACTGAATCTCCCAGGGCCCATCAGAGTAACTGTCGCTAAGAGCATAATTCCATATTTTGCCAAAACGTCCGGAACCCCAGTAGAATGACTTCTTTCCCGGTGCAGTGCGATGATCAGCATATATTACCGTACCGGCATTCTTATCGTGAGCATATGCGCCGAAGTAATCCTGATTCAATGCAGGACCATCAGCGAACATAGAAATCCATAATGTTTCTATATTTTTATACCTGGAAAGATCTACACCATTTTGTATTGGCCATTTTATATATATTTTCTTTGAATGGCCTGTCAGCCAGGTGCCTTTTGGATAGATGACTTGTGAATCTTCTGTGATACGAATGGCTAAGTTTTGAGAGGAAACAATGGGAACCGGGAAGGAATGAATACTCATTAGACGCCCATGAATTTCCAGAAAGAGACGACCAGGACGAAGGGTGACCTCAATCTCCCATTTATGCATACGGTTGGGTTCAATCTCAGCAATCAATACTGTTTTTCCTCCGTCAGGTTCATTCATGACCTTATAGCTAATATCATCATACGTGGTATAAGCATGCCCTCCGGGGTGATTCCACTCGACGCCGGTTGATATCCAGGCTCCCCTTATTGCAACATCTGCTGATTTTACAACGGGATTATAATAAATGAAATCCCATCCATTTCTCTTATCTATGGCGCCCCATATGCGACCCCTTAATTCGGGCATTAGAAGAACTTTTATATATTCATTCTCTAAATAGACACCTTTGTAGACCACGTCCTTTTTAGTATTGGTATATTCATTCTCTAACGTGTAAGGATAAATTTGTCGACTGAGACGGAATGGGATATCTCCAGGCAATCTGTAATCCTTGAAAATAGGATGCTTTTCTTCAGGACCCAATGGATATGTTGGCAGTGTAACATCTTCTGTCCAACATCGAACTTGTCCCCATGTGGATAATGGCATCATCAGACCCACCAGTAGGGTTACTGCTACCATGAATGCATTCTTCTTATTAAATTCACTCATTATTACTACCTCCTTTTTTGATAATCCTCTTTATATAGCATATTCATCATTACTCCTTAATCAGGAACAAAGCATCCTTCCCTTTGAGTCTAATTGTATTTTCGGTGACCAGACTGCCGTCATTGGTTTCAGGGTCCTGTTTAGGTGATCCTTTAATTCGTCTGAACTTCTTTCCTGGAAAGAGTTCCGCCAGATTGAACGTGTAGGGTCTGGGAGAGGGATTGGCCAGCACCACCCCATGCTCGAACTCCCGAACCATGGCATCCGGATGGTTATAAACCCGGACCTCGGATATCCACACCGGTTCAGTGCTTTCAAATTCAAACTCCAGATCAACCTCAACGGGAATATCCGGGGAACCCACGACAAATGGAGTATGGCTGAAGTAAAAACGGGACTGGAAATCTTTTTCATTAAACCAGGACATAAACCGGTCCATCCCTTCCGTTGACCGGGGAAGACTTACGTGTATCAAACGGGCTATATTCTCTGGATAATCCTCCATGTCTTCACCCCGCACAGTAACCAGAACGGTCAGGTCAGGACTATAAGAAGAAACATCCTGAAGGGTAAAGGTGAGCTTTTCTACATAAGAGTTGGCGGTGGTTACTCTTAAAGCCTCTCCGTCTACATTGAACTGGACTGCACCCTTAAGATTATCCATGAGGTATCTGAACTGAGAACCGTTACTTGCGGTAAGTATCGGTGTTTCCTTCTCAGCCATACTGACCGTGGGGCAAACTGGTTTGCCAAGCCAGCCGATCTTGTTGGCCTCACCCATCACCAGTTCATCCCAGATGGGATATTCACTCACGTGACTCCATCGATATCCTCCTAAATCATCAGGCGTTTCTGGCTCATATCCCAATACGTACGGTGGCAAAGCCGCAAACGCATAAGCTGAATTGGTAAGAACCGATGCGGCAATCACCAGACGAACCTGATGGGCATCGACTTTGGAATAATCAAACTTATACGAGTATCTATGGTTGATATAATTCATTTTGGGCGCTCTGGAATTTTGATACCAGAAGAGATGACGATTCATACCCCCGGACCAATCTTCAATATTATAATCACGACCCGTTGGCCATCCCTCACTTTCTATGCCATTCAAAATCCCAAACCCTCGCTGATCATAGCTAACAGTCCCATCAGCAAGTATCAACCGATCGTTCCCCAATCTTTGCCTGAGACATTTAAAAAATACGTCTGTTCCAATTCCGTATGTATTGATCCCATCCACGATGCCATTGTCTGCCTTGCCATCAGCATTTACATCCGGCCCCCTTGGAACATAAATATTTCGCGGGTTTATAGCATGCATAGGATCAAAGAATAAGATATCAAATTCAATTCCGTCAAAAGCGTTAAGTTCGCCTTCAGTAGAAAATCGCTGAGTGAGGTCATCCAAAAATATATCAATGCAACTGTTCCCTTGGGCGTCCCTGGGACACTCGGTTGAATAATTATAGAACCAGCATAAATTCTCTCCCCAGGGACCTGCTGTGCAATGTGCAGCGGCATAGCTTTTACCCTCTGAAAAGAAACGAGGTTCGGTGCCGTAACAACCGCGCTCGACTTGAATGGTATTCGTTTTAATATCCACGGATACCAGTCTGACCTGTTCACTCTTTGCCCAGTTTGGCTTACCACTATCGTCCAGTTCACATAGTCCGATATCATCGTTTGCATCCCTGTTACGGATGCCAATATCGACCATAAAAAGTGAGGCATCCGATACATGAATGGAAGTGATTCCAGATTCATCAGATACATCCGAAAGTATCCTGGCGCCATTGTGATAAAGCCAGTGTCCGGCAAAGAATTCTCCCTGTGCTGATTGAAAATACGGATCCCTGGCCATACCGTCAAAATGGAGTAAAACCACCTGATTGGGATGATTCTTCTTAAATCTGTTAAAGAACTCAAGGCTGTTTGCGCCCTCTTCTCTAAATACTTCATACAAACAATTTCCTTCTATCCCCATCAACCTCTCAAAATTCTGTTCCCATGTAGTATACTTATACGTATGCTTACCCGGCCAAAAAAAATAGTCAAACTTACCTGCACGAAAGAAAAAAGCACGGGGATAATTCTCATCCAGTATGGTAAGTTTTTTTAGGCGACGATCCGCTGTGCTACAACTCATTAGGAATATGATGCATGCAACTATGGATATGATCTTAAGACTTCTACTCATATCATATGCTCCTTTACTGTTTTTATTAATTGAATTATGATAAATGAAATCTCATCCATTTCTCTTATCTTGTAAGATAGACGACATCCTCAGTCCCACAAGTAGATTTACTGCTACCACGAATGTCCTCTTCTTATTAAATTTACGCATTAATTTCTGCTTCCCTTTTTGATAATCCTCTTTATATAGACTATTCATCATTACTCCTTAATCAGGAACAAAGCATCCTTCCCTTTGAGTCTAATT
>CAYTUQ010000074.1:0-13704 GCA_964441235.1 uncultured bacterium | reverse complement strand
ACCTGATATTTTCACTCTATCCTAATATTATTTAAGAAGTTATTTCTTTTCGTCCAGACACTAAATAGATATTTTGATAAATCGAGTCATATATTGGAAATTGGTATTAATTTTGTGTTAGGTCAGGGTTTAAATTTGTAATCATTTATAACTTTAATCACTGTATAAGAAGTAAAAAAGCCCCGAATTAGCCGGGGCTTTCTCATATAAAATATGTGTTGATAGATCAAAATGGATATGCAATACCTAACAAGAATCCATTTCCCGCGTGGTTATATTTTTTATAATAAAGAGCTTCACCTTGATGATCTTTAACATCGCCCTTTACAAAATTACTCTGTACGAATCTGATATCAATCGCCTTTAACTTAATGCCAACACCTAAATTCATTCCGAATGCAGAAGCGGAATCGAACTCTCTATTAGGAACGTCCCATGATTGCAGATTGTATTGAAGCCCGGCAATTCCGAAAAAACCTATTGCAGGGTTTTCAAAACCGATATATTCAGCAATGAGATCAGATAAATCATATCCTCCGTTCAAATCAAATGAAATAATAGAGGTTAACGCACCCGGCATAGTAGTTTCTTTCCCATTGAATTTCGTGTAACCTATTATTGCCTCAAAATTTATATAAGAAAATAATGAAGGCAATTTTATGAAATAATTTGGATTTAATATAACACCCAATTGTCCTTTAGCACCCATGTCAAAAATTCTTCCTGTGCTTAAAGGAAGCAATTAATAAGTAAAAAGACAAAAGTAAAAAGTAAAATTTGCAAAAGATTTCTTTCTTTCCTAATTTCTCAATCTTGTTTCCTAATAATAATTTCTATTGAATATATAAAATAATTGAATAACAAAATATCTTTTTCAGGAATTCCTCAGATAGGTAGGGGAAAAACTTTTCGAATGTTCGCAACCTTCCTCAAAGGTATTTCTCCTCCCTGCCTGGCAATCAGACAGGCAGGAGTCTCTATACTAAGAGAGAACTTCCTGGTACAGAGCGGTATGTACGCCAGTTTGCGGATTCTTTGAAAAAAACTTCGCAAGATTCTTCTAATACTCCTATCAAATAAGTTATTACGATTAGAACTAATATTAACCCTACAACGTCATTTGTCGCAGACATCTCTTTGAGATAGGAAATCAGGCAAATGCCTGATATTGTCCCAATTAGCAATTGTAAATACTACATTTTGTATATTAAATTTTTAAGTTACGTAGTAGGGTTAATCATAATAGTCGTTTTTGCAAGTTCTGCTATGAGCTCACTCATAGCAGTAAGTTTTATATTCCGTCATGAGTGAGCTCATGACGGAACTTCCTAAAATCTGAACCCTTAATCGAAATATTTAACTATATAGTGTCTGTCCATAAACTTGAAAAACTGATAAATCAGTTAAAGATTATTAACGGTTAAGTTCACCTGAATAAATTCCCCAGAGGGACAGGCAGTTGTTATCTCAATATCTTGATAATATTGCGGTTGAGACAACACCATAATTTATTATGGTGATAAAATAATTCTTTGTATCAAATAACCACTTCTCCCGCAAGGGATGCCTACGGCAAGTGGTTTATACTTTATGGACAGACTCTATATAGTATCTGAACGAAAATCCGTAACCGATTAGAGATGAGTATATTAAGCAATATTGTGATCTGAATAATCGACTGATTTTCACGAAAGTCAATAAAAACCACCATAATACCTATGTTTCTACAAAATTACAGAGGTTGTCATTCTAAATGGAACGTAGTGAAATGAAGAATCTCAAACGATTTTTAAACATATAGTGTCTGAGATTCTTCGTCGTTCCTCCTCATCTCAAAGAGACCTCTTCGAGGGAATGACATCGTTTTTTATGTCGTTTTGACATTGATATTTCACAATATAATCGACTTTTTGGTCAGACACTACATATGCTTAGTTCTTCTTCGTTTCTCACGCTTTTTTTCTTCTAACTCGTCTTTTTCTCTTCCCCTCATCCCCGTAATAATAGTGATAATGATAATAGTAATAATAGGAATCATAACCATAACCGGCAGAAATATTTACATCATTAAGAGCAGCCCCAATCACATTGCACTTTACCCTCGAAAGCAATTCAATTGCCCGTCCAAGCGCCCGGGTATCAGTACTACCAGATCTAACCACAAGCAAAAGACCATCCGCAACTTTTGATAAAATACTTGTATCCGTAACCGCTATAATAGGAGGAGAATCTGTCAATATTATATCAAATTCATTTTTCATCTTTTCCAGCAAATTCTTAAATTTCTGAGATGCAAGTAATTCCGACGGATTTGGCGGAACTTCACCACAGGTTATTAAATATAAGTTTGGTACCTCGGTCTTTTGAATAATATCACTATAATCAATATCTTCTATTATTCCATGCACTAAACCGGGGCTGCGAGGAATATCAAATACTTTATGCAATATTGGTTTACGCAAATCGGCATCTACAAGCAGTGTTTTCTTACCTAAACTTGCAAAAGTAATAGCCAAATTTGCCACTGTTGTTGTTTTTCCATCTTTAGGTCCAGGACTTGAAACCACTAAAGTTTTTAATGGCTTGTCAGGACTCATAAACTGAATATTTGTACGTAGAGCCCTATATGCTTCTGTAACCGGAGATTTGGGATCAAAATGCGATACAAGACGAGACTGTAATGAAAGTTCACCATTCAGGTCTTTTCCCACTTTTTCCATCTTCTCAATCGCTCTTTTAACATTAATTGTTGGAACAATTGCTATAGCAGATAACCCGACTCTCTCTAAATCTTCATCTGTTCTAACCGAATGGTCGAGATATTCTTTAACAAATGCAATACCTACACCAAGCCCCAAACCAATAAACAATCCCAATATCAGGTTCAGCTTTTTCTTCGGCTTTACCGGTCTTTCAGGAGGAATTGCGGGATCGACGATCCTTACATTACTTATCTTGCTGGCTTCTGTAATACGGGATTCCTGGTACTTTGTTTTCATTAAAACATAATATTTTTCATTTACCTGTCTCTCTCTGTCCAGGCGTGCATATTTAAGACTTCTCTCAGGCAGCTTATTAAGCTCACCGGAATATTGATCAACCAGCTGCTTATATTCTTTACTTTTAGCTTCAAGCGCTATTATCTCAACATTACAAAATAAAACATTCTTGAGTAGGTCTAACGATATCTCAGATTGTTCTTCCGGTGAAAGCCCTAAGCTTGTAAGATTCTGTGCTTCATTAAATAACTTTTTCTTAAGATCTTCAATACGGGTATCCATCTCTGTCATTGCTTCATGATCTCGCGTTAACCCTTGTACAGTCATTGCGGTAATCTTTTCTGCTTCCATCTCAGCAATTGCTTGCCTGAGCTGAATAATCAACGGATTAGTCGTATTTATAGCCTCCTTTACAATCCACTTCTCACGTTCATTCAATAACTCTTGCTGGTTATTTAATTTCTCTCTCGTGACTTTTAAATCAGCTAATGTTGTATAATAAGTCGCTTCAAAAGTTGAAAGCTGGTCAATTAGTGTTTGTGCCGTTTCATCAAGTCCAAATACTCCTTCACGTTCCTGATATTCTTTTAGATTTTCTTCTGAGCGTGTTAAATCCTTCTCAATTTTTTCTAACTGCTCCTCTAAAAAATCTTTCATCTCAACAACTTCAGCCAGATTATATTCCAGGTCAAGATGATAATATTCCCTGGCAATTATATTAGCCAGTAGTGCGGCTTCATTGGGATCAACAGAAGTAACAGTTAATCGAATAGCTTCCGTATCTCGTATGGGTTCAACTTTCATTGCCCCGCGTAAGCCCTTAACAAGTGTTCGATCTAATGTATCAATTACACTGGATACAACTTCTGGTTTACCGAAAATCAGATTTTTTATTCCTACTTTCATTCCTGCCATTATTTCCGAAAATCCTACACCCTTTTTATCATACTCTCGCACTCCTAAAACATACAGACTATCAGCATACGTCGAATTTCTAAGAGATTTTATCACTCTTCTTGCTAGTGCATTACTCTTCAATACTTCGATTTCATTATTTACTTTCATCACATTACCGGGCATCCAGGGATTCTGAAAAAGTCCGGATGTCTGTCCCGGTCTTGCCGCTAACATAAAAAGAGTTGAAGCTTCATATTGAGGTGCGGCAATAAAAGTAGAATAAACCGTAAAAAACATAACCACAATAAAAGAAACAAATATTATCCATCGACCCCTATATAATATTCGAATATAATCTTGAAGAGAAACCTCTTTTTCCTGTTCAGGGTAAGTTCTTCGTGAAAAATCTGCTTTATCCTGAGTGTTATAATTTTCCATTGCTAAACCTTTATCTGTCCTTTCTCTATCTCAAAGCTTCGGGAAGTCTCCTTTATACTGATATGGTACTTTATAAAATATACAAACCCTATTAATGTTAATGATAAAAAACCAACAGCATGCAAAACTACTGCTATTGCCTGTGATAAGCTAAGATCAAGCCCAATAAATAACAATATACCTATTGCACCGGCATGATATGTACCAACATAACCTGGAGATGATGGGATTGAAATAATTGCGGAAGTGACGAAAAATATTAATAGTAAATTACCAATTGAAAAATATATGTTAAAAGAAGCGCCAATCACCCAGGTAACAAAAATGCACAATATCCATATAACAGAGGACTGAATAGATATCAATCCCAGATGGGGGGTTGATCTTAAAGCGGAAAGCCCACTGATAAATTGACTAAGGGGATTCATAACTTTTTCCATACTAAATATCTTAAAATGATTTTTTAAATAGTTCTTTAAAAATTCCTTTTTCGAATTCAAAATGTACAACAACAGCCCCAAAATAACAATAATTATAGATGCTCCTACTCCACTCCATTTAATCCATACAGGCATTTCTGGCAAAAATATTACAGCCAAAATCAAAATAACTGCAAATACCAATGAATCTAATATTCTTTCCATCACAACAGTTCCAAAAATTGAAACTACTGAAACACCCGACATTTTACTTAATGAAAAGGACCTGAGCAATTCACCCATTCTAAGAGGAAAAACATTATTCCCAAAATAGCATATCATTTCAGCAGCAAAAAGGTCTTTCAAAGGTATTTTCTTTAAAGGCAATATTAAATATTTCCACCGCCACGCACGCAAAAAAACTGTAAAAATCAGAATCAACATCGCTAAAAAAAACAGTATCAAATTAGAACTTTGCAATGAGCTAATAAACGCTTTGCTATCAAATTTCCTGAATCCAAGATACAAGCCTAAAATGCTTATCAAGAATCCAATAAGCATTTTATAATTAAAAAAACTATTATTCTGCATCGAGTGATCTGGATTCTTCAAGGTCTTAAATCTATTAATTCTTTATTCCCAAAATCTTTCACTTTAAAAAATGCAGAATCAGAAATAGCGATAAGTGCAAAATTTTTAAAAACAATAGAAATATTGTTCTGCTGGAAATCTACATAGTTCGCTTCTATTATTACATTTGACAATGTGTCTACTTTAAGAATAATATATTTGAAAAAATTATTTTCACTTCGAGTTTTCAAATTAATTTCAGCAACATTTGCTGTAATATCAAATTCAGAAATACTATCTACTACAAACTCGTCCCAATTACCATTTATAATATCATATATAAATTTTAAATTTGATTGCGGATTAAACTCCTCCACAACAAGCTGATCAGCTGACATATCAAGACTCCACAACCATTTACCATCATATAAAATTTCCTGACCCGGGAATTCGACTCTAAAAGTATCCTCATTAGTAAGGTAAAAAACACCCGTCATTTCTTGAACACTATCATTGCCGTTGAATTCTTGAATAATATTAAATTCTAACTGGAATGGTAGCTTACTTTGGTAATTATTTGAAATTTTATTAAGGATCGTGTTCTCTTTTGGTTCTGCATATAAAATCATAATTAGTAATGATAATATCACAAAAAGCCTTATTAGTAACGAAGTCTTTGGGAATTTTATAATCATTAAATTATTGCTATTATATATAAATTGATTAATAGCTATTGTGATAATTCTCACAATTTTTTTTAATCACCGGTAGGGAATCTGTTTTCTCCCTTTAAGTCATCCAGATAACTTTCATCAACCATTACTTCCCGTGCTTTGCTGCCGGTAAATGGTCCAACTATTCCAGCTCTTTCAAGCTCATCAATTAACCTGGCAGCTCTAGAATATCCTATTCTAAGCCTCCTCTGTAGTAAAGAGATAGAGCCTTGCTGGTGAGTTACAACTAACCTTAATGCGTCATAAAACAGCTCGTCTCTTTTGCCATTTCCAACCATACCGAAATCATCAACTACCTCTTCCTGAATAGATGGTAATTCCACCTCTCCCGGCTTAGGTTGTTTTCGAATGTGAGCTAAAATTCTCTCTAATTCCTCTAAAGAAATATAAGCGTTATGTAATCTTGTCGGTTCCGGTCCTTGAGAAGTAATAATTAGAAGGTCTCCTCGACCAAGAAGTTTCTCGGCACCATTAATATCAAGAATAGTCCTGGAATCAACTTTAGATGCTACTTGAAAAGCAATTCTTGCCGGGAAATTCGCCTTAATCACACCGGTAATTACATTAACCGATGGTCTTTGTGTTGCAATGACAAGATGAATTCCAACCGACCTCGACATCTGAGCAAGCCTCGTTATTGGTTCTTCAACCTCTTTAGCTGATGTCATCATTAAATCTGCTAACTCATCAATCACTACAACTATATACGGTAAAAATTCCGTATCAATTTTACCTTCCGATATTTTTTTATTGTATTCGATAATATTTCTTACATTAGCACCAGCGAGAATTTCATAACGCCGCTCCATTTCCATTTCAACAGAACGCAACGCCACAATTGCATTTTCAGTCTTGGTCACAACATATTCATCAAGGTCTTCACATGTAATTAGATGATATCCCTCTAATTCGTTATATACTGAAAGTTCAAGTTTTTTAGGATCAATTAATACAAACTTGACCTCATCAGGCTTTGCTCTGTAAAGTATACTGGAAATTATAGTATTAATACAAACACTTTTCCCTGAACCTGTTGCCCCTGCAATTAAAAGGTGAGGCATCTTAGCCAGATCAAAAGTATAAACTTCGCCTGAAGTTGTCTTACCCAATGCAATAGTCAATTTGGAAGTAGAACTTCTATACTGTCTGGAACTGACGATACTTCGAAAATAAATAAGAGCAGCACGTCGATTTGGAATCTCAATACCCACAACTGACTTTCCTGGTATCGGAGCAACAATCCTTATTCGCTTAGCCTGAAGTACTCGAGCCAAATCATCTGCCAGAGAAGCGATTCTACTTACCCTAACACCGGATGCAGGTTCTACTTCATAAACTGTAATAATTGGTCCAGGTGATATATGAACAACCTTTCCTTCAACACCGAATGTCTCTAATGCATCTTCAAGAATTTGAGCATTTTCCACCATCTCTTCTTTATGAACCTGTTCTCCATAATCAGGGGGAGAATCCAAAAGGTCTATTGTTGGCAGCTGATATTGCCTCTTATAGTATTCACTGTCTTGTAATGTTTCTAAATTAGTTCCTGTATCCGAAATTCCTTTATCAATAGTAAAATCCGGCTCTACTTTCTTCCCTTTTTGTTTTTTCGCCGGAATTGGTTGAGGTGGTTCAATTGGTCTATTAAAATCTTCAGGAGAAATACCGACCTTTGAAAAAGTTCTATCAGAATCAGGTTTCATTATAATGTCTGCTCTTTTAGCGCCGGAGACTGCTTCTTCTAATCGACTCCTTTTAGATTTAGCGACTTTAAGTTCAGGCTCTTTGAATTTTTTCCCATGAACAAGCCGTTCAAAAGGACCGTAAAAACTCCAGGAAAAATATCCCCTTACCGCAATAATAGCTGTTACGGCAATTATTATTATCGTTCCATAAAAACCGAAAAAATCATTTAAAGTTTTTGCGAATATACCACCTAAAAATCCACTATATCGAAAACCAATAGGGCTGATAATCTTTTGTTTTACAGCAGGTAATGCCAATGCAGTAGAAACCGTCACTGATAAAATGAGCACATAGATGCTGAATCGCAGTAGAACTTTAAAATTTCTTTTAGCAAAAATCCACCAACCCCATAGTATTACAAGTACCGGAATAACAAAAGATACTGCTCCAAAAGTAAATTTTATCAAATAATGGGAAATAAATACACCAACAATTCCCATCCAGTTGTGTATTACAACATTTTTAGAAATAGTCGGTTCTTCAATAGGATTATAAGAAATCAAACTAAGGAAAATTAAAATCCCCAGTGCAATTATTAGTATTCCGGTAATTTCCTGGCGTTTTTCTTTCATGATACTCTTGAAGTTACAAAAGGAGGTTTTACAATTTTTGCATTTATTATTCTTCCACGACTCTCAATTTCCAGTTCAGTCCCGATTTTAGTATGCTCTTTGACAACATATCCCAATCCTATTCCCTTGTTAAGAGATGGAGATTGCGTACCACTCGTTACAGTACCTACTTCTTTGCCCTCAAAATAAATTCTATACCCGTGTCTCGGAATCCCTATATCAATCATTTCTAAGGCAATTAATTTTCTTTTAAAACCTGTTTCTTTAATTTTCAAAAGGGTTTCTCTTCCGATAAAGTTACCTTTGTCAAATTTCGTAATCCAGCCAAGACCTGCTTCCAGAGGATTTGTTGTCTTATCAATATCATTACCGTATAGACAATACTTCATTTCAAGACGTAGAGTATCCCTTGCGCCTAATCCAATTGGTTGAATATCAAATGACCTTCCCGCTTTAAAAATCTCATCCCAGAGATATTCACTGTCCGCAGATTTATGATATAGTTCGAAACCCTTCTCTCCTGTATAACCAGTTCGAGAAATAATCATATCAATACCGGCTATCTTACCTTCAACGAAGTGATAAAATGAAATATCTTCAAGCTTTATATCCGTCAAAGGCTGAAGTGTTTCAAAAACTTTTGGTCCCTGTACTGCCAACAATCCGGTTTCATCTGAAAAATTCTTCAACTCCATATTTTCAATCAAATGTTCCTTTGCCCAATCAAAATCCTTATCCAGATTTGATGCATTCACAACCATCATATAATGATCCTTGAACCTATATACAAGCAAATCATCAACAATGCCACCATCCGGATAGCACATTGCTGAATACTGCACCTGTCCAACTCCAAGTTTTGAAACATCATTAATTGTTATGGTATTTAAAAACTTTTCAGCGGACAAGCCCTTGACAATAAATTCACCCATATGAGTTACATCAAAAACTCCAACAGTTTCTCTTACTCTTCTATGCTCCTCAATAATACCCGTATATTGAACAGGCATAAGAAATCCTGCAAAAGGAACAATCTTTGCCCCGCACTCAACATGTTTGTTGTAAAATGGCGTTTTCTTTACTTCATTCTCTTTTCTCATATTGACTCTTTGTGATATTCACTGTATATCGGTTTGGGTGTATATTCATTTCGGTTTTATTGCACATACTTTTCAATTCATTACTAAAGTTTGCATAATATTTTGCTCTTCAAATATACAAAATTTTACACATTTAATATACACCTTATTATGTGCTGGTCTTACTCTTGTTTCTAAATTTTGTTTTATCACCTTTGAATTTCGAACAAGGATTAATCTCTACGGATCTGTATGGACGATTTTTGATTTTATGCCGAAGGCATCCCTTTGGGAGAATAGTGGTAGAATTATGAAGTTTTTCCTTTGTTTTAATTCTTCTGTGCTGTTTCTACACTCTTAATCACTTCTCGTTCCCAGGTTGGACCTATCCATTCTCGTTCCCAGGTTGAACACACCCCCTCTCGTTCCCAAGTTGGACCTATCCATTCTCGTTCCCAAGTTGGACTTGTGCCGTAGGCATCTCTACGAGGGGAACGCAATTGTCCAAAAAACTGTGTTTTGAATATTGAAAAATATTCATCACTCCATCAAACTTTCTACCTCTATAAGTCCTTTACCACAATAATAATTTCCAGCTGAACTAAATTTCCAATCTTCCGGTTCTTTAACCAGACCTCTCTTAACAGGATTGTAGTGAATATAGTTAATTTTTTGTTCTGCCACATTAAAAGTAGTGATTATTTGTGGATGCGCACCCTCTTGCCAAACCTGGTAATTACTCTCCTTTTTATATTTCTTTTTATAAAATTTAAACTGGTTCAATAACCATAGTTTATTGTCCCTTTTTACCTGTTCTATTATTTCTTTGGCTGTATGGCGTTTTATCGACCTGATCTTATCTGATAAATTCTCGCCTGAAATTAGTAAATGGAAATGGTTGTCCATTATTACGTAAGCAAGTATTTTAATACCTTTATTTGTTCGGCAATATTCAAGGGAGTTAATGATGATTTGGAAATATTTTTCAGATGTAAATACAGGTATAAACTCTACGATTGTAGATGTTACGAAATAAAGACCTTTTTCTACACTAAATTTGTATCTGCTGCGCATTGTATATCATCAGGTTTGTGAAGAATTGTAGTATTTCGAAATAAAATTTCTCAAACAATTGCGTTCCCCTCGTAGAGATGCCTACGGCACAAGTCCAGCTTGGGAACGAGGGAAAACGAGAAAACCTTGGAACGAGAGAAAAACGAGAAAAATCAAAATTCGTTCATCCTTCATTATTCTTCCGAAAGAATGCCTTTGGCATAAAATCGTTAATCCCTGCCTGCGGCAGGCAGGCTTGTTCATTATTCAATTTAAATCGCTGCTATTCCTTTTATTTGAGTTGGACATATCGTCTTTTCGCCTTTGGTTGTCTTTCTTAGCATTTTAATATTTGCATTTTTCACTTTGCATTCTGCATTTTGCATTGAGCCATTGCGCTTAACTCTTCCTTAATACTACATTTTACTTAAAGCAACTTTTATAAACTTTTCAATTGATGCTTTATCACCAAGTTCTTTATATGCTTTTCTAACTGCCTTTAAAGACTCATCGCGCCGATATCCTAAAGCAAGAAGTGCTTTTAGAGCTTCATCGATAGTTTTAGACACAACCCCACCTGTAATCTCTTCAGGAAGTTTTTCATCCACTCCAACAAATTTCTCCCTCAGCTCAACAATTATCCTCTTTGCAGTTTTCAAACCAATACCTGGAATCAAAGTAAGAGCCTTTACATCACCGGATATTATACGGTTTTTAAACTGAACTGGAGTAGCACCGGACAAAATTGTCAATGCCATTTTGGGTCCAATTCCTGATATATTTATAAGCATTGAAAATAGGTCTTTCTCCTCTTTTGTAGCAAAGCCAAAAAGAGATTGTGCGTCTTCACGGACATGATAGTATATTAATAGTTTAACAAATTCATTTTTCGGAGGTAGAACTTCGTAAGTAGATAACGGTATGTTAATCTGATAACCTATACCATTAACATCCAAAACCACTAAAGTAGGGTCTTTATAATCGACTAATCCTTTAAGATATGCAAACATAAATAAATTCTCATATTAAAATTCTATTTTGATTTAAATGACACAATGCTGCAGCCAATGCATCTGAAGCATCTAAGGAAACTGGCGCTTTCTCAAGGTTCAAAATACGTGTTACCATAAAACGAACCTGTTCTTTGGTCGCTGAACCATTTCCTGTTACTGAAGATTTTATCTTTTTAGGAGAATACTCAAAAATATCAAGCCCGAAATTTGCACCTGCAAGCAGTACAACCCCCCTTGCCTGCCCCAATTTCAATGCTGTTTTCATATTCTGGGCATAAATCGTGTCTTCAATTGCCATAATATCCGGATGCCACAATTTTATAATATCACCTAAACTTTGATAGATCTTTTGCAATCGTAAGGGAAAATTTAACTTCACAGAGCTACTGATTGCACCTTTATCCAGGCAAGTTACTTTATTTGCAACTTTACTTATAATACCATAACCTGTATGATTAATACCAGGGTCTACTCCTATTACCCTGAGTTCGGAACCTGTCATGCACTCTCCTGTATTTTCTCTAATATATCATCATCAATGTCAAAATTTGCATAAACGTTCTGAATATCTTCATGCTCCTCAAGAGCATCCATAATTTTTAATATTTTGGGAGCAGTATCTTCCTCTACTTTAACTGTATTTTTTGGAATCATAGAAATAGATGCTTCATGAATGGATAAATTATTTTCCTCTAAAGCTTTCTTAACATCTTCAAATGATGAGGGTTCGGTACTTATTTCATAAAAATCCTCTTCAACATTTATATCCTCAGCACCGGCATCAGTAGCAACAAGCAGAAGATCATCTTCATTACAATTCTCTTTATCTATAGTAATAATTCCCTTCTTCTCGAATAGATAGGCGACACTTCCGCTTGTAGCAAGGCTCCCACCATACTTTGTTAAAATATGACGTACATCTGACACAGTTCTATTTTTATTATCAGTTAAAGCTTCCATCAATATCCCAACACCACCAGGTCCGTAAGCCTCGTAGCTAATCTCCTCATACGAATTACCTTCTAACTCGCCTATACCTTTAGCAATAGCCTTATCAATATTTACAGATGGCATATTTGCGGCTCTTGCAGCTTGAATAGCAGACCTTAGCCGAGAATTAGCATGCTCATCACCACCCATTTTGGCTGCAACCTGTATTTCCTTAATTAACTTTGTAAATATCTTCCCCCGCTTGGCGTCTGTTGCACCTTTCTTCCTTTTTATCGTACTCCATTTTGAGTGACCTGACATTTATTTACCTCTTAATTAAATCTTAACATAATTCGTGAATAAATGATATTGATCTACTTGAATGTAATTAAGGGGGTGTGATGATATAACCTTTAGGGGATGTGTCGATCCTTAGGATTCCTTCGGAAAGACATCCCTCTGGGAAGAAGAAATAAAATGGATTTTTGTATTATTCTATGTCCAATCGCCATATGGGTCTCCGAGAATGAAAACTTTATTCTATCACACCCCCTAAATGTTATTCCACTTCTTTAATAGGAAAAAGATTTTTCTTTAACTTTAATCCTTGTCCGTATTATCCATGCTCCACGATATTTCAATTCCAAAGCATTACTCAGTAGATTCTCAGCTTCTTCTCTTGTACTACAATTTCCTACACGAATTTTATAATAAGGTGAATTAAAAATCTTTTCCACCTCCTCATCTTCAAATGAATCCTGAACCTGCTTATAAATAGTATCAGCTTCATAAAAGTCGCTTGTAGAAAATACCTGTACTTTCCACCCTATTTTTTCAACTACATGAAGAGTGTCTTTCTTTAAATCATGCATAATAATAGGCTTATTTATGTCCGTTATGATCTCATAAATCATTGCCCTATCCATAAAGGGAAGTGGTGGTTCATTAAGATTCATAGGATCAAAACTTTCATTTTGTCTGGCTATTTGTTCCCTGGCAAAAGCTGGAGTAAGTGTAAAAATAATAAAAATAATATATATATAATTTCTCATTTGTTCTTTATCTCAAACAGATAAAATATAATAAATATTAACATTATATGAAACTGTCCTAATAAAAAAGGTAACCGTTCACGGTCGTCATTCTAAACCTATAGAATATTGTGTCGAAGACACTCCTACGGAGGAATGCTGTGCCATAGGCATCCCTTATATATTAAAAGTAGTGAAAAAGAATAGAAGAAAAAAAAGAAAA
>CAYTUQ010000073.1:0-13899 GCA_964441235.1 uncultured bacterium | reverse complement strand
TATAAATATTGCTAACTATTACTGCAAATAAAAACATGGAACGCTATACTAGTTTATATAAGGGAGTAGAAAAGACTTATAATCATTATGTATGGAGTGTTAAGATATTTTAGAATAAGGACATGATTGAATATGAAAAAAGATTTGACAATATCAGTGCCAGAGCAGATTTTAGAAACCGTTAACTGCACTAAAGATATAGAAAGACAAAATAATGAAAGAATCTGTTTATATTGAAACAAGCGTCATAAGTTATTATACTTCTCGTCCAAACCGTGATATAATAATTGCTGGTCGTCAGGAAATAACCAGAGAAAATTGGGTAAAGATTGAAAAAGAATTTTATAGATATATATCTGTCTTGGTAATCCAGGAAGCAAAAGATGGGGACACTTTAGCAGTTCAAGAGAGATTAAATGCAATTAAGGGAATACCCATTTTAACAATTAATGATAAATCAGAATATTTATCCGAAGTCCTTTTAAAAGAAGGCGCAATTCCTAAAACAAGTCCAGAAGATGCTTTGCATATTGCTATAGCATCAGTAAATGGAATTGATTATCTTTTAACCTGGAATTTTTCTCATATAAATAATGCTCAAATGAAATCAAAGATAATATCCGTTGTAGAAAATCAAGGATATATTTGTCCAACAATTTGTTCACCAGAAGAATTATTAGGAGAATAAAAAATGATAGACCCAATTGTAAAAGAAGTAAGAGAAGCGAGAAGAAAGCATTCTGAAAAATTTAATTATGATATTCATAAAATATGTAAAGATTTAAAAGAAAAAGAAAAAAATTGCGGACATACTATTAAATCTTTGCAGCCAAAGTATAAAGTACATCAAACTGGCAGTGCAGCAAACTAACTTTTATCTCGCATTTTGAAAACCATGTTTGTAAAGGTACAGATGGAATGCTTATCTGGCCTGCCTGTGCTGACGCTTCGGCAGACAGGCGGGATGTCGCAATGGAGTTGTTGTTGACCATCCAGACCCTGGAAAAGGATGGGAGCATTGACCATCCGGCAACTGACGGATAATTAGTGGACAGGAAATAAAAAAAAATTAGTGTAAATTCCCTGCCCGCCGTTTCTCTCTGGCAGGCGGGGTGCAATTAGTGGACAAAAATATTCCGTTTAATTAGTGGTGGTTGATCTGATTTACAAAGAAGTCAACGAAGTGATCCCTTCGGGAAAAGTTACCGAATCATCGGCGCTTGCATGGAGGTCCACAAAACACTTGGATGCGGTTTTCTTGAACCTGTGTATCAGGAAGCATTATCAATTGAGTTTAAAAAACAACATATTCCCTTTGAAAAAGAAAAAGTTTTATCTATCGTTTATAAAGATATTGAACTTGAAAAGAAATATATCGCCGATTTTATCTGTTATGATAAAATAATTGTCGAACTAAAAGCGTTGTCTCAATTAACGTCTGAACATGAATCTCAGATATTGAACTATTTAAAAGCAACCGGATATAAACTCGGTATTCTAGTCAATTTTGGAGAAAAAAGTCTAATTTATAAGAGAATGGTCCACGAATTTCACCTGTCTGCGTGCTCGCACAGGCAGGCGAATTAAACTAAAAATACATAATAAAATAATTTGCGTGAATTGGCGTAATTAGCGGACAAATATATAAAAAAGACTACGAGGTTCACGGCATAATCCGCCGAGCATCAACATTCAACACAAAACGGATTGATCATCTATAAAAAGACCCTCACAATAAAAACATCAAAATGTTCCTGCAATATTCATTATTCACTCTCCATTTTCCATTTTCCATTCTCCATTTTACTCCACTACGGCGATATGACCGATTCAAGCAATCTGTAACGAATAGGGTGAAAATACAGCCGGACGAAATTTATAAGCTTAGTGTCTCAGCGGTGGGAAAAAATAAATAACTATCCTCTGTGCTCTCTACGGAAAAAAAACAGTGACTTAAATCACATAAGAAGATGATATTTCTGAAAAATCTATTTTGCTTTTTATTGGATTATCTTCATATTTACTGATAGAAAAAATTTGACATCATAATAGAAGTTACTTGTAAAGCAAAAAGGTTATAGCCAGTGGAATAAGGGATATAAAAGACTTGATTTTAAAAATATATAGTTATTACACTTTTTATTCCACATGAAAATAGTTACTGACTGTGCTATCCTGGTATTGGTTTAAAAATATGCGTAACGCAATTACTATCAGTCCTTAGTCAATCCTGTGATTGACGGGACGGAGTAATAAAAAGGTCTCTTTGAAAAACAGAAGACAATAATCAATGACCAGTTACTAATTATAAATTTGGAAATTTGCCAAGAAGAAAATAATATTAGTCTTAATTTAATCAGAGTAAATTAGAGTTGATATTTGAATTTATTTGAGATAAATACAGTAATAAATAGAACAATACGAATTTCGAAAGGAAATTGGGGAAAAATAATATCCGAAAAGAACCCTGTTATGGAAAAATATTTAGATTCAATTAAAGAGACTTTATACGGTCCAGAAGTGATTCGATTAAGCAAGTGAGATGGGAATGTTTATCTTTTTTATAGAAAATTGGAGAAGTACTATATCTGTGTTGTTATTCGGGTAGAGAATTCAACTGGTTTTGTAATTACCACATATCTGACGAATAAAATAAAAATGGGAAGGGAAATATGGAAAAAATAAAAATCTTTTATAATAAAATGGGTAATACACTTAACGTCTGGTTTGATGACCCCAGGAATGAAGCCTTTAGTGAAGAGACTTCTGGAGAAATAATATTAATAAAAGATGTAAGTGGGAAAGTAATTGGGTTTGAAAAGTTAAATTTTATTGTTAAGAAAAAAGATAAAGAGAAGGTTTCAATTCCTGTTGAAGTAATGATGAGTTAAAAGGAATATTCTGGTTTTAAAATCTTAGAGTCCTTTTGCCTGCCCCGTCTCATGGAGATCCCTTTGGGATAACGAAGTGTATCGGGGCCTGTCCGCTCTTCGGGAGTAGGCGGGTGATCTCAGCCTCAAAGCGGTCTCTTTCCCAGAGGGACTCCTTCGGAGCGAGACGAGATGAATTCTATCCCGAGGGGATGTCTTCGATATAATCTCGGCGCGCGATATAAAAAATATGGGAGTGGCACGGAAGATGCCGGATGGAAGCGGGAATAGTGGTGCGGATACTTCGCCAACGCCTCCACAACCGAAGTAATTTTAAATGATTAACAAAGTAGTCTCTATTGCCATGACTGATAAGGAATTAATAACGCATGTGAAAGAGATCCTCGGGAAATATCTTCCCGGGCGGAGGGTGTTCTATTTCTTTGGATCTCGTGCGACGGGGCGCCATACGGATCATTCGGACTACGATTTTGGGATCGATACAGGGGAAAAGATCCCTCTGGAACTCATGTGTAGGATGAAAGAGGAGTTGGAACGGCTTCCGACGTTGCATCGAATCGATCTTGTTGATTTTCAACGTGTCTCCTCCACATTCAGCGATTATGCGAAAAGGAACGCGATTCTATTATGATGAACAATAAACTGGAATTATTAACGGGAGATTTCGAACGAGCGAGTCTGCAACTTCGCAAAGCCCTCCGGCAACCCAAAGACGAGTTTGTAAGGGATTCAGCTATACAACGGTTTGAATTCACCTTTGAGTTGTTCTGGAAAGTTCTAAAAGAGTTTGCTCTGAGAGAAGGACTCGACCCTCGTTCACCGCGATCGAGCATTAGTACCGCACTTGAACTTGGGGTGATACACGACGAGACGTTGTTCCTCCAGATGCTGGAGAGCCGGAATCTGGCTTCGCACACATACCTTGAGGAGACTGCGGAAGACATTTACGCAGAGCTTCCCACATTTCTTGAAGCAATGTGTGCGGCGGTAAGCGCAATTAAGCAGATAAGAGAGCGACGTGGAAAAAGAGAGTGAATAGTGAAGCACGTGGTCGCTGAGATCGTTCAAGTGCCGCCGAAGTCCTTTTGACCGAACAGTGTATTTTCAAAGCATTCTCGCGCAAAGTTCGCAGAATTATCTCTCGCCCGCCTGACTCCGTCTTTCGGGCAGGCAGAGACCGATCCGCAGGATCTCCTCTGGAGCAAAGTAGAAAGTTAGTCCACTAATTACACGAAAAGACACGAATAATAATAAAAAGAAATTCGTGATAATTAGTGCATCTAGTAGATAAAAATATTTCGTGCAAATCTGCGTAATTTGTGGATAAAGTCTTATAAAACTCGGAATCCTCGTCAATTTTGGAGAGAAAAGTCTAAAATATAAGAGGATGGTCCGCGAATTTCACGAATTAAACTAATTAAAAAGTAATTTTAAAGAAATTCGTGTAAATTTGAGTAATTCGTGGACAAAAATGTTTTGTGATATTTTGGTGTTAAAAGTTTAAAATATAAAAGGATGATCCGCGAATTTCACTGAAAATACATAATGAAATAATTCGTGTTCACCCCGTGGAATAGTCGTAATCAAATGACGTAGCCTATAAAAAGAGATTTATTCCACAGGGTGAATTGGTGTAATTAGCGGACAAATAAATATATGAAAAAACACTAATCACCTCGTACAGTCGCTTCGCTCCCTATGGGGCAAGACGGAATCACCAGTTCCCGATACGCTTTGCTATCCCAAGAGTCACGAAGGACTTATTTGAAGGGTCTCTTCGAGATGATAGGAAATTAGCTCCGAAGGTCAAGTAGGTAAAATGCCAAAGGCATCCAAACGGGAGAGGAGCCCTTCGGATGGACTATTTAATCGGGGTAGCAATTTTGCTCATTTATCTAAAAGGAGGATAAAAAGATGCCTGTTAGACAAGACATTACCATTGAAAAGATTTATAAAATGGTAGTTAATTTACAGCGTGACGTGACTCTAATAAAGAAGGGTCTTATGGAAGAACCTGAGTTGCGTGATGAATTTATCTTACGGATGAGAGATATTGACCTTGAAAAAGCAATCATGGTCAAAGACTTCAGCAAAAGATATGGATTGAAATAGTGTATAAACTTGCAATTAAGGAAAACCTGGACAGGAAATTTAAGAAGCTCAAGAAAAAAGACAGAGAAATGCTTGTACTAATTGATAGAAAAGTGCAAGAGATACTTGATAATCCTTACCGTTTCAAGCCGTTAAGGAAGCCTTTGCAAAACAAGCGAAGGGTGCACATAGGCAGGTCTTTTGTGTTGATATATGAAGTCAATGAAGATGAAAAGATAGTAACTCTACTTGATTTTGACCACCATGACAATATTTATAAAACATAAGATGTACTAACTTTGGTGTTTAATAAAAAAGAAATTCAGCCTGCCCCGTGAAATGTGACCAAAGGGAACATATTTCACTGGGTGCCTGCCCCGCCTGTCCCGTAGTGAAGTTTACCCTGTGAAATGCTTACCCCGTTAAATAGATTAAAAAATTGTTTTCTATGATAGATAAAGTTATTATTTAACAGGGTGAACCACATAAGAAAAGATAACTGTATAGGAGCGAAGCAATATTTTACAGGGTATGAGCGTACTGGGATAATGAGGTACGGCTTGCCCTCCCGATGAATCGAGATCGGGGACCGTACTGGGGCGTCTCAGCGGTGAGAATAAAAACAATAACCGCTAAGCAGCATAGAAAATGTAAAATGAATAATGAATAATGAATAATGAAAGAAAATAATGTAATTTTAGAAAAGACATTTGAATTTTCTCTGAAAGCAATAGAAATCTATAAGTTTCTAACTGAAGAAAAGCGTGAATTTATAATGTCGAAACAACTTCTTCGCTCAGCCACAAGTACCTGCCCAGTGAAATATTTATTTCCTAAATATCTACACTTTTATATATGATTGGAAATTTAAAAATCAAAAAAATTGACTATCATCATATTATTTCACGGGGGAAAGAGCCAACTGCGAGGAAGCAGACTCTGCACAAAGTCGTAAAGATTTTATTGCGAAAATGTCAATTTCGCTTAAAGAAGCAAAAGAAACTAGATATTGGATAAGGCTGTTATTGGGTTCAAAATATCTTAATAAGCAAAAAATACTTGAAGATTGTGAATCAATAATAAAAATACTGACGAAGATTTTAATAACAGCAAAAGAAAATCAGAATAAATAAACATTATACATTATACATTTTACATTCTACATTAGTAAAAGCGTCTCCGCGGTGAAAAAAGAAACAAAAAGGCTACGGCGTCCACGGCATAATCAGCCGAGCATCTACTTTCAGTACAAAGAGAATCGATCATATATACAAAAATCTTCACAATAAAAATTAAACATGAAAGCGAATAAATATGCACCAAATAGTAGTTAAATCCGGAAAAACTCTCTTAGAAAAAGTTCCTGCACCTGTAGTTTCTGATGGGACGATATTAGTCAAAGTTCTGTACTCTTGCATTAGTCAGGGAACAGAACTTGCCGGAATAAGAAGTAGTGGTGAGTCTGCAATAAAGAAAATAAGTAAATGACTAATACAAATAATTCCGAAAAACCTCGGAACGAAAAACTTCGGAACAAATTAAAAAATCCTTTTAAATTTGGCTCGATTATGGACAACCCATATTTCACAAATAGGATTAAGGAATTGGAACAGATAAAATCTATTCTGGATTCTGATGTGCATCTTATTATGATGAGTCCGAGGCGGTATGGCAAAACCAGCCTGATTATGAAAGCAATAAAAGAAATAAACCGTCCGGTTATTTTACTGGATATGCAGGTTGTTACTTCAGAAGTGGATTTTGCTGAGCAATTACTAAAAAAGATTCATAAATTATTTCCTTATGAGAAAATAAAAACATTCTTAAAATCCTTTCGAATTGTTCCAACCGTATTAATAAATCCGATTTCCGATGAAATAAATATCTCTTTTAACTCTAATAAATCAGGTGATATTGCTTTGGAGGATGTTTTGAATCTAATAAATAAATTATCGTCCAAAAGCAAAAGGCTGATCGTTGTCTTTGATGAATTTCAGGCAATTCGTAAGATTGAAAAAGGGATGGAAAATCGTTTAAGATCTATTTTGCAACATCACACCGATATAAATTATGTTTTCCTAGGAAGTCAGGAATCTCTTATTCGTGATATATTTGAAAATAATAAATCACCTTTCTATCATTTTGGTTATCTTTTTCTTCTTTCTAAAATACCTGAAAGTGATTTTCAAACATATTTGCAAAAGCGTTTGAAAAATATATCAAAAAGATATATTGAAATTTCAGAAGATATTCCGAAATTTACTAAAAAACACCCTTATTATACTCAACAACTGGCGCTCAGTGTATGGGAAGAACTAATTCACGAAGAAATAAATAACCCTGTTGAAATTGCTATTGGCAAAATAGCAAGTTATCACGATGTAGATTTTGAAAGGATGTGGAACACACTTAACAGAACAGATATGAAAATACTTATTAGTCTAGCCACATCAAAAAATCTTCCTTTATCTGATATATTTTTACAAAATTATAACATTGGTTCATCAAGCACAGCCTATAGCAGTATTATGAAGTTAACAAGGGAAGGACTTGTAAATAAATCACAAAAAGGACATGAAATTGAAGATCCTTTTTTCAGACAGTGGATTATTCAAAAACGTAATTTTTAGGTATTTTAATTTCGAACTTTATTGTGATAATACTATCTATAAAATGACAGATTATCTTGAATTGGAAATATTTGGAGATAAAATAATTAAAAAAATAATTAGTGAGAATTCGTGTCATTCGTGGACAAAGAATCTTAGTGTAATTGGTGGACAATATCATTCGAGATTACAATTAAAGATTTAGTTAATCTCATTGTGAAGTTCACCCCGTTAGATAGATCAAAACGAGGGATATAAAAAGCAAAACAGATGTTATTATCTAACGGGGTTCACAGGCTTTAAGGGGAAAGTCACCTGGGATAATTCAAAACCTGATGGGCAGCCAAGGAGGATGCTGGATACATCAAAAGCAGAAAAAGAGTTCGGTTTCAAGGCGAAGACGAATTTTGAAGAAGGGTTAAGAAAGACAATAGAGTGGTATGTAAGGAATAGATAGAGGTAGAGGAAAAGGTAGAGAATGTATAAATCCTTTAAGGAGATGCCAATTTGGCTCGCCCCGTTAAATAACTAGGTCAGTCAATATCTTCTCTCACAGTCATGGAATTAACTAATGATTTAGGAGAAACTGCCGGGTGGTTCTACTATTTAATGGGGCAAGAGGCATTGGATATTGCCGAGAAAATTTTCAAGTTGACGGATATTCTTCCCAAGAAAGAAGATTATGGGTTAACCCTGTTAAATAAGTTATTGTTGGGTTTATTATCTCATTTAACTAACATAACTTTAATTTCAATCAAATAATTAATGTAATGGTAATTTAACGGGGTTAACATCTCAAATCAGAAGGGCTGCTTTAAGTATTTCTGCTAATATTGCCGAAGCCTATGGTAGATACCATTCACTGGATAAGATCAACTTTTATTACTTTGCCAGAGGTTCTGTAACAGAAACACAGAATCATTTGGAATATGGGAAAAGAATAGGGTATTTTGATAAAGACCCTGTCGAAAAACTTGATAGACGACTCTTAAAACTATACAACGACTTGAACAAGATTGTCGTAACTCTCAAAAGCTCTAATAAATGATACTTTACCTTCACCTATGCCTTTGCCTCTTATGTTGCGGAAGGTTTGAAAAGAACAGTTGAGTGGTATAGGAAGGTGGTAGGAGTAAATAGTAAGTAAGATATGCAAGTTCTATATCTATATATCCTATATCCTAAACAAGAAGATTCTTGATTTTTTCAAAAAAACATATTAAGTAATAACTTCAATAATTGGAGTGATTTAGGCAATTTCTTGATTTTTGGTTATCAGAGTGAATGGAAACGTCCTTAAAAAATTAATTCAACAAGGCTAAGGAGAAAACCTGGAGCTGAAACCATCCCTTTCCGATACGGACAGAATAGTTGAAGTAATCGCTTCTTTAGCAAATACCCATGGAGGGATGGTTGTGATCGGAGCTAGTGCTCAGGGTAAAATATCTGGCGTAACTATAGGCAAGCAGACTATAGAAAGGCTGACTAATACCATAACTGATAACACCGACCCGGTAATATATCCGAATATTTCTGTTCATAATTTGGAGGGTAAGGAGGCCATAGTATTAGAGCTAAAAGAGAGCTTAAATAAGCCTCATTTAGCTTTTGGAAAAGCCTTCAAAAGAGTTGGTAATGTAACCAAGCTAATGAAGCGGGAAGAATATGAAAGGCTCCTTTTAGAGAAAAGTAAACATAAGCCACAGTTTGAATCTGAAATCTGCAAGGAAGCTTCCTGGGAGGATATAAATTGTGATAAAGTTAATTGGTTTAGAGCCGCTTATAAGGCGACCACAGGTAAAGAAATCCTGACTGAGAGTATGAAGCTTTTAGAGAACCTGGGCTGTGCGAAGAAAGATAAAATAACAAAAGCTGGGATTCTTTTATTTGGAAAGATACCTGAAATGTTCATTCCTCAAAATCAAGTAACCATTGTTCGGTATTCAGGGAAAAACGTCTCAGATAGATATCTTGATCTTAAAGATATAAGAGGAAACTTATTTGATATTATCGATCATGCTGATGAGTATATTAGAGAACATATTCAAATAGCTTCTCAGCTTATTCCTGGTCAGATCAATCGTGAGGATATTCCTCAATATCCGCTCTTTGCTATTCGGGAACTGATTGTCAATGCCGTTGCTCATAGAGACTACTATATTAGTGGTAGTCGAATTATCATTAAGATGTTCCAAGATAGAATTGAATTCTCCAGTCCCGGTGGATTTCCCGCTGACATAACTCCAGAGAACATCGTTGATAGACAGTATTCCAGAAACCCCGTTATTGTAAAAACCCTTAATATGGTAAGATATATTGAAGCTATTGGAGATGGCATAGATAGGGTTTTAGAAGCGGTCAGAACTCATCCATTCAAACCCCCAATGCCTTTATTTAAAGATGTTGGTAATAATGTGATTGTGATCTTATATAGTGCAGATATGAGTAAATTAAATTTCTTGAGAATAGAAAAACTCGCCCTGACTGATAAGGAAAGGAAAATAATTGATATTTTAAGGGATAAATTAAGAATAACTAGTGGAGATGTTCAGAGGGAATTTGATGTATCCAGGGATACGGCTAATAGGTATTTACAAAGGTTAATGAAATTAGGATTAATTCGAAGAGAAGGTACAGGAAAGGCTACTTGTTATGCTTTGAATAAGTAAGAAAGAATTTTGCGTCAGATTTGCGTCAGATGCCAGTCTTTTTTGGGCTTGGTCCCCCTTTCAAGCAATCCCAGGCTTGCCGTCAGCAATACAATTTAAATTCCATTTTTATTCTGCCAGTGAACCTCTACAGTCCCCGGTGATAACTTCAATCTGGAAACATCCCATGTTTTACCAGCATTAATCAGAAAATTCCACCTCGCCAAATGTCTCGAAAACAATGATTGTGATTACATCTCGCAACGCACGCTAAGACCGCCACGAAATCATTTTAAAATATAAGAAACTCTTTGCGTTCTCTGCGTACTTTGCGAGAGATAACTAAAATGTTCCTCCATTACGGAGATATGACAGATTCAAGCAATTTGAACCGTGGGATTTGAAATTGAACGCATACCTAATTTAATTGAAAATAAGTAAAAAAATTTGTTAGTTTTGTTAGTTGCTAAAAAGTAATATTATAAAAGAGTAATTGTTAGTTTTGTTAGTTGCTAAAAAGTGATATTATAAAAGAGTAATTGTTAGTTTTGTTAGTTGCTAAAAAGTGATATTATAAAAGAGTAATTGTTAGTTTTGTTAGTTGCTAAATTATGAAAAAATGAATAATGTAATTTGTGGACAATAATGAATTTCTGGGAAAATAGACGAATCACCGTAACCGGCGGTAAAGGTTTTCTGGGATCGTATATATTAGAAAAATTGCAGAAACGCGGCTGCAAGAATATCGCCGTAGCTGATCTTCCAGAATATAATCTTACCAGACGTCCGGATATAAAACGAATGTATCAGGAGCAAAAACCAGACATCGTCATTCACTTAGCTGCGGTTGTAGGGGACATAGGAGCAAACCAGGAAAACCCTGGAAAGTTCTTTTATGAAAATGCAATAATGGGAATTCAACTAATTCACGAGGCGTATTTAAATAAAATAGAAAAGTTCGTAGCGCTTGGTACTATCTGTGCATATCCTAAATATACCCCGGTTCCTTTCAAAGAGGAGGACCTCTGGAATGGCTATCCGGAAGAGACGAATGCTCCCTACGGGTTGGCTAAAAAGATGATGCCAATACAATCCCAGGCATATCGTCAGCAATATGGTTTCAATTCAATTTTTCTCCTACCGGTAAATCTCTATGGACCTGGGGATAACTTTGACCCCAAATCCTCACATGTGATCCCTGCATTAATCAAAAAGTGTGTAGATGCGATAGAGCAGGGTAAAAAAGAAATTGTGATATGGGGAACAGGTAAACCTTCCAGAGAATTTATTTATGTGGAAGATGCAGCCGAAGGGATTTTATTGGCTGCAGAGAAATATAATAAAAGTGAGCCGGTGAATATTGGTGCAGGTTTCGAAATTACCATTAAAGATTTAGTTAATCTTATTGTGAAGTTCACCCCGTTAGATAGATCAAAACGAGGGATATAAAAAGCAAAACAGATGTTATTATCTAACGGGGTTCACAGGTTTTAAGGGAAAAATCATCTGGGATGTTTCAAAACCTGATGGGCAGCCGAGGAGGATGTTGGATACAAGTAGGGCAGAGCGAGAATTTGGGTTTAAAGCAAAGACGCCATTTGAAGAAGGATTAAAGAAAACGATTGAGTGGTATAAAAAGTAAAAATGAGTAAAGAAATCCTTTTGAAAATGGTTGGCGAGGCCGAATCCTTAAATATTGAATGGAAGCCGTCTCTATCTCAAATCAACGAAATAATTAAGACCATTTCCGGTTTTTCCAATAGTGAAGGGGGCAAGGTAATTATCGGCGTCTCTAAATCTGGAAAACTACTTGGAGTAAAAATTGGTAAAGATACGATAGAGCGCCTTACCAACAAAATCGCTCAGAATACCGACCCCAAGATTTATCCACGTATAACCGTAGAGAAGATAAATGCTAAATCTCTAATTTTTATTGAAGTAAAAGAATCACCAGATCATTTAGTTTTAGCTTTTGGCAGGCCACATAAACGAGTAGGCAAATCAACAGTTCGGATGTCCAAAGATGAATATGAAAGAATAATCTTAGAAAAACACAAAGACAAACTTCAGTTCGACACCCAAACCCGCCTAAAAGCAACCATAAAAGATATAAACAAAGAAAAGTTAAGATGGTTTCTAAGAAAGGCAAAGGAAGAAAGAAGCTACGATATTGACCCTGAAACACCTATTAAGGAGGCATTGAATAGATTAAATCTTATACAAGATAAAAAACTTACTAATACTGCTATCCTTTTATTTGGTAAAGACCCACAGAGGTCCTTTCCGCAAGCAAAGATAAGAGCAGGACGACTTAAAGGCACTGAAGGGTTAGATTTTATTGATATGAAACTTTTAGGAGGTACGATTCCTGAACTACGAGAAAAGGCAATGAAATTTATTATGGATCATATTAGGCACGGAGTATTCTTCGATGCCAATAGAAGATATGATAGATGGGAGTATCCTTTAAGAGCAGTTGAGGAGGTTCTGAATAATGCCCTTGCTCACAGAGACTATTTTTCTAATGGAGAGATACAACTCTCAATCTACGATGATAGGATTGAAGTCTGGAACCCTGGTGAACTCCTAAAGCCATTAACACCTGAGGATCTAAAAAGAAAACACAAATCCATTCCAAGAAATAAAATTCTTGCAGATAAGTTATTTTTAATAAAATTCATCGAGCAGTGGGGTAAAGGCACAAACAGAATAATTGATGAAATGAATCAAAGCAATTTGCCAGAACCACAGTTTAAAAACTTCTCCGGTAGTTTTGAAGTTACCTTGATCGGGCCTGGAAAATCTTTTGTTAAGGAGATTGAAAAAGAAAAATTCCATAAATTAGAAATAAATGAAAGACAAAAAGAAGCAATAGAGTATCTTAGGAGAGAAAATAAAATTACGAGACAAGTTTATTGCCAGATAAACAATGTAGGTGATACATATGCTAAAAAAGAGCTTAAAGAACTTATACAAAAAAAGATTATTAGAAAGATAGGCAAAGGGAAAAATACATATTATATATTAGTGACCGATTAGTGACCGAATAGTGACCGAATAAAATGAGGACACTTCTAATGTTTAAAGAGAAAAGAGCGTAAAAATGCCACAAAAAGCAGAATAATAGTCCACCAATTTCACGAAGAAAAAATATTAATTTTTAACTAATGAAAAATAAACAGTTTATTGCATAATGTTGCTCTTATCAAAACATGGGAAAAAATACATTCACCCCGTTAAATAAATTTTAAAAACGATTATCTATAATGGATAAAGTTATTATTTAACAGGGTAAAGATAATTCAGCCTGCCCCGCCTGCCCTGTAAGGAGGTACGACTGTATCAGGGTAATGAGGTACGAATGTACTGGGGTGCTAATTCGCCTGCCCAGTGAAATGTGACCAAAGGGAACATATTTCACTGGGTGCCTGCCCCGTATTCCGCTTGGGTGGGAGTATTGGGGTGCAATTAGTGGACAAAAAAACTTAAAGGGAATTAGTGGATAAAATAGTATATAAAGAAGAATCCTATAAAGTAATTGGCGCTTGCATGGAAGTTTACCCTGTGTAATAACATTTATTACGAGGCCATGTTGAATTAAAAAATATGGTTCTTCCGACATTAGTATGGAACTAAGCAAAAGACGCCCTTATCTTTAAG
>CAYTUQ010000072.1:0-14043 GCA_964441235.1 uncultured bacterium | reverse complement strand
CACCCTGATTAAGGTTTTTTTATGACCATTGTCCCACTAGTGAAAATCGGTGTTTAACAATAATCCTGGATTTGAATTTGAAATATTTGTCTAAAAGTAATAAGAATAACCAATCACCTTCAAAGCCGCGTACTACTTTTTCTTCAATTATTTGAGGAACTTCTTCCAGTAAATATTCAGATTGTCCACTCTCTTTGGGTTCTTTACCGCCAGGGAGAACTCTATCTATAACGAAAAAGGAGAGTTTTCCATATCCGTATTCAATTGCTTTAATTGCTCTTATAGGCTCAAGTGGTAGGTCAGGTGAAATAACATCGATATCCGGCAAGAATTTTCTTAATAGTTGCGCTTTGTAAGCCTTACCAGAGCTTGCGAAACCGTGTAAATATATGATCATAAAATTCCTCTCACATAACCTAACTCAAAATAAATAGACATCTCCATTTTATCAAGGGATTTAGTTATTTTTTGTTTCTTCACTGGATGCGTATTTGTAGAACACACCTTTAATACTTCAATAGCTATTGAAACCGAATTTACATAACATTAATTTATCTAAAATATTTTTCAGATCGATTTATTTTGACATTTTGATATTAGTATCTTAGATTGACATCAGTTAAAAAAAACAGATTAGTGGAATTGTGATTCATTTAAGAAAAAAATTCAATGGCAAAATTCCTCAAGCCACTGAATGTAATCAAATTTCCAGAATGGAAGAGCATTCAATATATTCCATTAACATTTAAACAGGAGGTTGAAAATGAAAAAGAGTTATAATTCAATTTATCTTAAATTGTTCTTACTATTGCTAATTATTTCTCTTTGCACTTTCATTGCTTGTACACGAACAACAAAAGTTACAAGTGGTAAATACAGTTATGAAACCGTTAAAAACGATCCGTTAAAAGCAAGGATTTATAAACTTAATAACGGCTTGATTGTTTATACGACTGTATACAAGGATGCCCCGAGAATACAAACTGCTATTCCTGTAAAGGTAGGCAGCAAATACGATCCTTCTGATAACACTGGAATGGCACATTATCTTGAGCATTTACTATTTAAAGGAAGCGATGAATTTGGTACCAAAGATTGGGAAAAGGAAAAAGTGGAAATAGGTAAAATTATCAACCTATTTGAAGTTTACCACCAAACAACAGACTCACTTGAAAGGATCTCAATTTATCACCAGATAGATAGTATTTCCGGTGTTGCTTCAAAATATGCTATTGCCAATGAATATGATAAAATGCTATCATCCATCGGAGCTCTTGGAACCAATGCTTTTACTTCTGTTGAGCAAACCGTATATATCAATGATATTCCATGCAATCAATTCGAAAAATGGCTTTCCACTGAATACGAGAGATTCAAAGATCCAGCTATGCGGCTTTTCCACACAGAATTAGAAGTCGTTTATGAGGAAAAGAATAGAAGCCTTGATAACGATAGGAGCAAGGTTTATGAATCTTTAAATGCCGGTTTGTTTCATAAACACCCCTATGGTACCCAAACGGTACTTGGAAAAGTAGAGCACTTAAAAAATCCATCAATGAAATCAGTTATCGAATATTACAATACCTATTATGTGCCTAATAACATGGCAATATGTCTCTCCGGTGATTTCGATCCAGACTCAATCATCCAAATGATCGATGCAACATTCGGACAACTAACCGCTAAGGATATTCCTTCCTATTCTTCACCAATAGAAGATCCGATTTCAGAGCCAATTATCAAAGAGGTTTGGGGTCCAGACGCCGAAAGTGTTACTCTGGCATTCCGCTTTCCCGGGGCTTCTTCGGAAGATGCTGACCTCTTAACCATGGTGGATATGATCTTAATGAATAGAACTGCCGGTTTGATAGACCTGAATCTTAATCAAAAACAAAAGGTCATTGATGCATATTCATATCCAAATATTATGAAAGACTATTCTGTACATGTTTTAGGAGGTAGAGCGAGAGAAGGACAAAAACTTGAGGAAGTAACAGAATTGCTTCTCTCACAAATTGATTTAGTAAAAAAGGGTGAATTACCCGATTGGTTACCGACCGCAGTTGTTAACAATTTGAAGTTACAACAATTGAGAGAATATGAAAGGAATTGGCCTCGGGCTTTTGCCTTCGTACAAGCATTCACTTTGGATATACCCTGGGAAAATTATGTAGATAAAATAGACCGCCTTTCAAAAATCAGTAAAAAGGATATTATTGAATTTGTAAACAAACACTACAATGATAATTACGTTGTCATTTATAAAAGAACAGGCGAAGATAAAGATGTTAAAAAAACAAAAAAACCAATTATTACACCAGTAAAACTGAATAGAAAGTACCAATCTGATTTTGCAAAAAATATCTTAAATATCGACGTACCGGATATTCAACCGGTATTTTTAACTTTCGAAGAAGATATTGAGCAATTTGCTCTTAAAGATGATATTCCAGTTTATTATAAGGAAAATACTGAAAATGATCTATTCAATCTGTACTATATTCTAGATATGGGAACAGATAACAATAAAAAAACAGGTGTTGCTCTCAACTACCTTAAATATTTGGGAACTTCGAAATATTCACCTGCAGAACTGAAGCAGGAATTTTATAAATTAGCCTGTTCATTTAATGTACATAATTCACGCGACCAAATATGGGTAAGTTTATCTGGATTGACTGAGAACTTTAAGCAGGGACTTAAACTTTTCGAACATCTTTTAGCAGATGCTCAACCAAATCCCGAGGCACTGGATAATTTAGTAAAAGACATCCTCAAGAAACGAGCCGATGATAAACTATCAAAATGGCGTATTGGTGAAGCGATGAGATATTATGGAAAATATGGAACCCAATCTCCTTTCACCAATATTTTAAGTGAAAAAGAATTAAATAATTTGCATCCGGAAGAACTTATTGACATAATTAAACAGATCAACTGGTATAAGCACCGTGTGCTCTATTATGGTCCTGATGACAAAGGCACTTTAATTTCCTCTTTAAATCAGTATCACAATTTCCCAAAAGAATTAAAACCAATTCCTGAACCTACAACATACAGTGAATTACCTACCAATGAAAATAAAGTATATGTAGTTGATTACGATATGAAGCAAGTGGAAATTCAGATGCTTTCAAAAAGTGAGCCTTTTAACAAAGACAATCTTCCAATTCGATCTCTATTCAACGAATATTATGGTGGCAGTATGTCTTCAGTTGTATTTCAGACCATGCGCGAATCTAAAGCACTTGCTTATTCAGTTTATGCCTCCTATCTGAATCCGCCCAACAAAGAGGAATCACATTACATCTCCTCATATATCGGCACACAAGCGGATAAATTACCGGAAGCAATGGCAGGATTTTTTGACCTCCTGACGAACATGCCAGAATCGGATAAATCTTTTATATCCTCGAAAGATGCTATAATTAATAGAATAAAACCCGAGCGAATCACAAAGACAGATATCTTAATGAGATATGAAAGAGCAAGAAAATTTGGATATGATCATGACGTTAGAAAAGACCTCTATAATGATATCCCAAAATTTAAAATTGAAGATATAAAGGAATTTTTCGAAAAATACATCAAAAATAAACAATACACGACCCTCGTTCTTAGCGACGTTAAAAAACTGGATATCAGAGAGCTTTCCAAATATGGAAAAGTCAATTTCCTGACACTGGAAGATATTTTTGGCTACTAAAGAAACAATTTGAACAGGGGCTGTATCAAAGCGTGGTAAACCACAAAGTGCCTAAAGTGAACTAAAATGAGCTAAAGTGTCTAAAGTGAACTAAAGTGTCTAAAGTGAACTAAAGTGCCTAAAATTTAAATTTTAAAATGCTTTGTCGAAAAAACAAGATATTGCAGAATTCAAGAACAGAGATTGTCATCAGTTTTATCAGGATTCTCTGCGGTTAAATTTTTTTGCAAAAAAACGAAGAGTTTATTTGTAATACTATAAAATCAATGATAAGATAATTATTTTGTTTTGCAGAGCCTCCATTGGGAATAATTCTTAAAAATCATCGCAAATTTTAGGAGTCATCAAATAAAGAAATCATTATTCCTTACCGCGGTTGTATCTCTAATTTTATTATCTTGTGAATGGAACAATTAAACATACGCAGATAATGAGAAAGATAAAAAATAATTTGAGATATACCGAAACCAAAACAACTGGAACCATGCTGTTTGAAGAGACAATATTAAAGAAGCGTTCGATACGTTCCTTTTCCGGTATAAAACTCTCAAACGAGGAACTATCTCAGATTCTCTTTGCTGCTCAGGATATCACCAATCCAATCAGAGGATTCCGTGTTGCTACTTCGGCTGGAGCTACTTATCCTCTTGAGACATATCTCGTAACTAAAGAAGGTATTTTCCGGTATTCGCCATTTAAACATGCCCTAGAAACAATTAGGGAAGGAGATTTTAGGGATAATCTTGCTGAGGCTTCATGAGGTTAAGACTTCATCAGAAATGCGCCTGCCAGTATTGTATTCACGGCTGTGCCTGAACGTACTAACAAGAGGTATGATCAGTGAGAAAAAAGCAAATATATCATTCCCGTTGGGAGAAAAAAATAGTCATAGGAACTACTATGAAAAATAAGAGGATTTTTTACTTCATTCTCATCTTTGTTCTTTTGTTATTATTCAATTTTCAATGCAAATCTGAAAATTCATCCACTCAAGATTTCGTTAAAGCACACGAACGCATGGTAAAAATTCAAATTGAAGCGAGGGGAATAACGGACGAAAATGTGCTGTCAGCGATGAAGAAGGTTGAAAGACATTGGTTTGTCCCACCTGAATATCAAGATCAAGCATACGGAGATTTCCCATTACCTATAGGAATGGGACAAACCATCTCTCAGCCATATATAGTTGCACTTATGACTGAGGTCCTTGATTTAGATAGTACTAAAAAAGTTCTCGAGATCGGTACTGGTTCCGGATATCAATCTGCAATATTGGCAGAAATATGTGATAGTGTATATACTATTGAAATAATTGATATCCTCGGAAAAAGAGCCGAAAAACTATTATCTATTATGGGATACACAAATATTAAAGTCAAAATCGGGGATGGATATCAGGGCTGGGAAGAATATGCGCCTTTCGATGCAATTATTGTTACATGCGCTCCTCTACAAATACCACAACCTCTAAAAGATCAGTTAATAGAAGGTGGAAAAATGGTGATTCCTGTCGGGATGAAATATGCCCAGGAGCTGGTATTACTGACTAAAGTAAAGGGGGAAATAAAGGAAACTTCTATTATCCCGGTGAGGTTTGTTCCGATGCTTAGAAAGAGATGACTTTAGTTCATTCACCCAGATGGAAGATGAATTTAAGAATAGAGGTTGGATCATCAGGAAAAAGATTGCTTATAGTTACTTTAAAATATGGTTAAATGATTTAATAAGTATGACGATAAAAGATCTAATTAAATCATGTTTATTTATGCCTCGAAGCCCTGTTATATATATTTTACAGAATGAAGTCCATATATAAAAATGAAATGGATGAAAAGTTTATAAAAGATATAAGAAAAGGCTCACATTATGATGCCAAAGATTTTGCCGACCTCATTATACTCTCTGCACCCTCTTTTCTACCAACTATCTATGGTAGCGAAGTCAAAAATATATTGATAAACCTATTTGTAAAAGGTAATAATCTATTCGGTTTTCATCATACCTATTTTGCCGAGATCGAGCATAAAAAAGCAGGAATGATTTTAGGATATGACTGGCAGCTAAAAAAACGAGAAGACCTTCAAACCGGGTTGCTTCTATTGAAAAATATGGGAGTAGATTTTTTTAAAAGGCTACATTCTTTTTTAAAATCTAAAAATACAGTTGGGTGGGTTTATGAGAAAGAATATTATATAAGCAACGTCGCTGCTTACCCAAAATATAGAGGAATGGGAATAGGAACAAGTTTGATAGATAAGGCTGAAAAAGAGGCAAAACAATGCGGTGCTAATAGACTATCTTTAAATATAGAGATAGAAAATATAAACGCGATTAATTTATATGGGAAATTGGAATTTACGATTTCTAAGAAATCGTCTATAAAATTATACGGGCAATTTTTTAAGTTTTATAGGATGTATAAGAAATTAAAATAACAATAGACAGATAACTCTACCTCATTCACCCAAATCCGAACTTCGATTAACCTAACCGTTAGGCGATGGCAAGACCAAACATTTCTCCTATTCAGCATCATTGAATCACCAAATTCCTGGTAATAGCCTATATCTTGCTTCATTTGTATAATCCTTATATCCTTCTAATTCCATCTTTAGGCTTTTATCTTCTAAATAGGTTCTTATAAACAGCAAAACCACTGCAATTACTGCTGGAATTAATCCCCAAAATGAACTGAGGACGATTGGCGTAACAATTATATAAAGCAACCCTCCTAGATATCCAGGATGTCTAACAAAGCGATATGGACCATCTTTACAAACTGTTTGACCCCTGTCCTTCTGAATACGAACAACTATTGAAAAGAATCTGTTTAACTTTTTTGCCCATAATATGATTATCTGTCCTATTGTATACACTACAACTCCGATAATGACGACAATAATAGGGATTCGTGGTTCCCAATCAAAACGACCTCCATCCAGGATTGAGATTATAAGAATCGCAAAAGAAACTGGCATGGAAACGATAGAGTAGATTTTATCCCATTTCTTCATACCTTCTTTAGGTTTTAACCTTTCTTCTATTAATTCACGGGGTAGTAAGAAATAAGACAGCATGAGAAAAATAATGTTCAATCCATTATATATCCATCCCTGCCAATAATCAATACGCCCTGCTCCAATAAAAGTTATAACAATTATTAAAGCAAAGAAAAAAATGGATTTAAAAATTAACTTTCCTTCTAATTCTTCTTTTCCCACCGTACTTTCTTGATCAGTTATAATTTTATACTCTTAACTATATTTGCCGTCTGACTTTCGCCTAACGTTTATAGCATAAAAGAAGTTCCGCCGAAGGCGGAATTTGGGTGAGTCCCGATGAAATCGGGACGAACCTTTTATGCTGTGTTATGCGCTGTTGGTCGCTTTCGGCCCTTGACAGTATTGACTACTACTTCTAAACATATCCAATTTTTATATTTTATCTAAATATAATGTCTGCGTTGGATAAGCAAATTCAATTCCACGTTTTTCAAACTCTTCTTTTATTTTAAAATTTATTTCCTGCTGAATATCCATATATTTATTGTAGTCACTACCAATAACATAATAAACTACCTCAAAAATAAGACTAAAATCTCCATAAGAAAAGAAGTGTGTACGGTCAAAAACTGTATCGTTAATACTTTTTATAATATTTGTGATTATTACCGGTATTTCTTTTAGCTGTTGGAGGTTGGTTTGATAGGTAACTCCAAGTTTGAAAACTACACGGCGCTTATCCATCCTTTTATAGTTGCGCACACGCGAATTAGTAAGGTCAGTATTAGAAAATACTAATTGTTCTCCACTTAAACTGCGAACTCGTGTAGTCTTAATGCCAATATGTTCAACTGTCCCTAAATAATCTCCAATGATGATAAAATCGCCAATCTCAAATGGACGGTCAAAGAATATGATAAAGTAACTAAATAAATCTCCTAAAATTGCTTGGGCTGCCAAGGCAATTGCTATACCACCAATGCCTAACCCGGCAAGTAGTGCAGTAATCTTGATGCCAAGATTATCCAGGAGAATAAAAATAGCAAGGACCCAAACAATTACCTTTATTACTGAAAGTATCCCTTTGATAGTATGCTTCTTAACTATATCCTTTTCTTTCCCTGCCCAATAAGCTTCAAGACCACAAATAATTATTGCCAGTAAAAAACGAACACCAAAGATAGTCAAAATAATTAAAACTAAAACATTGATGCCTTTATCTAAGGCGGGATTCAGGCTTAAAGCTTGGATGCTTAGATAAAAAGCACCGAAATAAAGTAGGGGTAGCAATTTCTTTTCAATGGCATGAATCAAAAAAACATCTATGGTAGTGGCAGTTTCCTTTGCCCATGCTTTTAGGCGGTTTAAAATGATGCTTTTGAATATTCGAATAATAATGATACCGATGATAAAAGCAGAAAGGCAAATGAGATAGTCCAAAATGCGGTTATGGAAAAATGTTTGCTGCAAAATGTCTTGAAACATATAAACCCTTCTTATTTATTTGCGACCAATTGCGTATAACGTTTTGCGTGTTTGAGAAGTCCGTCAGCTGACGGATTTAGCGAAGCATCGCAAACACGCTGTTAGCGGTTCGTTGTTCTTTTTTGTCCATCAGTTTCATTATCTTTTTAAATATTTCTGCTTTTCCTTGCAGTTAGGACAAGCTCCTTAATTTCTGATGGCAATTGTTCATCTTGCCATTTTCTTTCTGAATCTGTTGATTTACCCGCATTTTTCACGGCCTTCAAAGCATACAATGCTGCTCCTAATGAATGGTCAGCCATATGAGCAGTTGCAACCGCGTGTCCAACAGAACGAGACACTGAAATTGCAGTCGGGTTTGAAGATTCGTTTGCTACCGCAATTGCATCTAATGAAGTTTTTCTTGCGTCTCCAACTGAAGCATTTCCTTTTTTCCACTCTTTAGCCACATTTAGTGCATTTATTAATCGCTCATCTATTTTTTCACCGAAGAGATGCAATATATGCTCCGCACAGTCGCAAGCCCATTTAATTAACTGATAGTGCTGCTCCTTTTTTAGAGGTCCGCCCCGATGTTCTGCAATAAATCGTTTGTCTCGCATTTTTACCTTCGTCCGTAATGTTTTGTTGTTATTTTATGTCTTTTTACAATAACCGCTAACGTTTTGCGGACATACGAAGTGCGAGGCGAAGCCGAGCATTTGGGTGAGCGTAGCGAACCACAAACACCGTGTTAGATGAAGTTGTGATCTATTCGCTCATAATCTTTTGTTTAACATTCCCGCACATTGACTTTTCCTCTCTCTGTTTCTTTTATTAATACATTTACGCTTTTGTAAATGTAATCGTTTATTTTGACTATTAGTTCGTCCCTCTTCTCAGGTGAAAGACTATTCAAAACTTTCTCTAGTCAATCAAGAGGTAATCTCAAATATTCCTTATACATCCTAATACCCTCTGTTGCTCCAAGGGCAATACAATATGATAAGATTCCGACAGTTGCAGCTATATAAGGGAATAACATAACTTTATCAACAATAGTTCCAAGCCCTACCCATGACAACAGGCAAGATACTGCTAAACAAATTAAGCCAACAAAACCAAATATTACTGTTCCAATTAAAGCTGCGACCAGGAGGCCGTGGTATGCAAGGAAAAAATATGCCGATCCCAAACTCCTATTTCTGTCAAAATATGTATCCTTAATAAATTCTCTGGATAATCGCATCGGATTTTTCAGTAACATCTTTATTTTATTTTTCATTTCCACAAACCTCCTATCTGAATAAGTACAATTTCATATAACGTTTCCAGCATATACAAGGTTGTGACCGAAGGGAGCAATGTCCCAAAGGGCAAGAAGTAAGCCCGCAGCGTATATGCTGTGTTAGGCGATGCAGTGGCATTTTGTTTCCCGACGAGCAGACTACTTTATCTACTTTCCTCCTCCAAACTTACTTTCAATGTATTTCCCAACCTTCTCCCAATGTTCACCTGCACTATCAAGCAATTTACCTGCCTTTTCTTTGTGCTCCTGTTTACCAGTCTTATGGTATTCTGCATATAGTTTGGATACATTGATATAAGCATCTGCCGCAAGTTGCATCTCTTTCCTTATCGTTGCATCTTTAGTTCCAGCCCATGCCTTTTTCATTACACTGGCAATTGAGCCAATTGCTTCGTCAAACTTGACACATTCATTAGCAGTCACTTTCTTACCTTCGTAAAGCATTTCGTTATAGGCAAGCAATGCTGGAATATATGCTGCCATGGGATATAATACAGCCCATTCTGTGTAGAATTCCATAAGATCCTGTGAAGGCATCCCAGTGACTTGCGCCTTTAGTTCGCCTCGATTACCCACCAGCACCACGATTGCAACTAATGTCATTATCATTGTTATGGTTTTGCCTTTCATAGATGACCTCCTTATTTTTTGGGCGGTGTTATTTAACGGTTTTCTTCCAATCAAATCCAAGGATTTTATCCCACCCATAATAAACTCCCGGATTCTGATTGGATTCTCGCCATTTACTTTTGCATCACCCCCTTTCTTTGCCACCGTTTCGCTTAACGTTCCGCGGATATGAGAAGTTGCCGAAGGCAATTTTAAACGAGGCTATGTAAGAGCCGAGCCTTTTATCCGCTGTTAGGCGATGCGGCGGGCTTTTTTTATTAAAGATAGTACAACTTTTCATGTTACTTCTTGCCTTTCCATACCGCTCCTTGAATTACTGAAAACCTATCTTTAACTCCAAAATTCTTATACAAATTCTCAGTTACGGTCCCTGTCGGATAATTGGTTCTTTCCTGTATTGCCACAAGTTCTATTGCTACAAGCAAAAATTCCACTGTAAATTCTCCGACTTTATCCAATTCCTTCAATGGCTCGACATGTTCAGGCTTAAAGTATTGAAGGGTTGGCGGAAATGAAGTTACAGGTTGAACCTGACTTAGCATTTTCAGAATGTGTTCTCTTAATTTTAGAGTCAACGATGGATTGAAAGCGTGCTTAACATACATCTCTACAATCAAATGAATATGAGCAGGTGTTCTTTCCCGCTTATTTGGTTCTCTGAATTTTACAATGAAATCATAAGGGGATTGTTGCTTACTCCCAGGATAAACTTCAATACGTACATTTCCCCCAGTTGTATATACAAGGTCATCTTCTTGAACACGTTTAACGCGCCAAATTTTATAAGATGCTTTCAAGTAATAATAAATTGTCTCTAGCAATCTAACAAAATTTCTCATTGTATAAATTTCCTCCAGTTTTCAATTCTAAAGAAGTATCTTGTTGTATCAGGGAGTATATTATCTGGAAGCCACTTTTCAGATAGGAACCAATATTTAATATCTTTGCTTTTTAATATTCTAACAATATCTTCAAATGTTGATCCTTTAAAATCTCGGCTCGTTATGAAAATCACTTTATTAACATCCTCTAAATCAAATTTAAGTTCCTCAGGAGCAACCCATTCATTTTCAAAAAATGGCAGTTCATCATATTTATCAATATCATCTTCTGAAATTCCGTAATCTCTTGGAATAATTGACTTGTTTTTCATGTAAAGTGATACTGCATGAAATTCAAAAACAACATTTCCGAAGAACTCCACAATTCCTTTGGTTGTCTTATCTGACAAAGATACAAATCCATTTTTTGACTGGCAGATAGAATTACCTTTATTTGCAATAATCTTTTGTTGTTTTAAGACGGCGATTGAATTTTCTACAAATGTAGTGTGGTAGAATACAATTGGTAACTCAAATTTCTTCCACCGTTTTCTTATTATAGCCAAGTTATTCATCTCATCTTTCTCTTTTTCTCAATTTATTTCTGAGGTCAACGATTCCACTTCCTGTTTTTACCCATTTCCCTTGTTCTTTCCTCCATCCTTCCCAAGACATAGCTCTTACTTTTCCCTCTGGATAATTACAATCTTCTTGTCCCCATACCCATTTATAAGCTTTTAGCAAAAGTTCTGGAAATTCTCCGGTTGGATTATTTAATCTTGCAGTTTTCAATACATCGCTAGGTTCTTCACCATTAAAAACTCTTTCAAGAGCATCTATTATTTTGATGGTTTCTCTAGGATTAACTTCCCCTTTTTCTTTAAGGTCATCATATATATCTTTATGAGAGATTAACCAAAGAGTTGAGTTATTTGGATTATAAACCCAAACCATAAAGTCTTCACGTTTAACCTTACCATAAACAAATTTACCGCCAGGTTTTGTTATGACTATTTTCCTTCCGTCTGTTAATTGTTCCATCTCATAGCCTCTATACTTCACTTTTTCCAAGAGGATTCTAAACTCTTCACGAGGCCTATTTTTAATTTGCAAATTGTTTAACTCTATTTCATGCGTGTATATGTTCTTCTTCATCTTACCACCTCATAGACAAGTAAATACTGATGGGTTATATTCAAATACTCGTCCATACCTTGAGTCCAAGAATTTTCTACTTCTTTAGTAACAAATACAATTTCTTTTAACCATAAGTTATCAAGTGATAACATATCCATCACTCTTTTGGCCATCGGTTCCATATATCCATCTATTCTTAAATCTTGTGTTTGGATTACGAGAAATCCGCCCTTGTTAATATGGGACAAATCTTGCTCTACAATTTTTTTTAATTCCTTTAAATAATACTCAATATTTGCATAAGAAGGATTACTACTCAAAAATGGGGACTTGATAAAAAGTAGCTCCTTGCCCTTTTGTATATTTCTTTCAGTAAATTTCATTTCATTCTTGAAATGAGAAACAAAAGTTATAGTTGAATAACCTCTCCCATTTGAATATCTATCAATTATATTCTTGTTTAAACACTTTTCAAAATCCTTCTCCGGAAAAATCCATACTGTTGTGGTTTCAAGTTCGTCTAATTTTTTCTTAAGCAGAGGCTTCTCCAATGTGGGAATAACCAAACCATAATTTATTCCTCTCTCTCTTATACTCAAAGGAATAGGTATTTTAGGTTTTTCAAAAATTGGGAGATACTCATGAGCTAAAAGAAGAAAATTGTATTTTATACTATTGGCATACCAAAATCCTGTTGTCTTACAATTATGTTGCCTCTTGATAATAAGTTCTCTTAATTTGAAACCAGCATCCAGATAAACATTTATAAGTTTAAATCCTAAAGGAATTACATGTTTTTTTCTGCGGGTATCTCCTATCAAGATGGCACATTGTCTTCCGGGCTTCAGCACTCTGAAACTTTCTTTAGCAATTTTAACCATTTCTTTTAAAAATTCATCAATATCGAAAAACGATAAATCACCTTCTTTAGTATCTGTATAATGAAGAATGTTTGCATAGGGAGGATGAGCACAGATCAAATCTACGGAGTTATCTTGCAAAAAAGATAAATCTCTGGCATCACCAACCGACAGTTTGGGTTCATAAACCTTCGGATGGCTTTTTTCTTCAATCAAAGTCAACTGTTGGGTTTCTATGCTAAAATTTATATTCTTCTTTGCTAGTTCAATGACTTTATCGTTTATGTCAAAGGCTATGCACTTTCTGCCTAAAAGTTTACATTCTACAGCAGTTGTTCCAGCACCACAGAAATAATCTAAAACTAATTCGTTGGGTTCTGAATATTTTAGAATCACATTCCGTGGAATATAAGGAGACCAGTTACCTCTATATTCTCCACTATGGGTAGCCCAATTACCTCTCTGCTTAAAACTCCAGACTGTGGTTTGCTCTTCTTTAAAGTCTTTGGGGTAAAGAGTTTTTACTTTTTTAGAAACCTTAAAGGAACTAATGTTGACTCCTTGTGACTTGGTAATAAGCTTTTCAATATACCTAAATGTAACCCCATATTTTTGCCCAATTTCTATGTCAGGGGTTCCTCTTGCCTTTTCCTGCAAGACTGCCTTCTGGAGTTCTTTTTCAGTTTTGAAATTTACTTTTTGATTGCTCATTTTTTCTCTTTTTCAAAGCCAGCCGTTTCGCCTAACGATTTGCGGATAAAAGAAGTTGCCGACCATACGGTCTGTAAGAAGGCAATTTTAAACGAGGCTATGTAAGAGCCGAGCCTTTTATCCGCTGTTAGGCGATGGTCAAAATATTTTTCGTTTTTATTCATTAAATAGGCTTTCTTCTTTTCTTGTAACTTTGATTTTTTCCGTTTTGAAAAATAAAAGAGGGGTTAGGCCTGCCCGTAATGCTTCGCGATAGCGAGGCAGGCGGGGCTGAATTTCATTTTTCAATTAGAATGAATCCTCATTAGTGTACCAAATATAAGTATTTACAGACATCACCCCTATTTATTTCCATCGATATGTTTAATAATCTCTTGACTAATCGGATCAATGAGGTTTGGAG
>CAYTUQ010000071.1:0-14269 GCA_964441235.1 uncultured bacterium | reverse complement strand
AGTCTATTTTTGGTAAAGAATTACCAAACTGGTGCAACTAAAATGCAGAAGAACCCAATTTTATAACTGTTTATATAGTTGAACATATATTAATTAATTGACCTAATTTCTAATTGACCTAATTAACCTAAAGAATGACGCAAAAAAATAATATCAAAAAATACGATTTAGAGGAGAGAACAGCAAAATTTGGTGAAGATATCATTCTATTTTGTAAAAAAGTCCCAAGAGGTCCTATTACAGACCCATTAATTACGCAACTTGTTAAGGCAGGTACTAGTGTTGGAGTAAATTATTGCGAAGCAGACGATGCAGAGAGTAAAAAAGACTTTAAACACAAAATAGGAATAGTTAAAAAAGAATCTCGTGAGACAAAGCATTTTATAAGAATGATTGCTGTATCTGTTCCTGAATTAAAATCAGAAGCTCAACAATTATGGAAAGAAGCAAAAGAATTAAATTTAATTTTTAACTCTATATATAGAAAGGTAACTTGATAGTATGGAATTTCCATTTTTTGACAGCCTGCCTGCCGTCAGGCAGGGATAAACATAATTAACAAGATATTTTTATTGTATTTATTATATATCCAGATTATCATGTGCATCATGTTTAAAAGTTCTGACATTAAAAATTGCCTGCCCGCCGCAGGCAGGGAACTTGAGAATTGATTAGAGCAATTAGGTTAATTAGAGTAATTATGTCAAAGGCATCCCTTTGGGAGAAATTTATAGGAAAATAAAAGTAGTACTAATAGTTAAAATAGTGTGTGAACAGTTACCCTGATAGTTATTATTGGAACAGATGGTAAAATAAATCAACATTTTTAATCTTTTGTAGTATATGACGAAGACAGAGGGAATAATTTTTGATATAAAAAAGTATGCGATCCACGATGGACCTGGAATCCGTACCACAGTTTTTTTGAAAGGCTGTCCTCTAAATTGCTGGTGGTGCCACAATCCTGAAGGTAAAAAAGTCGGATTGGAAACTGTACTATTAAAGAGAAATGGGAATAATTCTGAAGTGGAAAAGGTATTGGGTATGAAAGTATCGGTAGAAGAGGTTATGGAACAAATTCTAAAAGATGTAGTCTTTTATGATCAATCAGGTGGCGGTGTCACATTTTCCGGTGGTGAGCCGATGATGCAGGTGGAATTCCTGTCTGCGCTTCTTCAAGCATGTAAAGAAAGTGGAATAAATACGATACTGGATACGTGCGGGTATGCGCATTCAGAAGAATTTGATAGGATTTGTGGCTTAGTTGATCTTTTTTTATACGATATTAAAATCATAGATGATACGGAGCACTTAAAATACACGGGCAAATCGAATAAGCTAATCCTTGAAAATCTGAGAATGCTTTCAGAAAATGGAGAAAAAATAGAAATCCGTATTCCCATAGTTCCTGGCATTACTGATACTGAAGAAAATCTTGAGGCAATCGTTAGATTTCTCGTACCTCTTGAAAATATCTATAAAGTATGCCTGCTGCCGTATAACAAACTTGGTGAAGATAAGCTTGAAAAATTTAATATGGTTAACAAACTGGGTTGCCTTACAACAAAAACAAGAGATGAATTGCTTAGCGTAGGAAAGAGATTTAAATTGTATGGTTATGAAGTAAAGATTGGAGTGTAATTAATATTGAATGAGAGGATAGAGAAACTTCGTGAGCAGAGTATTAACGCAAAGCCGAGAGTTTCACTGGAACGTGCTGTTTTACTCACGGAATTTTATAAAAGTGGAGAACCTGACAGAGTTTCGGTTCCTGTTGCACGAGCACTTGCATTCAAGTATTTAATGGGAAGAAAGACCATTTGTATTAATGATGGCGAACTGATTGTCGGTGAAAGAGGCCCGATGCCGAAGGCAACGCCGACCTATCCGGAGATATGTACACACACGATCAAAGATTTTGAAATATTGGATTCTCGTGAAAAAATATCCTTTTTAGTTGATGAAGAGACCAGGAAAGTTCAAAAGGATACAATTATTCCCTTTTGGAAAGGCAGGTCTATAAGGGATAGGATTTTCGAGGAAGTTGATCCTGAATGGAAACAGGCATACGAAGCGGGCATTTTTACGGAATTTATGGAGCAGAGAGCTCCCGGTCACACAGTCTTGGATGATAAAATTTATAGAAAAGGGTTTCTGGATTTCAAAAGAGAGATCAGTGATGCTATTGATAGTTTAGATTTCTTTAATGATCCTGATGCTTTTGACAAAAGAGAAGAATTGAGAGCTATGGCTATTGCTGCCGATGCTCTAATTCTATTTGCGAAACGATACTTACAGAAAGCAAAGGAGCTGGCAGAAAAAGAGAATAATCCTGAAAGAAAAAAGGAGTTACTAAAGATTGCCGAAATTTGTGACCGCGTACCTGCCCATGCACCTCAGACTTTTTATGAAGCTTTGCAATATTACTGGTTTGTTCACCTTGGAGTTATAACTGAACTGAATACATGGGATTCGTTCAATCCGGGAAGATTGGATCAACATCTCTACCCGTTTTATCGAAGAGATATTGAAGGTGGTATTTTAAATAGAGAAAAAGCAAAAGAATTACTGCAGGCATTCTGGATAAAATTTAATAATCAGCCGGCTCCGCCAAAAGTTGGTGTTACTGCACGGGAAAGTAACACTTACACTGATTTTTGCCTTATAAATCTGGGTGGCGTAAGACCCGATGGGTCCGATGCAGTTAACGAGCTCTCTTATCTTATTCTTGATGTGATTGAAGAGATGCGTATATTACAGCCCAGCTCAATGGTTCAAATCAGTAAAAAGAGTCCTGATAAGTTTTTGAAGAGAGCTATCAACATTATAAAAACCGGTTTTGGGCAGCCATCAGTTTTCAATACGGATGCAATTATTCAGGAGTTGCTCAGACAGGAAAAATCATTGGTAGATGCAAGGAATGGTGGTGCCAGTGGGTGTGTAGAAACCGGTGCGTTTGGGAAAGAGTCGTATATTCTCACTGGATATTTCAATCTTGTTAAGATTTTGGAGATCACATTAAACAATGGAGTTAATCCACAAACAGGGAAAGAGATTGGATTAAAAACAGGTGAATCCGCTTTGTTCAAGACGTTTGATCAATTGTTTGATGCGTATAAAAAGCATCTTAATCATTTTATTGATGTAAAAATAAAGGGAAACCTCATTGTAGAAAGATTGTGGGCGAGGTATCTACCAGCACCTTTTATGTCTATTCTTATAGATGACTGTATTCAAAAAGGAAAGGATTATAACAACGGCGGTGCGAGATATAATTCTTCGTATATTCAGGGAGTAGGAACAGGAAGCGTAACTGATTCCCTGGTTGCCATCAAGTACAATGTTTTTAACAGAAAGCGATTTAGAATGGAAGAAATGTTGAAGGCGTTAAAACATAACTTCGATGGATATGGGGAAATGCGGAAGTTGTTGTTGTATGAAACACCGAAGTATGGAAATGATGATGATTATGCTGATGATGTATTGAAGCAAATTTTTAATGCTTATTTTTCGGCAGTTGATGGGAGACCAAATACAAAAGGTGGGCATTTCAGGATAAATTTATTACCGACGACTGTACATATTTATTTCGGCAATGTTGTTGGAGCTATGCCAGATGGGAGAAAAGCGCGTGAGCCTCTGTCGGAGGGGATTTCACCTGTTCAGGGAGCAGATACAAATGGTCCAACCGCAGTGCTAAAATCGGCGGCGAAGATTGATCATTTACGAACGGGAGGTACGCTTTTAAATCAGAAATTTAGTCCTCAGCTGTTAGCGGATGATGACGGTATCGAAAAGTTTATGCACTTAATAAGGTCTTATTTTAAAATGGATGGTCATCATATTCAGTTTAATGTCATTACCGCTAAAACACTGCGCGATGCTCAAAAAAAGCCTGAAAAATACAGAGACCTGATTGTTCGTGTTGCCGGCTACAGTGATTATTTTGTTGATCTTGGTCGTGATCTTCAAGAAGAGATAATTAAAAGAACAGAGCATTCCGAGTATTAATCAAAATGGAGGATTATCAAATGTTTAATGCAAAAACGTATATTCAGAGAAGACAGCGTCTTAAAGAGCAGATTAAGTCGGGAGTTATTCTTTTTCTGGGCAATGAAGATAGCCCAATGAATTATACAGATAACCCCTATCATTTCAGGCAGGACAGTTCGTTTCTATATTTCTGGGGACTTGATTTTCCTGGTCTTGCAGCAGTTATAGATATTGAGCAGGATGAAGAGACACTCTTTGGTTATGACTTTACGGTGGATGATATTGTCTGGATGGGTCCTCAAAAAACAATAGCTGAAAGAGCTCAGCAGGTAGGAGTGAGCCGATCTGCACCACTGGAAAAGCTGGATGCGAAGATAAAAGAGGCTTTTCAACGTGGTCGCAGAATTCACTATCTTCCTCAATACAGACCTGGGAATATAGTAAAGATAGAGAGACTCACAGGGATTCATAACTCTTTTGTTAATGACTATGCTTCAAAAGAGTTGATAAGCGCAGTTGTTTCACAGAGGTCTATTAAATCTAATGAGGAGATTGCACAAATTGAAGCAGCACTTGACATAAGTTATAAAATGAACAAGATAGCAATGAAAATGTCCAGACCCGGTATATACGAAAGAGAGGTCTATGGTGCAATTGAAGGTATTGTACTTTCGTCTGGCAGTCATGTCTCTTTTCCAGTTATTTTTTCTATTCACGGCGAAACACTTCATAATCATTCGCACAATAACTTGATGCGTGAAGGGGATATGCTTGTGCTCGATTCCGGTGCTGAATCTTTATTTCATTATGCCAGCGATATTACGAGAACTTATCCGGTTAATGGAAAATTCTCGGATGTCCAGAAAGATATTTACAATATTGTTCTCACCGTTCAAGAAAAAGCGATAGAGATGATTGAGCCTGGGGTTCCATACAAAGATGTCCATCATCGCGCTGCGAAAATCACAGCAGAAGGTATGAATCAGCTCGGTTTTATGAAGGGGAATACTGACGATGCAGTTTTGGCAGGTGCTCATGCCCTGTTCTTTCCTCATGGATTGGGACACATGATGGGTCTTGATGTGCACGATATGGAGAATTTAGGGGAGGATTATGTCGGGTATGATGCTGAAACTAAAAGAAGTGATCAATTCGGACTGGCTTATCTAAGGCTTGCAAGGAAACTGCAACCGCGTTTTGTAGTAACGGTTGAGCCGGGAATTTACTTTATTCCCGATCTTATTGACCAATGGAAATCGAAGAATAAGTTCATGGAATTTATTAACTATGACATGGTTGAAAAGTATAAAGATTTTGGTGGTATAAGAATAGAAGATGATGTACTTGTTACCAGTAAGGGGCATCGCATTTTGGGTAAGCGGATAGCAAAAACAGTCGAGGAGATTGAAGATTGGTCTTCCTGATGAAAAGGTTATGTAACAATTCACAGATGCTGTCCCAAAGGGAGTCCTATCGGAGTTTGAACAAAAGAGGAAAGCGAGAAAGCGGGAAAGTGAGCATGTGACAGAGAAGGAAAAATGAAAAGATTGGCGTTTCGTAAGATTAATTGGAATTGTGAGGATATCATGAGAAATCTTGTCTTAAACATATTGATTATTTTGTCTCCGATAATTCTTTACTCGAACGAGAAAATTGATTTTGACTATTATTTCATTGATCAAACTATGCGTATTGACTACTTCCATATTGGGGATGCAGAAGAGGAGATTTTTACTATTGATCATATTTACCAACAGGGCATCTGGGCAGGGAATCCTGATAATTTGGTAGATTCATTCAGTAATGGACGGTATTTTATTAAAATTTATGACATAGCAAGTAATAGGCTTATTTTTTCAAAAGGGTATGACTCCTATTTTGGAGAATACAAAATGACAAAACCGGCAAAAAAGGAAGTAAAAAGAGCTTTTCATGAATCTGCTCTTATTCCCTATCCAAGGAAGCCGATCCTGTTTGTTATTGAACTAAGAGATAAGAAAAATATTTTGCATCCCTCTTTTATAAGAGAAATTGATCCTGATGATTACCATACTATTAGGGAATTGCCGCAAATGGGAGATAAAGTTTATGAAATGGTTAAAAGTGGCAATCCTCATAAAAAAGTGGACCTTGTTTTGATTGGCGAAGGTTATACCGCCAAAGAGAAGGGAAAGTTCAAAAAGGATTTAAAAAAATATACCGATGTGTTTTTCAATACGGAGCCTTATAAAAGCAATAAAGATAGGTTTAATGTTTACGGAATCTTCTGCACATCTTTGGAAAGCGGTGTTGATGAACCAAGACAAAAGATTTATAAAAATACGGTTTTAGGTGCCTCTTTTAATGCACTCGATACACCGCGATATCTTTTAACTGAGGATAACAAAACGTTAAGAGATATTGCTGCTCAAGCGCCTTATGATGCAGTCTATATTATGGTGAACAGTGAACGCTACGGAGGAGGCGGAATATATAATTTTTTTGGCATATTTACAGCAAATGAAGGGCAGTGGAATGAGTACGTTTTTCTGCATGAATTTGGGCACTCTTTTGCCGGTCTGGCAGATGAGTACTATACCTCTAATGTTGCCTATGATGAGTTCTATCCAAAAGGAGCTGAGCCGACAGAACCAAATATAACGGCTTTAATGGACCCAGATAACCTAAAATGGAAAGATTTAGTAACACCTGGAATTGATATTCCTACAGAATGGGGGAAAGCCGAATTTGATAGTCTGAATATGGCTGTAGTGAGTATTCGAAGAGAAATGAATGAGAGATTAAGGCAGATGAGGAAAGAAGGTGCTTCAGAAAAGGAAATTGGGGAAGTGAAACAGCAATTCAATGATCAAGTCGAGAAAACAAGGAGTAAAATCACGAAGTTTATTCTGGAGCATCCAGCAAGAGGCAAAATTGGTGCTTTCGAAGGTGCGGGATATAAAAGCACTGGACTTTATAGACCTACTTTGAACTCCATCATGCATGGATTTAATAATGAAGACAAATACTTTTATAAAGTAAATGAACAAGCAATTATAAATAGAATCAAGTATTACTCCGAATAATTCAATTCCGCTCCTGAAATAAAACATGGAAATGAGAGGGATTAGTACTGAACGCTGAATATGAAAGTAGGTCTGATAAAGTGATATACGCCATTTCTCATTTTTCATTGAGGTTAGGCGATAAATCGCAACAACGTAAAACAATGGCTAAACGAGTTACTTTGCGTCCCCAAATTCCCCACGGCGGACTTCGTTTAGCCTAACCGAGGAGTGTATATGTTTAAAAATCATCCTAAAGGATTGGCTGTAGTTTTCTTTACCGAAATGTGGGAGCGGTTTGGGTTCTATATAATGATGGCAATATTTGTGTTATATATGGACAAGGAGTTTGGATGGTCGGATTCACGAAAAGGAGATTTTTACGGATGGTTTCTGGGCGCTGTTTACTTTATTCCTGTTCTTGGTGGCTGGATTGGCGACAGGTTGTTAGGTCAGATCAAAACAATCATATTGGGTGCTGTATTAATGGTATTTGGATATATAGCGCTTGCATTTTCATCTCTACAGCTTATTTCGTTTTTCTATATCGGACTATTTCTTGTAGCATTTGGAACTGGAGTGTTTAAAGTAAATATGTCTGTGTTAGTAGGGAATATATACAAAGATCACGTCCATCTAAAAGACGCTGGCTATAACATTTATTATATGGGTGTCAATTTAGGCGCATTTATTGCTCCCTTAGCAGCAACCGTAATATTCAACCTGTTTCATAGTTATAATATATCATTCGCAGCAGCTTCAGTTGGCATGCTCGCTTCACTTGTCATTTTTTTAAGGGGAAAGAGGATTCTATACTCAATAGATACAAATGCGGCTGATAGATTTTTAAATGACAACAACGCAGTGGAGAAAGTACCAATTATGTCAAAAAAAGAGGTGCAGCAGCGAGTAGTGACTCTGTGTGTTTTATTTGTAATCGTTATATTTTTTTGGGTAGGTTTCTATCAAAATGGTTTTGCCCTGACTCTTTTTGCTGAAAGATCAACAATTAAATCTGATGTACTGAGACCTGAAACGTATCAGTCTTTTAATCCTTTTTTCATATTACTTTTTACACCATTACTGGTTACGTTTTTTAGTAAACTTAGAAAAAAGGGAAAAGAGCCGTCAACTCCCGCGAAAATATTTATCGGGATGATAATTATGGGGGGTTCTATGTTGATTATGACCGTTGCTTCGCTCTCAGGAGGTAATCAAGATATTAATATTATGTCGCCAATGTGGTTGATTGTTACTTATTTGGTTGTAACGCTTTCTGAAATACATATTTCACCAATGGGAATGTCTTATGTTTCGAAGGTAGCACCACCTAAAATACAGGGCTTAATGATGGGGCTCTGGTTTGGAGCAACTGCTGTGGGAAGTTATGGGTCAGGGTTGCTGGGTAAATTTTACAGCAATTTTGCCCATCATGAATATTTCCTGATTCTTTTCGGACTTTTAATTTTCTCCGCAGTGCTTGTACTCATTTTTTTGAAGAGACTAAAAATATTTTCAGTATAAAAACGTAGGAGGTTTCGAGTGTTAGTACAGGAAAAGGTAAACCAGGCTAAAGAGATTTTGAAAGAGTTCGGTATTGATTGCTGGATAACTTTTGTAAGGGAGAGCCAGATAAATGGTGATCCGATACTTGCATTTTTAGTAGAAGCAGATGTTACCTGGCATTCGGCATTTATTATCACATCATCAGGAGATACTCATGCTATTGTGGGTCAGTACGACAAGAAAACGGTTGAGGATACAGGTGCTTATGATGAAGTTGTAGGGTTTGTTGAAGGCATTAAAGAACCGTTCATTAGCTGCATGAGAAAGATTAATCCTTCCAGGATCGCGATTAACTATTCTAAGGGAAGTGAGATTTGCGATGGTTTGACGTACGGTATGTATATAACTCTGCATGAATTTCTTACTGAGATCGGTATGGAAGATAGGCTCATTTCGGCAGAAAGGGTTGTTTCAGCTCTTAGAGAAAGGAAGTCCAGGACAGAAATTGAAAAAATAAAAAATGCTATTAAAGTTACTGAAGACATTTTCGACCGGGTTGCTACCTTTATAAAACCAGGCACTTCGGAAAAGGAAATTGCTGCATTTATGAAAAAGAAGGTTGAAAATGCCGGACTTGGATTGGCATGGGAAGAAAAGGTCTGCCCTGCTGTATTTACCGGTCCGGAGACTGCTGGTGCGCACTATGCACCTACGGATAGGAAAGTAGAACACGGTCAAGTCTTAAATATGGATTTTGGTGTTAAGTATGAAGGGTATTGTTCCGATTTGCAGAGAACTTTCTATATATTGGATAAGGGCGAGAGATCGGCTCCTGCTGATGTTCAGAGAGGATTTGATACTATTGTAAAAGCTATTGAAGCAGCAAGGAGTATATTAAGACCGGGTGTTAGAGGATTGGAAATTGATAAAGCTGCACGTGATGTAATAGTATCAAACGGGTATGATGAATTTCCTCATGGTCTTGGTCATCAGGTCGGTAGGTTTTCACATGATGGAACTGCCCTGCTTGGTCCCGCATGGGAAAAATATGCGGAAAAACCGTTTGAAAAGATTGAAGAAGGGATGGTATTCACAATTGAACCTCGTCTAACTGTTCCCGACCGGGGTGTGGTCACAATTGAAAATATGGTTGTGGTTACAAAAGATGGAGCAGAGTATCTGTCCACTCCGCAAAAGGAATTGATTCTGATAAAGTACTGAGGATAGATGCGAGTCCTTTACGACTGGAGCTGTTCCTGATCTGGATTATTTAATTAGCAACATTTTCTTTGTTGCTCTATAATTTTTTGCTTCAATAGTGTATATATAAATCCCACTTGGAACTTTTGATCCAGATTTATCTATCCCATTCCAAACAATCGATTTATAGCCGGTGTTTTCAAATTCATTTTTTATTACTCTTATTTCTCTCCCCGATATATCATAGATTGCAATTTTTACAAAGCAGTTTTGAGGTAATGAATAATTTATTGTTGTATTCGGATTGAATGGATTGGGATAATTCTGATCTAATTTCCATTCTGTTGGAACAGTATTGTTCTCGACGAATATTTCCGACGATGGATCTTGGGTGTAAAATGATACATCATCAATGGCAAAAAAGAGACCGGAACTGCCATTTACTACAAAGCGGAAGCGTATCCATACTTTAGGATAACTATTGTTAATAAAATATGACAAATCCGTGTTATGTTCTACCCAATACCCTTGAATACCGGTTAAAGAATCCAACTTGATCCAGTTAAGGCTATCGCTACTGGCTTCTATGTAACAGTAGTCTTTGTCCTTATCGGTGTAATATTGCACCCAATAACTGATGGAAGCATGATTTAAACCTTCAAGATTAAAGCCGGGTTTGTAGGTTAATATTGAAGGCGTTCTGGAACTGTACGGATACGTACTTCCCATACTAAGAACATAGGCTCCGCTATGAGCTTCGACTAAATTGGACATTCTAACCGGACCAGTACAAGCCCACAGGTCATTGGCGATTTCAAAATCATCGATAAGATTTGTAATATTAATAGCATTGTAATAATAATTATTGGATTCATTGGCGTCGCCAGTTAGTGGAGCAGATATAAGAATATCTAAATTGCCGGGTTCCGATGCATATAGTGATTTAAATGCGACGGTTACTGTATTCCCGACTTCTAAATAATCGATTTGGTGGGACTCGGAATATATGATATTTTCACCTTTTGAAATTGTACAAACGGCATCTATATTGTGTTCGTCATTTAGCCCATAGTTGCTGATTTCTGCTATAATAGGAATAGTGGATTGAATAGGATACCTGTCTTTTATTAACGGGGCACTAACATATACATCATGATTAGCGGCTATAATATCTAATTCGCATGGTATAACCGGAGACGATTGTGTTGTATCATTTGTACTGAATTTTATATTGGCATGATACTTTCCGGGTTTCATATTTTTTGTATTGATTTTAACTATTATATCAGTATTGGAATTAGGTAAAATAATTCCACCACCGAAAATTATATCAATCCAGCTAGCCGGGTAATAGCCACTGTAACCGGTCTGCTTCATTGAGTTAATATCTTCACCATTATTTTCAAAGATAGTAGTAGTGCCATCTTTAACAACGATGTTGTCTATTAAAAAACCAATTAAGCCTGGATCATCGTTTGTACTGTATCCCATATCTGATGCAAAAGCCCATTGGATTACTACGCTATTGGAAATATAGGGGGTTAAATTAAAATCAACGGGGACCCATCCGTCGCTGCTGCCGCCCCATCCGGGTATTCCTGTGCCCATGTTCCAGCCTTGCTCGGAATCTCCGAAGCTCCATAAATGTTGACAATTATACGCTGGACTATTTGGGATTGCTACATTGAAATTTTTACCTCCATCAGTAGAAACCCAGACATTACAGCCGTCCCAGCCGTCATAAGGGGCTTGTGGGTTGGCAGGGCTTTCGACAGACCAATTTCCCATCCAGGTTAACGATGGTGATGTTGATTTACTTAGATTAATTATAGGAGTCTCTAAATATTGCAACCATCTATCATCATAACCAGCTAATTCCGACAAACCACACCACCAGCTTTTCCCATCATAAGCATTCATAGTATCAGGATGCCAGGCATATTTAACCTCAAAATCAATAGCAGAAAATTCAAGTTCGTTAGAGCTTAAATTATTTAATGTTATAATTTCTTGCGAAGACTCTCCTGATTTTAAAGAAAATTCAAGTTGCTCAGGTGAAACAGTTAAAGCTGGGCCCTCTATCATTTCACTGTAAATAAATGGTATATAACTTCCCATCCCACAATTGTGCCATTTTATACGAAAGTATCCGTTTTCGCCCCAATCCCCCCAACTATTTTTACAAATCCAATATTCTTGCTCGTCATCCCAGCCTACAATTAAAATTGCATGTCCTGCAGATTCCTCACCGGGGATTTCTTTATGTTCATAAATTCCGCTATTATAATAGTAAAAGTCAGAATAAACCAAATAACTTGCAGAGACAGGATGTCTGTAAACTGCCGCTTTGATGTTATCGAGAATATCTTCATCTAAAGTAATCAAGCCCCATCCAGGTATAGTAATTGCTTCATCAGCCCAGTTGGTGCAAGCGGTTGAACAGGGAATGTCGCTACTTGCGGAATATGGTAAGCAGGATTCAGTGGGGACGCCATTACTTTGAAAAAAATCCAAAGCATCATAAGTTTGCCCGCCATCGCAATCTCCGATATTGCCACAGGAAATAATAAATTGCTCCGATAAATCTATATCGTTTGAGATGTCCCCATTTTTAATTTTCCACCATGATTCGACTTGTGCATTTGCGGAAAATGCCCAGCAGCTACCGCATTGGCCCTGGTTTTTTACAGAAGTAACCCAATTGCCGCCGTTATTATCAGTCCAGTTAAAATGGGCAGGCAACGATTCAGGAACTTCCAATGTAATTAGTTTTTCAGCGGCATTATCTGGAGGTACCATAAATTCTCCACAGAGTTTTGCTCTCTCATCTGGAGGTAGCTTGGTTATCCAGTTTTCGCTGGCTTTCCAGTTTTCTCCATTTTTTATTATAGTTTCATTGATTTTATCGACCAAGTTTGAACCAAACATTGAATGCGGATTAGAAAATAGGAGTAATAAGATTAGAAGAAAGTAAATTTTAAAATATTTTTCCATAATAGTTTACCTCGTATATTTTGTTCCCTTATTGCCTTATTTTATTTATTTTTCCTTCAATCTGTCTTAATTCTTGATAATTAGTTTTTCAAAAACTACTGATACTACCTGACTGTTTTTTTCATTTTTTTTACTTTGTTTATCATAATGAAGTTTAAATATATAATTAAATATTTACAATTAATTTCTTTATGTGTTTGGAATCCGTGAATTTAAATTTGTGTTTAGCAGTAAATCAATGTCTTACGAATCATAGTTTTTTCTAATAGATTTATTTGATATAAATATAATAAAAACAATTTGTGATTTTTAGTCTCAAGAATAACTATTGTAAAGTATTCTATATAAATGTCTCTTTATAAATAATTCTTTGCCTCTTAGCGTTCTGGCGGTTAATTTTACCCGGAGATTTTAGATGTAGAGGAATAAAATACTTATTTTAATTGACGTTGACGGAACACTAATTTCGCCTGGTATGGCACCAAGGCGATCTCTTTCACAGGCAATTCAAGAAGACAGCGGAGAAGTTTTAAATTTTGAGGTTGAACATCTTGCCGGTTTTACTGATCCGATCATCGTTGAAAATGCATTAGCTCGTCTTGGTTACGATCCAAATCTTAGAGATGGACAGGTCGGAAAGATAATTGACCGTTATCTTGAACTCCTGGCGGAGAATTATCCCAAAAGCAATGATAAAGTTCTTTTTCCTGGAGCAGTATCATTTCTTGAATTTTTGAAAAGTAACCCGTTCCGTCTCGGTATTATTACGGGGAATGTAAAGCGTGGTGCTTATATAAAGTTAATGCCTTTTGGTTTGTTGGACTATTTTTCATTTGGTGTATTCGGCAATGATAGTGCTGATAGAAATAAACTTCCATTAATAGCATTAAAAAGAGTCAGTGAACAATTTTCCGAGCGTTTTGAACCAAAAAAGGTAGTTATTATCGGTGATACTATTTACGATACTCGATGTGCTCATCGAAATGGAATGAAGAGTATTGTGATTTTACGCAGAGAGGAGTGGCGTGAAAAAATAGAATCTGAAAAACCAGAACTCATTATTAAAAGTTTTGAACCACTCACTCCGCTTCGTAATTGGTTTGATTCAGAATTATCTCTTTAAGTGAATTAGCTTTGATAATGTAAATAATTCTTTGGCTTATTTTATTTACTCAAGTATTGCACATGCTAAATATGTGATATTATGATAAATACAATTGGAACATGGAGAATTTATATTAACTCCTCCGTGGAAGACCTTTTGGGTCGAATGAGTGTGTCAAAAACATCTGTGAAAATGATTAATAGGAAGATGAAATAATAAACATTTTTAATCCTGTATGGATGATATGTTATTGGTATATCAGCACACTAATCAATTACATGTCACTCCCTCAACAGTGGCTCCTTACGGAGCTATCGGAGTTTGGGATTGGGACCCTCAATGATATACTACAAATATGTCGCCTGTACGGCTACTAGTATAGCGTTCCATAAGTATCTTTGCAATAGCATGTCAGACCAATATTTCG
>CAYTUQ010000070.1:0-14527 GCA_964441235.1 uncultured bacterium | reverse complement strand
AACCGAGCATCGGATGGTAACCAACTGTCCCGTTATAGCTCTTTTGACCATCGCCCTTGTCCGATTCAATCAGGGTTGCATCTATATCCAGGGTGTAATCATTGACCTTTCCCGAGCTTAGATAATAACCAACCGTGCGATCCAGTATCCGCTGGAGATAATGCTCACGTCCCAATGAACCTTGACGGCGTAACCAATCTCCTATTGAGTCCGGGCTGAGTAAGGTCTCTATGCCTACTAACTTCCGAAATCCCTCATCATCCTGGATATCCCGTATGTCTTCTAAATATCGTCCACCGTCAATAAAATGGTAAATCAGGGTGCGAATATATTCATATGGCATAATGCCTCGATTTGAACCCGGGAAAGGATATTCATTTTCGATCTGTTTGCGTATTCCCAGAGCTTGAATGAATTCATCTATGATTGCTAAACCGCCTCTGTCGGAGATTTTTTCCCTTGTTTGTTTGAACTGGAATGATAAGATTCTGTCTGTCATTATTCACCTCGTAAGTGATTTTAAATATCTTTTTAGTACAATGTAATTTAAACACTTATCCCAGTAGGGATCTCTTTGAGACGGGGTGTTTTCATAATCCTATTTCTGATTTAGGGTCATAGTTTTAGTGAACAGCATTTATCTATTAAGGCTTAATCCACCTTTTCTAGGAATCTCCCAGCCATTCGGAATATTTTAATCATTTCCAATTATTCGATGAGTAAACGCTACAAATTTTTCCAAATTTTCTTGATATTTTCTCCATTTTGCCAGTCTATTTGCAGACACCGCAACATATAAGCCACCAGCGGAGCTGCATTAAAAATTATAAAATTTAACCGTATCCCAGATTGTAAAATTAACATTAACAATCCTATCAAGAGCAAGCTTATGATAGAACTCAAGGGAAAAATTTAAAAGTGACTCGGGATAGAATCCTTCGATTAGATCCTGCTGAGAGAACCCTCGACATCCTCCGAACTGAAAACAGTCCCGCATGATTGACTCGGTTGAGCAGTGATTTTCAAGAAAATGTCTGCCAGCAATTATAACAGAGTTATAGAAAGTTGTGACCAAAGAACAATCATACCGTTAAAAAACGATGAGCTTTATAGAATAACAAAACAGGTCAATCTATCAACATGCTGGTTGTATTTAAAGAAAAAGAGGAGAATATGGAAAAGGACAGAGTTTTTGAAACCCTGGTACGTTGGAACTATTGGGGGGAAACCTGACACTAGGGATTAAGGCTAACAATTAGTAGTTACTAAAAAATACATCTAAGACACTACTCGATAAACCCTGAATTATTTATCGTCAAAACACATGCTACAAATAATAAGAGTTTGCCGATGATTAAAGCAAATTGTTTTTTGGCACGTAGGTCTCTCGCATATGCTCTGACTTTTTAATTAAATTCTCTACATAAATAACTTTTTCTTCTTCTATACTCAAAACATTAGCTATTTTGGATTTTTCCCATCCTTTCTCTAAAGCCAACAGAATTAAATCCAGCTCTTTATAGGGTATTCCTATTGCTTCTTCATCGGTTATGCCGGGAATAATATCAGGTGATGGGGATTTTTCTATAATCCTTGAAGGAATACTAAGATATTGAGCAAGTTCTCTTACCTGTGTTTTATATAAATTCAAAATCGGCATTATATCGGCTGCATCATCACACCCATGTTTTACGAAGAACCCAATTTTATATTCGCTTTTATTTGCCGTCCCCACTACTAACCTATTTTCAAGTTCCGCATAGAGATAGAGCAATGCCATTCTCAATCTATGCTTTATTCTATAATAAGCATTACCTTTCTTAAGATAATATCCAAATTGTTTATCCTTGAAACCCAGGATACTCGTTGAGAATGGAGATTCGCCTGCTTTTCTTTTATAAAAATTATATGCTTTTCTAACCAGAGATTCTTTTGTCTTTTTAAATAACGGGATTTTATTTAACGGTAATAATTTATATACATTTAACTTTTTGAGATAAGGGCTTATATCAACCAATCTCGCTTCTATATTCAATTCTTTAGCGAAATCAACTGCGTCATTAACATGCTCCTTCTTTGTATCTTTTTCGGGCATAATCAAGGCTAGCACTTTTTCCGAACCAACTGCCCTTTTACATAAACTTGCTACTACCGCTGAATCAATCCCACCGCTAAGCCCTAAGATAACACCCTCTCTTTCCATTTTTTCCATATATTTCCTAATAAAATTGTCTAAAGAGAAAGATAATTTTTCCGGGTCAATTTTCATTTGTGAATTAAGCTCTTTAATCATGGCATCGAAATTCATCTTTACCTATGAAAATTTTATCGTGTTATAAATGAAATACCCTTATCCTGTGCACGTGCTTCTCTTACCCTCTCCTGATATTCAGGTGCCAGTGTACTGATGGGTACGACAAATCCATCAAGCATTACCATCCTGTTCAATAGATTTCTTCGATATTATTTTGTGTTCCAAATTCATTATAAAAACAGAAAACTCAATCAATCGTTCTTCCCTGACTTTGCCGAAACGGCTACGTGCAGGTAGGCAGGCTTGTTCGGTATTCAATTAAATCTTTCTGTTTTTCCTGCTTGGAGATAATGATAGCATAAGCATAATAGTTAAATTTTTTTAGTTCATATATGAATGACGCTCCCAAACTTCAAACAACCATTCCATCGCTTTGGGGGATTTATACCAAATTTTAGCAGCATCTACCCAATAATATATTGCCTCACTTTCATCTCCAAACCCCATATATTCAGGAAGAGTTTCAGGAAGCTCCTTTTCTCCGATTAAGTATGGGATAACAAGGGGATTTTGATCAATTGCCTTTCTCATTTCAATATTTGTTTTTTTTACTTTCCCTATTGTCTTGAAGAGAAATAATACATGATTGTATAACCAGTGTGCAAATCCATCATCTTCATATTTTTGGTATAGTTCTAAATAATCTTTTTTTCTATTCTGGTCAATCAACCAGGTTGAAAGATGATAACGAATTCCTTGATTATCATTAGGATTTAATCTTAGTATATCCATATATTGACTGATGGCTTCGTTATATTTTCCAATTAGGTAAAGGCATTCAGCGTATCCTGCCCTTGCTCTCATATAGGGACGAGTTTCAAAAATGCCCCCAAAATGTCCAACTTCTTCTTTGAATATCTTTTCTCCAAGCGATTTTTCTCCTGCTTTTACACCCTTTTCATAAAGTTCAAGCGCCTTATGATTATCTTCTTCTCTTTCTGCCAGATAAACATAGGCATCTGCATTATTTGGATCAATTTTTAAGGCTTTCTCAATGAGTTTTTTCCCTTTACTATCCGGCAATTCGTATGCATCGTACACCAGGTCTTGTGCTTCATATTTCGGATCATATTTCATTTTGAATTTTTTATTTATTTTACCACCCATTATGCTATTTAGATAATTTTCAAAATCTTTCTTTGATTCGAAATTTTGTTCATTAATCAACCTATGTAATTTTGCCATCTCTTTTTCCATTTTCATTGGATTATAATCAAACTCCTTCTTTCTATTCTTTCTTTTAGCCATGTTAAATTCCTTTCTTCATTTATATGAAAGTGCCTGATGAACAATGACCAATTAACAATAAACAATCAACAATATACAATCAACAATATACAATCAACAATATACAATTTATGTATCTTAAAAATATCAACTTTTGTCGGAGACATCTCTTTCCCATAGGGATCTCTTGAGATGAGACATGCTTCGTTGTGGCTGAAAGGCCATGGGAGTTATTTAAAATTTAAGATTGTTAATTAACTCCTTTTATTCAATCAGAAGAAAGATTTTTCCTGATTTCCTCAAGAAGAGCTTTCGCTTCAGGTACATTGTCAATGAATTTCTCCAAATTTTCGCAAGCATAATCGTCACAATAAGCACAATTTTCTATACCCTTTTCCATGCCGCACTTCCTTATCTCACATACCCTGCAGTAACTAAAAATTTCCCCACTCTCTGACAAACATCCATCACAGTTAATATCTTCCGGCTTAATTTCTGCGCTGTATTGCTTTGACCACATATCAGCGGTTTTCTCTCTTATATCATCGTCATCTTTTTGAGTTGCTAAGAATGCAGGACATTCAGTACAAATTATTCCACAAAAGGCTGTCATCTTATCCATAATTATCACCTCTTTCATTTACTATCAGTCATAAAAAAAATCCATTCCTTTAAATAGTAACGCTATAAATCAACAAAATCAACGTTTAAAAAGTTTTTTGATAAGAAAATCCTTGACTTTTGAATAAATTACATTTACATTATTAGTGTGATAGTACGATAGTACACTAATTAGGAGGTTTAAATGATTGAAATTAAAAAATTATCTTTCAGTTACAGGAAAAAAGAGAAGCTTTTTACGAATCTTAATCTTCATCTTCCACCAGGAAATATTTATGGGCTGCTTGGGAAAAACGGTGCCGGTAAGACTACACTTCTGAAGATTATATCCGGACTTCTTTTCCCTCAGGGCGGAGACTGCCAGGCATTGGGTTATAAGCCCTCGAGTAGATCGCCGCATTTTTTAGAAGAAATTTATTTTATTCCGGAGGAGTTTTTTACACCTGCAATCACAATAAGCGAGTATGAAAATATTTATGCCCCATTTTATCCAGGATTTAGCAGTGAGCGGCTATCAAGTTACATCGGCGATTTTGACTTGCCGGTAAAAGAAAAACTCTCATCTTTTTCCTACGGTCAAAGAAAGAAATTTCTCCTTGCGTTTGGAATTGCAACTGACTGCAAATTATTGATTCTTGACGAGCCATCAAACGGTCTTGATATTCCGAGCAAAAGCCAATTCCGAAGACTTTTAGCATCATCCATTACTGATGATAGAACATTTATAATATCAACCCATCAAGTTCGTGATATGGAAAATCTCATTGATCCAATCATCATTCTGGATGATGGTGAAATTATATTTAATTATAGCGCCTTTGAAGTTTCTAAGTGTCTTTCCGTTCAACTCCGGCAAGAATCTCCGGATATAGATAAGGTACTTTACAGCGAAGAGACATTAGGTGGATATGCGGTAATTACAAAAAATACTACAGGAAGTGATTCGCGTATAGACCTGGAAATATTGTTTAACGCAGTTATTAAGAACAGAGAAAAAATCAGATCAATTTTCGGAAAGGGGGCATCAGCATGAAAGTAGAAAATTATTTTAATATTAGACGCTTTGCTCTCTTAATCAAGAATGACATTTTAAAACAATATAGGACATTTTTGACAGCTATCGGTGCTGTAACGGGAATACTGCTCGCAATTATTTTATTGTCACATAAAAGCAGCGGATTATGGGACTTCCATCACGTTTTCTATCCTCTGGTTCTTTTTATTGGAGGATTTATACTTAGCAGCTTAACCTTTGAAGAGTTACATCATCCCCAAAAAAGTTACGTTTATCTAACTCTACCGTGCTCAATATTTGAAAAATTCGTTAGCAAATTGCTTCTGACTTCCATTGGGTATGTAGTAGGATCAGCAGTTCTTTATTATCTGCTTTCCTTAATTGCAGCCGGACTCAACATGCTGCTATTTAAGCAAACATTTTCGGTATTTAATCCTTTTGACGATGTAATCCTCCAGAATATTAGGATCTATTTGGTAACTCAGTCCATATTTCTATTTTCTGCAGTATATTTTAAGAAGAACAATCTGATTAAAATGATCCTTTCACTTTTTGTGCTTTCAATTGTTTGTAGTGCTTTCGCAGCTCTTGTTTTGAGACTTGCTTACTGGGATTACTGGGACAACGGTCCTTTGATTTTCTCTAATTCTTCAGATATAGGGTTTTACGCAGAATCCTTTTTTAGAAAACTTGCACAAATATTTGAATTCCTTTTCTGGTGGATAATGGCACCATACTTCTGGATACTCAGCTTCTTCCGCCTGAAAGAAACGGAGGTATGAGATGGAATTCCAGAGGAAACAGGCGATATATTTACAAATTGGCGATTACATCTGCGAGAATATCTTATTGAAAAAGTGGAAAGACGGTGATAAAATCCCGTCAATACGCGAACTAGCTGTCAGTATAGAAGTAAACCCTAATACTGTTATGCGGACTTACTCTTATCTCCAGGATAGGGGAATAATTTTCAACAAACGCGGAATTGGTTATTTTGTTGCTGAGAATGCGTATGAAAATACGCTCAGTCTGAAAAAAGAGGACTTCATAAATCATAGTTTACCTCAACTTTTCAAGACCATGGATTTGTTGAATCTTAGCTTCAACGATCTGAAGATATTCTACAATAAACATAAAGGAAATTAAAGATAAAGGTGACAAATGAAGATAACTAATAAGATTCTATTAATTACTCTTATTGCTATTTTGGTTTTCCTGGCTGTAACAATTATTGCTTCACGCGTGATTGTAGATAAGAGTTTTCAAGATGAATACTCCGGCATTGAGACATTGAACAAGGAATTAACCACAAAATATTTTGATGTGACTGGCTTTTCGGGCTTGAGTACATCAGGCTCCTGGCAGGTAACACTCAATAGGGGTGATGTTTACCAGATAAGAATTGAAGCCCCTGAATATTTAATGGACGATGTTGAGGTCAGGAAAAGAGGTAAAGTCTTAGATATTGATTTAGATTGGAGAGCCGGGGTTCATAAAAATTCCTTAAAAGCAGAAATCACAATGCCAAATCTTGAAAGAATAAAATCAAGTGATGGCTCAACGGTCAGGTTTGATGATTTTGATACAGACAATCTTGAAATTAGCGTATCAGCTGCAAGTGGAATTAAAGGAGTAAATAATACAATCAAGAATCTTCGTATAAATTGCACCGGAGCTACTCACATAAATCTGAAAAGGAGTTCTATCACTAATGCTGATATTAATACATCCGGAGTAAGTTCAATAGAATTGACAATGGAAGGTGGAAAATTAACGGGTAGTGCGAGCGGCGCCGGTTCTATAACTTATTATGGCAATGTTGAAGAACAGAGTCTTCGTACTTCCGGAGCTGTCTCGGTTAGGAAAAGATAATAACAGATTGATTTTATTTGTCAGACCTCAAAATTTTTTACCATACCGGAACTCTATCCCTGTCAGTAAAATTTTTCTATTTCCAGTTGGCAAATACGAAATCCATAATTGGGGTGTGATCGCATTATTCTTGTCAAACGGATATTGGACACCAGGCACAAAATTAAACATCGGTAAACATTTCCGCCTTTCAGTATCCGGAGGGCTCACTAGCAGTGTGAATTCTGCTCCAAGTTTACCGCGCCATTTTTCTCCATCTGTCAAGTAAAAATAGCCGCCATTTAGACCAAACGGTAATCCTTTTTCAGGTATAATAAGAAGCGTAGTCTGTAATCCGTTATTTTCACCAAAACCATAACTGTATCCAATTCCCAGTATAATATGTCCGCTGAGCGTAAAAGAAAAGTTGAGTTGATTTTTATCTGATCCGGGAGCAGCATTCAGGATGGAGGACAACGCTATCATAAAAATGGTGGGAAAAATTTTCAAGAACGGCTTTCCTAATTTAAGACGATTATTTTTCACAAAATAAATAAAATGCTGTTTAATCCTTGAATATTTCATTTTTCATTCTTATTTATCTATTTTATTTTCAGCCAACACCATGAGTACCGTTCTCAATAAGATCTCTATGAAATAAGAAAAGAGTCAAGAACGCTTTTTGAATTCTAATCTGCTGATTCTGACTTAATTCAGAGATGAGTCCCCTGTAGATTGTATCATGCTTTGAATTTTCTCCACAACCGAAAATAAGTAATACTAAAAAAATCACGTATAGTTTTTTCATTGGATGTTTCCTGGTTGTGTCATGAACTCTATTGCAAGAAAGGGATAACGTTCAAGCGTATGCGACGTTTTCGCCGGAGCGACAGCGGAGGCGAAAATGTGTCGAAGCCCGAGCGACCAACAGGAGCGAAGCGCATATGCTCTGTTATCTGCCGTTGCGGGCATTCTTAAATCAAAATAATTCCGCTGGCTCATTTCCATCCCAATTACATTCTTTACACTTTCTAATAAATTCTTTAATTTTCATTATGCATTTGCATTTAACCTTTTTATTCTTATATTTTCCCACAATCATTTCTACGCCTGATTCAACATCTACTCCATAAGGTTTTACTTTTATTATAGCCTCAATAATATTTTCTGGCGTTAATCCACCTGCTAAAATTATTACTTTATCTATATTTCTAATAAGTTCAGCACTTAAATTCCAATTATGAACGATTCCTGTTCCTCCTTCCCAACTTCCTTTTCGCTTCGAATCCAACAATAAAGCATCAACATCCTTGGAATAAATTTGCGCTATTTTAAAAATATCCTCATATTCAGATTCAAAATCTATCGAAACTGTTTTAACTATCATTAGTCCTTTTTTTCTTCTTATCGGTTCTAATTTACATATTAGTTGTTGTAATTTACTAATTCCAATTCTTCCCTGGAATTGGACCGTATCAAATTCAACTTTATCGAGGATTTTTCTTAGAATATGAGGTTCAGTAATATCTGTCAGCATCCAGCAAGAAATCTCATTTGGCAGGAATCTAATTATATATTGAAATTGTAAAATCTTGCTTTCAATATCAGAATTTTTCCATATATGAAATCCAAGAGCATCAGCACCTAATTGTGCAGATTCATAAGCAACATCAAGATATTTCATATTACATATTTTTATTTTAATATCAGTATTTTTTTTATTCCAAAATCGTTTCATGGCATTAATCATTCTTATCATATAGAGGGTAAATTATTTCTATGACAATAAATTTTTCCTTTTGTTTATTGATTATTCTATGGAATTCATTGGCACTAATAATTATAGCATCTCCGGGCTGAATCTTTACAAAAATTATCATTCGTTCCTAATTCAGCATAACCACTAATAACATTAAAAACTGTTTCTGATTTACGATGATAGTGTTTAATTGTAATTATACAGGGTTCTATTTCTAAGATTTTAAATCGATTTTTTTAGTCTTCATTTCAATAGAATTTTCACCTGCCAAAATTTTAATCATCCCATATTTTCTTTTAATTTGTTCTGAGTTTGTTATCGGTCTTATCTTCACTTATTTATGTTTAATAGATAAGCATAGACTTTCCCTATACCTTCTGAGTAGTTAGGATTATAAGTTTGAGGTTGTGCATATACAACATCTAAATTTTCCTCAATAGCTAATATACAACAACCCAAAGATTGGGGTTTAGTTCCTAAAGGAGAGATAACGAAATGTGTATCTTTGCGTTTATTATGGTTTATAATAGAATTTATTATATTATAAGTTTCCCATGGGTCATCAGTAGAACTATAGTTTATATCTTTAATGCCATTTTGAAGTTTATCAATGATATCTTTATTAGCATATAAAACTCTATCAACCATTATTGAAGGGAATCCAATTACAGGGTAAACATCAACAAAACCTCCATTTTCATAAATCTTTTTTGCTAATCCACCCTCAAATCATAAAATAGGTATCCATACATGTTTTTTCCCACCAGAATAAGAACCCACAAAACCCGGTAGATGAGATACGTCTTCTGGGTCTTTACTTAACCAGTGTGGATAGTTAATCGCTTTTGTATAGACTATAAAAACTTTACGCTTTTGAATCCAATTTTCACACAGAAATTTTATGATTGGAAAAAATATTTTTTTTGGAGTTGTAGATATATCAAAAAAGATATCCATTGTTTGGTTTTTTATAATATTTTGTATCTTTTCTACTATATCTTCAGATTTTGAAAGAGTTCCGTTAATAAATGACTTTACGCTTGTATCTAAAAGACTTGTTAGTTTTACTAGATTTTCCCCTTGAAGTTTATTACATTGTTCTTTATAGAAACTTTTATCATCTTCAATTTTCATTATATAAAATTCAAATTTATTAAGTTGAGAATGCGTTTTTATTAAATCTATAGCTCCCATGGATCTATTTTCAAAACTCACAGAACCAATAAATACAGATTTATTTAAAATATTTGGTGTAACTTCTTTAAATGTAGAACTTTTTATGAAGAATTTAGTCATAGTTTTTCTTTGTCTACTCAGAATAATTTCAATTGTCTAATATCTACTTCCCCTAAAAATTCATTTATTAGTCGTTTCTTAGTCTTATCCCATTCATTTTCGTTGTTAGAAATTATTTTATTAAGGTCATTATTATTAAGATTTATATATGAGCCCACTATAAAAACCATTAAAATGGTTAAAATGGGCTTATTGAGTTCTGCTACCCACAACTGCAGTTGTGGGCTAACTCACTATGTCTCATAGGATTAGCCCACAGTTTTAACTGTGGTTAAAATGTAAAAAGAACCTAATTTTAACCCCTTCAGGGGTTTTTAGAGTGGGCTCATATATGTATCTTCAGGATATACTGAAAGATTAAAGAATGGGCATAATATTTTATTGAAAATGAATCTCAAATTCTTTTGATCTTTTAAATCAATTTTTTTAAGTAAAGAATAATCAACTGCTTCATCTATAAGACCTTTTGCAGATGATTTTTGATACTCAGTTGTTTCGATTTGAAAAGATGTAATTAACCATGCAGGTATTAAATTATGCATCTCCTTAAATAAAACACCTAATCTATATAAAATTTGTTGTACTTTAGAGCCTGATGAAGATTTTTCTGTACCTATTTCATTAAATATGTCTTCTGTAACAATTTTAACACCTATGTTTTGCTTCTCTTTTGTAAGATGCTTCTTTCCATCTTCAAAACTTCCCATTCCTAACTCAAATATTTTTTTACAAAGCCTGAGATAATTGAGTGCAATAGGGTATGATATTTTTACTAATGTTTCATAGCCATAATATCGTTTTCCCCTCTTATTATAGATATTAGCCACAGTAAAGGAATAGACATCTATTGCTTCTTTTTTCCATCCTTTTTCAGTTTTATTATTCTCTATAAATTTTTTTATTTCTTCTTTTTCTTCTATTTTGTTTTTTCTGAGTGCTTTAATTAATAAAATTATAGAAACTATTTGATCAAATAAATTATCTGGAAAATTTTTAAAAAGGTCTTCATAGATTTTTTTTATATTATCAAAGGTATATTTTTTTTCTATTTCCTGTTTTAATCTATTAAAAATATCTTCTAACTGAGAAATGTCTTTTCGTTGAGAAGCATGAGAAAACCATTCATGAAATTTTTTAGTTTGCAAATATTTATAATTTTTTAGTCGTTTTTTTGTAATATCAACTATAAATTTTTCATACGCTTTAACCCCACCTCTCTCAAAAAATACATTTTCTAAATCTATAATATCATATTCTCTTTCTCTTTCTATTTTAGTTTCACTACCAAAAATTTTTAACTCTTTAATACCATATCTTCTTGTACCTATCTTATACTCAATTAATGAATTAGGTGTTCTTGCTGTAATTTTTATAGCCGTATTTATAATCCTCGGTAACAGTGAATTATCAGTTAACATTCCAAGTTCTTGATATTCATCAAATAATATAAATAATCTGATATCTTTATCTAACACCTTTGTATCCCTAAGAGCTTCAATAAAATCTATCGGCAGTCTACCTGGTTCTATTTGATAATTTGGAAGATCATCTTGTTTGATTTTTTGCATTGATACAATTTGATGATATGTATTTATTTTTTCAATCAGTTCTCGTTGAAAATCGGAAAGCTTATTATACTTTTTATAATCACCAAATAACTCTTTTGGAAAATATCCAGATCCATATATTCCCCCAATAGCATTTATAATTTTATCTTCTGCACCATAAATCCCCATAGCTTTTGCCCAATCTTTACCATCGTTGGTGGTGCAATAAACTAATAAACGTAATATTTCCTCAAAAATTACTAAATTTAAATAATTCCCATATAAACTTGACCAGTCTTCACTTGAGATACCTCGCCCACTGAATTGTGTATATGGGCCTAATGAAACTGTATAATATATCCCAGCAAATTTTTCTGGTAATTTTTTCCCGAAAGTATTTTTATAAAAATCAAAAAGTAGTTTGTTATTAAATATATATGATTGATTTTTATAGTGAAAAAACCGGAGAAACATTGTTTTGCCAAAACCCTGTGCACCTAAAATAAAGTGATTCATCGGTTGACCTATTTTAAATGTTCCTTCTCGGAAGACCTCAGGAGAGAAAAACTGAAAAAATTCTTGTGGGTTTTTAACTTGTTCACTAATATAAGTATAATAAAATGGGTTCATTATTTTCATTTTTGCTCCTTACCACCTGTAGAATGGAAAATATATTTTGGTACTCTCGGAAAGAGTGCTTTCCAATTACTATTTTCTGCCCACATTATAGGTAATGTATTATTAGGACAATTGTGGTCCAACACCAAAGTAAGTTGATTTTCTTTAAATCCATATTTAATATCTTCTTGCCATTGTTTCACATCTGGATGCTCTTTTAATTGGAAAAAATATTTATCACATAATTTTCTAATTTCACTTTTATCAGGATCAAAAAGTATTATACTATCTTCTGCAAAACATTTTGCTTTAGAAGTTAAGAGAAGACCATAAATTATATTTATTTTATTTGCATTTTGTTCACTAGTTATTAATAATTTATTAAGAGAATCTTCACAAATTATATACGAGAATAAAAAAACAAATTCAAAAGAATAATGGGTTAATATTCGAGTAATGTCATTTTTAACTGTTGCTCCGGACCCACTAAAATCTGTCAAAAGTATAAGATACTTTCTTTGTTCATAATCTTTATTTTTCTTTTCTAATTCAGCAGTATATTGAATTTTTGCTTTTTCCATAATAGCTATAATATTGTCTCTATCTAAATTATTTAAATGCTCACATGATTTTATTTGTTTAATTCCATTGTCAATTTTTTCGATCTCTTTTATTGGTTGTATAAATTCATCAATGCAATTTAAGTAACTTTTTGAACCTCCTACTTTATCTTCTCGACCTGAAATCTGATTTAACCTAAAAAATTCTGCTACTTTTACATCTTCCTCCAACGGAACAAATAAGAATTCTTCTAAAGATTCATTTATTTGCCATCCATACTGGGAGATAAATTTTCTATAAACATACCTTTGAAGGTATTCTAATTCATGTTGTGTTATAAATAATATACGAGAAGATAATTTAAAAGCAGTAAATTTATCTTTATCTGATAAGAAATTGTTAATCCAATTTTCAAGAATTATTTGAAATCGCACTGGAGGATCAAATTGCATATATGTTGAGAACTTATATCTTGAAAGTGTTGTAATATAATCAAATAGATGATAAGGACTCAATTCCCAAGGGTTTGAGCTTTCGTGTGGAATATTTATTACACTATTGGCATTATTATGTTTATCTTTATTATATTCGTTTTCCCATTGATCGATCAAATTATCCAAATTATCTATCTCCATAATTATTTGCCTCTCCATATAATTGGGTTAAGTAGTCATTAATAAAAAAGTGCATGACTCTTTTTCCTATATTTTACTCATTTTTTGCCCGCAATGAGCAGATAACATAAGTATAAACGCAATATTTCGTTTATCATTCCAATTTGGGTCAATATACTCATTGCGTTTATTTCCTATTTAGGTGAAAATCCATTTGATTTCAAAAGAATTTCATGTTGTTTTAATTGTTTACTTCTCATCATTTGAAATCACGGTATTTGGTAAAATATAACTAAACTGATTGTAATATTCTACATTTATAAATGTAACTGTTTTTAATCCACATATCATTACTTCGGATAATATAAAAAGGATTATTTGGTAATCAACATTCTTTGTGTCCTGTATATTAAAAGTGTTCTTATTCATAAGAAAGAGATTTTTAAATTCTGTATCTTATTATTTCTAATTTAAGAACAAGGATTAACCCTGCCTACCGAAACGACAGTGCAGGCAGGGATTTTAGATTTTAGATGTTATCCATTCTCCCTCATGCTCACTTACTCACTTTCCCACTTACTCACTTGACTTTTAGCATATTATCTTTGTGGTTAATAATTCTTGCTACATAACCCCACGTTTTGCGCAGCTCGATTTTATCATAATTTTAGCTCTGAATTATTAAATTTATAAAAGGTAATGTTATGGAAACTAAAGACAGAATTGAAACTATCTCTCTGGTTCCTCTCGGGCAGATTGACCAGCAGTTTTTTGAAAAATTGGGGCTTCATCTTGAGGAAATTTTCTCTGCAAATGTTCAAATATCAAATCCTCTACCTGTACCAAAAGTTGCATATAATTCTCACCGGAATCAATACAACTCCACTGCGATATTAAAGTATTTGCTGACTCAGTTAACAGATTATGACCGACCACTTGCAATCGTGGATGTTGATTTATTTGCCTATGGATTGAACTTTGTCTTCGGTGAAGCTGATGTTCTTCATAAAATGGCTATTATTTCGCTAACACGATTACGACAGGAGTTCTATGGTTTGCCATTATTATTCTTGTTCCTGGGAGGAGGCAAACTAATCAGAGCAT
>CAYTUQ010000069.1:0-15587 GCA_964441235.1 uncultured bacterium | reverse complement strand
CATTTTTATTAATAAGATTTTTAAATATTATTTGCAATTAAAATGCAGAAGAACCTAAAATTTTAAGCTGTGAACGGTTACCTATCATGTTTAAAATGAAAAAGTCCTTGTCCTGGAATGGCTGCTATTTCGCTCATATTCTTTTCATTCCGATGCCAATCTTTCGTTCCTGCAATGCCATTTTGTCCCGATTCCTCTTCATGTTACTTTGTCACAATATCAATGGGATAAACCAAACTATAGCTTTTTTCGTACTTTCTTGGGAAAAAACAATCACTTTAGAAGAACAGAAAATCCTTAATGCAATATTTGGAATCCAAACTTATATGATCAAGCGAATAACTTTCGTTAGAATAAACGGATAAAAATTCAACCTTTAAGTTCAAGCTGTTTTCAAATAATATTCAAAACTTCAAACAAGGCGTCTGTGCGTTTCATAGGCAGTTTAAGATAATCCATTCCAAAATCCTCTGCACCTTGAGAGATACTTTCAATTAATTCTGGTGGTACATTCCGCTGGGGAATTAAAAGATAAGGAAAAACTGAATATTTGCCCGGCAATATTTCATTCTTGTTCAATTCAAAATCGTACTCCCATGTCTGTTTTGAGTTTTTCAACAAAGCATCATGGTATAGAAAACATTTGGGACTATCAACAAATATGGTATTTTGCGGAAGGTTATCTAATGATTTGAAAACCAAGCCTGTTCTGAAGAAACCCCTTTGAGGCCAGGGAAGATCCTCTCTGAGAGACTCTACCACTAAGGTATTATCGAAGGTCTCGAATTCAACAATCACCTTCATAGGATATGTATCCTGCACACCAAAATTCAGCGATTGCAACAAAGTTAATGTCCTGATATGCAGCAGTGGTGAAAGGGTTTTAACTTCAATAAGACTACCGTCCTCATTTATATCCTGCTGCACCTGGTCTAACCTCCCATTGGCAAAAACAACAACAGAAGAGTCTAACCAGTAATTCACAACATAGAAATAGAGAGACATTTCCCCATTATATCCCTTTCCATATCCCTGTGCTTCCGGCGGCGGCAATGAAATTGAAAATTTACCGCTATTATCTGTATAAGTTCCCAGATTAAATCCTTCAAGCCAGACATAAACACTATCAGAGCTAAATCCATCACTAAGTCTTACCTGTCCGGAAAGCTTATCTTCTTTAATCTCCTGATCATTGGAAAAAGGATTTGAAGTACACGATATAAATAAGACTATTATAAAAATAGAATGGATCGCAGATAGAGTGTGATTATTTTTGAAATTCATATTACTCAAGTTTCGCACAATATAAACTTATGTTAATTCGAGATATAATAAATAGCCCAGCCCTTCAGGGCTGTGGGGAGAAGAAAAGGCGAGAAATTGTCAGGGCATTTACGCCCTTCCCCTTCAAGACAATTGAATTTTCCAACCGTAAACGACGTATAAGTTTTTTTATTTGATTCCTTTTCCCAGTTCATTGTTGAAGTAATGATCATTCAAATTCAAACCCAACCGTAAAATAGAGTCTTCTATCACGAATTGCAATCCCCTCTAAAATCAACTGTTTATTCAGAAGATTTCTTCCACTAAAGGAACCAAAACATTTACAACGCCAGAACTCAAAGGATTTTCTTAAGTGCAGATCAATATTACTAAATTCAGGCAGTGATAATTCCTGAATATCACCAGATGGAATATAAACCCATCCAATACGCTGTGCTTCGCTATACCACATTAGTTCCAGGTTAAAACCCCTATAGTTCAAGGAGATGCTGGTAGTAAGCTTCCTGTCTGATTTGAAAGGAAACGCAGATTTTTCAGATATTAAATATCTAGAAAAGGAGATGTTGAAAATAAACAACTTTTGTAAAAATGAAGCAGATGCGGCTGTTTCGAAACCTAGAATACTGGCATCAGCCCGATTATCCAAAAATGTCACAGGGCTTCCACTCAATTGTATAGTTCTAAATTTGTTTCTGTACGAATTGTGAAAAATTGCGCTGGTAACTTCATAATGATTTGTCGCTTTTGCATGATTGTCTGATATTGCAACTCCGATCTCAAGATTCCTTTTATACTCCATCATCAATTTATTACCTAAATCATCGTTGAGGTGATAAAACGTAGAAATTATCTGCTGATAAAGGGTCGGGATTCTGAAGCTCGACCCGTAATTGAAATGAGCACTCAATAGATTATTTTCAGGAAAACCCACAAATGAAGTAGATAACATGTACGAGCTTTCATGCCAATCGCTGTTTATCATATCGAAGGTCTCAGGAACAGAATAGGAAAACTGTCGGTCTTTGATCCGTTCATGACTAAGGCTAAATTGAATATTATCGAAATCGAATGGATAAGATATCTCAGGATTTATGAATTGAACAGCTGATGAATACCCGCTTCTAACCCTGTGAAAAGCACATGTATCCTGTCCGCTGCTTTCTGATATTTCCATTACCATTTTGTCTTGATAGTCCAGATCAGAATTTTCACGTTGATAAGCCAGAAAAAAAATAATGTTGTCCAACCGTATCACCTGTTCAACACTAACTTGAAGCGTATTGTCATTAATTTGACGAGCCATATCGGAGTGAAAAAACTTCCACGAATGTGATACAATTCCTTTCTGGTCTGACACAAGAATGTTTGTTTCACCAATTTTATTGAGATTCGCTACATACTTTATGCTCTTGATTTCATGTGAAGTTGACAATTTTTCAAGGGTATTTTGATTGTCGTAATCCCTATTCGACTGCAGATAGTTTGCACGTAAAATATGTTTTTGCGTACCTGCCGTTCTTCTGCCAAAACCATAAGAAATATTTAGAGTTCTATTTGATGATCCGTGAACTATATCTGTTTCTCCCTGTTGATTTCCTACATACTGCTGTGTTGCAGTTGCCTCCTTCATTGCTGAAAATATCTTTACTCCAAACAGATTCTTGTAGAGACTTAAGTTCCAATCTCCCGAATTATACGTACCTATCTGTTGACGAAATCTAACCAGATAATCTTGTTCTTGCTTGGGAATGAAATTTATTACAGCTGATGACCCAAAAGAACCAAAAGCTGCAACATTACCCCCTTTAATTATGTCTATTTGTTGCAATCCGGATGGATCAACGAGAGAAAGATCAAAAAAGTTGTCGAAATTATTGTTAATACGGACACCATCATAAAGAATCAACACTTCATCCTGGTTTGCCCCGCGAATTGAAACTGTTTTTCTACCATTGAGACTTTCATCAACAAGCGTACTCTGGTCTGTGACAAGGATATCTGCTGCATCAACAAATCCTTTTGATTCAAATGCTGTTTTCGGGATTACTGAAATGACATTGGTTATATCTTGAATATAGTCATGACCTCGACGTTCCGCTTCAACCTGGACTTCTCTCAGCTGAATACTTTTTTTACTGAGAACTATATTTTTTAATTCTTTTATTTCCGTTATCGAAATACTTTTAACTTCGTAGGCTATATGTTTAAAGACTACTTCCGTTTGAGGTTTTGAATCAACTATAATTAGTTTAAAGCTACCGCTCTCATCCGTAGTAGTTCCAACTGTCGTTCCTTTCAAAAAGACGTTTACACTCGAAATTCCTCGATGACTGATAGAATCAATAACTGTTCCCTCAATAACTACATCTTCGGCGAAAATCTTAAAAGAAATTAAAAAAATAAGTAGCAGACAAAGCGCGAATCGTTTTTGCATTTACACTAATATTTTGTGAATTAATAAAGAATTCATAACTCAAGAATGATGGAATCGTAAAAAGTATCAAAACTGTCATTCTGAACGAGGTACGAGTGAAGAATCTCTACTGGTTCTCGTCGGAGATTCTTCTTCGCTTCGCTCATCAGAATGACACATATAATCACTTTTTACGAAACCATCAAGAATATAATAATAAATCTTCTAAAAAAGCCTATATACTTAACAAAAAATATCTACTATTTTTTCTCACAATTAAATTTTCCAAACTTTAGAGACTTATTTTCCCCTTTCAACGCAATTTGGAAAAATTACACTTTTTAAAAAGAAAGGTCGGTGTATAGCATACACCGACCTTATACTTCCATATATCCAATCGGACTAGAAAGCCAATCCGATTGCGAATATATTGCTATTCCCGAAATATTCCATTGGACGATATGCATAATCCAACATCATTTTAACGCCCCCAACACTATATTTCAATCCTGCTCCCAGCGATATGCCAAAAACAGTTTCTCCTAAGTCAGGATTATCAGGATCCTTCATAATCGTATTGTATCCTCCACGAACATATAAAAGATTCATCAATTCTAGCTCAGTTCCGATCTTAATCTGATCTTGCTCGAAGTTGTTGTTCTGAAACTGAGTGCAAACCAGGAGATTACCAACACCAATATTCTTCATATAGCTAAGCCCCATCTCTAAACTCGAGGGTAGCTGATCTGATGAAGTTGGTCTGTATCGATAATCATCATAAGATTCATCCTGGTCACGGGATTTTGTAAGCAAGGCAGAACCACTATATTGCATATTGGCTCCAACGTTCTTGATCACAAAACCTAATCCCAATCCATCAATCGACATCAGGTTTTTATACTGGATACCAAAATCAGCAGCAAAACCGCTAGCGCTGGCTCTTGGAATACTCTCATAAACCAATTTGCCTGTAACACCGAAATTTACATGATCAGTAAGACTTCTGGCATAAGTCATGCCTATTGTCGCAAAAGTAGGAGAGTACATACTACCTGTACCGTCCATACTTTCCCGTGTTGTAATTGGGATATCTCCAAAGTTAAAACTCTTTAAGCTGAATCCAATAACACCAAGTCTTCCGGCGTTAAAACCTAATGCAAAATAATTAACATTAATATCAGCGATAATGTTTTGACTGGAAAAATTCCCCGCAGCTCTTGCTTCCATATTTCCTAAGCCTGCCGGATTCCAGTAGAGCGCATCTATTGAACTTACACCGGCAATGTCAGCTCCGCCCATAGCAATTGCTCTGGCTCCTACCGGTACCTGAACCTGCACACCTGCTGCCGTACCGACACGACTTGCGTCACCGGCATAAACAAAAGAGCTGCACAGAAAGGTTACAACAAGGAAAATTGTCAATTTCTTGAATATATTCCTATTTATCATTTTTTTCTCCTTTTGTGTTTTGACAACCATATTATTCATATCACCTCCTCTTCTAATAGTATTCAAGAATTTGTCTGTCCTGAATTACCATAAGCTTCAAGACCTTCTCCATATCAAGACCAGGCAGGTCGATATGTACAATATACATACCGCTGGCTACAGGAAGATTCGCCTCATTTGCAAGATTCCACTGTAAAAATTGAGAAGTATCATCTTTCTCCAACTTCCTGACTTGAACACCGGCAAGGTTAAAAATACGAATGGTTGCTTTCACCGGCAGATGAGTGAATGATACATAATTATCATAGGGATCGGTCGAAAGTTCATTGTATGCATAATACGGATTCGGGAAGACATTGATCTTCTTGGCAGCTTCTTTTGCCGCTTCAGCATCACTTAAAACCGGAGCTGTAGTCGAGAAAGTGAACTTATCTACTCCTAACTGGATTGGATTGTCATACTGAAATACTATATTATCTCCTTGTGTCCAGGCACAATTCCAGAAAATCACGCTCCAGGTAAGTAAATCACTGTTAGAATTAGCAACCGGATCGGTAAGTGTCGCTGCATAATCCTCTTCTAAAAACCAACAGTACATTCTATCAGCTGTATTAAAGGCATCCATATCGGTAGCCGTCGGATCACCTAACCTGTCGTAAATAACAATAGATATCTGCTTATTATTATCAACATCCCATACCTCAAATGGTATCCGAACCATGAAAGGATCGCCGGTTCCAGGATTAAGCGCACTCGGATGGTCTTTAATATCATATAAACGAGCGCCAACTAAGGCAGCTAAAGAACCCGTTCCATCTTTAATGGGATGATATGTACCACCGCCAGCCATAGTAATAGTTGTGGCATCATATTCACCGGTAAACCGCAGTTCAACATCTATTTGCAGCAAATTCATCGATTGAGTACCGTGTTGTGCTTCATCGGCAGCATTGTCATAAGAATCCCATGCTGTGGCAGTTGGTCCATAGGGCCCCCAACCATGATCCGCATAAGATGTAATCTCGAAAGGTTTACCATGCTGATCATAATTCAACCAAGCATTGGCACGAGTATGGTCGAATACATCCGGGGTTGTCCTGTTAGGTCCAGTATGAGTATAGGTTGTATAATCGGTTGGTGCATCATAACTGGCATTAATAAATACCTGAAAACCATCGACAATACCGCCCGCGGTTGCTCCTTCGAGTCCTCCCGTGTCAGCATCTTTGCCGGAAACAACTTTTTGATCTTCAAGGACCACTACACCATCTGTTAAGTCTTTAACATTCCAGTGAGGTATAGTCTTGAATGCATACGCCTGCTCGGAGATCACACAATTACCTTCGGCATTTACAACAACCGCATCTGTTATACCGTAGGCCTCACATGTAGCAGCATTAGCCGGATCAGAACAAAATAACGTTGCCCAACCGTCATCATAAACGATAAAGGCAATTACGAGCGGCAAAGTCGGCGTGTTGACATTCACGGTCATTAATTCTCCGCCGGCAAAGGCACCTGCACCAGTTAGATCCGTCGAATCAACCACTTCATTACCGAAAAGCACCGTGTTTTCCGATTCATCAATTAATGCTGTTATTCCATCCGGTCCGGTAGCGCTGTTAATGACTACATCAGGAGGAAATATTAATTTGACACCTTCCGCATAATTATAATCCGGAGATACTAGATCAAGTACTAATTTAAGGTCTCTTGTACCTGCTATTGGAGACGTATAAGCAACACCTGTTATTGTAGAAGGTGAGACATCTGCCACTTTCCCAACAGCTTTTCCCACTGAATCTGGATAATTTGTGGTTTTCCAAGCACCATCTACATCCATATAATAATGCTGCTGATCGAAGAATACTTCGTAATCGTGACCGGTCAGGGCATAAGGATCAATTACCGTATAACCCGCTCCACCGTCGGCTGTACCGGCTGAATGTGCTAACTCATATTCACCACCAACCGGTTCCTCCAAAACACCAATATCACCAGGCAGAGGTTCCTGAACAACAACCGGCATGATGATAAGCGCTGATTCCAGAGCTTTGTCTTCGATCAGTTCCGGATTCGGATGATAATTATAGGCAGTTACTGCAAAGTAATAAGTGTTTCCTTCATAAAGCGGATCACCTGTCAGGTAATCTTTTTCTACCTGGAAAAAACGTTTTAGACCAATATCGGCACCAAATTGAACAGGAATTTTTACAACCTGTCCGTATTCCGGTACGAAGCGATTTCCTTCAATAACTTCAACGCCATTTACAATATCGTATGTAGCAAGCAGCTTACCCTGTGCCTTAGTTGCTGTAGCAGAGGGTAATTGATAAACATTGTAACCCTCAAAAGAATACCCGGCAATTACCGGTCCTTCCGTAGATGTTACAGCATCCGGGTTAGAGCCCCACTCCAACAGGATATTATCCTCAAACGCCCTTGCCGTGACTTTTGGCCCCGTTGGTGGTTTCGGAACACCTGCAAAACCTCCATCAAAAAGAACCTGTGCCACGTCGTCGGTCATTTTCATATCTGTGATCGAGCTAAACCTCGAATCACCCATTCCACCAACGATTGATACGACAACTTCCTGTATATCGCCATCTGCAAATGTAAATGGTCCGGAACACAGGGCGATACGACGGTCACCGGGCGAGAAGAAACTGGCATGTGCATCCAGATCGCCGGTTTCGGTTACAGGATCACCGGCCATAGGAAACATTGTTGCCTCAGTACCTTCATTTCCAACTGTCCAGGGAGTAGGATTGACCATATTATCCGTAGGCGTATTACCCAATAGCATATTATACCATTGCAAAGTACCTTCATATTCACCAAGCGTGGGATCGCTTATCGCCGAACCGGCGGCAAACCAGGAAAATCCGGTCATCGGCAAAGGTTCTCCGGCAACCATCGGACCTTTAAAGAAATCATAACCAATTGCCGCAGGAGCCAAACCGAAAGCGGCATATTTATTATCTACGTCCATTCCGTTATATGCATACCCCATACTTAATGTTGTATCGCATCCACAGAGATCGTCGGCAGCTTCACCTAAATCCGGATCGCACCACTGTGCAACATACATTTCCTCAACGTCTGCACCGGATTTGTTAATCATCTTATAATTCTTAAAGATGATCTGCCCGAGACGAGCGCCTGGCTGTGCATAAGCCCAGGCAGTAACCTGAAGCTCAATACCGATAGGTTCGGAACCATAAAGACCCATACAATTTGTTCTGTCCAAGTCATTACAAACAAACCAAACAACCTGATCGGCATTGGCAATTCCCGGTGTACCATCTGCATAAGTTGGAGCGCCAAGGTCAGCCGGCCATTCATTCCAGTCGGTTTCATACTGAGCAATAATCTCATCGGTCATCGCTTCCGTAACGGCTGTGGCGGCAACCATATTAGCTTCCGCTGCTTCCTGAACGACCATCGCATGAGTCAATGTCTCATAATCCGGGCGAATACGATAAATCCTGGCTCGCGGATCATCTTTACTTACAGCAGTACCATCAGACTTGATCCAGCCTTGCGTTGTTCCAACATTATAAGTTTGACCACCAACGCGAATTGCAGTACCAACTTTACCACCCCAGACAAATCCATCCTGGAAAATGGCTCCCGCAGTAGCGCGAGGATAGATACCTCCGGAATTGCTGTTAGGGTCAATCCCGGACATTCCATTATAATTCATCCAATAACTCCAATTGGAGATATTGGAAAGTGTACGTGTTAACTGACCGCTTGTTGCTTTAGCGAGAAATGGTTTCTGTGAAGAAAAACCTTTCTCAGATTTTGCCATCAGGTTCGTCGCAAAAAGCAACATAACGATAAGTGAAACACACAATACTATCTTTGTGATTTTCATATTATTTCCTCCATAAGTAATACCAATTCTATTAAAATTACCTTATACATCAGAAACTGAATTTTAGCCCAAAGAATATCTGACGAGGATTTCCATACAGTTCACGCCCTAGCCAGTCCCAATAAACCTGACCATTTGTGAGGTTTATAGCGTCATACAAATCGATGTACTCTTGCCCACCTTCAGCTTTAATAGTTGAAGCTGAATAATTTGGCTGACTCAGGAATCCATCATCCTCTGCGCTTCCGGTTTTTTCATAAACATTTATGACGTTTTTACGGTTGAATAAGTTATTTACTAATACATAAGCAGTAAGTTTAAAATTCATAATCTGAAATGTTTTATCAAGGCGTAAATCGGTAAAAAATGTCCAAGGGGTTGTGGATGAACCGATAGGCTCTGCAGCCAAACGGTCTCTCGTATCCCACATATAATCGACTCCAGCGCTATATGGATCTGTCTGACCACCGATATTTACATTAACATGGGTATAAGGGTGACCGCTTGAAAATTTAAATAACAAATTCATACCCAATTGTGAAAGAATTGGACCACCATCATTTTTACCAAAGCGGTAATCAAGATTAACCGAACCTGTATGAGCAGCAGAATAATCCAGAGGATTAATCGTAGTCGGCATCTGGGCATTGAAGTACAATGCTCCCTGAGCAGAATGACTACTGGATTGTGTCCCTTCAGCATGTGTAAGCGTGTAGTTAACCTGAGTAGCAAGTCTATTCATTCTACGCAGCGTTAGGCGAAACTCCATACCTTTGGTAGTTGCAAAATCACCATTAACAAAACGCTCATAATTACCAGGAATTGCAGCTGTTGGCTCAATCTTCTGATTGATGATCTGCACTAAACCCCTTATATTTTTATAGAACGCTGTAACATCAAATGCCGCATTCTCAGCAACTTGTTGCCTGAAACCGACTTCATAAGAGGTTGTTTTCAAAGGATCAAGTCCAAACCCGACCGGATTAATGAAGTAGTAACCCTGGCGGACAATCTGTCGTGCTAAAGTATAATTACTAAAATATGAGTTGTTCAAACTGGGCATCTGTACAAACTTACCATACTGCATATAAAAAGCCGTCTTATCAGTTACCGGGAAAGATAGTCCTAAGCGGGGACTTATGATCACTTCCGGATCTTTATCTTTCCAGGCGCTCTCGGCAAGCATACTGGATTCATTGTCAACTTCCGGATCTGCCGGGTTTTTCAGTTCTCTATCATCGGAGTTAAAATAATCAACACGCACACCGGCATTAATGATCAAGTCTTTATACTCGATTTTATCCATTAAATATGCAGAAGCCTGAACCGGTTTTTTAGGAGCGTCAACATAACCAAGGCTTTTTCCATCAGCATCTTTATACCTAATAATATCGTCTGATTCATTTCCATAGATATCATAACCATAGGCGTCAACACCGCCGTTTAACATCCAGATATCAGCGGGTACTGCATCCATACTTCCATAAGTTGTATAGCCAAAAGTTCCATTTTCGGCAGTATAATCCATCACTGAAGGATCTATATCGAAATAATGAATAGTATAACCCCTGAAGTCCATACCTGCCTGTAACAGATTGTATTTACCATACTGAGTTATAAAATCAGTGGCAAATCCAATGTATTCGTGGTTCTCATGACGATACAAACCAAGCGGATTACCATTTCTTTCAACAGGGAACCCATCCAGTCTATAATCAAATTGATCTCGCCATGAATTTCTATAAACAACGTCTCCATCAGTGTAGTCTGCTACAGCAGTGCTATCGTAATATTTCTGCCAGTCATTTCCAAACCAACTATCACCAAGTTCTCTCTCATATTGATAATAACTCGCCCTTAAGTCCAAATAAGTTTTAGACGAAAATACTTTTGTTGCTTTAGCGGTCAACAACATTGTAGATGTTTCATAATACTGACTTCTATCATTGAGAGTGTTTAACATCGGTGGTTTAAATCTGTCATATTTACGACCTGTAAACAAGCCACCGATATTCAAGTGGATTGGAAGGTCTAATGTGATAGTACCATTGATTTTGTAGAACTGATCAGCCTGTTTTGGCGTAAAACCATCCGGATATACCAATGTAACGGTATCATGAACACTATTCTGAGGATTTGTATCCACTAAATCCTTGAATTCATATCCTTTGCTAAAACGAACTGCACCATCATCCTGGTTATTATATTCTCCTGCAAGAAAAAATCGGGCTTTTTCCGAAAGTAATGGTCCACTGATTGTTCCTACAGCCAGTTTATGTCCATAGGTATAGGTATCTAGGAATTGTTTCCCCTCAGTAGGATCTCCAAAACCATCAGTACGATAATCAAAAGAACCTGATAAAGACGAACCTCCGGTTTTCAACTCTGTCTTTACCACACCTGCATTTGCGCCTCCCATATCAGCATTATAACCACCCGCTAACACCTGAATTTCTTCAATAGCCTCGTGTATAGGAGTTAATGCATTCCGGTTGGTTACAGGATTCATTGTTGAGACGCCATTCACAAAATAACCTACTTCGCCGTCTCTGGCTCCGCGAATGTGAACAATTCCATCCTGAACAATAACACCCGCCATTGTCGAAATAATATCTTGTACTCCACGAATCGGGATGTTTTCCAAATCCTCAGCTGTTGTAATCGAAATACTTGAAGTAGCATTTTTCTCAAAAAGCTTTCTCTCCGCAGTTACAGTAACTACTTCACCCTTTAAAACCGTACGCTCTAGTTCGAAATTCAGTTCGGTAGTTAAATCCATTGAAATCCTTAAGTCTTTAACTATGAATTCCTTGTAGCCAATGTAACTTGCGTGAACATTGAATAACCCAGCGGGAACATTCAATATCACATAGTACCCATTGGCATCAGTTGCTGAACCAAGTGTTGTTCCTTCAACAATAATGTTTACACCTGTAAGACCTTCACCAGTTGCTTTATCTACAACTGTTCCTGAGATCTTACCAACTGTTCCTGCAAAAAGAACAAAAGGCAGCAACATCAATAACAAACAAATTGTGACATGACGTTTCATACCATTCCTCCTTTAATAAATTTTTAATATTTATTGCAAATCCTCACTACAAATCAATCTTAATCAAATTAAATTTCTTTGTCAAGCTTTTTATAATAAAATATTGGTTAAAATTATATTTATCACATTAAACTTCATTTTTTTACGCGCTTTCCGAGAATTTCATCTATGATACCGTAATCTTTAGACTCTTTAGCTGACATAAAATAGTTACGATCAGTATCTTTAATAACCTTTTCAAGTGGACGTGATGTCAATTCCGATAAAATTCTATTGAGTTTATCTCTTAATTTGACAATCTCTTTTGCATGAATCTCAATATCACTCGCCTGACCTTCTATACCCCCAAGCGGTTGGTGAATCATGATCCTCGAATTAGGCAGTGCCGACCTTTTCCCTTTTTTCCCTGCTGCCAGAAGAATAGCTGCCATGCTGGCTGCCTGCCCAACGCAGATAGTAGCAACATCAGGCTTGATATACTGCATCGTATCTAAAATCGCTAATCCGGCTGTTATAGAGCCACCAGGACAGTTTATATATAGGAAAATATCCCTCTCCGGTTCTTCCGCCTCCAAAAAAATCAGTTGAGCAACAACAAGACTCGCAACGTGATCATCTATCGGATCCCCTAAAAAAATAATCCTCTCCTTCAAAAGTCGTGAATAGATGTCATAAGCCCTTTCTGTACGACCTGTTTGCTCAACGACCATTGGTATATATACTTGATTTTTTTCTCTCATAAAACATTCCTTTTGCGGAGTTCGTTGGTTCTAACAATCTCCTTTTTAACTTTTGTGAATTGTTTAAGATGATTAAAAACCTTTTTGTCATAAATATCACTTCTCAAGTTCATACGATTTTCATTTCTCCTATAAAACTGAATAACTTTGTTCCGCTCAAGTTCTGGATAATTTTTACTAATCTCCTCGACCTCTGAATCTATTTCATCACTATTTACATCAATATTTTCATTCTTTATTAACTCTCGTTGAATTAAATACCATTTTATTTCCCATATTGCGGCGGATTTATACTGCTCTCTGATCTTACTTTCGTTAATTTCGGTTTGATCATTTTTCGACTTAATATTTTCAACAATATTATCTAAAAATTTGTTAATACGGGAAGGAGGTATTTCAAAATCAATTTTGTTTACAAAATAATCTGAGATTGCCTTCATGTATTCTTTTTCAGAACGTTTATCCCAATCCTCCTGTAAAGACTTTTCAACCTGATTTCTTAATTCTTCGTAACTATCAAGTTTTTCAAAATTTTCTTTGACGAAGTCATCCGTTAGTTCAGGAAAAATACGAGCCTCGACTCTCTTAACATTAACTCCATAAGTTGTTTCATTCCCATTTCTTTGTTTTATATTGACTAATACTTTATCACCTGATTTTACACCTATAAGTTTATTTGCTCCAGGTTCTCCAAATACACCTTCCCCAATTTTTATAATCCTATCCTCTATTTTTTTACCAATAATTGGAACTCCATTTTCAGTTTCCTGCAAATCGCATAAAATATAATGACCTTCTTTAGCACCATCGGCAATTTCTCTAGCCTCCGCATGCTGCTCTCGAATATTCTCTAAATACAGGTCCACATCTTCCTTATCAACTACATAAGTCGTCTTAGAAACTGGAAATCCCTTTTCGTAATCAATGATTGCTATTTCAGGATCAACTTCTACACTCATAGAATAGTCGAAAGATTCATTTTCCTTAAAGTCAATATCTTTTACCGTTAAATCCACATACTCAGTAATACCGTTTTCTTCCAATACCTTTTTATAAGTTGTCTCAATAACATCATTACTAAAATCATATTTAATCTTTGAACCTAAAAGACGTTTTGCTATTGCTTCCGGAACTTTTCCAGGACGAAAACCATCTATCTTTAATCCTTTACGCAGTCTATTAAAAGTTTTTTTGTATGCATCTGCAACTTCTTCCCAATCAAGATTTACCTTTACACTACGTTCAACTATACTAGTATTACTGACATCAACTTTCATTCTAATTCCTCTTCAATTAGTCTCTTAATTATCAAATTCTTGTTTTTTTGTGCCATAGGCATTCTCCTCTCGAAGAGACCCCTTTGGGGGAAGGAGTCTCTATCCCAACAGGATCCCTTCGGGACGTGACCTTCGGAATGATTTGTTTTCAATTTGATATTTGCAATTTAATATTCTGGTTTACCCCGTTGAATATTGCTATTTATTCTGCTGAACGATCATTGGGATAGTTATTCTACGGGGTTTATCCAGGTTAGGGATTTAACTGTTCAGCAAGTGAGAATTTCTTAAAAATATACCCCCGCGGGAAAAACTCATTTCTGCATGCCAAAGCTTTGTGCCAGAGGTGGGATTCGAACCCACAATCCCGCATTACGAGAACCAGGTCCTAAGCCTGGCGTGTATACCAATTTCACCACTCTGGCAAATAGCATCGGCGGTCATGATTACCAATTCCACTGCTATGTCTCAAATAACTTCTAAATATAACCGATAATCCATATTTTTACAAAGTGATTTAGAAACAGTATGCAACACCTCAGTTATAGATAAACAAAGAAATTAACCCTACAACGTAATTTATAAGGAATAGCACTATATGTTTGGTTAATATTAACATAAATAAACAACATACTGTATACAAAAGTACTAAGTGACGTAGTAGGGTTAACTTAAAAACCTTCCGAAGTATTACTCCGTAGGAGTTCTCCGACGTATCGGAGTCCTCTCTCGTCTCGGAGAGATCCCTCCGGGATGGTACCTTTGGATGTACCCTTCGGAAGGTCAGGAAATATGATTAACCCATTACTAATACAAAAAATTGAAAAAGGGGGTGAAAGTTTGTACTTTCACCCCCAATAACTGTACGAAATTGATACCGGATAATTACCTGATAATGCTTCAGTATCAACAGTTAAAGCCAGTTCAAAAGTAGTTACAGAGCCGGCCGGAATTGGGGCACCAGTCATACTAAAACCAACAACGCTATAACCTCCGCTTTCTAACTCATTACCAGAAATTGTCCATCCTGTTAAAGATGATATTACACCGGTTCCGACAAAAATATCTGCTGAGTCCATTATAACAAACTGAAATCCACTTACTGTCGCAATATTATTCATTGTAACAATCATTTTACCTGCACAACCTACAAGTTGAGGTTTCCCCCATTCCTTTGACAGAAGTTGGAAAATTAAAACTCTCGAAGGAATTAGTTGAACGATATTATAAATCACTTCAAAAGGTAGAGAGGTTTTTTAGAATACTGAAGAATGAATTTGACATTAGTCCAGCACAGACGTGTCTTCTGATAAATGTTAGAAGAAGCAAGAATACACGAACATATAATGATTTGTTATTTGGCATTATTAATAGAAACCTTGATTAAAAGAAAAATCAATGAGATGTATTCTATCGTAAGATCCGTATGGTATTATATAGAGTCTGTCTATAAATTATAAGACAATGATAATATAGAAGATATGCGTTGATA
>CAYTUQ010000068.1:0-15764 GCA_964441235.1 uncultured bacterium | reverse complement strand
TATCAACGCATATCTTCTATATTATCATTGTCTTATAATTTATAGACAGACTCTAATTAGTATGAGTAGGACAAGCCAAGAGCCAATCGCAATGCAAATCCCCAAAGATGCAATAAATAAACTGAGTATCTGTGGATGGCGTGATATTCTATAGAGCCCTCTGGTAACCGGCTGATCAGGTGGTGTGTTTTTGAAATTGAGAAGAGCAGTAATGAATCCAGCCAAACCAAGGACAAATAAAATAATTCCAGGGATGAAAACAATGAACCCTATTTTCAAAGGAGTAAAGATTATCAGAACTAAACAAACAAGAGCTAATGATTTTCCTACAACATAGAAAGCTCTTTGCTTTTTACTCCAGCGTGACCTATCATATTCATAAAGCCTCGCTCTCACATCCTTAGGAAAAGTCAGAAGCAAAATACCGAATATCAAATATAGTATAACTAATAGAATCCATCCGTTAAGACATCCTATTTCAAGTGCGGGAATTAGTTCCATTCCTATCATAATTTTTCCTCATTTCACTTTATAAAAAGTTCCTTTATTTATCTATCTTTCAGGATTTGGAATTTCACATAACGTTTGCGGACATACGAAGTGCGATGCGAAGCCGGCTATTCGCTGTTATATGCAGTATTCGGGCTTCCTTTAGCTTTTCCATTGTTCTGCATCTATTGCTTTAGTATATCGCTTTAGCGTCCTCTGGCAGCTGTCTTACATGTTTAAGAAAATCTAATGCTCTTATGCTATCTTCTTCAGGAAACTGAAAACCGTATTCCTGTGCAACAGATTCTGCCGTTTTCTTAAACAGATTATAAAATACGAATAGAGAATTCCAAATATTATCATAATTCGAATCAGCGTATGTCTGCTCAAATTCTTTCCAAATCTCTGGCTCCAAGTGTTTTTGCAAATACCTTTCCGCTTTCCCAATTGACTTTTTAAAACCTGTCTTTATTCCAATGTCCCATTCAAACATATTAATAAGTGGTTTCCTTAGAACAACATCGATATAGGCTTTTAACAATGGCAGTTCCTTCCTCCAAATTGTCTTTGGAATATGTGAACCTAAACCAAATATAAACTCATCGCAGCAATCGTTAAACAGTTTCTCCGTTGGTTCCTTAATCAAATAGCTACTTTCAGATGGGTCTAAAAGATTAGGAATAATATGGTCTTTGTCTAACAAAACCTCTGTTAAACTGTCCTTCGTTAGTTCATCAATTCTGTTTATATTAAAAAAGGATAGATCAATACGGTTTCCATCTACGAATTGCATATTGTAATTATAACTACCGTCTCCTACTGGAGGGGGATAAATCTTATCTTCAGGCTTCTGTATAATTATCGTTTCCCTGAAATGGGACAAAATATAATTTTCATCTTTAAATGGTTCAACATCGGTTACTAAGTTTATTATATCATAGTCTTGAAAAATATCCTTCGAGATACTTGGATTAACTCGGGATCCGTTCATCAAAATTTCACGAATACGATTGTCTTTTTGAGCAAAACCAATAATTAAATCAATCATTTCTTTTTCTGTTCTCGTTTTCATATGATATTCATCCTGTTGTATTTAGCCTGAATATTGCATATATCCTTTGTTATACGCCCCGAGCCGAGTAATTCAGATTATTTTTGATGGTTACCTTACCTTTCCAACCCCATCATTGTTTTGCAAGTCTTTGTATAAATGTCGCGGAAAACATTGTTCGGGTCAGTTTTGCGCTTGACATTGTCGTAATTCTCCTTATTCCAGATTTTCCAGAAGTCTGATTCAGAGTAATAATTGCTCGAGATGAGAGTCTTAATTCCTCCGATATTCATCAGTTCATCTTCTATGATCTTGTAATAGTTCTTATCACCCTTCTTTTTCATTCCATAGATGGCCAGATCCAAGAAAAGCTTATCTTTTGTCTTGCGCAAGAAATCAGCGGATACCCATTCATATCTCCGTACAAGATTGTATGGCACACACCATAACGGGAAATGATTAACTTCTTTTTTATACCATTCCATAAAATTGCTGACTTTCGAAAATGGTATGAAGACATCAACTGTGATAGGGATTTTATCAGACGGGATCAACCGGCGAAACTTTTCAACTAATTTCAGTGTTCTTGTAGAGTTTATGAACTTTCCAAAGAAGAGTCTGCCCAAGAAGGACATGGGATTTACATTAGTCACACCCTTGTCATACCTGAAAAAGTAGTCAGGTGTCTTAAGGTAATCCTCTTTTCTTTTTTTCGTGCTTAGATAGTAGATTCTCATCCAGTCATAATTGTGTGTGTATGGTGCATCATCAACGAAATTCGCCACGCTGAGCACGTATTCTGTTGGCGAGTGGATGATTCCATCCATGAAATCAACATCCTTATTCTCATAGTGTCCCCATATAGCTGATTTATAATCTTCAATATTATTGTATTTCTCATATGTCACTTTCACGGATGGCTTGGCTGGTATCAGCTTGAACTTTAGTTTTGAGATGATGCCGAGGGTTCCGAAGGTGCCGTGCACCATTTGGAACAATAGGTTGTTCTCATTGTCAGGAGTACAGATCAACACATTACCTTTTGCAGTGATTATTTCGTATTCGAGGCAAGTGTCATGAAATCCACCGTGTTTGTAAGACATTGACTCTATTGAGCAGCCTGCAACCGCTCCGCCGATTGTGATAGTCTTCAACTCCGGCACAATAATAGGAACAAGGTCGTATTTCATCGTCGTAGTTACCAAATCAATAAAAGTAACACCAGGCTCTGCAATACAGATTCGCTTCTCCGTGTTGATATTGAGAATCTCGTTCAAGTCGCTGAGGTCGATCTTCTCGTCTGAATACCTCTTATCACTCGGCTTAGGAACTTCATGAGAAACAGCTTTTTTCTTTAATGACACTGGTTTCGTGCTTTTGCGCTCTTTTAATTGTTTTATAATTCTATTTATTTTTTGTTCATGAGTTGGCATATTTTACACCGATTATAAATTAAAGATTGTAATCATTATATAAACATTCTCATTTAAAGTTAAATTCATTAACTTTTAAAAGCCTATCAGAAGTTCCTTCTAAAAAATATTTTTTGAATTGCGTATAACGGTACGCGGGTATGCGAAGCCCTAAGCCTAGCGGAGGGTTTGGGTGAGCGGAGCGAACCGTAAACACGCTGTTAGGCGAAGTTTTGCCTGTTCTATTAAAAGATTGAATCATATTTTCTTGTATTTCTCTCCCTTTCGCCTATTGAAGGTTGCTCTAACGACTAAAAAAGGAAATTGAACCATGTGGCCTAGTCCGCCAGCGGTGGAGAAATTTCTTAATGGTCTTTTTACCTCCGAAATAAGTTCACGGACAACAATTTTCTCTTCAACCTCTCCCTCCTCTTTTACCATAGCCAACCGGTGAATAGAATACAAACCAATTAAGAAAGCGAGGAAGAAGAAGAAATCCCACTGCTGGAAGTTCAATGTTGGAATAAGCAGTTCTCCTGTTTGACTTGTATATTTTAGCGTCCAGGCAAGTTCACGCCCTGCAAAGAAGTCGGCAAACTTACCACCCAAAACCGGTGCTGTACCTGCTGCTAACGAATTAACAAAACCGTTGGCGGCTAAATATGCGGTTGCATGCCCTTTCGGTGCCAATTTAAGCCCGATATTTCCCGAAGCCAGGGTCACTCCCGCTGTCGAAATGCCCATAAAGATGTGTATGGCTACCAATAACGGTATCGTTAATATATGTTTCTCAGGCATGGTTGTAAAAGTCCATGCGAGGATGCACAGCATGAATAAAGGACCGCTTACGCCGAGCACCGATTTGTTACTGAAACGGTCTGAAAATCTACCCCAGATTCTTAAAAATGCGAGACTTGTTAGTTGACTTAATGCCAAAAGAGCGATAATAAAGGACATGTCCAATTGTAATCTTTTAAGCATATAAACGGTAAAAAAGGGAGCAGCCAGATTGGCGGCGAAATTCCAGGAACCCAAAAACATGATGAGGTTTTTAAAATTGGCATCCTTAAATGGCTGTAAGATTAACTTGAAAAAATTTGTTTTTTCCTCTACGGGTGCCATACGAGGCTCTGGTATGGTGGATATGAAGTAAACGCCAAGCATACCCGCAAGAAATCCGAAGAAAAAAAGTATTGAATAGCCGTATAATTCATAATCGGGAAATAGCTTTTTCCAGTAGTCAATATAAAATCCCGCAGCCAGGCTAAGAGGGATACCCAATGCGGTTGCCAAGCTCATTCGTTTAGAGAAAAATGCACCCAACCGGTCTTGTGGCACGAGGTCGCGCATCCAGGAGTTCCAACTACAACCTCCCACCGCAGCGAAGGCTGCATGTAATAACAATGCTACAATGAGAAAGCCCAATCCTGCTTCAACAGAAACCAGGAACGGAATCAAGGCGATTAACAACCAGAATATTTTGCTCGAAGCTGCTGCATACACTGTAATTGCCCGCCTAACCCGGTATTTCTCGACCAGATATATCGAAGGGATCTGAATCAACTGCGCTAACGGAGGGATAGCAGCTAGAAGTCCAATAACCAGGTTAGAAGCCCCAAGCTTCAGGGCAAAGGCAACTAAGAATACGCCTCCCGTCAGCGTTACCATCGCTTGGGTGGTTAAGCCATCTTTGATAACCGCTCTAAGACCGGATTGGATTTCTTCTTCCGTTAAGGTGTCTTTAAATGCGAATATCATGTTATCGTCATTCCTCTCTGAATATAGCCCTCAAGACCTCAAGAGGACCATACACAACAAGTCTGTCGCCCTCTTTTATTGCCTCTTTCGCTTTTGGAATAGGAATCCAATTTTTGCCCCGTTCGATGCCCAAAACTAGCAATCCTTTCTCCGTTAATTTATACTCTAAAAGAGAACTGCCAGCAAAAGGGCTGTTTTCTTTTATAATCGCTCGCACCAGACCATAGCCTTCAATGAGATGAAGAAGATCCTCAGTTGCCCCTTCCTCAAATGCATGGGATTTTACAAGCTTATTCTCTACAAAACTCTCCCATCTTCTTATAAACCCCTTACGAGTTGCGACTTTGTAGATCACATATATTCCCAAAAGCAGGATTAAAACGTTGATAGGGAGGTGATACCCTTTACTGGTGACAAGAGAGGATGTAGAAGTTACAATAACCACAACAATCCCTGCATTGCCCAGTATCATAAGCCACGTGATAATCCGCCGCCTTGAGGGATGGTTCACCACGGATTCTGCTTCTTTCGTTGTAAACCCTGTTCCAGAGAAAGCTGATAGCGCCTGAAACCTCGCCCTTTTCTCATCCATCCCTGTCATCATCAAGGCAATAGCGGCAGCTCTTACCATGAGAAAAGAGACAAAGATCACAAGCAAGGTGGGCGCGAGAAAATATAAACCACTCATGGTTAGTCACCTCCTATAGCCATTTTTTCTTCCTGAAATGAATTACCATTCCAATACCTATAATCAGCATTACACACAAAACAGCAAAATATCCCCAACGCCACCCAACTTCCAGCATATATCTGAAATTCATCCCATAAATACCTGCTATGAAGGTCAATGGGATAAATATTGTAGCAATGATTGTCAACACTTTCATAACTTCATTCATTTTGTTACTGACACTCGAAAGATAAATGTCAAGCATTCCGGAAAGCATGTCCCTGAATGTCTCTATTGTATCAATTATCTGAATTGTGTGATCGTAAACATCTCTGAAATATATGCCTGTAGATTCACGAATAAGTGATGATTCTCCTCTTTCCAAGACACTGACTACCTCCCTTGACGGCCAAACCGATTTACGTAAGAACATCATCTCCTTTTTTGATTTGTGGATTTCCTGTAAGGTTTCTGGTGTTGGATTGGCAAATAACTCTTCTTCTGTATCATCTATCTTTTCTCCAAGTTTCTCCAAGATTATGAAATAGTTGTCAACAATTGCATCCATTAAAGAATAACCAAGATAATCGGTTCCCATCTTTCTAATGCGACCTTTTCCGTTTCTAATTCTTTCTCTGATGGGATTAAAAACATCTCTTTCACTCTCCTGGAACGAGATAACGAAATTTGAACCAAAAATTATACTGACCTGCTCTGCCTTTATTTCATTATCTTTTTCATCATAATAAAGCATTTTTAGAACGACAAAGATGTAATCCTCGAAATCCTCCGTTTTCGGACGTTGTCCCGTATTCACAATGTCTTCCAATAGAAGAGAATGTAAGTTGAAATGCCTTCCGATCTTTTCTATAATATCTATTTGATGAATGCCATCTACGTTTATCCAAGTAACGGTTGGTTTATCCTCAAAGGGAAAACATTCCTCAATCGTTTTTGCTTCCTTCTCTTGAAATTGGGCTTCATCATAGTCAATGATTGTAATCCTTACCTTTTCGGCCTTTTTTTCTCCTATGTAAACGGGAGTCCCTGGGGGGAGACCAACCTTTTTCGATCTTTTCTTGATAATTCTTGGCATCACAATTTATCTCCATCTCATCTTAAATCCCATTGAAAATATTGAGCAAAATTTCGTCTAACGTTCGGTGTTTGTGAAGTTGGCGTTAGCCTATTTGGGTGAGCGTAGCAAACCGCAAACACTGTGTTATCGGAAGTCGTCAATCTTTCATTTACCCAGATATTTCTCATTTCCTTTTACCCAGCCAAAATATAAATTTATTCCGTTGATATTTTTAGCAAATACTAAGGAATCTGGGTCAGCATCTAGACCAAATAAAGTCAAAAATTGACTATAATCGTCAAACCATTCATTGGATCGGCTAAAAGAATGAATCAGAATCAGAGCATTTTCTGCTTTAAACTTTTCCCCTTCAATTATCGCAGATGCTGTTCTGTGTAAAAGCTGATAACGAATAATATCAATTTGCTCATTCTCTTCTAATCCCAATTTCTTAAGCAAAAATTCCAGCCTTATATGCTTCCCTTCGCTACTATCCTTCCTCCATTCAGCTATTTTTTCACCAAAAGGTTCTGATACCTTTCCTTCTACCGTTATCGAAACCAATTGGTCATCTCCCTTTGCCAGAATAAAAATATCATTTTGAGAGGGGCGCTGACCACCTAGCAAAGCCAATTTGTATTCAGGAAAAGCTAGCAGCAATTCAATATTTTGAAATAACTCTATCCCAGAATTTTTGAATACATTCCTAACACATTCGGGGAAATCATTCGCTTCCTGCCAGCAATATGCAAGTGCTTTAGCCGAATAACCTGTCTTCCATTGTTTATCAGGTTCAGCCAATAATGACTTCCAATCCTTTGGTTTATTAGCAGGAATAAAAATTTTATTCATATCAGTTCTCATCTCTCTTCATTGACGATTTCCGATAACGGAACCAGCATAAACGACGTTGCGACCGTAGGGAGCAATGTCCCGAAGGGCAAGGACGAAGTCCGAAGCGTATATGCTGTGTTATCTGATGTGGCGGCGTATCTATATTTTAATCCCTAAACATTCTATTAACAACTCTTTTTAATGTCATTTAACTTTTGCTCAAAATCATATGGGTCACCGTGTATGCCCGTTTTATAGTTATTTTCTATCCATTCTAAAAATTCTTCAACTATATTGTCATCAAAATTACATTTGTAGCCGGACCATTTCTTTACTATCTCGTTGAATTTGTTTGGGATTAATATGGCATTTCTCCCAAAGTAGAAATAATGGTCTGAAAGTAAAACATAAATCCCACTTAAGTCATGATCCATATTCTTCTCATTATGATAAGAACGTATTTGCATCCATTCCCCATCATTGTTTTTGTAGTATATGTTGTCTCCACGTTCCTCTATAGGCCCGAAACGAGGAGTTTTATTCCTGAATCTTCTATCTTCAGAATATTGCTCAAAGGTGATTTTTTCGGTGATTTTCATTGCATATATGAGTTTATCTTGACCAACATTATGTTTAGAGCCAGTACCTACTATCCAGTCATTTAGATCGGCATTCCTGCGAATTTTTGGCTTACAACAAGCCACCGTACAGTAATTCCAAAAAGGATTTGGAGCAAAACCTATATCACTTTTGACTACATATGAATACAACCTTACAGTGTCTCCGTTGGCAATTGTATATTCTTTGCAGGTCATGTTTATTCCTCTAAGGTTTGAGCCGCCATTTCAGCTAACGGTTTGCGGACATGCGAAGTTCGGCTTTGCCGAATTTGAGCGGAGCGAAGCCGTATGTCCGCTGTTATATGACCCGAAGGGCAAGGTTGCAAAGCAACCGCAGAGTTCCGAACCCCGCCACTAATTAATCCTTTTCTAATATTTTTTAACATTTTCTCCTTCTTCCTTCATATGTGTTTTAATCAGGAGATACCTGGGTACACGTTTCATGTAAGCACTGTATGACTCACCATATTGTTCCAAGCAAGCTTTTTCCTCTGCTATATCTCTAAAGTGAAGGAATAATGAAGATATAATTAGTATGAGTAGGACAAGCCAAGAGCCAATCGCAATGCAAATCCCCAAAGATGCAATAAATAAACTGAGTATCTGTGGATGGCGTGATATTCTATAGAGCCCTCTGGTAACCGGCTGATCAGGTGGTGTGTTTTTGAAATTGAGAAGAGCAGTAATGAATCCAGCCAAACCAAGGACAAATAAAATAATTCCAGGGATGAAAACAATGAACCCTATTTTCAAAGGAGTAAAGATTATCAGAACTAAACAAACAAGAGCTAATGATTTTCCTACAACATAGAAAGCTCTTTGCTTTTTACTCCAGCGTGACCTATCATATTCATAAAGCCTCGCTCTCACATCCTTAGGAAAAGTCAGAAGCAAAATACCGAATATCAAATATAGTATAACTAATAGAATCCATCCGTTAAGCCATCCTATTTCAAGTGCGGGAATTAGTTCCATTTCTACCATCATACTCCTATCCTCCCTATTTCAAATAAAAGGTGGGGTTCGGAATTTCATATAACGGTCCAATCATAAAAGAAGTCCTGAGCGTTAGCGAAGGATTTGGGTGAGTGCTGTAAGGCACAAACCTTTTATGCTGTGTTATATGCAGTTGCAAATTTCTCTTTTTTTTTATTTGGTTATTTTTTGCAAATCAATACAATACACATTATCTTGTCTATTATATCTGAATTATTTGAAATAGCCTTTTCTGTTCTATTAATGCCCAGCAGGATTTGTTTTTCTGTTAATCTTTGGAATCCTGTTCTATACCGTTTTTTCACCATTTTAATATAATTGGCATCTATTTTTCTTGTTTCATACTCCACTTCTTTTATTTTAATTTTAAAACCATTTTTGACAAAGACATCTTTTATAAATTCTATAGATGGAACTCTGCTTATATCACACTCGAATAATTCAGGGAAAAATTCATATTCAAGACTATTTCTCATTTGATTGTGGCTAATAGTAAAGATAAAAACCTTGCCAGTGGTTTTTAGAATACGCCTAAATTCTCTGACTGCCTGATGTATATCTAAAAAGTGATGAATTGAGAAAAAAGAGGTGATAATATCAATAGTGTTATTCTTAAGTGGAATTCCTTCAGCTGTCTCCTTTAGCCATATAATTTTATCAGATTTTTGCGTAGCTTTTTTAAACATATTTTCTGCAGACTCAATGCCATAAACTTTGCATTTAAAGTTATCATATATGTTCAAAGTTTCGTTTCCTGTTCCACAACCCATATCTACAATTACAAAATTGTTATTTATTCCACATTCAGCCTTTATTAATTCAACGAAATTATTATGGGCAGAATGATATTCATCATAGTAACTGGCAATTTTGTTAAAATAATTAATTGACTTACTCATGACATTATGATTTTACGTCATCCCAATTTACAGTGGTAATTAGAGGATCGTAAGGTTTAGAATCTTTCTTAAATACTTTCTCAACTTCATAAGGGCTTTGACCATATTTCAATGTGTTCAACAAAAAATAATATGCGTTTATGGCTTGAGGATAATCAGTATAGATATTTTGCTTTGATAAATCGATATAAAGACCATCTTCGGTCATATCTTCCCCTTCAGAAAACTTTATTTTATAATAATAGCAACCCAATGGAGTCATTGCATATTCATATTCTGGCGCTGTTTTTCCAATTATAACGACACCCTGAAGAAACCAAAATGGTTCATAAACTAATACACTAACTTGAGATACTAAAACGTCAAGATTAATTTTATCTTTGATATTTCTTAAATATTTTTTTGATTCTTTAGAAATTATTAATTTTAGTTTGTTAGAAGAATCCTCATTTAAAAACGTTTTTAACAAATCAATACCTTTCTCTGTTTTTAAACTTAATAAATTCCCGGCCACCGCCAAGACATTCCCTCCTTTATCTCTTACTGCTTTTAGTAATTCTTCAAATCCTTTAATGCCACTTCTATTGCTCATTGCATCTTTAACTGTTTTTTCTTTTGCTGAGGTTACTATTAAATGAATTATCAAAGCAAACATATATATAACAATCATAGTTGCAACAGGAATGTAAACATTATTTACTTTTGCTTTGCTAACTGCTGGCACATAGGTATTCGCCACAAAAACACCGATAACAAAAAAGAAAACACTAAATTTCACAAATTTAATAGCAACCCATTCCTCCCCTTTTCTGTTTATAATTTCTGTAAGTATTGTTAGCCCAGTCACGATTATTGAGAAAAAAAAGTACGTGGGATTAATAGCATAAACCACCCATATCAAAATTATTGCAAGCAAAAGTGCAAAATCTTCTATTTCAAATCTTTTATTCATATGCATATGAACATTCCTCCTATAGATATTAAAAGATACGAGAGAAACAATATATTCTTCAAAGTTAAACTAACCAAATTCTTATTATTTATATTTTTCATATCCACAGCTTCAAGCTGATTACCAAAATCAAAAATAAACTCAAAGAAGCTAATAATCATATTTAACAGATATGTTTTTATTGCTAATAAATAGTTCTTATGTATGCCTCTTGCTTTTTGTGCTACAATAACTTTACTTGAAATATTAAAAATAACAGGGAATGTCCTAAATCCAGATAAGATTGCATATATTGCATTTTCCCATGGAGATATAAGTCTAGTAATTTTGACAAGTTGAAAGGTTGGCATTTCATCAAAAACAACTATGCCTGTACAAACCAAAATAGAAAGGCCAATTCCTTTAGAAATGATATCTTTTAATATTTTTAAGCTTAATTGCCATCCCAAAATAGAAGTAACTAAAAAATAAATGGCAACTACAAAACAAGATACCTTTAGCACTTTAAAAATAGTTGATTTCTTTTCGCTCAATAAATATGTCGACACAATGAAAAGAAAATACAATGAAAAAATAATATATAAATTATTTATAAATAACACAAAAAAGCTCGCAATAGAATACATCAAAATAGGCAATGTGTTTCGTTTTTGTTTTTCAATAAACCTTTCCATTATAATTAACCCAATACTATTTCCTTTGTAACATATTCTTTTAATGTTTCTGTGTGATGTGAAATAATAATGCTGATAAGTCCCATTGCTTTTCGAAGCTGTATATAATCATAAAAATACTTTTTCAAAATAATATCAAGAGCAATCTCCGGTTCATCAAAAAGGTGAATTTTGGGAAAATTAAAAAAGGAATAATTTGTAATAAATTTTTGCTGCCCAAAACTTAGCTCTCTTGGATCAATATATTTATATATGTGTGTATTATCAAGGACACCATAAATAAAATTTTTATAATCAAAGCTATTTTCATGGAGATATTTATTTGCACAATACGATATTTCTTCTGAAACGGATTCAAACAATAACTGCCAGCTGGGGTTTTGAAAAGTAAAAGCAAATTCTTTAGGTAGATAATGTTTATATTTCTTAAGAGATATTCCGTTCAATTTTATTATTCCATTTTTGGGTTTAAGGATTCCTGCCAATAGTTTAGCTAGTGTTGTCTTTCCGCTTCCATTTTTCCCTGCAATGTGTAAGACATCTCCACTTTTTATATTAAATGACAGATTATCAATTAGTGTCTCGTTTTTCCTATAGCCAAATGAAATATTTTTGACTTCAAAAATAATATGACCTTTTTTGCATGTTAATAACTTATTATTTAACCGCTTATAGCTTTTCTCAAAACCACTTAAATGAATATGTTTTCCTTTGTCTCCCCAAATATCAAGTTCATGTGAAGCAACAATGATATTTTTTGTCTTTTCTTTTAGTTTTTTTATTGCTTCAACTACAATCATTGTATTTTCGTAATCCAGCATCGCCGTTGGTTCATCAAAAATATAAAATTGGCAATCTCTTAATACAGCACAAACAATTGCTAAAAGTTGTTGCTCTCCACCACTCAAATTCTGTACTTTCCTTTCAAGAATTTTGGAGTTTAAATTAAAAATATTCAAGACCTTACGAATAATATCAATGTTGTTTGAACCATTTAAGAGAATTTCACTTCTTACATCGTTACATATTAAGTTTGCTTCGGGATTTTGTGATATATAAGCAACAGATTTGGAGGAAACTCCATTCACAAATTCACACTTCCCGTCTATTTTTGCATCTTTGCTTTTTTGTAAAATTCCTGCAATAAATGAAAGAAGTGTACTTTTACCCGAAGCACTTTCTCCCGTAATTAATAAAAAGTCTCCTCTTTTCAATTCAAAGGATATATTTCTTAAGACTGGATTATTTCCATAATTAATGCTGTTAATCTGGCAATAGAGCATTTTTATATCTTAATCTTCTAATGGAACTAAACTAACTTTTTTTACAATAGATAGTTTTTTTATTCTTTTCTCAAATGTAATTTTACTTAACCAAGCAGCAATCCAACCTTCAACAGTAAAAATTATAGCTAATATAAACATCAGGCTTTTAAATTTATCTAATTGTGGAAGGTTGAGGTAAAAGTATGCAGCGTAAGTCCCTATTAACATCATGAGAACATATCCTAAGAAACCAACCAAAAAGGAATAAAATTGATATTTAAAAAGATAGAGGATTAAGTCAAAAGTTAAACCGCATATAAGACCAACCAAAATCTTATAGGGTCCCGGAGGTCCCATTAACACTGTTGGTGTTGCTAATAAACAATAAAGAGTAAAGGCTATTGTTATGGCTCCAAATTTTTTAGTTGTGGACATTAGCATGAAAAGAACAAAAGAGGTTGTTAAGCCTGTAATTAAACCTGAAAATCCGGGATTGCCAGTGGCGTATGTTAACCCAGCCCCTAAAGATAAATTTATTGAAAAAAGCAATCCTCCAAATGCCCCACTTAGAATCCAAAGTCTCTTTTTGTCATTCATCTTTTGACACCTCCATTTTATTTAATAGATATAATGTAATTGCCGCATTTAATTCTGTTGCTGTATAAAATGCCTTACTAGAATTAAAATAAAGAATATCTTTTGCCCAATTTTCATGCAATTGATCCAATAAAATATTTTTATTGTTTTTAACACTGTCAAAGCTTGTAAAGTCTTTAAAATTTTCTGTAATCAAATTATTCTTCTTTATATAAATTTTTATTTGGTTTTGTGGTATAAAAAAATCTTTTTGGGAAATTAATTTAAGATCACGATAAAATGAAATCATAAATAATGATAATGATATATCATCATAATATTGGCTTCCATTTTTATAAAAATTAATAGCATTATTTCTAAGATATTTAATCAGTTTATCATCATTGCAACCAAGTAATTTCAATAATATAAAAACATTGAAATTCACAAACCAATCAACATTATTTTTGCTTCTATTAAACCAAGTTAATATGGAACCATCTTGATCACTTTGATTTCCTAATATCTGCTGTAAGATATTATCTTTATTAGGTAATTTTTGACTGTAATTAAATATAAATGTACTTACCTCTGCTGTTGTATCTACATCATAAAAATATTCACTATTACCATAAAAATTATAAAGTCCTTCATTATTTGGTGTAGAAATTAATTTTTTATATATCTTTTGGAGTAATATCCTAATAGCTGTTTCAGTTAAAGTTGATAGAACAATTCCTATTAAACTCAGCAAGAATGGCGAATATAACTTACGTGAACTATTGTTAGAAATAGAATTTTCAGAGCAAATCTCAAAATTGTTGATTAATTTATCATCTAAAAAATCAAGTAGCTCATCTTGAAAATCTTTTATTTTGATCATTTAACTTACCTTATTTAAAAGAATTTGCAATTGCATATAACGGTATCGGTGTTTGTGAAGTTTTGCGAAGCAAAAATGTGGCGAAGCCCAAGCCGAAGGCGCAGCATATATTCCTGGTTATAGGAAATATTCGGCTCCATTTAATGAAATTTCCAAAGTACATGGATGTACTTTGGATTAAAGCTCAAGATATACAGCAATCGGGTCAACTATCACTTCCCCTATAGATTTTCCGATGAAGACATTTTCTACATCTATAAGCTTATCAACCATATTTCGAAAAGCTTGTTTAAAACTCGGTTCACCTGAATCTACTTCTTCATCTTCATCTTTTGATTTTAATTCATAATCATTTCCCTGTGTAACAATTCCTATTAGTGTGACTTCCCTTTCAGTGTATCTGGAAAGTTTATAAACCAATAATTTTTCTGGTTCCTTGAGAAAATTACGATTAAGAACAGAAGAAAAAGTAATATCTGCAAATTGAAGTTGGATTTCTAACATATCATCTAATCCGAATTTTAATGCATACTCTAGTTTTTTTAAGAACTCAGCATCTAGATTTAATCCGTTTTCCTTTGCGTATTGTTTTATTTGGTTTTTTATTGCAGAACTTTTTTTCTGCATGGTTTTTACTTTTTGGTTACGATCTTTTATTTGATTTACTTCTTCTTTTACTTGCTGTTCAAGCTGTTGCTTTTCAGAAAATAAATGCATATAAGAGATAGTTTCACCTAAATTATTGAACTCACGAATTGTCTTTATAATTTCATTTGCATCATTAAATATCATACGCCCCTTAACTTTAATAATTTTAAAAGGGGATAGGTTTTCAGGACAATCCAAATTTACATCAATTATTTTTTCTTTCTCAAATAGCTCTTTTTCAAATTTAGTATACAAATAATCATGCAAAAATTTATCTTCTTTTCTTTCTTTTTGCAACTTCAGCATATCTGCTAAATAATTACCGCTACCTATCGGACCTTTTTGCTTTTCTTCCTCACTCTTTTCAGTTAATTCAGATTCAATAAAACGTTCAACTAAACCTTCAAATAACTGTGATGAAAGAGAGTACATTTTTTCATTATCAAGATAAATAAAAGACTTAATGTTTTCCATTTCTTTTCCTTTTTATATAATCACTATAATATTTTTTCCTAGTATCAATTAACGTCTTTATACTAAATAAAGCAACAATTAATGAAAATAGAATAGAAAAAGAAATAATTATCGTATTTAACATATTTCCTCCTCTATATTATTCAATCTATTGAAAATAGAAAAACCAAAAAGTGCCGATGTTGTTGAAAACACAATAGAAGAGAGTAAAATCGCGTTGATATCAAATAAACCTGGAGAGAGTTCATTAAAAGCAGAAATGGCTAAAAAGACGGCATATAAAATAATGAAGATTATTGATAATCCTATACAGCGTGTTTTCCACTGCTTATCATCAAACTTTTTACTTTCAAGCTCATTTATATTTGTTATGTTTAGTACTAACCCCAATATTATGAAATCAATAGCGTTAAATAAAAAGTAAATATTTTTATTTGACACCGATTTTCACAGATACATCAATAGTCATAATAATCCCTAAAATA
>CAYTUQ010000067.1:0-16845 GCA_964441235.1 uncultured bacterium | reverse complement strand
TTTTGGACTGCTAAGCGATGTTATGTAAATATATTATTGAAACGTTCTACTAGTTTACCCGATAATAGCATAGATGTGGCTCTATTGTATGATATATTTCACAATTTGAGTAAACCAAAAGGGATATTAGAAGAGATTCATCGAGTATTGAAACCAAATGGAATTCTATCCTTTAGCGACCACCATATGAAAGAAGGTGAAATTATATCCAAAGTAACGAATAAAGGGCTATTTTCACTATCGAAAAAAGGAGAAAAAACATACGGATTCTTAAAAAGGGTGAATAATAGTTGAATTTGCAAAACATTATTGGATGTCTCCTTTTTATATAATAATCAGCTCTATGCAAAATTGGCAAATATTTTAAACTCAGCAAAATGCTGGTTAAGAGTATAGAGTATTTGTATTATCCATAAAATCCTGTGGACATAAATCGATCAACGTAGGTTGAAGTTGTTTGCTAAGGAGAGAACATTATGGTTGAGTATTCGATTGCTGGTTATGATCATTACAGGCATTTTAGGAAATATATTTCCTTGGGTGGTTTAGAAGTTCTGCTTAAAGGTGTGGATTTTAAAGAATTTGAAAGGTTTTTCTTTGCTTCTAAAGGAATTATATTAAAATTGCTGAAAAATATATGAGATTCTACAAACATGTAGTTCCTTTCCCAAAGGGATCTCGAGACGGGAAAGTGACAGCATTTCTATAGAAGGGTATTGATAAAAAAATACCAGTTCTATAGGAACGGTATGTTTGATTAACTTGAGTAGTAAAATATGCTTCATATTAAGCACCGAATATGATATATTTGCCAGTTTAAAAATTGGGAGTTTATTAAATGGAAAAGTCAATAATTCAAAAGACAAGAAACATAGGTATTGTCGCTCATATTGATGCTGGAAAAACAACGACCACTGAACGAATTCTTTTTTTTACAGGTATCACTCATAAGATTGGGGAAGTTCACGATGGACAGGCAGTAATGGATTTTATGCATCAGGAGCAGGAACGTGGTATTACTATTAGTTCGGCTGCCATTACAACAGATTGGAAAGATCATCAGATTAATATTATTGATACACCCGGGCATATAGATTTTACACTTGAGGTTGAAAGGTCTCTTCGTGTTCTTGATGGGATTGTTATGGTATTTTGTGCTGTTGGCGGAGTAGAACCGCAGAGTGAGACCGTATGGCATCAGGCAGATACATATAAAATTCCACGTATTGCGTTTGTAAACAAAATGGATCGGCAGGGAAGTAACCTATTTCACACAGTTAAGGCAATAAACGAAATGCTGGGAGCTAATGCTGTTCTTTTCCAGATTCCTATTGGGGAGGAGTCTGATTTTAGAGGTATTATTGATCTTGTAACTATGAAGGCAATTACTTATGACAAACTGGATATTCAAATTTCTGATATTCCTGAAGATTTATGTCAAGAAGCAAACAATCTGCATACACAATTAATCGGGCAATTGGCTGATTTTGATGAATCATTAATGGAAAAATATCTTAATGAGGAAGAAATAACAATCATAGATATCAAAAAAGCTGCCCGTCATGCGGTTTTAAATCTTTGCATCACTCCGGTATTTTGCGGCTCAGCTTTTAAAAATAAAGGCATCCGATTACTTCTCGATGCTATTGTGGATTATCTTCCTTCTCCAATTGACAGAGGTATTGTTCTTGGGACTGATATTAATGATCCTAAAACAACAATTTCTCGGAAGCCTTCTTATAGGAGACCATTTTCTGCTATTGCTTTTAAAATTAGCAATGATGCCTATGTGGGTCAGCAGACATTTATACGTGTCTATTCAGGTGAGTTGAAAGCCGGTAGTTATATTTACAATTCAACGAAGAGAAAAAAGGAAAGAGTGGGGCGAATATTGAGAATTCATGCTAATAATAGGAAAGAGTTAAGTTCACTTAAGGCTGGAGATATCGGATCGTTAATCGGTATGAAATATACAACAACCGGTGATACTTTGTGTGATAAGGAATATCCTATTCTTCTTGAGAATATTCACTATCCGGAAACAGTGGTGGATATGAAAATCGAACCTTCGAGCACTAAAGAGAGAGATAAATTGGGTACTGCATTAAATAAATTGGTACTTGAGGATCCCTCTTTTAAAGTTCACTTCGATGATGAAACTGAGGAAACTGTCATTTCAGGTATGGGTGAACTCCACCTGGAGGTTATCGTTGACCGTTTGAAAACTGAGCATAAGTTAGATGTGGCAGTGGGAGAGCCTGCCGTAGCATTTCGTGAGACAATTACTCGTGAAATTCGACATGAATATAAGTATAAAAAACAGACTGGTGGCAAGGGGCAATTTGCACATATTATTTTCAGACTTGAACCTAATCCTAAAAAGGGTATAGAATTCATTAATCATGTCAAAGGCGGCAATATTCCAGGAGAGTATATCCCTGCAGTTGAAAAAGGATTCCGCAAAACTGTAGAAAAAGGATTATTAGCTGGTTATCCGGTGGTGGATATTAAATTTGTATTGATTGATGGAAGTTATCACACTGTGGATTCCAGCGAAATGGCTTTCCAGATATGTACTTTTCATGGGTTGAAAGATGTTGTTAATAAAGCTGCACTAAAGTTACTGGAACCCATTATGAAAATTGAAATCAATACTCCCGACGATTATATGGGAGACGTTATTGGCGATATTAATAGGAGGCGGGGTAAAATCAGCAATATGCGCCGTTATCGTAAGGGCTCACAGAAACTCACAGGTACTGTCCCATTGATGGAAATGTTCGGATATGCATCTGCTTTACGAACGCATTCCAGTGGACGTGCAAACTACTCTATGGAATTTCTTAAATATGCACCTCTTCCAAAAGCCATAGAAGAAATGGTTATTGAAGAGCGAAGAAAAAAAAGAAAAGGGTAATTTTATTGGTAGATTTGTTATATTATTATGTGGTTTTTGATACTTTAATTTTAAAAGGTGAACAAAATGATTAGATTTAAAAAGACCTATATCTTACAGTATAGCTTAGTTTTTACATTACTATTATCCACTGCATTTTCACAGATACAAACGACGATTGGTGAGGGGCTTACTGAGCAAGAACTACTCGATTATGTTATTGCCCATTACAAAACATCCACGACATTCGGATATGATAAAGCAAGAGATACTTTGTATACAGTAATTGATATTCACGACACGGATCAGCTCACTTGTGTATATACCGGTTTTACTATAACACTTGATTTAGAAAAAGATCCAAGTACTGACGCTTATAATAAACACATTAACTGCGAGCATACATGGCCGCAATCCATGGGTGCTGAAGATGAACCTCAAAGGAGCGATATGCATCATCTTTTCCCATGCAAAGATAATGTTAATTCTTCCAGAGGCAATGACCCTTATGCTGAAATTCCAGATGCAAATACTGATAAATGGTTCAGGCTTGATTCTTGTCAGACTTCGATACCGACGGAGAATATCAACGAATACAGTGAAAAAGAAAATGATAGTCCTTAATGTTTTGAACCGCGTGAAGATCATAAAGGAAATGCAGCAAGAGCAGTATTTTACTTTTATGCAATATACCAGCATGCAGCCGATTTTTCTTTTTGGAAGGTGCAGAAAAATACTATGATTCAATGGAATTATAATGACCCTGTAGATCAAAAAGAATACGATAGAACTTTGAAAATTGCTTCTTATCAGGACTATAAACCCAATCCTTTTGTTTTGGATTCAACTCTTGCAAGAAGAATATGGTTTTCAGGAACCGGTGACACTACCATAGTTGATACAACTGCACCAGAGTTAGTAATCAATGAAGTTATGCAGGACCCAAGTGCGGTGTCCGATGATAATGGGGAATGGTTTGAAATTGTTAATATTGGGAGCACGGAAGTGAACTTGAATGACTGGACAATAAAAGATAATGATAATGACTCACATCTGATTTCAGGGTCTGTTATTGTTCCTATTGGCGGTTTTTTGGTATTGGGGAAAAATTGTGATTCCTTGAGCAATGGAGGAGTTTCTATTGACTATGAATATTCGGGAATTATTTTAGCCAATGGCGATGATGAGTTAATACTGATTTCTCCCGATGGCGATACGGTAGATTATGTTGCCTGGGATGATGGAATTAGTTTTCCTGATCCAACAGGTGCATCTATGGCTCTGCTTAGTCCAACTCTTGATAATAGTATAGGATCGAATTGGGTTGAATCTATAATACCTTATGGAGCAGGAGATTACGGAACTCCCGGTTCAGCGAACTTCCCTGTTGCTATTACCGAAAATAAACTCAAGTCTCCTGCACAGTTTTCACTTTTCCAAAGCTATCCCAATCCATTTAATCCGGTTACAACAATTTCTTACAAATTACCGAAGTCAGAATTTGTGAATCTTTCCATCTATAATACAAGGGGGCAATTGGTTGAAACATTGATCAATAGACAAATCCAATCAGGTTATCATTTTGTTAAGTGGGATGGTAGTAATGTAGGTTCAGGGGTCTATTTTTACAGGATATCGGCAGGTGATTATTCTGCGACCGGTAAGTGTATATTGTTGAAGTGAGTTGCTAAAAAGCATATAATATTTTCATGATAAATAGGGTAAAATCTGTCCAATCGATGTTTCTTCGAGGCAGGATATGATTGATGACATCTCTATCCCAAAGGGATCTCCTCGAGATGAGACAAATAAAACCCATAACTCTTATCTGAGGTTTTACTCTTTGGGAAGGTCTCCTGAAGTTCCCCCGAAATTTTGAAATGTACACATGATAGCAATCCACGTTCTGCTATGAGCTCACTCATAGCAGGTATTATCGTCAGGAGTAAGCTCGTAACGAAACGAATGTGAATTTGTTGAATTGATTTTATATATTTTACCCATTCCACTTTATTGTGTCAAATAAGTAGATAGTTTTTAAAAGTTTGTTCAGATTATATTTTTAATTTTGGGGTAATTCCAATGAAGGTCTCTCCTTTCTTATATTGCTCCAGTCTTATATTGCTCCAGAGGGTTATATTTATTCTTGTATTTTGAAAACCATTGAAAAAACGGCACTAATTTAGATAGACAATTTGTGAGGCAAAAATGAGCATACCCGACAAAATAATCGAACTTGTTGACCGTTTTGAGCGAAATATTGATGCTTACAAACAGGGAAAATACAACGAAACTCAGGTGAGACGTGAATTCATCGATCCGTTTTTTAAAGCTTTAGGATGGGATGTGGATAATGAGCGGGGTTATGCTGAGGCTTACAAGGAAGTTGTCCATGAAGACGCTATTAAAGTTGGTTGGGGGACAAAAGCACCCGATTACAGCTTTCGAATCGGCAGTGCACGAAAATTTTTTGTTGAAGCGAAGAAACCTTCTATTGACATAAAAGACGACATACACCCTGCTTTCCAGGTTCGCCGCTATGCGTGGTCGGCTAAGTTACCGCTCTCAATTCTCACTGACTTTGAAGAATTCGCTGTATATGATACACGGATTAAGCCCAACAAAAACGATAAAGCATCAAATGCACGTGTAATGTACGTAACATTTCGTGATTACCCCGAAAAATGGGAAGAGATTGCCTCGATTTTTTCCCGTGATTCAATATTAAAAGGTTCTTTTGATAAATATGTAGAATCTAAAAAGAAGAAACGCGGAACAGCAGAAGTGGATGACGCTTTTCTTAGCGAGATCGAATCGTGGCGGGATATGCTGGCAAGAAATATTGCTCTGCGAAATACGCAACTTGAAAACCGCGTGTTGAATGATGTCGTTCAAAAAACCATTGACCGCATCCTTTTTTTGAGAATTTGCGAAGACCGCGGAGTTGAAAATTACGGGCAGCTGATGGCACTGCTCAACGGTACTAATATCTATTCCCGTCTGTCTAAACTTTTTCTAAGAGCCGATGAGCGGTATAACTCGGGGCTGTTTCATTTTTCCAGTGAAAAGAACCGTCAAGATCCCGATGAGCTTTCACTGCAACTTGCAATTGATGACAAACATTTAAAAGAAATCATAAAAAGGTTGTACTATCCTGAAAGTCCCTATGAGTTTTCGGTTTTGCCAGCGGATATTCTCGGACAGGTTTATGAACGCTTCCTCGGTAAAGTGATACGGCTGACGCCCGGGCACCATGCAGTTGTCGAAGAAAAACCGGAAGTCCGTAAAGCAGGAGGTGTCTATTATACACCAACTTACATCATAGATTACATCGTGGAAAACACAGTTGGGAAATTGGTTGAAAGTAAAACACCGAAACAGGTCGAAAAACTGAAGATTCTCGATCCAGCCTGTGGCTCCGGCTCATTTCTTCTGGGCGCTTATCAATATCTTATGGATTGGTATCTGAAAGAGTATACGTCTGAGAATCCCGAAAAATATCTGAAAAGCCGCTCACCAAAGATTTATCAGATCAGAAGTAGCGATTGGCGGCTTTCGACCACCGAGAAAAAACGGATTTTGCTGAATAATATCTACGGTGTGGATATTGACACACAAGCGGTAGAGGTAACGAAACTTTCTCTGCTTCTCAAAGTGCTGGAAGGCGAAACAGATGAAACGCTGAAAAGTCAACTGAAACTATTCCATGAACGTGCACTGCCTGATCTCGGGAATAATATCAAATGCGGCAATTCGCTTATCGGCTCCGATTTCTACGAGGGACAGCAGCTCTCAATTCTAACAGAAGATGAAATGTATAAAATAAATGCTTTCGATTTGGAGAAGGAATTCCCGGAGATATTTCACCGCAGAGATACTATACTAAAAGTCAAAAGGTAAAGTGAAAAAGTGTAATCAGTTATCAGTGATCGGTAAAACCCCGTAGGGGTGATATATTTGTAGTAGAAGAAGAAGTTCAACCATAATTGCATAACCCCGTAGGGGTTAGATAGAAGATGATAGTTGATAAATGGGAATTACAAAGAATAAGATACAGAATTTAAAAATATCTTTCTTATGAATAAGATCAGTTTTAACATACGAGATCACAGAGAATTCACCCCGATACAGTCATTCTTCCTTACGGGGCAGGCAAAGTTCTCAAAGATTTAATTATTTTTTTAAACATTTTATTTCCCTTAGTGTTCTTTGTGCCTTCTTGGTGTCCTTTGTGGTTTATTCTTTAATTAATAACTCTTTTGATTCCATCTTTTAATAACCTCACGTTGAAATTGATTAAGAGGCCTAATTTGAAATTCCCCAATTTTAAATAGGTTAAAATTTGGGCCAAACGCACATCATTCAGAGCTTCAACCGCTTTTATTTCCACAACCAGCTTATTTTCAACCAAAAGATCGATTCTGTAGCCACAATCGAGTTTGACGTCTTCAAATACCAGAGGCATTGGCTTTTCTTTCTCCACAACAAAACCTGATTTCTTTATTTTATAGAATAGACATTCCTGATAAGCTGACTCCAATAAACCGGGCCCCAATGCTTTATGAACCTCTATCGCCAGTCCTATCACTCTATTTGCAATTTCATTTTCAGTCATATCCTTCGTGTCCTCTGTGTCTACTTTGTGTTCTTTGTGGTTTATTTTTTTTATCTATGCCAGAACCAGGTCTCATATACAAAAGCACCCTCTGCCTGCAGCTTCTTCTTCACTTCAGCAACATGAATCTGTTTTTGGGGTGGCTCTACTTTGTAGGTATTTACTTTATCCTTCAACCCACCAACGCCCATGGTTTTAAAAATGCGGTCCATATCAGATTGCTTCAGCTCCATGGCGCCTTCAAGTTCAGTAATGGTCTCATGTGAAGCGAAAACGTAAAACCTTTCTTTTCCCGTGATTTCATCCAGCACAAAATACTGATTTGTATTCGGAATCCAAGTATCCTCACCAGCTTTTAAAGGATTTATTCCCGTTTTGTATTTTTTATTTGGAAATAAGCGATACGAACTGCCAAGATCGTCTAACTGAAATATATAAAGATAACAACTTCCTGAAGGTCTTACATACAGGGCATAACCGTTCCCTGAATGAAGCACGCTACCTTCAGTTAAATACTTCAACTTGCCTTCTCCATCCTCATAATAAATCCCGATGTCCAGAGAAAGCTTAATATCCTTTTCTTCCTGTATCCTTTCGATTTCTTTTTCCGGAACCTTCAGATAAACAGATGCTCTGAAAAATGCAGGAAGTTTTTTCTTCCCCTTATAACGTTCTACCCTTCGGATATACCAGTCCACAGGGGTTGCCCCTCGTATAAAAGCCTTTGCCCGGATTCGGCTTCTGCTTTCAAAATCCGAAGTCCAATACTCTCTCCCCTGCACAACAGAACTGGCATCAATACTTATGTCAAAAGCCTCTACGGTCACACCGCTGTACTTTACCACCTCTTCTGTGGCCCTGGCAAGAGCCTCATCTTTCGCTTCCTGTTCCGTAGGCTTTGGTTCAGAATTGCCAGTAGCATAGATAAACTCACCTATATGTTCTAAAGTTTTATCATACCATTCAGGCAGCGGTTTTGTACTATCTTCAACTTCGCGAATCGGATGAATTGTACTTGCACATCCGATGAAGAAAGAAACAATTAGTAACAGGAAAAATAATCACTTGGATATTGTGTTCATTTTTTTCTTCCTTATAAAATTGATTTTGAAATAGTATGCGAATACAATGTGCTGTGCCGATGAAATACGTACAAACCTATATAGATCATAACGGCGGAGTTGAGATACGCCGTATTTTTTCAATAAACATTTGAAAGTGAAATAACATACGATAAATCAAAAAATCCAAAATCATTCAACAGCTCTCGGGATTACCTTTAACGGATGGTTAGTAACTTACTTTTTCATACAATGTTTCAGGTGCAATATCAGCTCCATTTGGCCAGGCTATTGTGCCACCTTCTATTTTAGCATTCTTAAAAAATTCTAAGTCTCTCAATGGCTCAAATATTGGTCCCTTATCTAAATATTTTGAGAAATCTACATCTCCTTCTGACCCGTTATCAAATTTTACATGGTAAATATAATTACTTTTGTATTCTATCTTTTTTACTTCATTCATATTCCACATAATAGACCTCATTTCAATGGTTCAATTTTTTTAATCTCTTTCCCTTCTCTAGCCAAATCCCAATCTTCCTCAAGTTCACTAAGATGAAGGTCTATCCATTCCCTTACAAGCTTCGTAGCTGTTCTTGAGCCTAAATCACCTTTCGTTATATTACCGGAAAAATCAAAAACCTCATTTTTAACAAAAAACTGAAAATTATGTCATGATGTTCCATTTTTATAATTTATTTAGTTACAATGTGAAATTTAAAGTGTTATCAAATGAAACACAATAAAAAATTCAATCTGTGGTACTATTAGCATTTTCTATTGAGTCTTTGGGAAGTTCAATGTAACTTCAAGATGATTTTTGAAGCCCCCGTAGCTCAGCTGGATAGAGCACCGGCCTCCGGAGCCGGGTGCCCGCGTTCGAATCGCGGCGGGGGTACTCCTCTACATTTCAGTTCTTTCAGTTACGAGGAGCAAGCTAATCTACGCTTCGCTATTTATCTATCGCCTGCCTGTCGTGACGACAGTACAGACAGGTAATTTATGTAGTTGGGTCCTATGAGGTTAAAAAATCAGAATTTTTTACTAAGCTAAAAATCTCTGTCATTAAATATTTTAATTTATTAATGAGTTTTCTTAAGAAAGGTTGAAATTTGAATTGTATTATGCATAATGCCAAAAATTCAGAAACTGTTTGCCAAAGGCATCTCTATGAGAGAAACAGTTATTATAAATGGTAACTTCTTATTAACCCACGACTTTGCCATAGGCATCCCTTATTGGGAAAGTCGGGGGTTAATCTTAAACAACATTACCCTTTCAACCGTTTCAACGGTTTCTTTTTCTAATAGCTCACCTTTTTTAAGTGGACTCATTAATTTAAAGATATTGATATATTCATTCATATATTAATTAAAAAGGAGTCTCATCATGAGAAGTTTACGTAATTTTCCCCCAGTAGTTTTGTTTTTACTGGTTTATCTTCCAACGGGCTTTGCATTAGAATCTCAACCGATTATGCGATTTCCCGATGTTTATGAAAACAATGTTGTGTTTGTTTGCGGTGAGGATATCTGGTCTGTTTCAGCAGAAGGCGGTGTTGCTACAAGACTCACGATTCATGATGGAGAGGAACGATTTCCGAAATTCTCTCCGGATGGGACAATGATTGCCTTTACGGGTGAATACGATGGCAATGCTGATGTCTATGTAATGAATATACACGGAGGTGATATAACCCGTGTAACTTATCATCCTGGTTATGATGAAGTCGTTGGATGGCATTCTACCAAGAACAAAATCTTATTCAGATCCTCTCGCAATAGCTTCAACCGTTTTTATAAGTTGTTTCTAATTTCTCCTGACGGTACTGGTCTTGAAGAATTAATCATGTACGAAGCAGCACAGGGTAGTTTTTCTCCTGATGGTAAAAAAATTGCATATAATAAGGTGCCAAGAGAGCATCGTACATGGAAACGCTATAAAGGAGGATTAGCCCAGGAAGTCTACCTTTATGACTTCAAAACAAACAAAAATATTAATCTGTCAAATTTTGAAGGTACCGATAGGATTCCGATGTGGATAGGAGATAAAATTTACTTCAGCTCGGATCGCAATCGGGTTTTGAACATCTTCGCTTATAATACACTTACAAAAAAAATCGAGCAGATAACAAACCATACGGAATACGATGTACGACGTCCAAGCATGGGTGGAAATAAGATTATCTATGAATTGGGAAGTTCGCTCTGGTTGCTAAATGTAGATACTAAAGAAACCAGTAAGATTCCCATCGAAATTCACACAGATGCTCCTGAATTACGCCCTTACCTTAAAAAAGTTGACGAATTCATTACCGGATTCGATTGCTCACCATCAGGGAAACGGGCTCTAATTGTAGCACGAGGTGAAGTTTTTACCGTACCTAAGAAAGATGGACCAACGAGAAATCTGACAAAGGATTCAGGCGCCAGAGATAAAGATGCTGCCTGGTCTCCTGACGGGAAAACGATTGCATATATTTCGGATAAAAGCGGTGAGTATGAAATCTATCTTATAGATTCTCAGGGCAAGGAGAAATCCATTCGACTGACGCAGCACAAAGACGGTTATCGCCACACTCTCCGCTGGTCGCCGGATAGTAAAAAAATCGCATTTGCTGATCAGACACTTAGTTTCTATTATATTGATGTAAACAGTAAGAAAATCGTCAAGGTGGATAAATCCAAATATGAAAATGTTGATGTATCGCTAAATTCCAAACTCATATCCGATTTTTCATGGTCACCCGACAGCCGCTATTTAACTTATTCCAAGATGGATGAAGACCTCGTGTATAAAGTTTATATTTATTCTTTGAAAACAGGCAAAAGTTACTGTGTGAGCAATGGTATTTTCAACGATTTCGGACCAATTTTTTCAAAAGACGGAAAGCATCTTTTCTTCATTTCCAATCGTCGCTTTGATCCAACATTTTGCGATTTTGAATGGGAAATGGTTTATAAGAAAGCCGCCGGTATCTACTGCTTAACGCTAAAGAAAGATGGCGAACCGCTTCTGCCTTTTAAAAGCGACGAGGAAGAGATGAAAGATGAAAAAGAGAGCGAGAAAAAAGATGATAAAAAAGGTAAGAAAAATGAGAAAAATGAGAAAGATAAGGACTTGCAAGTTGTCATTGATTTTAAAGGAATATCAGAAAGAATCGAGGCTCTTCCATTGCCGAGTGGTAATTATCGAAATCTTGCTGCTAATGAATCATCAATTTTTTATCTGAATGCTGATGAGGGAGATTTTAACCGTTTTGATTTTAGACCTATAGGTCATCGAAATCTTTACGCATTTTCTTTTTCCGACGGATCTCTTGCGAGAAAAGATAAAAAAGAAGAAACAGTCATTGAGGGCATTGATGGCTACAAACTTTCCACAGATGGTTCAAGTATTGTTTATAAAAAGGGCAACATTATCGGTATTATTGATGCAACCGAGAAAAACTCTGCCGGTAAGGCTCTTAACTTATCAGACTTGAAAATGTGGCTCAACCCGACGGCAGAATGGCAGCAAATTTTCAACGAAGCATGGCGAATGGAACGCGATTTCTATTACGAACCCAATATGCACGGACTTGATTGGGTTGCAATGAAAGAAAAATACGGAAAGATACTAAAGAACGCATCATGCAGGCAAGATGTGAGATATATCATTGGTGAACTTATTGGCGAATTGAATACCTCCCATACCTATGTCTTTGGCGGAGATTACCAGAGAAAAGCTGATAGAGTTAATATAGGAATGCTGGGAGCAGACTGGAAGATTGATAAAACAAATAATCGTTACCGATTCAAAAAGATTTATAGCGTACAGGACTGGACTCAGGAAATTATTCCGCCGCTTGCGAGAACCGGCATCAATGTTCAGGAAGGTGACTACCTCCTGCAAGTCAATGGGGAGGAAGTTACTGCCGATAAGAATATCTACAGCTACTTCCAGGATTTGGCAGGCAAGCAGGTAACGCTTTTAGTCAACAAAAAACCAACTCACAAAGATGCGGAAAAAATTACAGTCAAACCACTCAGAAGAGACTATACACTCCGATACCTCGATTGGGTGGAACACAACCGTAAAGTAGCAGAAAAGGAATCTAAAGGTCAGATCGGATATATTCACCTGCCGGATACATATACGGCTTCGGCACGTGAGTTCCCAAAGTATTTTTACTCACAAACACGTAAAAAGGGACTCATCATTGACGGTCGCTTTAATGGTGGTGGATTGGATCCGGATATATTCTTACAGCGACTTGATAAAAAACTATTATCCTACTGGACACGCCGTTACTCTCACGACCAGACAACACCGGCAGTGGTTACTCGTGCGCATCTGGTCTGTTTGACTAACCGTCAGGCAGGCTCCGGTGGCGATATGCTGCCTATGGAGTTCAAAATGCGGAATATGGGACCTGTAATTGGAACTCGCACATGGGGTGGACTGGTTGGAGTTTCTATGTTTATTAATCTTATTGACGGAAGCGGAATCTCTGCACCTGATTATCGAGTCTATGATCCTAATGGGAAGTGGATTGTGGAAAATGTAGGTATAGAGCCAGATATTGTTGTTGACCTTAATTCAGAAGAAATGGCATGCGGCTACGATGCACAACTGATGAAAGGAATCGAAGTGCTTCTTAAAAAGATTAAAGAAGAACCCAGACCCTGGCCCAAACATGAGGAGTTCCCTGTTGATAGATAAATAGAGTGGAAAGAAAAAGGTTATCTAACGGACATTTCATCGCCTGCCCCGACAGAATCGAAGCACTTCGCTTTTGATTTTCTCAAATTCTTTCATTTTTTAACATTCACTTTGATATTCATCGAACCGCTGTCGGAGACAGGTGAATGAACTGGTTAGGCGTACTTTTATAATCTTCATGAAAATAACTATTTTGCAAATATCATTTTACTCGTTAATCTTTTTGATCCTGCCTTTAATGTATAGATATAAATCCCGGATGCTACTTTATTTCCACTTTTATCAGTCCCGTCCCAATTCACCTGATAATATCCGGCAGACAACTCCTGATTAATTAATGTGCTGACCTTCTTCCCGGTAATAGAATAGATAGAGATTTCAACAGGCATTGCATCGGGCAATCCAAATTTTATCGAAGTAGTCGGATTAAAGGGATTGGGATAATTGCCGATTAAAGTTAACTGTTCAGGGATTGATTCAATCACGTTAATTGGAATCTTTTTCGCTATATCTTTAGCAGGTCCTCCCACGATTACCGAATGAATATCAGTTGCTGTATTCCCATCAGAATCGGTGACTTTACATTTTAAGGAGAAGTCAAACGAAGGGCCCATTGTAATTGTCTGTTCACCTTCATACTGAGACAGATAAATCCATACCCCGGGAGGCGGTGCTAAAGGAATTACCGTATTTGCTGCAAAAGGTTCGATTATTTCCTCATCATTTTGATACCACCATTGGTAATTGGTATAAATGCCGCTTCCGCCGGAAGGATTGGCGGTAAATGTTCCTGATTCACCAGATGGTAAATATGTTGGGCCGGTAATTTCAACAAAGAAAGGTACAGGATAAAAGTTTGCGACCCTATAAGATTCTTCATTTAGAACTCTTACGACATAAGCTGTATCCGTATTACCATAATAACCAGGTCTTGACCATTGTTTCCTTCTAACTCCAAATTCATTATATTTTAAATCATTTACTCCCATAATTGTCATCCAAGTGCAGTCTGGACTTGGCCATATAGGCTCAATATATCCATGGCCATAGGGATAAGGCAGCATTGTGTTATCATCTTCTATATTATGACGTGCACCTATAAGATGTCCCAGTTCATGTGCAGGTGTATATCTACCCGTTACAGCATCAGAACGGACAACAGCAAAAGCACGACTTTTAGGAGCATATATCCTACCAGCTTGTCCATATGCGTTCCCTGTTTCAAGAATAAGCATGCATACGTCAGCATAATACTTGTCTCTTAAATTATGAATTTCATCCATATAACCATCCGTCGTCCCGATAAAACGCTCCAAATCTGTTTCAAAAGAGCCAGTTTCAGTATAATTAACTTGTCTTTTATAAGCAAGTTCTACTGAAACATTTGCGCCACTATTTACAAAAGACTGATTGGTTTCCACAATTGCGGTAGCAATTAAACCATTCTCATTATGATTTGCCGCAAATGCAGGAGTATATGCCATAAGTATTCTAATAACGGGACTATTACCGGACATAACTTTTAAATTTTCTTCTTCATTATTTTCAGAATTTGATTCAGAATAATTGGCCGAACTGTCTTTATTATAATCCGATAAATCTTGTGGTATAAATTTACTATAATCAGTAAGAATGAGGACATTCAAATCATTTCCAAGCGATTCTGTTCTATATAATTGCCCATCAACATTGATTGTACCGGTCACTCTGTCGTCATAGGCCACTAAAGTCATATCTCCATCTCCCTTTTCTGAAGTACCATACCATACGGAATAAATAGCGGAATTTCCTTTAAATATCTTTTTGTAAAAAGAATAATTGTTTCCCAAAAAGTCTCTAAACTGAACACTTTCTGATAATAATAATTCGGAGACAGAAGGAGATTCAACTATCCTTATATCAGATGTCGTTTCAAAATCTCGAAAATGTTGCAATATTTTTTGTTGGTAGGATGTAAGGATTTCTTCGGTTCCTTCAAATTCGGTAAATATGTTATATTCACTTAAAACTTGCCCTGACAGATCAAGCTGGATCAAAATAAATGCAATAATAAAGAAAGTACTTTTCAATTTAATTATTTTACTCATTGTAATTCCCTTTCATTTTAGTTTTTAATGATGATCATTACCGTAAGTGCAGGCAATATTTATAAAGAACAATTTTAGAATGTACCTCTTCATATCCAATCGTTTCGGCAATTAGCCCAATACTTGGAGTGTAGTAATAGTTGTATATTTCTTTATCTAGCACATCTTCTGCCGGTCTTCTTTTAAACATATAGACATAAGTCTGGAATGTGTCTAAGGGAGTGATATATAAGAAATTGGTATCAACACAGATATAAGTTGTTGTGTCTTTGATATAAAACTCTTTCCCATACAAATTATATACCATTCTGGGTACTTCCCATGCCTCACCTTGACTTACAGGATATTTAAATTGAAGAACAGGGTAAATCATTGTATCAGTTTTAGTTAAGCCTCCCATTGAGTATAAACCATCCGGTCCATTCCAATATAACCAATTTGGCTCACTACCCTCGTTATCGTATTTTGCAATAAATAATTTGTAATCCCTATCTTCGTGATTTACTGTTAATGTTTCAACAATAGAGTATGTTACAGAATCAGTGAAAGAAGTATAAACTTTCATAGAGTATTTCCAGTAGTTACCAATTTCAGAGGGTAATAATGCATTTTCACCGTATTGAAGGCAATCATCAGAATTACCGGGTCCACCAGTATCTCTATTACAATTGATTAAGGTACTAAGAATTATTAATAATATTGAAATTGTGGGTAAATATCTCATAAATATCTCTTTTTTCTAATAGGTTTAAATTAATACTGTATGGTTATATTTTGTTTGTTCTCAGGGTGGTTTCAGGACTATCATTTTTTCGTCAATATTTTTCGTTTTGTAATATTTCGCTGGTAATATATATGTCTAACGGGCTGCGAGATGAGCCGCAGTCGGTTGGGGGCGGAAATTGCATTTCAATGCAATTTTCCGTGCCAACCGACCGAGCGGAACGAAGCCCGAAGGGGGTCGGCTCGATTGAGCTTGATAGGCGGAGCGTGAGCGGAGCCTATGAAGCTCAATCGGCTCATCTCGCAGCCCGATAAGCGGACGAGCGAAGCGAGAGTGAGCGCCAGCGAGCGGTCCGCTTATCATTTTCAATAGATGGAAAATTTTCCATATATTAAACATTAGCATGGACTTTTTTTCTATCTATTTGCGAAATATGATTTAAAATATGGAAAAAGTTTGTCTTATTTTCCATGTTTTCGATATATATTTCCACTAAATGGAAATTTAAGGAACTGTCTATTAGATTTTGTAAATATTCCACTTGCATATAATGTCTATTTCTCAAAAAGAAAACCAAATGATTTTAAAGATCGTTTATAAAAAAACAAAAAAAAGCAATCTCTTGGCTCGATATGGTTTTCTGACTCCTTTAAATAAATACACTCCGGCATAATCGCCTTTTCACTATTTGCTGTAATTTTACTTTAGATATTTAGGGGGTGTAATAGAATAAATTTTTCATTCATAGTAATTTATCA
>CAYTUQ010000066.1:0-18881 GCA_964441235.1 uncultured bacterium | reverse complement strand
ACCTACTTTTACTAAGTGCGAATTTGCCTATATCAATATTTAAAGCAAATTACTTTGTGATATCTCTTAAAAATTTATGAAAAACCCAAAAGAAACAAAGGAACTACCCCAACGCTCGCGCTGAGTTAGTTCCTTACTAATTGATAAACAAAAATTATTACATCGCAAAAACACTAATCGCACAAATCACAAAGAGTACTTAGTTTCCACTTAAAACAGTTGTCTTTCAATTTCCAAAGAACAGTATTTTTACATCGTGGACAATGGGGCTTTTTTGGCCAACGAAACTGTCTGAAAAATGTATAACTTCTCCAGTAACTGTTTATAATTGCAAAAGTTTTTATACTTTCCATTCGATAATATTATATAAAAAACTTTCATTTTAGTCCAAATGTTACTCAATTACCTGCTCAATTACCTGAATAAATAAGATGTGCTAATGCTATTAATACAATTTTTAGAAACAACAGCTTCTTGCAGACCTTCAGTTTTGGCTTTAATAACAATTTGTCCGGATTGAGTAGTAGTCCGAATCAATGCCGTAGCTGTTCCTGCTTCGGTTTCTACTCGTTCAGGGCTTATTAATATACCGGAACCTGTTACGCCAAATAATATTTCCTTTTGAACGTCACGTACAATTGTACCGCTTTCATCGACAACTGAAGCATACACAAAAAACATGTTTTCTCCATTTGCCATTGCAGCACCTTTGAGATCAAAACGAAGATCAATAAATTCTGCTTGCCCAGGAGTCCGTCTACTATGTGAGGCTACCTTTTCGTTATCCATATAACCAATTGCTTTTAATTCTCCCGGCTTAAAAGGAATATCATGAAAAGTAAAAGGGGGATGTAATAAATTATCTGTAAATATTCCTGTATCAGGCTCTCGAGAAGCAATCAATTGGTCATTTAAATATAAATTCACGCGATCACAATTGCTGTATACTGTAACTGTTCGAGGTGAATTTTCTGTCCAATAATTGGCAATGTAAACCATGGGTCCACTATCAATGTCTTTTAAAATTAGATGAGGATCCCGCTGGCTTTGATAAAAGTAATAAGAAAATTTAGGTATTCGAAAATAATCAATCACTCCGGATGGAAAGCACTGAAAATCTATGCCAACCCAGAGACCATCTCCACAGAGGAACGATAATCCGCGATTCAAATTCAACGATTCTTGATGATTTTGTGCCTGGACCAACATGGCAACTTCACCATCTTCTCTATCGACGTCGCTCGTGCTATTGCCGGCGCCATAATCCCAGTGTCCGTATTCACTAATAACCAGTGGCGTGTTTTCAGAATAGTCTCTGGCACCGTGTTGGGATGCCCGAATAAAGACATCGTATATAGAAGGAAATTTCCAACCCGCAATAAAACATTGATCTCCTGGATATTCTTTATGACCAATTCGCATTGCTTTTTCCGCAAAACTTGAATCGAAATCTGTTTCGTTTAACGATAATTCCCACAGAATCACAGAAGGATGGTTTCGATCCCTTCGGATCATTTCTCTAATATTTTGATATGAATGTTCTCGAAATTGAGGTCCGCCAATATATTGAAATCCAGGGATACAATCCATAACCAGAATTCCAAATTCGTCACAAGCATCTAAAAACGAAGGATCTTGCGGATTGTGTGACGAACGAACATACTGAAAGCCTCCCTCTTTTAGGTGAAGAGCATCTCGTCTTTGAGCTGAATTTGGGAATGCCCATGCTACATAGGGATAATCTTGCACACGATTGGTTCCCATAAACATAAATCGTTCGCCATTTATGGTCAAACCGCCGTCATGACTAAATTGGATTCGTCGGATGCCGATTATAGTCTGATAATGATCCACCAATACTTCATCATCAAAAATTTTCGTTTGGATTTTATAAAGGTAAGGATGATTCGGATACCAGAGATGAAAATCAGTCAGCTGTATTAGCTGATCAAATGTATAGTCATCTCCCGCATTGATAATTTGTTGATCTTCAACCGTGGAAACCAGGCGGTGATTTGCATCAACAAGATGTGTTTTTATTTTGCAGTTTTTTGCCTGCTGATATTCATTTAAAACATGCGTTTTTATGTTAATATGCGCAAAAGATTCGTTTACCAGTGGATAGGTGACAAAGACACCACCACCAGCCGTTTTCTTTGCATACACAGCATCTGTAATATGAAGCCGATCGGTAATATGCAAATGAACGTCCCTGTATAGACCACCATGACTAATCCAATTTCCATAAACAGGAATATCTTTATCAGTAAAATTGTTTACCTTGACAGCAATAACATTAGTATGATTACCTAATTTTATATAATCTGTAATATCAATTGTAAAAGGCAAATACGAGCCTACATGCGTTACAAGATGGGCGCCGTTTATCCAAACATCAGCGACCTGATCCGCCGCTTCAAACTCTATAAATATTTTACGTCCCTTATGTGCCTCAGGCAATTGGAAATGTTTGCGATACCAGTTTATTCCTTCGTTATCCGGTTTCCAGGGATGCCTGAGTGGCGTTATCAGGGGAGAATGAGGCAAATGAACTGCCTGCCAATTTATGTCCTTGAAGGATGGATGTTTAGCTGCATTCTCCCTTATCACCCCTCGAAAAAAAAGCCAATTAGCATTAAAATTTATTCTTTGACGATTCGTAGCTTTAGGCTGCCATTCTTCCGCTTTTATTAATGTTAGATTCGTTGTTACAATAAGTAGTCCAAAAAGGATAATACATTTTATATGTTTGAGTTTATTCATTTGATTTCTTTCTGATTTATTTCAGTAAAAGAGTCTTGCGCGTTTCAATGCCATAATCTGTCTCTAAACCTATAAAATAAATTCCCGATACCAGTGATGTCCCATCTGCCTGTTGGGCTTTCCATACAATTGAATAATTACCTGCAGGCTGACGACGTTGCACAAGCGTTGAAACTAATTTGCCTTGAATATTATAGACTTTCAGAGTGATAAAAGTTGAACTTTCCAATCTATAGTCTATCCTGGTTTGATTATTAAATGGATTGGGATAGTTTTGTGCCAATTAAAAATTCACCGTTATTTCGGAATCAAGATGATCCTTGGAAGTATCGTTTTCTTTATATACGCCGCCTAAATCTTCGATTTGGGGAATAAAAGAGACGTCTGCGCCTTTTATAAATTTGATTGAATCACTACTCTGATAACATAGAACTTCCTCTGAGTTCGCATGCAAAAATTGAGCTTCGACTACAAAAAGCAAGAATATATATACTATTCCTAAAATATTTTTCAATTTCATGAATTTGAATAACCTCCCGAAGGTTTAACCTTCGGGAGGTCGATTGAGTACGGCTTTGAGCTATCGAATCAGTGTCAATTTCCTGATTTGTTCAAAGGAACCAGCCACCATTTTGGCAAAATAGACCCCTGAAGGAACCTCATTCCCATTGAAGTCTTTTCCGTTCCATTGAATGGAATATATTCCTTGAAACTGTTGTCCATTAACAAGTGTTGTTACCAATTGTCCCATCAGATTATAAACGCTAATCTGAACAAGGGATTTTTCAGCCACTTCGTAATTAATCGTTGTTACTGGGTTGAACGGATTGGGATAATTCTGCGCCAGAACAAAAGAATTGGGTAAGCTCTCAATCCTTTCGACTGATGTGGGTGCGGCGACTTTACTAAGCCGGAAATTGTCCATTTCAATAAAGGAGTTCGGAACACTTGTATTGTGTATGGCAACTCCCAGCAGGTGTCCCACTGCATCCGGGGCAGTTGCGACTGCAAACGTCACCGTAAACTCCGTCAAAAAGGCGTCAACAAACCCTTCGAAGTCACCAGTTGTTGTAGCCACGGGAACACGGGTGCCGTTGTCGTCATAATAGAGCACTAAATCGAATATGGTCGTCTGCCAGCTATTCCGCACGTCTGCTTTCAGCGTGATCAGGTCCCCTTCCTGGATTGTATAGTTCGTCAACTGCCACAGTACGCCGTCGTCGCTATCGAGCCAGGCGCCAAAAGTGCCGTCGGTGGCTAGCGGATTCTCCGAAACACCCGAATCGATGGCAAGAGAATCGAGGCTCCACCCGGGGATGTTTGCCCAATTTTTCTCTTCTACGCCCGGCTCCTCGAAGCTCGGGTTTACGAGTGCAATAGATTCCTGAGTGACCGTGTCTCTACTCAGCCGGAAATTGTCCATTTCAATAAAGGAGTTAGGAACACTTGTATTGTGTATGGCAACTCCCAGCAGGTGTCCCACAGCTTCCGGGGCACTGGCGGCTAAAAACGTCACCGTAAACTCCGTCAAAAAGGCGTCAACAAACCCTTCGAAGTCACCAGTTGTTGTAGCCACGGGAACACGGGTGCCGTTGTCGTCATAATAGAGCACTAAATCGAATATGGTCGTCTGCCAGCTATTCCGCACGTCTGCTTTCAGCGTGATCAGGTCCCCTTCCTGGATTGTATAGTTCGTCAACTGCCACAGTACGCCGTCGTCGCTATCGAGCCAGGCGCCAAAAGTGCCGTCGGTGGCTAGCGGATTCTCCGAAACACCCGAATCGATGGAAAGAGAATCGAGGCTCCATCCCGGGATCTCTGCCCAGTTTTTCGTTTCTACGCCCGGCTCTTCGAAGCTCGGATTTATGAGTGCAATAGATTCCTGAGCGAATAACACGTTCGTTGCGAAGAGCAACATAACGCTCAGCACACCTACTAATGTGACTGTTCCCTTTTTCAGTGTGCTGGTACGATTTTGACTCGGTAATAAGGTATTCATAACAATAATCCTCCTACATTTTGTGATTAGTTTTGAAAAAGTGATACTCGTGTGAAACTTCATTCGATTACCATTTGTGTATCTTGTGGTTTCCTCGTAATTATCTCTATCTCACCCCCTTTCAGTTTGTGTGAATTGACCTGGACATGTATCTTCCCTGCAGTTCTTGTAGATTGAATAATAGCCAGACCGAGACCGTTAAAGGCGTGTCGCTGTGATGCCTTATGGAGATCATGATCAGTTGGATTGCCATTGCCTAGCCCAATGATACGGCCCTCACCTTCAATATCGAAGTACAAGAGATTGTCGGCTATTGGCACTACATTTCTGTCAGAATCGATAATCTCTACCTGCAAATGCGCGACATCCTCGCCATCAGCGCGCAGCGTCTCATGGTCCAGCGACAGTTGAATCGCAGCCGGCGTGCCAGTGGACCGAACCTCTTTAGTGACAACCACTTGGCCTTCTCTCTTCCCTACGGCTTTCAACACACCGGGTTCATAGGGGACATCCCAGGAGAGGTGCAGATCGGTTGTGGTGGGAAATGCCCGAGGTCTCTCGTAACTGTTCCAGCCCCCTGACGTTCCCTGCCGGGGAAACTCCAACCTTTTTTCTCCAAAAGACTTTCCGTTCACAAACAATTCGACTGCATCACAGTTGGTATATGCCAGCACGGGGATAACCTGGCCTTCTCTGTTTGGCCAGTTCCAGTGCGGAAAGACGTGCAGGACCGGTTCTTCGGTCCATTGACTTTTGTAGAAATAGTAAGAGTCTTTCTTAAAGCCGACCAGATCCAGGACGCCACTCGATGCATGCTTGTACGGCCACCGCGCTTCTCCCAAGTAATCGATCCCGGTCCACATGAAATCTCCTATCACATAGTCATGCATCGTGACGAACTTCCATAACTGTTCCACACGGATCATATTGAAGTTGTAATTGGGCCGTACCGTGTCGAGATTATCACCCAATGTATAACTGCCGCGAATGCCGTAAATGTTTGAACTCTCCGTCCCAATCATCTTCCAACCCGGATGTGCCAATTTATCCGGCGTATAATACAATTCGCGAAGTTCATGCCACCGATCCACATAATTATAACCTACGATATCCAATGCCTCGAGAAACTCGGTTTTGGTTGGCTTGCGGTCATCAGCAATATGATCGCAACCTGCGGTGACCGGCCGATTGGGATCCAATTGATGACAAATGTCCAACAGTTTCCTCAATACTTGTGTGCCGTTCTCGGTAGTCTGCTCGCCAATTTCATTGCCAACGCTCCACAAAACAACGGAGGGATGATTGCGGTCACGAAGTATCATGGCTGCAAGATCTTGTTTGTACAATTCATCAAAATAGAGATGATACGAAGAAGTTCGCTTCCCAACCGTCCATTCATCAAACGCCTCGTCCATCACCAAAAAACCTATCCGGTCACATAAGTCGAGAAATTCCGGCGCCGGGGGGTTATGAGCCGTCCGGATGGCATTCGCGCCCATCTGCTTAAGCGTCCTCAATCGGCGCTCCCATACCCCTTCAGGAACCGCGGCGCCTACCGGTCCTCCATCGTGGTGCAGATTCACGCCATGCATTTTCACCTGTTTGCCATTGAGAAAAAAGCCTCTGTTCGTATCATATCGAATCTCACGGATGCCCACTGGTGTGGTCACCTGATCCACTACCCTGCCATTGCTGCGAATGGTTGAACGAAGTGCGTATAGATTCGTTGACTCGATTGACCAGAGTCTTGGTGCGTTCACCCTAAGAGTGTCTATAAGTTGCAGATCCTGTTCTGGTTCAATATTAAAAGATTGTTCTGCTTGGCTTACCAGCTCTCCATCGGTACCCATCAATTCGCTTGTGAGCGTCCCTGTCCGAACTTCTTTGTACTCATTCTCGATCTGCGTTTTCACGACCACAACAGCGGAATCCGAAGTGGCCGAGGGAGTAGTCACCGCAATCCCCCAATGTCCGATATGCAATCGATCAGCCACAATGAACCAGACGTGCCGGTAAATGCCGGAGCCCGTATACCAGCGGGAATTCGGCTGCATGGAGTTGTCAACTCTGACCGCAAGAACATTCTCCCCCTCATGGAGATTGGGAGTCAGATCATAATAAAAAGTCGAATATCCATAAGGACGGTGACCCAAATGATGCCCGTTGATCCAGACATCGCTGTTCATATAGATCCCGTCAAACTGAATCCAAACATTTCCTGTTAGAGCATTTTCCGGGGCAGTGAAGTGCTTTCTATACCAACCGATGCCGGTAGGAAGATAAGCGATATTACCACCACCAGGAGCACTTTGATCGTATGTTCCCTCGATACTCCAATCGTGCGGTACATTTACCGTTCGCCAGCTCTTATCGCCAAAACCCGGTTCTTGGGCATTCGCCGGGTCGGCTTGAACAAATTTCCAGTTCAGATCTATGGAAAGATGCTGGCGGGATTGAGCGTCGGCCCAGTTTGGCATCCAAGATAAGCCCACAATGAAAACAAAGAACATGGTTGCTAGTTGTAACATGATGTTATCGAACTCTCCACTTTACGACTTTAAAGTTTTCATAAGTCACGCGTCACTATTATTGTTCAAGCCACACCGATTCGATCTCGAAGCCATAGCTCTCGGCAGCGTCTTCGACATTCGGTTCAACCAGAAATTGCACTTCTTCGATATCTTGGAGCCGAAGCGGTGCAAGCTCAGACGATCTAAACCACAAAGGCAGAAAAGGCGGGAAAGGCCTGGGAAGCAACATCATTGAACCGAACTTGAACTTGTCAAAGGAAACGGAGTGATTAGCATAGTTGCTGGTAATTGTAACGGGGGTGCTGAAAGCTCCTCCATTTCTATCAACTAGAATAATCCTAAGAACAACATGGCCTCCATTGGTTGACTTCGCCTTAACGACCAAATTACCAAATGAATCAAGAGAGGTTCTTCGGCCCGCTACTTTGTCTCCAACATAAATCTTCCAGCCAAGTGTGGGCCCATTATCAGGCCTGTTGGCGACTATTGACCGGATAGCCATTTGTCCCAGAGCATCGGTTGCGACGACCCGACTCTGGTAACTTCTGTTCCACCGAGAAAAAGCATAATCAATCCGTCGATGGTCTCTACGGGCATTGAAAAGCTCCACCGAGCTGGTCGAATGGACTATCGGAACTTCCCAGTGTTCATCATAATAATAGTCCCAATCCGAAGGCGATCCCGGATGATTCCCAGGAAAAGTGACCTTCTTGTCCTTCTGCTCAATAACAATCCAATAGTTTAAAAATCCGCTATTCACAATGTCTGCCGGAATTTGTGCTTCAAAGACGCACGGTTTGTTCTCTTGCATTGGAATTCGTCGGGGGCGCCAGCCGCTTCCGGCGATGAGCCATACCCTATCAGCCGCATTTATGCCGGACACGATAGCCGAAATCTGAACTGGATTCCCTGTCTCCACTGCTACATGCGGAGCATGTTTTACCATAACACCATCAAGTGTCGGTGCAGGGGCAATGAACTCCCCGAGTTCAATATAGCCCATTTTACTTTTGGCCGTCCAGCGGTTATTGTTTTTACCATTCCGAGTAAGCAGGTACGAACCGGGCGAAATGGTAAATGATCCGTTCTTGACCTGAGTAATACGTTCATTTCCAACATTCAAACTCTGGATACGGAAGGAACCACCCAGATCGGGCAGTTCTATTTTCATATGATGGTCGCGCCAATCTATATGGGTGACATGTTTGCTAAAAGAGGGACGTTCAAAGGGATCGCGACTGTGGACAGCATCCGGCATCACTTCCAGCCTCCAAATACCGTCTTCCAACTTATCCAGGAAATAAATGCCCAGCCCTTCATAGGAGACCGCCGGAGAAGATCCCACACCGGCGATGTGCTTCAGACGCTGTGGATTACGAGGTGCAGTCTGCGTATGATTGGAATAATAAAAAGCCGTATCGGAGTTCATTTCGCTCAGATTCAGAGTATGGCTGAGCCGGAAGTCCCCAAAAAGGGTATCTGCCGGAAAGCTGCCGAAGTATTTGTGGAGCGGGACGTGATGAAAGACCATCGAAGCAATCAACATACTTATGGCTTTTGAGGGCGTATAGGCCAGGTTCAGATAATGTGTTTGGTAGTCGCTGTTGGCGTAGGCTATGGCCAGCGGATCATAGGCAAACTGGGTGGCCCACTGAAAGCCAGCTTCCCGAAAGCTTCTGGCCATGGCCGGATAAGCGTAAGAATGCAGTACATCGGCGGAATCGAATTCATAGACCATTTGGGCTTTCGATTTAAACGCCGGTTCATCTTTAAAGGGAATTGTATAGGCATCGACATAGGGCAGGTAGTTGTTCTTTATTTCTGCCCCGCCCACCAATCCAGCTGGATACCACTGAAAGCCGACTCCGTCGACTTTGGCATTCATGACTGCCTCGGCTACTCCGGGATTCTGAGAGATATTATAAAATACCGGCTTCTCCCATCCGGCGCTACGGACGTGATCGGCCATGTCATTTATAAAATTGGTAATTGCGCTCAGCTCTCCCCCGTGGGCAGGTTCATTTATTATTTCCACCGCGATGATATTAGGATTCTCAGCATAAGATTGAGCCACATATGGATTGACATGATTAATGAATTGCGACAGATAGCGTTTAATGACCGGCCAAAACGCCTTATTCCTAGGAGCTTCCCCCTTTGATATATAATTGGCGAAACCACTGGTAGGAGTGGCCCCATCCGGATACCCGTTATTGTAAAAATTCAGGGGAGTTAGAATAATCTTGATGCCTCTTTCCTGCAGTTTCCAGAGCAAATAGTCCAGCAACTGGAGGTGTTCATTATTCACCAGATTGCCCAGGCTGTCGCTGATTTCCGTGTCCCATATATGAATGCGGAAACCATCGAATCCGAGCCTGGCAAAGTGATACACATCCTTGTCAATTTCTTCTTTATGATTTTTACCCAGCTTCTTCAGCGCCCGATAGCTGTGGGCAAATGGAGTCGAATAGTTAACTCCAAAAAACGCCGCCTCATTGCCTTTATCGCGGTATTTTAGTAGTCCATCCTCAACAATAATTTTCGCCTTACTCGAAGTACTGGTTTGGTTAGTCTGAACTGCCCATACCACATCGCAGCACAGCATGAACAGCAGCGGCACGAGCATCCAGGAAGAGATACTCACACGTCCGCGAGTATTTATCCATTTCAAAGTTATTTCCATTATTTTCCTTAAAATCAATTTTTAAAATCGTAGTTATAGGTAATAAAAATGAAAGCAGGAAGCGCATTGCCATCGAAATCAAAGAAGGCATTGTTCTCCCATGAGGAACCGGTTCCCCACGGATCCTTGAGGTTGGATGTTATCCAAGCCGGTTCCCAATAGAAAATACCTTTGCCACCGCCGGCAATGACTTCCTGTGTCAGATCGATCAGGTAATTCTTCTGCCCCTCCGGTGTCGCAGGATAACCTTGTACCAGACTGGCTGAACCAAAGATATTGGCATAGCTGTCGGCGTTCTCCATCGTCCATGGATATGCCGTTTCCATGATCATGACATCCTTGCCAAACTTCCCCCGAAAGTTCGCGACCCTCGTGCTGATTTCTGCCAGTGACACATTGGACCATCGGGCGTAATAGGAAAAACCAACAATGTCAAAATCGGTTACGCCTCCAGTCCCGGTGATATTGTCAAACCACCATTCCACGTTCTCCGGTTGCGCAATGTGGAGAATGATCCTGGTATTAATATCAGAAGATTCCGATACTTCTCTTACCGCATGAATGGCCTTATTGATCACCCCTCCAAGATTTTTCCAATTCCCGTCGCATGCATTGAGGGCAGGAAACCCTGAGGGGGCGTTGGTAAAAAGCATACCGCAATTGATCTCATTTCCGATCTGAACCATTTCAGGCATCAGACCTCTTTCATTCAGATGGAGCAGTGTTCTTTTGGTGTATTGATAAACAGAATCTTGCAGCACCGCAAGGTCCTTGATCTCTTTCCAGGCTTCTGGTATTGCCTGCCAACCCGGATCCGCCCAATAATCGGAGTAGTGAAAATCGAGGGCTACCGCCATCTCCTGTCCCTTTGCCCTTGCGATACTTTTTGCCACATCATGGAGATCGCTGTACATCTGTGTTGCGGATTCTCCATACACTTCCATTGTGATTTCCGGATCGTGCCATATCCTCAGGCGCACGACATTCGTGCCGTAATCTGCGAATATCTGGTAGGGATCCATAACAGATCCGGAGTCGCGGTATACTCCTCCGTGGTCCAGAACCTGATTGACATACGAGAGATCTGCTCCCATCACAAATTCGTCCATCGTATAGAAGTGACGCGAAGGCTCAGTTTCGGTGTGCACATCATTTTCCTCATCTTCAACTTCAGTGATCTTCTTTCCGGCACACGTGTAAAGAGCAAAAAGGGTAATGAAAAACAGGGATTGAGCTATTCTCCTGAGATAAACTATCATGGTTTTGAAGGTTGAACGCGAACCACTGCTCATTTATTGTTTTACCTTATTGCGTGTCTGCCCGATGAAATTAGTGAGAAGACGGCCCGCCGGCAATTTTCTGTTCAGTGATTAGCACATGCGAATAGACGCAGACGGGCTCGTTTTCGGTTTACTATCAGTATCCTGGATTTTGCTCGATAGTCCCACCTCCCTGTATAATGACATCTGAAGGTATGGGGAACAAAACATGATGGGGTTGGGCGTTTATTCCTCTCAGCTGAGCATATTCAATTAATTTGTCATGACGGATCAGATCCTCTCTTCTTGAACCCTCGAGATAGAGCTCTCTACCTCTTTCATCTAGTAGAAAGTCTCGCATTTCGTCCTTGCCAAGGCCAGCCACGTCACTTACTCCTGCGCGGCTTCTAAGCTGATTCACGTATTGTTCAGCCTCGCCCGGACCTCGTTGTTCATTGATCGCCTCGGCAACCGACAACAACGCTTCGGCATAACGAAAGACAACCTGATCAAAATTCTGTCCTTGACCAGCTTCAAGTACGGTATATTTCAAGGGAATCGCTCCAGAAAATCTGCTACTGCCTCTTTCGACTAATACATCACCGGTATTTATATACGAGTCGAAAATGGTTGTAGCAGCACGCAGGTCGCCGGCTTCGTATTTGTCATAAAACTCCCAGGGCATATAAAGAACGTACCAACCGGGGTCATGTGTAATGCTTCCGTCGCTGGTGCTCTGGAAATTGGGGGGCAGTACCTCCATCATATACCAGTTTGGCGAGGAAGGATCGGACGGGACAGCATAAATTACTTCATTATTCCCTTCGTTTATAAAGACATCGGCATAATTCGGAAGCAACGAGTACCCCATCTGGATGATTTCTTGTCCAACTGCTTCGGCTTTTGCCCATTCTTTTTCATGCATATACAGCCTTAGCAGTACCATCCGCGCCGAGCCTTTGCTCATACGCCCCCAATTTTCACCATCATCATTATATTTGTCTTCTAAGTCAGGAATAGCATCTATGAGATCCTTCTCTATAGCCGCTACATATTCCGCCTGCGGCAGCCTTGGCGTGATATCTACATCATACAGCGTCTCCGGATCCAATTTCACATTTACGGGGCCAAAGAAATCATACAACGCGTACATCAACCATCCCCGAAGGGCTTTTGTCTCGGCAATATAACGATTTTTAATGTTGTCCGGGACATCGGCATCAGACTGCTGTATTTTTTCGATGGTATCTGTAGCCCGGGCCACATACCGGATTTTAGCATAGATGGCATCGTTTTGCAGCGACGCCGGTCCCCACGTGTACTGGGTGAAGTCCACATAAAAGGAGGTACCCACCTCATCGGTTAGTATCTCACCTCTGGTCAGATAACTCTTAGGATCTGCGTTGTACTGCGAACAATACCATTGATCTGCGCCCTGGTCCGTCGTACCCCAATCGGTAATAAACGCATTATATATGGCCGTTACGGCATGATTGAAGTCCGCTTCAGACTGAAAAAAGTTTTGCGGCGTGAGGCTATCATATACCTGAGGTTCCAGGACATTGGAGCAGCTAACATATAAAACAACTCCTGCCAATAACAAAGCAGGCAACATAAAGATTTTTCTTATTTTCATGGTCCATACCTCTCTAAATTTTGAAGAGTTCAATTCCTTAGAATGTAACTTCCGCGCCGAAAGTAGTGGCGTAGGCCTGCGGATAAGGATTGGCTTCAGTTAATTCAGGATCATAACCCGAATAGTTAGTCAGCACGCCCATATTGTCCAAATTAACAAAAACTCGCGCAGATTTTATGCCGGTTCCGGCGCCGAAGATAGAATTCGGAAGGCGGTAGCCCAAGGAGATCGTTTGCAGGCGAATGAAATTGAGCTCCTCTCGATTGAAATCGTTGAAGCCTGTGGGATTGTTACCGTTGTACGGATTCGCGGCGACGCCCGGTATTGTTCCATCCGGATTGCTGCTTGACCAGACATCTCTGGCAAATATCACCGAGTTTTCCGGGCTCACTGGTTGGGAAAGACGACTACCCACAGTCGGCAGATAATTGTTGACCCTGGTGACTCCCAGCATGCCGTAAAGATGAATATTCACATCGAAACTTCCGTACGAGATGAAAGTGCTAAGCCCAAAGCTCCAGTCTGGATCCTCATTCCCGATCAGAACGACGTCCTCGATGTCGAGAACCCCGTCTCCGTTTTGATCAACATATATTAGATTTCCCGGATCTGCATCGGGCATATGAGTGGGAATGTCGTCAGCGCTTTTGATAATTCCGTCCGTCTCAAAACCGTAGATAGCACGGATGGGATCCTTCTCTCCAATATATGACGCCAACGGTACTCGGGTATTTCTTTCTACCCAAGTATTTTTGAAAGTCGCAAAATTCAAGTTGCTCGACCAAAGAAATTTGTCGGTGACGATATTTAACGTCTTAAGTGAAAGCTCTATTCCCCGGCTTCTGGTTGAGCCGACATTGTCCGCTACGAGCCCAACAGCGTTATTGGCAGGTAGCGGGTTAAAATCCAGTAGATCTTCGGCGGTTCTTTGATAATACTCCACGGTACCGCGGAGTCTGTTATCAAATAAGCCGAAGTCCAACCCGGTATTAATGCTAATGTTGGTCTCCCACGTGAGATTCGGATTGGCCACTTGCGACAATGACACACCGTTATACTCGGTATTTCCTATCAAAGCCGGATAGCCCGGGTTGTAAAGCTGAAGCGTGTTGCCACTTAGAACGCTTTCGTTGCCGCTTTGTCCATACCCGAAGCGCAGCTTCAAATCTGATATCGCACCTAGCGACTGCATAAAACCCTCATCAGAAAGCCTCCACGCAACCGAAACGCCCGGGAAGAAGCCGTATTTTTTGTTCTCGGAAAAAATGCTTGATCCGTCGCGTCGGCCCACCAACGAAAAAAGGTATTTATCACGGAGCGCAAAATTAATGCGCATAAACTGCGACAATTTTTTCCGGCCCGACTTAGAGGAGGTGATTGTCGTCATGAGCTGGTTGCTCGCAACGCCTACATTGTTATATTTGAAAGCATCTGTGAAAAAGCCCTGGGCAGTCAGAGACGAACCTTCACTTTGCGTTTCATAATAGCCGGCGCCAAGCACCACGGTGAGACTGCTGTTCTTGAAATTGTTTTCGTAGGTCGCATAGGCTTCGCCAGTATAGTTTTCAATGCGGTTTTCGCCTTTCTGAGCCATCCCGTCTATTACCTGTGAGTGGTTTGCAATCGTGGGTAGATAGAAGCTTCGACTTGATGTAGACAGATCAGCTTGTCCCACTAAATTCAACTTCAAACGATCTGAGAACTTGATGCGCAGATTGGGAGCGGCAAAAATATGATCAGTCTTGCCGTCATCCGTAATGGTCAGGAAGGCAGCCGGATTCATCGTAATTCGGTAGTAGGAATATTCGAACTCTCCGTTCGCGTCGGTTACCCCTACGGTGGGCGCATAGTTATAAGCGGCCTGGATCATGTTATATTTCTCCGCCCCACCGGCATTATCACCCGATGATGCGTTATCTCCAGCTAGGCGACTAACCGTCGACTTAAGACTCAGATGCACCCTATCACCAAAATCCTGATCTAAGTTTACTCTAGCAGCATATCTCTTAAACGTGGAACTTTTAAGAACTGCCTGGTTTTCCTGGTAATTTAGCGAAGTATAGATCCGAGTGCTTTTGGTGCCGCCGCTTATGGAGACGGTATGCTCTTTGACATGGCCAGTTCTCATGATTTGATCGAACCAGTCGGTTCCAACGCCCGCGGAACTGATTTCACTGTCTGAAAAAAGTGGGGTAAATGCCGCAACACTTGCCGGATCCGTAGTCCCATAAGGCGCTATATTGTTCTCCCACAGGTAGCGGTCATGAGACAATCGAGTCTGCTCCTGCATAAATTGCTGGGCATTTAACATAGGAAAGTAGTTATCTGGTGTCTGTACCGTAAAGTTACCGCGGTAGTGCACTTGAATATCGCCTGCTCTGCCAGCCTTAGTGTTTATAAAAACCACCCCATTTGCTGCGGCTGAGCCATATATGGCGGTTGAGCTCGCATCCTTCAGTATGGTAACCGATTCGATATCGGAAGGGTTTAGATAACTCAAAGGGTCTTGGTCAATACCTCCATAATATCCCAGCTGATCATCATTGAGACCCGGAACGGACGAGTCGAAGTTCGTAATCGGCACCCCGTCAATGACATAAAGTGGGTCGTTGTTTCCTTCTGGAGAGATGGCGCCACGAATGTTAACACTCACACCACCTCCAGGCTGAGCCGTTCTTTGAGTCATAATTAAACCCGGCGCTTTGCCTTTTAGCATTTGATTAACCGATGTAGCGGCAACCGTATTCAGTTCTTCCGACCTCACCATGGATATGGAGCCTGTAACATCCCTCAATTGCTGTGTAGCGTATCCGACAACCACTATTTCCTCGCCAAGGAGAATCGTTGGTTTCATGGAAAAATTAACCTTTAGCTCCTCTCCTGCAGTTATCGTAATTTCCCGAGTCATTTCCTCATATCCGATAAAAGCAGCGGATAAAGTATAATCACCTGCAGGAACTTTTTTAATTTCATAAAACCCATTTAGATCGGTTGCAGAACCGAAGTCAGTCCCTTCCAAAAATACATTAGTACCGGGAAGCGGGGCACCTGTTTCTGCATCAATCACTTTACCTGAAATTTTTCCTGTTTCCTGGGCATGAACAGGTTGATGCCAAATAAGACCTATAGTCATTATGACCACTAACCCGATAACAAAATTGAAGAAATAATTTTTCACCTTTCTCATAATAAATCTCCTTCTCTCGATTTCAATTTATGTTTTTAGAATTGTAATAAAGAATTCTTAAATACACAATAATAAAACCGTTATAAAACCGTTTTAACAATGTTGAGATACAAAATACCAGAAGTGAAATAAATCATTTTTTGAAACCTAACACTTGATTTTTATTGTTATTTTTTTATATTTAATACTATGACAAATTTAAAGTCTTATAAAAATATGCCTACTGACGAAGCAAAAAAATCTATATTACATACTTTACTGCAAAGCAAGGATTTCAAAGACTCACCTTTATATAAAAATCTGCTCTCTTACCTGGTAGAGTCGACTTTATCAAATAACATTCCCAAAGAAATAACCATCGCTATTGAAGTATTCGGGAAGGATTCCAGTTTTAATTCAAATAAAGATTCTACTGTGCGGTACCACATTCATATGTTACGTAAAAAACTGGATGACTATTATGAAAATGAGAGTAAGGGAGATGAAATAAGATTATTCATTCCCAAAGGACATTATGAGATTAAATTCATATCTTCGAAGATTCAGGAACTCCAAAAATCTAACCAAGTGATTTCATTCTTAAAACGTTGGGAAATCGTCACTATTTTATTACTCCTCTTTCTAAACTTTTACCTCATCTATCGTCAAATCTATTTAAACCATATATCTTCAGTTCTTCATGCACCAAACTTTGTCGATCCTAAAGATAAGATTTGGAGTTCTTTTTTTGAAAACGGTTATCCTGTCTCCATCATTTTAGGAGACGACTTTTTGTTGGATGAGTACTGCCCAGAATTTAAACGATATCGCATAATTCAAGACTGGGAAATTAATTCTGAGAATGACTTATCCAATTTTTTAATCCAATATCCCAATGCAAACTTGTGGAAGTCAGAAATAACTGGGATTCCTTTTGGCGGCATCAATAATCTAATGGATATTCTTCCAATTGTTTATCAATTTCAGAATAATGTATCCTTGTATATGTCTTCAATGCTTTCCTTAGAAGAAATTCGAAACCATAATATCATCTATATTGGTGAATTAAAAAATTTACGAATTTTAAATAAGATAATCTATAAAACACCCATTCGTTATCAATATCTCCCAGACGAGCGATTGTATATTATTGGCGAAGATGGCGACACACTGAATACGTTTCTCCGAATTGAAGCACCTTATGAACAGAAGAACAAATATAATGTGGATTACTCGCTATTGATTAAAATACCAGGATTCTCGAACGAAAATCTTATGTTTATTTTAGGATTTGGATATGGTGGCCGTATAGAACGAACGAAAATGCTGGGTAATTCTGAACTTCGTGCGAGATTTGTGGAAGAAGTCCAAAAAATAAATACAAATTTTCCTGAATATTTTCTTGTGTTGTTTGAAGTCAAAAGCATCGAAAGAACTGGTTTTACAAATGAGATAAAATACTTTAAAGAAATATTTCAGGATTTTTTCGATTAATCCGGTTATTGAAAATATTCTTTCACATTATCTCATTCAGACACCAAGATCACATATCCTTTCGCCAGCACATTGATTTTCATTGATTGTGCGATCTCCAACAACTGCTAAAACATTTTCTTTTCGATTGGTACAACTTAATGATAAGATAAATATTGTTGCAAGTATTATGAATATACTGTAAGTGAGTTTGAAGTTTCGTCGTAGAAAATTGGGTTTTAGGTGGTATGGAACTAATATATTTTTCATTTGTATTTTTAGGTCTAATGGAAAAAAATGGTTGCTAATTTGATAAGATTTCATTGATAAGTTTGATTTTTCTTTGCTGTTTTAGACCTGCATGAACTCTCAATTTGGTTTTCAAATTTGAAAAAACTCCTTCTAGTGAATTAGTTGTATTTGGCATTTCTAATTCTGGATAATCAAGATAAGTAAAAAGATACGGAAGGTTTGTTTTTAAACTTCGATAAGCACTACGGAGTCTTCGGTGAGTATAATGCCATTTCCCTGTTTCCGGATTATAACTTTTCTCTTGAAGGAATTCTCCCCATATTTTATACCAATTATCTAACATTAATTTAAACTCTTCTCGATTAGTTTGTGAAAGCTTACTTACGATTGTTTTAAGATTTATCCCAGCCTCTATTTTAGGATTCTTAGTAATATATCGGGTAATAATAGACATTTGGTGAAATTGGCACATTTGAACAGGTAACGCTCCAAATGCTCTGAACATCCCTCGTTTACCGTCACATACAATTCCTAATATCTGCCACCCTTTCTTTGTTAAAAACTCAACACCTGTTTTGTAACCTTGAATAGTTTCATATTTAACATATTTCCAGTATATATTCAGCCCTTTATAATGATCTCTAAAAACCATTACTCCAAAACTTCTTCCAAAGTAACATGTATCCATAAGTAGAATTGTTTTTCTTGGTGTATATTCTGGAAGAAATACAGTAACATTATCCAGACTTTTCTTAATACTCCTACCTGATATTCCATATCGCTTTCCCAACATTTTATATGTTTGGTTTTCATGACTGTATTGATACCATAGAACTTCAAGAAATTTCCTATTACTACGTTTCTTATTCTCAAATACACTACCACAGGTTAAGCAGAAATACCTCTGTTTACCACTTCTTCTGCCGTTTTTTTACTCGGCAAGATGAACATTTAGGACAGTACTTTTTACTCATTTTTAACACCTGTTTTATTTTATCAATTACAAATAAATATTTATTATATAATTATTTACCATTTTAGCAACCATTTTTTTCCATTAGACCTAATTTTAAAAAAATAATATAAGGAGTTTAATGATGTTACATTTAAAAAAATCTT
>CAYTUQ010000065.1:0-19481 GCA_964441235.1 uncultured bacterium | reverse complement strand
TTCAACATTCATGCACGGTTATTAATCTAATTTACTATGGTGATAAAATTGCTGAATTAATCGGGATCAATTTCTCTATTTCTTCTTTTTCCATTTTTCCTTATTTCCCATTTTTCTTTATTTACCCTGTTAGATAATTGTTCTCTGTTTCTAAATCTGTTTTGTTTAACTGATTGATACTTCTGTGCTTTCATATCTAACGGGGTTTACACTTACATCCGTGAACATTTACGATTATGTTTATGAGTCCGTTTTAAAAAGGACGATTTACAACAACTGCCTTCAGAGGGATCGTACGATAAAAAATGCATGTAGATATTGTCGATCACGAAGGTCATACGACTCATAGAGATTCCAATGGAAAGACATCCGCCAGCCGGAGGATATTGAAATTATAAAAAGAATTTTTGTGTGTTTTCCCATTGGGATGCCTCCGGTATGTGCATTTTGTGGCTTTTTTTAGTAAACTTATTTATGTTTTTTCTCTGTATGATGAAATAACCTTTGAGAGTACGCTAATAGAAAGATAGTTGAAATCTATCGGTTTGCAAATGTAATCTGCTGCTCCATTTTTTAAAGCTTCTAATGCAATTTCTTTATCTGCGAGACCTGTTATCATAATAACTTCTATATTGGGATATTTCTGTTTTATTTCTTTAAGAAAGACGATACCATCACCATCTGGTAGTTTTATGTCTAAAAGTATAATGCCGGGTTTGAATTTATCTATCTGTTCAGAAGCTTCCCTTTTTGTATACGCTTTTGCAGTTTCATATCCCTTTTGAATTAGAAAGTCATCGAGAAGTTCGACGATATCTTGCTCATCATCAACAATTAAAATTTTTCTTATTGGCATTATCCACCTCTTTTAAATTAATTTAAGTATTAACTAACATTTTGTCAATTGTTTATTTCCCGTCAATATCTAAAGAGTTCAGTGCAACCTTTGGAACAAATCGGAAAGTATTTGTTCTTTTTAATATAGTTACGGTATTCTCTGTATTTTGAATTGTTCCATATTGCTGTAAACTTTTCATGTTTAATATTTCCAGGAGAATAGTTCATTGTATGATATGGCCTCACTGAACCATCCGGGAAAATGTATGCTGTCATCCATAGGCTCAAGCATTTGTTTTTATAAGATGTTGCTTTGAAAGAGAATTGTGAATACCACTGTTTGATTTCATTATCACTTAAGTTGGGATAGAAAGTAACATTGGTTTTATATTTATTTTTATGAATTTGATGAATTTTCTCAGTTAGATAGCTGATATCTATATCCGGTAATTTTTCTACAACAAATCCTAACCAATTACTTGGGATTTGTCCAAATCGTTCTTTGAAAAAATTGATAAAATCACGAGTAGTGTCTTTGTGTAGAAAAAGCAGATGATGAAATGTCAGTCCGTCTGTATTTATACCTTCTGCAATTGAAATAATTTCGTCAGTATATTTATAACTGATTTCGCTTAATGTGCTGTTGATATTGATGAGAGGCTTGGTCGTATTTTTTTTGTGCTTTATATCGTTGAGAATATGAGATCCTTCAATAGATTTATTAAATGTTCCCGGGACTCGTCTTATTTTGTCATGAATTTCTTCGGGACCATCTAGTGAAAAGATAATCTCATCCAGCCCAATATCGACTATTTCTTGTGCCCAACGACCTATTAGCACGCCGTTGGTAATGATGTTGCATCTTAAACCGGCGGATTTAACAATTTCTACAACCTTTATCCAGTTTGGATAGAGCATCGGTTCTCCTCCAAAAAGGGTAATATTTGGTTTAAAATGTTTTACACCGTCAATCGGGTCTTTTATTTCTTCGAGTGAGAGCCTGATTTTCAGAATATCTTTTTTTATAATTTTTGAAGACGCCTTCTTCTCCCCATTGTCCACACATATAACATCTTAGATTACAAGAATATGTTAGAAATAGTGAAATTGTCTCAGGCCAATAACTTTTCCCGTTACTGAATTGATATGATAGAGTTGATATGAGTCTGTGATTTAAATTGGTTAGAGCATAGGAAGGTTGCGAAATTGCTTTACGGATTGCTCTATTGATATTTTTTCTTGGAATCATATTTAGTGAGCTCTTTGTCACCGTTCACAGGTGTAAGTAAGGAAAAAGGGTAAAGAGGGAAAAAGGGAAATATACTTATCTCCTTATTTTTCTTTCTACCCTTCGTGGATCCAGCTTAAAGTCTGAAAAATTAATTAACAATCCTATATCTTTATTAACTGCTTTTCCCATAGGGATCACTACGTGATAAATATGACCTAACTTGGGCATAATATTTCTTATGGATTTCTTCAACTGTCTTAAGTTCTAAAACAATTTCTTTTTCTACTAAAAAATCTAGCCTGTGTATCCCAATCAGGCAAATGCCTGATGGAAAGACACTGATATCTCTTTCTCAGATTCACCCTGTTAAATAATTTTTGATAATTATACTTCCACAGACGTGCCTTCTGGTGTTGTGAAAAATCTTTACTATTTAACAGGGTGAACATCTATACAACAACCAATCTCGAATTAATCGGGATCAATTTCTCTATTTCTTCTTTTTCCATTTTTCCTTATTTACCCCGTTAGATAATTGTTCTCTGTCTCTTACTGTGTTCAAATTTCTTTTGCTCAACTGATTAATATTTTTCTCATTATCAGTGATTCTATATCTAACGGGTTTTACACTTACATCCGTGAACGCTTAAACTTTTTTTATAATAAGTTAGACAATGATTTTAAATTTGAAGGGTGACGATTCATCACCAAGGATAACAATATTTTCTCCTTTTTCTAGATTCAATTTGAAATTTGATATTCTACCACCAAGTTGTTCATTGTTCACAATTGTACCTAAACTACTCCCTCGATCCCAAACATAAAATGTATTATTAATGTGATTGATTGATAAATGGTTTCTCGATACATTAAAAGGAGCATCATCATCCAAAAAAAGATCATTATCTACAAAAATGTCCCTATGACTATGAGTGCTCTCTCGCCCAATTTTAAAGGGGAAGTTTTTTATTGTTAGCACTTTATTTTTTAGAACAGAACGAGTTTTTTCTGTTAAACCCTCTATTTTAACAGAGGCTACGAAAGTGTCATAACTATCTTTAGCTTATTCTTCGAGTTGGTTTTCTAAACTAACTAAAGTCTCATTTGCCTGTCGTAAACGTTCAAAAAGGGTTTTGAGGATTGGAATTACAAATTTTGCTTTATCTTCTAAAAGTGATAGAATGTCTTCACGTTCAATTTCATCCAATATTACTTCAGTTTTTGCGATTACCGAAGCTGAACGAGGTTTATCTTCTATTAGTCCTAGTTCACCGAAAATTTCTTCAGATTCAAGAGTCGCTAAAACTATATCACGGTTTTTTGCCTTTTTAGTGACATCAACAGTACCTGATTTTAGTATATAGGCTGAACTTCCGAAGGAATTCTCCTTGATAATAAGTTCACCCGGATTAAGCCTCAACTCTCTCATTTTTTTAACTCCATAATCTTACTAATCTAAATATACTAATATTGATTGTTAAATAGGTAATTCTCTATATGAAAGTGCCTAAAGTTGAAAGTGTCTAAAGTGAAAAGTGCCTGATGAACAATGACCAATTAAGAATCAACAATATACAATTTATATATTTTAAAAATATCAACTTTTGTCGAAGACATCTCTTTGAGACATGCTTCGTTGTGGCCGAAAGGCCATGGGAGTTATTTGCTAATTGGGTAGTAGAAATCAACTGAGAACAGGATTAATATTAGTTGTTAAAAAAAGTTTGTTTTAAACTCTCAAGTATTTTAATAGTATCGTTAAGAGTGAGTGATTTAACAAGTTTTGTACGGATTTCTGAGGCATTTGGTAACTCTCGAAAATACCACCTGTAATGCTTTTTCATTATTTTATTCACTATAACGTCTTCTCTCATTTTAGATTCGAGAGAAATATGGCGAAGACAGAAGTTAATTTTATCAATGGGAGATATAGTTGGTATTGTTTTACTGCCTTTTAGATAATCTATTGTGTTTCGAAAAATCAGTGGGTTACCCAATGCTCCACGTCCAATCATAACCGCATCACATCCGGTTTCTTTAAACATTTTATTAGCATCTTTAGGGGTTTTAATATCTCCATTACCAATAACAGGTATTTTTACTTTGGATTTAACGTCTGCTATAATATTCCAATTTGCAGGTTGATTATATCGTGATGATGCTGTTCTTGGATGGATAGTTAAAGCTACAGCTCCTTCTGCTTCTAAAATTTTTGCTGCCTTAGTTGCAAGTATTTCGCTGTCGTTCCAACCGCTGCGTATTTTTGCTGTTACAGGAGTATCAACTGATTTTATTACTTCTCTCGCTATTTCAGCCATTAGTGTCAAATTTCTTAATAAGGATGAACCTGCTCCTTTTTTCGTAACCTTTTTAACCGGACAACCAAAATTTAAATCGATTATATCCGGTTTATAATTTTCTTCAATATATTTGGCTGCTTCAGCCATTGATTTAGGATTGTGTCCGAAGATCTGTATTCCAATTGGGCGCTCTGCCTCATCGAAAAAAAGATAATTTTGAGTTTTATCAGATCTCCTGATAATGCCTTCAGAACTAACAAATTCGGTATAGACGACACCAGCACCTTGTTCCTTGCATAGAATTCTGAAGGCACTATCAGTATAACCTGCCATTGGAGCGAGAAATACAGGAGATTTAATTTTGACGTTGCCAATATTCATAAATTAATTTACTTATGATAAGTTTGATAAACAATTTTGACAAAATAGTAAAAAGTCTAAAATGATTAATTTGAGAAAAACAATCATAATTATGGATTTTCATAAAATTTAATAGAAATTGTATGAAATAATCACATATACTGAAAATAGGCTCTTTGATAACTGAAAAAATGTAATTTTTAGCAAATATTTTGATATCTGCTCCTATTATTGCCTTTCTTATGGCTGTTGCTCTAAAAATGTTTATAGTGGTAGCTTTCAAAACAGCAGCGAACTGAACATTACCAGGACCTCTTACACGTAATTGTTTCACTCCTGTTTTTCTGTTATACTCGGAAATTGTTGCCTCTACCCCAGCACGCAAGCGATAGCGATCTATAAATTCTTCAGTATCCTCATAAGTTCTTCTTATGGCTATTCTGAGCTCCTTATCAGTATATCGCAAATAATAAAATTTCTTACCTTCCTTTATAGGACATCCACTTCTTATATCACATTTACTACAATGTTTTTTATTAAAGCAAGCACAGTAACGGGATTTTTTTACGTGTGTCTTTTCCGGTGAATTACCAGCCGGACACATTAGTGTTTCTCCTCTTTCACTGAATTGAAAATCTGAGGGGTTAACGTCCTCCTCTTTTTTCCGTCCCATTAAATGAGATATTACCTTTACTCCGAGTTTACCTGCCTTCTGACAATTCTCGTCGCTACTATAAAGTGAATCGGAAGAAATGTCTTTTGGTATTTTGACCTCTATTTGTGCTTCATTTCCCGATTTTGTCACATTGCATTGTTCAATTAAAATCCTTACAAGTAGTTTGTAACTATCCATTCCCGTTATGTCTGAACAATCTTTGAACTGTTCCACAAAATAATATAAATCGTTATTTACTTCGGAAGAGTTTTATGAGAATCCGAAGGTTTAATCATGGAGAAACTTCAACTTGTTATTAATAATGATGCTAATATATCAATAAATTCAATATATGTCAAGATAAATATTGCAGCCAATTACAATATTTTCAGTTAGTTATAACACTTTATGACTTTTTACGAATTTATCAATTTTCTTTTGAGTGTACATGGAAAACCTCTAGAGTCTAAAAAACTATAAGTACAACAAAATTGATGGGGTAATGAAAATTTATGATCCTGAAAGAGGAACAATAATCGAGGAAACTTCATATAAAAATGGCATTAAGGAAGGTTTATCCAAATTCTATTATCGTACAGGACAACTTAAATCAGAAACTCATTACAAAAATAATATAGTATATGGGACTGTGAAAGTTTACTATAAGTCAGGAGTATTACTTTCAGAAACTCATTACAATAATGACAAAGAATATGGTCACGCGAAATATTTTGACCCTGATAGAAAATTACAGTATGAGGTCTGAGACATTAGGAACTACTTACAAGGTGACCACCTTGATTTTCATATTGATGAAGTTTATTTCTGAGTGTGCGCACACTAATACCTAATGTTTCTGCTGCCCATGTACGATTATTATTGGTTTTCTTTAATGCACTATAAATCAATTTCTTTTCCATTTCTGCAATTGAAATTAACGTTTCACCAAAACCATCATTTCCTATTTGTGGTTGGTCAGTTTCCAATGAAAAATAATCAAGTATTAATATTGGCTCTTTACCAGAATATAAAATTGCACGCTCAATTAAGTTTTCCAACTGACGAACATTTCCCGGCCAATCATATTGCATCAAAGCATCGAGAGTAGCTTTATCCACCTTTTTATTTTTAAATTTATATTTACTTTGAAATTTCTTGATAAAATGCTCAATTAATATCTGAATATCCTCCCGTCTCATCCTGAGTGGCGGTACTCTAATTGGAAATACATTCAATCTGAAAAAGAGGTCAGACCTAAATCTCTGCTTCTCAATTCTCTTATTAATATTTACATTTGTTGTAGCAATTATCCTTACATCAACAGGTATCTCTTTAGAGGTACCAACTCTTGTGATTTTACCATCCTGAAGTACACGCAATAATTTCGCCTGCATTGAAATAGGCATTTCGCTAATTTCATCCAGAAGAAATGTTCCGCCGTTGGATTCTTCGAAAAGTCCTTTGTATGTTTTAATTGCATTTGTAAAAGATCCCTTTTCGTGTCCAAAAAGAGTACTTTCAAATAGCGTTTCTGGAATAGCAGAACAGTTTACCTTTATGAATGGTCGATCAGCCCGAGCACTATTTTCGTGAATTGCCTGTGCTATGAGTTCCTTTCCCGTTCCACTTTCGCCCTTAATAAATACCGGTACATCACTCCCGGCTACGATATTAATCTGATGATAGATATGCTGTGTTGCTTTGCTCTTACCCACAAATGTACTGAATCTTGCATCATATGACAGCTTTCGCTTCAGTTTCTTATTTTCATCCTTTAAATTTTGATAATCAAAAAAACGATCTACTAAGGATTCCAAATGAGATAGCGAAAAGGGTTTGGTTATAAAATCGAAAGCACCTTTGTGAAGTGCCTCAACAGCTGTTTTAATAGTACCGTAAGCAGTAATAATCAAAAAACCAATATCTGCATCATTCTTCTTGACAGATTCCATCAGCTCAATACCATTCATTCCGGGCATCATCAAATCTGTAATTACCAGATCATACTCATCAGACTTTAGAAGTTCTATAGCCTCATGTGCATTCTTTGCGCTATCTACTTTATAACCACCTTTATTAAAAGTTTCCTGCAAATTTATTCTAATATTGTATTCGTCATCAACAACTAATAGACGTCTCATGGAATAGAACCCCTAACCTTCATGATAAAAATCTTCTTCTATTAAAATTAATGAACCATACTGTTATATCAAAAGCAAAATTGATTTATTTTAATTGATCTGTCTCAAAATAAATCGAATAATTGTTAATGTGCTTCTTTATTAATTATTATTTTTATTCTTCTTCTCAGAAACATCACTGGAAAGATGTTGCTCATATGAACGTAGCGCTAACAATGTATCGGACCTTAATGCTCCGGATTTATCATAAATTTTGGCATTGATTCGACTTTCATCAGGCATTAATTTCTTTAGCATTGCTTTTAATTGTTTGTTTTCTTCTTTAAGTTTCCGAATAATTTTTAAATTATTTTGATTTTCGCCTATAAGCTGAAGTTCTCTACTGGCTCTTTCTAGAATTGAAACCACCTGCATAACTTTGAAAGGCTTAATCAAATAATCATAAGCATGATGTCTTAATGCTTCTATTGAACTTTTAATCCCAGGATAACCTGTTATAAAGATGATGATGATTCCTGGAATATATTTTTTAATTTCCATACCCAAATCAATACCACTCATATCCGGTAAACAAATATCAAGTAATGCAAATTGAAATTTTCTTTTTTTTGCAATATTTATGGCATCCACAGCCTTTGCTGAGGTTAGAACCTCATATCCATAGTCTTTTAATCCAATTTCGAGAAGTTGTAAAATTGCTGGATTGTCATCAACAATTAGTATGCTTCTGTTCATAGTCTCCGTGTTACTACCAGTCACAACATTAATTTCTTATTTAGGGTTTATCGGAGGGATTTCCCCATTTTATTAAAAAATTTATATTCTAACTCCTTAATAATGCCAGTTGTAGAATTCTCATCAAGTGGGTAGGTCATAATGGCATATCTTAACGATAACATTGGATTGCCATCCTTTCTTGTGTACAGCTCTTCAATCTTCGTTCTAACACTCGCACAGGATAGTTCAATAGCTATCGGATTCCCTCCAGATATAATTATTAAAATTGAATCGAAACTCTGCCATATTATTTCTGATATCGAATTAAATTCATCCTCAATAATCTTTTTACAGGACGATTTTAATTCCTTAAGTGAAGGAAAATTTTCCAATTCCAAATTATTAGTCAATCTGAGTAATCCAAATGCAACCGAACTTTGCTCTTTTTTTGCAGATATTATTCTCTCGTTAACAATATTGTAAAAGAATTTTTCATAAGATTCACTGCTTATTAATAATCTATCTTCATCCTGTCTTGATGTTTGAAAAAGCGGGGCAATTTGAGTAGCCAAGATATTCAATAGTTTTATTTCATCCTCTTTGGAAAAGATGTTTCCCTGTATTTGAAAGACTCCTATATACCCAAGTAACTTTTCAAGATATCGGATTGGAAACAATACACACCGATTCAAAACATCATCCACTTCAAGATTATTACCATTAATTTCTATTCCATTTTCCAAATTTAAAACATGAGTCGCTTCAGTAAAAGATATATTAATATTGTTAATTGTACTCTCATTTTGAAATTTAAACCGCTCAATAAATGAGTTAGATAATCCCCTTTGCTTACTGATCTTAAAAATACCAGATGATTCATCATATAAGAAAAGAGCTGCTTTTTTAACTTTCATTCCCTCTGTCAGTGTGTCAAGAATCATATCAACAACTACATCGAAATAAGGTACTTGATACAAAATAGAACTTATGTCATACAACATTGTGATGTAGGATAACATCTGTTGAATTTTTTTATTGAGGGCAATATTTTCTCGCTTAAGATAAACTTTTTCAGCAGCACGGCTTATTGTGACTTGAATCTCTTTAAATTTGAATGGTTTCTGAATATAATCATAAACTCCATACTGAAGAGCCTCGATGGCTGAATCCACTGTAGCAAAAGCAGTCATAATAACCAGTTCTGTATCAGAATCCTTTTCTTTTACGGCTTTTATGATATCCATCCCGGAGACTTCCGGCATTTTCAAATCTGTAAGAACAATATCGTAATCGTTTTCTTTAATATATTTAAGTGCTTCTTTGGAGTCTGATAATCCAGTAATATTATATCCAAATTCTCCAAGAAAGAATGAAAGCTGATCTACAATTAATTGCTCATCATCAATAATTAATATTGAAGCAACACTTGGTTTCATAAAGTCTTTCCTTCTATTTCAGGTATTTTTTCGATCAAAATATCTTGCCCCTTTTGATAAATTTTTACCCCTTGATATGGATTTTCAATTGCGTATTGTTCATGTCCAAGAGTTATTGTAACCCCATTATGTAATTTCCCTTTGACTATAATGGACTGAGAATTAGCAAAATCACTATTTTTCACATCAAGGATTTCTTTCTGATTTTCTAATGTCACAATTTGCGTTCTGATATTTTCAATTTCCTTGCTTATTTTTTTAAGTTCTTTACGTTTTTCATCAGAGAGTGACGATATACGTTCTTGTAGAAGTTTTAAAAACGCTTCCCTTTTGTTTAGTAAGGAAAGTCTCGATTTTATATCATCCAGCTTCTTGATATTCGATTTCCTCGAATCCATCTCCTGGTAGTTTCCACTAATTCCAACCTCTGTGGGAATATTTTGAGAAGATCCAACCTCAACCGCTTCCACACCCTGACCAGCAAAAATTTTACCTCCACGAATCAAACCTTCATTCTGTGTAAGGGTGACTTTTCCACCACAATAAACATTACTATTTATTGAATAGTGCTCAATCACGATGTCTTTTTTTACACTAACTTTCGCATCTTGAACAAATCCAGTATATAGACTTCCACCTGCTAATACCTTTGCTCTTCCTTTACCCAAAATTCCCATTTGGACAACAACATCACCTTTTTGAGAATAAATGTCCGCAGCTCCAACGTTTCCATTAATGTAGATTGAATTAGTTGCATCAACCCTAAAACCAGATCGAACATCTCCTTCAATTAAAATTGTTCCACCGAACTTTACATCTCCCGTCCTAAAATCGACATCTCCTTTAATATGGTAAACATTGCTTACATGTACCTTACCAGATTTCAGGAAAGCATATCCGTCTATTTTAGAATAGAGCGTCAACCCATCATCAGAAATTTCAGTATTTTCACCTGCTGGAAGAATAATATCTCTACCAGGAATACGAATTGTTTCCCCCATCACGGTTCTTCCGGAAACCCCCTCAGTAGCCGGAAGCTTGGATACGATATCCTGATTCTCTTTAACTATAGCAAGCTGTTTCATCTGCTTAAAATCTGCTTTCCCGTCCGCTGTAATTGCTGGTTTAGCGGGGGAAATCAAATCCACATACCAAATTAATTTTGCGTTTTCACCTCTACCAGGAGGTTTTCCACGGGCAAAAACTACTCCGTCAATGTTACGTCTCTCAGCGACAATTTTTACAATTATCGGCTTATCTATACCAAATACGATCCCCGCTTCTTCAATACTTTTGTAAATTTCAGATTCAGAGGGAAAATTTCCTTCTTTCTCATCAACTGAGATACTTGCCTCTAATTTGTCTCTTGAAATATCTACTCTAATATTTTTCATTAAACCTACCGACTAAATAAACTAAATTTTCTATTCCTATTACTACGATAAAAATCAATCATTTTTTAATGAGAATCCTTCGTCTCTACATATTCGAATAGAACTTTCGCTACCTTTCCGCATGAACACCTGTGAATTATTCCTGCTATCTCTCCGTTACTTATAATCGGCTGAATTGATTCACCCTCATAATCTACAAAATCTTTTTCATCTATTTCAATTTTAACCGGGTTTTTCAATCTAATTAACTGAGCTTTAATAACCGTATGTTTTCTTGAAAATTGAGGTTTTATTTCAGAAACATCATCTCTCAAAAGTGGTTGAAAGTCGTCGTCTTTGCACATTCTATAAAAGCTCCTCTTTTTATAAAGTTATGATAAAATATTGTTAAAGAAAAGTTGTTTCGATTTAATTAAGGGGGTGTAATAGAATAACATTTTCAATTTGTAAATATAACCCACTGTTAATAAGCGATTATAGTGATATAAATTCATAGTTTATTTTATTACACCCCCTAAATCTATCATAGAGTGAACATATTATAGAAATAATTGATCAATATCGTCCTGGGAAATCTCAGTATCTCTAACCAAATCTGCAGTTTTTTCTTCAAATTCAGCTCGCTCTTTTTCTCGCTCCTCCTTATTAAATTCCTCTTTCATTACTTGAACCATACTTCCGCCTACTTTCGTATTGCCTGTTACTTGTTCACTGGATTTGATAATTTTTGCAAATTTCTCACAAATCGTTTTTAAGATTTTATTAGCATGCTCCAATTTTTGAGAGGTGATGTCCTGAAATTGAAGAGCATAAATAATATCTGTAATCTCGCCCTGTATTTTATCTATTAGGTCTTTTTGATCCGTTTGAAGGTTTTGAGATAATGCTTTTAATTTTTCCGATATGCTATCTAATTTGTCCAAAATTTCATTTGTAGCCATTTCTGTAGTTTGAGTTACATTTGATATTCTATCTGTCGCATCAGGTATTTTACTAGTGCCATAGCGGAGTGACGCGTTTGCTTCAGACATTAAAGGCATGATATCCTGAATAAATTTAAAGAGGTCGCTCAAAAAGGGAATAACTTCATCTCCAATTTTTAAAAACTCACGCATATTCTGAATCTTGCTTAATATTTCATTGAAATCTTGTTTAGGTTTCATTTTTCCCCTTGTGTTAGATTATAACTTGTTCATGACATTAGTTATTTTATCCTTCAAGATATCCGGGGTAAATGGTTTAACAATGTAACCATTTATTCCTAACTTGACAGCGGTTATTACATCATCTTTCATACCCCTGGTTGTAATCATCAGAATAGGCAAACTCTTATATTTCTCATCACTCCTTAATTTTTTAACAAATTGCTCGCCATTCATTTCGGGCATATTCCAATCGGTTAATACAAGATCAAAATCTTCCTTTCCTATTTTCTCCAAGTTCTTTATATACTTCCTATCCTGCTCCTATAATTTGATAGGTTAAATCTTTACCCTGTGTAATAGCTCGTTTACCCCGTGTAATATTTTTCCATTTTTTATTAGCCATTATCCTTGCATTGATTATTACACGGGGTGAATATAGCAACTTGCTCATTTTTTATCCTTTTCTGTGATATTCCGTGTTTTTCCGTAGTAAACTTTTAACATTGAGGTTTATATCAAAACTGCTCAATTCGGACACTTTTCCTAAGTTTGTAACAGATTAACCATTTCCCTGATTGTTTTAAGTTCATTTTCGATTCCTTTTATAAATTCCTCAAATTCTATCCCTTTCATATCCTTAAATACATCCTGCAGAATTTTCCATCCTGCTTCTTCCGGAGGATTTGAAGGAATATACTCCGTTCCAAAGTTCATATTGTAAAAATTACACACCATATCCGCTACCTGTATTAGAGATACGCATATTTTGAATTCGGAATTTTGTACCTGGTCAGGATTATGGTGGAAACCTATTGTATTAATTATCTCCTCAGACATTCTCCACTTCTCAGCAGTCCACTTACCTATATCTGAATGAGTAATACCAAAAACTTCTTGCTCAGCAAGATAAATAGAACATTGCTTGCGGCTTGCATTTTCAAGAGATTCAATATAAAGTTCCGGTTCAATACGATAAAGAACTAATTTCCCTATATCGTGCAAAAGTCCGAGAATATACACATTACTTAATGTAGGAAATTCCAGCTCTTCAGCCAATGACTGTGCAACATATCCACAAGCTACTGAGTGCTTCCAGAATTCTTTCCATTGAAAATGATAACCTTCAAAATCGATGCTTAATTCTTTTATTAATGAGAAGCTTACAGCGATATTACTTAGTTCACGCAACCCAATAACAACAATAGCATGCCGTATTGATTTTATTTCTCTCCTGAGCCCGTAATAAGCAGAATTAGCAATTCTTAGAACCTTCATTGTCAGAGGTGGATCTTTTTCAATAATAGGCAATATCTGGTTAACCGAGAGCTTGTCTTCTCGTGTAATCCTGAGGATCTCTGTTGCAATTATTGGTAGGGTTGGTAAATTTGTTAAAGACTGAATTTTGTCACGGTAATATTCAGGAGAATGATTTTTCTCTATATCCATTTAATATTCCCATTCATTCTTGATTCAACTGTAAAAGAAAAAATGCCATTTTAAACATCTCCATCCTTCAAGACAGGAAGTCAAAGTGTATTTTCTACTCATTCTGATAATGTCTTCCCGATGAAATCGGGGCTCAATCAATTGGCATAAAAAACGGTAAAATCACTTTTTTGAATATTCTCATCCTTCATTATTATAAGACAAACTATGTGCCAGAAATAAATTTCAGATTCTTTAGTGAATTTATAATAAAAGATATCACTGCTTCGCTAATTTCCATTTAGTTCAGATACATATTGTTTTTGGAAGCAATTTTATATTTTTATAGCAGGAATATTTTTCCTCTCTGGAAATAATTTCTCTACTTATACTACTCCATGCACCAATTTTAACTTTCACTATTTTTAACTTATTTGACTCTATTATCCCCTCCATTTGGTTCACTATTTCGATTATGCACTTTCTATCATCCGTAATATCTGTTCCGGAATCATATATAGGCTAACAATCTTGTCAACAGCGCCTAATTCAATGGCTACTTTCGGCATACCGAATACAACGCAACTGGCTTCATTCTGTGCGATGGTATTGGCACCGTTATCCTTCATTTCACGAAGACCTTCAGCACCATCACTACCCATACCGGTCATAATAACACCCACAGCATTTCTTCCAGCATAGCGAGCTACAAACTTAAAGAGGACATTCACAGAGGGACGCTGCCGGCAAACCAATGGTCCACTTTTGACTTGTACGTAGTACCTGGCACCAGATCGCCTTAGGAGCATATGATAATTTCCTGGGGCAATAAGAGCTTTTCCGGGAATAACAGATTCACCATCTTTAGCTTCCTTTATCTCCATAGCACAAATATCATTCAGCCTGTTGGCAAATGCACGGGTAAAGTGTTCCGGCATATGCTGAACGATTATTGTACCGGGAGAGTTTCCGGGCATAGCCGTTAGTACCTCTTGAAGTGCCTGGGTACCGCCGGTAGATGCTCCTATAGCAATAATCTTATTGGTGGTTCGTGTCAACGACAGTTTTTACCTATGCACAGAAATTTTGTGAGTATCCTTTATTTTCCTCCTTACTTTCACACGAGCGGCTGCCTTGATTTTGTCAATAAGATTTACCGACATATCACCAACCGTATATGCATCTCCCGGTTTTGACATCACATCCACAGCACCTAATTCAATAGCCTCAAGAGCCAGAGTTCCACCCTTCGGTGTAAGCGAAGAAACTACAATGACAGGGAGAGGATAAAATCGCATCAATTTTCTTAAAAAGGTAATACCATCCATTCGGGGCATCTCAATATCAAGCGTAACTACATCTGGTTTTAATTTGACTATCTTGTCTCTGGCAATATAAGGGTCAGGTGCTGTTCCCACTACCTCGATTTCGTTATCCCGTGAGAACTCTTTTAAAAAGATCTGACGCACTACAGCCGAATCGTCTACAATTAATACTTTAATTTTCTTCATAGGGATAATTCTGATATTTACGAATTTTTCATAAAAGTTCAGTCACAAACTCAATAATTTAATTGTTAATTGTCAATCAGCAATTATCAATCAGCAATTTTAAAGAATTTATGCCTTTGCCTGCTCCTTCCACCTGAATGTCTTCGTCGGGCAAGTAGGACAGAATGACCATATCAGGGTGCTTTAGTGTCTAAATAGTTACAATTTTTAACATCATTCATTTAAAGAAAAATATAGTAACACAGGGTAATCATCAACCAGAAATCCAATCGTTTCGGTTTTATTTAGCATTTTCGTCCAGCCGGATGCATCAAGCTCTGAAACCTCCGGTATGGAAAGATTAAAAAGGGTTTTCTCTCCGGCAATTGCGGTTAAGACCTGACCACAGGCAACATTTAAAACCTCTTTAATAGAATCTATTGCGAGATTCATTGCTTGTTCATCATCAGAATTAACACCAAGTATATTAGCAGCAATCTCCATACACATCTTCTCTGGAACCGCAATGGCTATATCTCCAGTCATTTCACCCTCAAATGTCATCCTGGCATTTATATATTCATTACTGACAGGGTACAAGTCCTCTCTCACAGCCAGTTCTCCAAACATGAATGCAAATTTCTCAATTGCATCGCAGAATATTTCGCTTAAAAGTTTCCTCCGGTCAGTCTCCATCTTGCCCCCCAATAATATCATCAACGACCTTACGAACCAACTCCGGTGTAAAAGGTTTTCTAATATATGCACTAATACCCTTTGACTTTAATTGTTCGATACGTGTAGTACTCCCCTCGGTAGAAACAACGATTACCGGAATCGTTTTTAAGAGACCATCTTCGCACATTTTCTCAATCATTTCAATGCCACCCATAACAGGCATATTTATATCCGAAAAAACTAAATCTACCCAATTATTATTAAGTATCTCAAGAGCCTCTTTTCCGTTACCTGCCTGGAAAAGCTCACCAACTGGAATCCCTGCTAATTGAAATGTCTTGGAAATTACGGCTCGAACAACTGCCGAATCATCGACAACAAGAACATTAAGAGCCATTTTTGCTCCCATCCACTACTTTTAAAGTAAATATATTATTTAATTCATTCAGTCCACTCATAATTTTGCAGACCACTAACTCATTAATCCTGGTTGTCAATTTTAATCTGGAAGCTACTTCCGGAGAAGGACGGTAATTAAGTCCATCCCTGCCAATTCCTATTCCGCCCATCATGGTTAATGCATCAGCCACATGAACTAAGTCAACAACAAGTTTATCTCCTTCTAGACCATCTGGCTTATGATGCCATCGAGTTACATCCACAATACACCCTGGAATATTCCAGCGTTCAAGTAGAACTGCTCCAACTTCAGCGTGATCAATCCCAAGAATCCTTCTCTCTGCCACATCAAATGGAATCCCTAATTTAAATGCCATCGCCATAATTGGTTCGGCGTTTACTTCCACAAATGTTCCCAGAATAATCTTACCAATATCACATAGAAGACCGGCTGTAAATGTATAATCAGGTAGATTAATACTTAAAACTGATGCAAGTTGCTCAGCCCCGATAGCGACTGCAACTGAGTGCTCCCACAACTTTCCAGCAGAAAGATCATAACCATTTATTGCCCTTTTTGCCATTGGAGCAACAGCTGCAGCTACTGCTAACTCATAAACCCGTTTCGTACCCAATCGAACGACAGCCTGATGAACAGAATTCACTGATTTTGTAAATCCAAAATAAGCCGAGTTTGCCAGACGGAGGAGGTTAGTTGTTAGTCCAAGGTCGTACTTGATCACTTGCGATAATTCTTTAAAATTGGCATCTGTATCTGCAAGAAGTTTACGGATTTCAGCTATTACTGTCGGTATTGCAGGAATTGTGGAAACTTTCGACAGAATTTCATCTCTGCGATTCATAGCTCCACCTCCTTCCCACCTGATTTAATAGTTGTTTTTCCCGTATCCATATACAGTAAAACGGTACGGGATTTTGATCCAGCAACATCTTCAGCGTCAATAAGGATATTGTTCTTCCAGAGCACCTTTCTTAGAATAGTATAGTTACGCTCTCCGATCCTGAATAAATTTTTCGAATCAAGTAGCTTTGCACCTCCCGCCACTTTGGTTATCAAATTCTCTCTTTTTGCTCCCAGATCAAAAACAGCCTTTAACAGCGCCTGTACTCCCGTATCGGTAAACATATATGGATTAGTTTTTGCTTTTATAGGATCAATTTTCGAAAGTGGAAGCATACAATGAATAATCCCACCAACGACAGCTACAGGATCATAAAGAGTTAATCCGATGCATGAACCAAGAGAGTAGGTAATCAGAATATCCTCTTTGTTAGTAGAAACCTTCATATCAGAAATATCAACGGTATGTATCACAACTATATATATCCCTACTTTTTTTTAAGAAACCAAACCAATCTCATGCTTATATACTTAGATTTAGGGGGTGTAATAAAATAACATATTCAAATCTAATACATAACTAATTGCTTAATAGCAACATGTGATAATCAAATATACAACTTATTCTATTACACCCCCTTAATATCCAAATTACCGTTTCTTCCATCTGTCAATTTTTACAAAAGAATCCTGTGCCGTCTTAATAAGCAATCTAAGATCAATCGGTTTATTAAAATAATCATCGAACCCAGCCTCTCTACAGTCCGACAATTCAAAAATTGAAGCATACCCTGTTATAGCATATATACAGGCAATAGGGTTACTTTTTCTTATTTTCCGGCATAGTTCTAAACCATCCATTCCAGGCATCTTCAAATCCAGGAACATAACATTAATTTTTTCCTTTTTCAAAATTCTTAATGCTTCTTCTCCACTACCTGCAGTGACAACCGAGTATCCGGCATTATTAAGAGCAGTTTCATACACTTCCTGTATCAGCGGTTCATCATCTACCACTAAAATTTTACTCTCCATAATAACCCCCCAATGTAAATATTGCAAAAATTCTATCAACTCCAATAATTTTATAATTCATTGCCTAAGTTCAATTAAAAAATGTAAAACAGCGAATTAGTACTAATGAGCATTTCGGATTTTCAACATTCGACATTCCGAATTCCGCAATTGCCAATTACCTGCCCCGTCTCGAAGAGATCCCTCTGGGATAAGGAGCTTGCGACTGTACGGGGTCAATTGTCAATTATTAATGGGAAGATCTACATGGAAACGGGTATATTTCCCGGGCTCACTCTCTACTGAGGATTTCCCATTATGCTCCTTTATTATTCCATAACTTACTGAAAGACCCAGACCGGTACCTATATCTCTTGGTTTGGTGGTGAAGAATGGATCAAAAATGCGTTCTATGATTTCTTGAGGTATACCGCCACCATGGTCTTCCACAGTGGTTCTAATCCATCTTTTACCTTCCATCTCAAAAGGAAGAACAGTGATCTTAACGATTTTATCCTCATGGTAATCAGGATAACGCTGATTAAGTGCATCCCTTGCATTGGTAAGAAGATTTATAATTACCTGCTCTATCTGCTGACTGCGGCACTTTATCTGCGGTAGGTCTTCCGGAATATCCTTTTCAAGTGTTATCTGGTCTTTGCGCAGTACAGAACCGATAAGCGAAAGGGATGCATCTATGATATCTTTAATATTAGCAGGACTGTGGCTCTCTCTATCCTGACGTGAGAAGGAAAGAAGATTTCGCACTATCTTAGCAACTCGATCCCCTTCTTCAATAATACCATCTGCAAATTCCTTCAGGGAATCGTCCTGTATCCGATTGTAAATGAGTTGACCATAGTTAATAATGCCGGTGAGAGGATTGTTTATCTCATGAGCCACACCGCTGGCAAGCGTGCCAATGGATTCCAACTTTTGGCTCTGCAGAAGCTGGGCTTCTATAGCCTGTTTCTCTTCTTCTGCCCGCTTGCGTTCAGTGATGTCTCTAATAACTGTAAAAGTTGCTTTATCTCCTTTATAATCTATTATTTTCACATTGGCTTCAATATCAATTTCAGTACCATCTTTTTTCCTGAATACAGTTTCATATCGAGAAGGCACATCTTCACCTTTTTCTCGTCGTGCTTTGCGTGCCATTAATATTTCTAAACCTTTATCCGTTAATACCTTTCTACAATCTTTCATTAATAATTCATCATATTCATATCCCAGTATCTCTGCATATCTTTTATTTAAGAATATTAACTGCTCATTATAAGTAATTGTAATTCCATCATTGATACTCTCTACTAATAAGCGGTAGTTCTCTTCGCTTTCTCTAAGCGCTGTCTCTACTTTGATCCTCTCTTTCAATTCTTTTTGTATAGATTCATACA
>CAYTUQ010000064.1:0-20173 GCA_964441235.1 uncultured bacterium | reverse complement strand
CCTTTTTGCAAAACTTATCCTTTATTTTACCCACTCATTTTGAGAAGGAACCTATTTTGGAAAATGTTAAAATAGCATTTAAGGCGAAAAATAGTTTAATATGGGGAAAAGAAATTAGTAATGACTTGTTTTTAAATAATATACTGCCCTATATAAGCGTTAATGAGCGGCGGGACAACTGGCGGAGAGATTTTTATGAAAAATTTTACCTGGTTGTAAAAGACTGTAAGACGACAGGAGAAGCTGCCGTTAAATTGAATAATGTGATGTGGGATTTGATAGGAGTTCACTACTCTCCCCGACCGTCAAAAGCCGATCAAAGTCCTTACGAATCTATTGAACTGGGAATTGCCTCCTGTACGGGACTTTCGGTTTTGTTAATTGACGCCTGTCGCTCAGTTGCTATTCCCGCTCGTTTTGTAGGTATTCCCAGATGGCTTGATATAGAAGGTAACCATTCCTGGGTTGAAATTTGGGATAACGGTTGGCATTTTCTGGGGGCAGGGGAGCCCGGCCCACTGGATAAGAGTTGGTTCGAAGAAAGAGCCTCCAAAGCAGACCCTGACGCTAAACTTTATTCAATATATGCAGTGTCGTTCAAAAAAACGGACCTGCTGTTTCCGGCAGCCTGGAATTGGGATATTAACTATATTTACGCTGAAAATATTACGGAGCGGTATTTAAAAGGTGATAGAAAAAAGAAAGTTGTGAATTTAGCGGTTAGAGTTTTTGACAAACCTGATGGTAAGAGAGTAGAGGCTGATGTGCAGCTGTATCATAACGGCAAGCTTATCGCAGAAGGTAAGACTCTTGACGCCCGGCATGATATGAATGATATATTGAATTTTAGCGTTAAGTCCGGTGAAGAGTATAAAATCAATATTAAATATGGTGATACAAAACTGGGAAAAAAGATTAACACCCTAAAGGGTGAAACTATTGTAATTGATATAGTTTTAACAAAGTAACATTTTAAATGGGAACCTACTAAAGAAAAGGAGAAAATCGTGAAGAAAAATGTTTTTCCGATATTGTTGGTGTTTTTATGTATGGGTTTTGGTGATGCGGTAGGTCCTTTTGTCGGACTTGCTAAGAATGAGTTTACTTTAAGCAATACTATGGCAATGATAATTCCTTTTACCGGATTTATAATGTTCGGATTATTATCGGTTCCCATGGGCGTTTTGCAGGATAAAAAGGGCAAGAAATTTATCCTGATAATGGGCTTAACTGTAGCATTTGTCGGGTTGGTAATCCCCATGTTTGGTCTTTCATCCTTTGGGCTATTTCTTTTGATTGTTTTAATGTTAGGGGCAGGAGCGACTATTTTACAAGTTGCCGGAAATCCAATAATGCGGGACGTATCAGAGGAGGGGAAATATTCCAGGAATCTGTCTCTCGGACAGTTTATTAAGGCAATTGGCTCTATGACTGGCGCTGTAATACCACCAATAGCTGCCGCCTGGTTTGGTGCGGACTGGAAGATACTTTTCCCCATTTTCAGCATTTCAATTTTTCTCACTATTATTTTTGTTTCTACCATTAAGGTAAGGGAGAAGAAATCGGATAATGAGCCGGCGGCGACTCTTGGTTCCTGCCTGGCACTTCTTAAGAATCATTATGTTTTGATAATGGTGATAGGTATTTTTGTCTATGTGGGGGCTGAGGTATGTATGAGCTCCGGCATTCCGTTGTTTCTGAATAATCAGTTTAATGTCGATATCGAAAAGCTGGGCTTGTTGGGCACCGGATTGTTCTTTTTGTCTTTAACGATTGGCAGATTTTTAGGAAGTGTAATATTAACCTGGATGAAACCGAAGAAATTCTTTATTATCACTTCAGTAATATCCGCTGTATCTATTTTGGGGCTTTTTACCGGTTCTGCCATAATTGCAATTATTTGTGTTTTTATAGTTGGTCTTGGTTTTGCGAATATTTTCCCGTTAATATTTTCCATTACAATAGACGTTTTACCGGATAAAGCAAATGAACTTTCCGGATTAATGGTGACAGCTATTGTCGGTGGAGCATTTTTACCGCCTCTGATGGGCGTCATTGCCGATAATACCTCAATTGTTTTTGGGTTTGTTGTTCCTCTGGCGGCGATATTATATGTTACCTGGGTAGCATACTATAATTATAAAAAGCTATCTTGACATTGGTCTCAATAAAATTAGATAAAAAAACAGGGTTGAATTTTGGGTGTTTATATGGATTATTTTAATGATAGAAGAGTTGTAATGACACTGGATGCAGGCGGGACAAATTTTGTTTTTTCTGCAATTCAGGGAAATGAGGAGATAATAGAACCGGTAGCATTGCCCTCTTATGGTAATGACCTGGATAAGTGTTTAAAAACGATTGTTAATGGCTTTAAAGAGGTCAAGAGTCAGTTGAAGACTAAACCAATAGCTATAAGTTTTGCTTTTCCGGGGCCTGCTGATTATCCCCGGGGGGTTATTGGCGATTTAATTAACTTGCCGGGTTTTCGAGGCGGCATCGCTTTGGGACCTATGCTGGAAGAAAAATTTAGTCTGCCGGTATTCATCAACAATGATGGTAACCTTTTTGGCTATGGAGAGGCGATTGCTGGATATTTACCATTTATCAATAATTTACTTAAGGAGAGCGGAAGCCCAAAAAGATATAAAAACCTTATAGGATTGACCCTGGGAACTGGATTTGGCGCAAGCATTGTACACGATGGAAAGTTAATAATCGGTGATAATTCCAGTGCCGGAGAGGCATGGCTGCTCCGGAGTAAAATATATCCAACCATGAATGCCGAAGAGGGAGTTTCAATACGAGCAATCCATAGATTTTATATATCTGAGACAGGAATTGATGTAGATGAAGTTCCTACGCCTAAGGAAATATATGAAATTGCATTGGGTCGGCTCGATGGAAATAAAGAGGCTGCGCTGGAAGCTTACCGGAAAATGGGTGAAGCTTTAGGAGAAGCAATTGCAAATATAGTAACTTTAATTGATGGAATTGTAGTAATTGGCGGAGGTATCTCAGGAGCATATTCGCTATTTTTACCTGAGGTAGTGAAAGAGATGAATAGCCAATTTATTCTATTTGATGGGAGTAGAATTCCTCGTCTGGTAGTAAAAACTTTTAACCTTGAGGATGAAGAAGAATTGAGGAGATTTATAAATGGGGATTCTAAAGAAATAACTGTTCCAGGATCAGACAGAAAAATGAATTATGATCCTTTAAGCCGTATTGGCATTGGCATTTCAAAAATTGGCACTTCAAAAGCGACAGGTATAGGAGCTTATGCCTTTGCCTTAAGTGCATTAGATGGCTGAGAGATCCAATATATATTTGTAATAGTCAGATTTTTCAAAGTTTGCAGTTAAATTGATATTTTTCGTTCTTTATTGGGAAGGATCAACTAAAGAATAAATTTATCTGAAAGAATAAGAAAAATGAAAAGACTTTGCATAATTTTCCAACTCCTTTCGATTTCCTCATTCTCTCCGGGTCGTCCTTGTATTCAAGGGAACTTAATGAAGAAAACAATATCAAAATAGCACGGTGTGGGAGCATCGGAAAATATATGTGGCTGATAACCTTTAATCTAATTGAAAAGAATGAGTCTCTGGAGAATATTTCTAAGATTAATTCAAAGATCGATAATATCAACAAAAGATTGGCTGGATTTCAGAAAAGTACTGGAGAATTGTCAATCAATGATTTTTATCGAGGTAAACCTGCTATGGTGGATGTGATTCGACAACTGCGTGTTAAACTTAAGGTCCTTAATGAGCAGAAAAGTCAAATAAAAAATCCGGTAGATTTTTTGCTTATTCCTCTCGGTGAGGATATAGTTGAGAATCCTGAAGCAAGAAAACAACTGAACGAGAATTACAAGTTTTTAGAGGAATCGGGTTTCCAGGTTAAGAGTAAATGATTATCTATGATTTGGGAGGCTAATCTGTACACTGCTTATTAATATTTTACAAATGCAAATAATAAGCAGAGTTGTCTTTTTTTGGTTGATGCTTTTACATCTATACTAAACCGGCTTTTAAAAAGAGGAGAAAATATTCATGAAACAGGGATATCGGATTTCGTTAATTTACATTTTGTTACTGGTAATTATAACAAGTTGTTATAAACCGCCGGCTTTGAAATGTGATTTAAAAGAAGGAGAAGCAAAATTGTCAATTGTTCCTAAGCCACAAAAGATTGTGGAAAAAGAAGGGAGTTTTATTATAAGCCCTGAAACGGAAATAATGGTTTCTGCCCAAAATGAAGAATTTATAAAAGCTGCTGAGTATTTTGTTGAGAAATTTCAATCTTCTATGGGTTTTAAAATTAATATTAATCAGAACCTGGATGGGGACGCAAATAAAATTATTCTTACCGATCAACAGGTAATAGAAAAATTGGGTCAAGAAGGATATATATTAGAAGTAAGCGAGAAATTGGTAACGATCAAGGCAAATACCGGCAAGGGAATATTTTACGGTTTGCAGACTGTCCGCCAGATGTTGCCCCCGGAAATTGAAAGTTCAGAGTATGTATCATCTGTCAAATGGGAAATCCCGTGCGCTTATATCGAAGACAGACCGCGATTTGAATGGCGGGGGATGAATTTTGATTGTTGCCGTCATTTCATGGATAAAGAATTTGTTAAACGTTACATTGATTTTCTGTCATACTATAAAATGAATCGTTTTCATTGGCATTTGACGGAGGATCAAGGCTGGCGAATTGAAATAAAGAAATACCCCGAACTTACTGAGATAGGAGCATGGCGGATATATTCGGATGGGAGCGTTTACGGTGGTTTTTATACACAGGATGATGTTAAGGAGATAGTTGAATATGCCCGGGAGCGATATGTGACAGTCGTGCCGGAAATTGAATTGCCAGGACATTGTCAGGCTGCATTAGCTGCCTACCCCGAATATTCATGCACCGGAGGGCCTTTTGAAGTTTCAACCACCTGGGGTGTTCATAAGGACGTTTATTGTGCCGGGAATGATGAAACGTTTCACTTTCTTGAAGATGTATTAACCGTGGTAATGGTGTTGTTTCCGTCGAAATATATTCATATCGGCGGTGACGAAGTTCCCAAAACCCGATGGAGTGAGTGCCCTAAATGTCAGGAAAGAATTAAACAAGAAGGTTTAAATAACGAAGAGGAATTGCAGAGTTATTTTGTCAAAAGGATCAATCGGTTTCTGATTAAACATGACAGAGTATTGGTCGGCTGGGACGAAATACTTGAAGGTGGATTGGCTTCCGGTGCTATTGTGCAATCCTGGCGGGGTGTTGATGGCGGAGTAGCTGCTGCCCAAGCCGGTCACAGGGTAATAATGTCGCCTAACAGCCACCTCTATTTTGATGCAAGTGTAGAAAGAACTGATCTGCGAAAAACTTATTTATTCGAACCGATTCCAAAAATATTGAATAAAACAGAAAGTAATTACATTATCGGCGGTGAATGTTGTATGTGGACGGAACATACGCCTCAGGATACAATTGATAGTGTAATGTTCCCCAGGTTGCTAGCTGCTTCTGAAGTTTTTTGGAGTAATCCTGAAGGTAAACGATTTTTAGAATTTCACAAGCGCCTACAAAATCAGTATCAGAGACTTGAATTAATGAGGGTAAAATATGGTGCGGAGTCTTGTCCGATATCATTGATTCCAACCTTTAATCCTGATGAATGTGAAATTTCGATTGCTTTAGAGGCCGGAGAGTCAGGATTGGAAATTTACTATACGTTAAATGGTAAGAAGCCTACTATTAAATCCAAACTATATAGAGGACTAATCGTAATTAATAAAACCACGACGGTTATGGCTCAGGCTTTTAGGAACGGCTTGCCCTATGGCGATATAACAGAGAAAAAATTCATTTTTCACAAAGCCATGGGCAGTGAAGTTGTGCTGGAAAATAAGTATAGCTATAAATATAGCGGCGCCGGCGATCTCGGTCTTGTAGATGGGATAATCGGCTCGATAAAGTTCAATGATGGTTGCTGGCAGGGATATGAAGAAGATGATTTTGCGGCTGTAGTGGATTTGGGGAAAATGACCCATATTAATGAAATTAAAATTAACTTCATTCAAAATGTTAATTCATGGATATTTTTACCGGAGGAGACAAACTTTTATATCTCTAATGATTGTGAAAATTTTACTCAAGCAGGTCATTTTAGCCATATCACACTCAAGGATGAAAGTGAGCCATACATAAAAAGATATTCGGTGAGTATTGATAAAAAAACGAGATATATAAAAATTATTGCCAAAAATGTAGGGAAATGTCCCGACTGGCATCCGGGTTCCGGTGGTAAAGCCTGGATATTTGTGGACGAGATAATCGTTGAGTAATATCAAGATAGGGGAAATGTCATTAAAAATCAGATAATATTTTAAAGATAATTTTAAGAGGATATAATGATGAAGAATATTACAGGTATGCTGGTAGTAAGCTTAGTGACGATGATAGGCGGGAGTGCTTTGAAAAATTGTGAGAAAATTCCAGAGGATTGGGAAAATCCACAGGTTGTGCAAATTAACAAAGAGGAACCGCGTTCTGATTTTATTCCATATCAAAAATTAGAGAATGCTTTAATGGACTCATTGGAATTATCCTCCTTTTACAAATCGCTCAATGGGAAATGGAAATTTAACTGGTCGGAGAATCCCTCGGTTCGGCCAAAAACATTTTATAAACCTGATTATAATGTATCAAATTGGGATGAAATTGACGTACCTGCCAATTGGGAACTTAAGGGTTATGGTATTCCAATATATGTAAACACAAGCTATGAATTTAAAATGACCGATCCTCCACATGTTCCACATGACAATAATCCTGTGGGCTCTTATCGTTGTACTTTTACTGTTCCTGAAAAATGGGATGGCAGACAGATATTTTTACATTTTGGTGCTGTGAAATCCGCTATGTACCTTTGGATAAATGGGCGAAAAGTAGGGTATAGTCAGGGCTCAAAAACACCGGCTGAATTTAACATCACCACTTTTATAAATAAGGGTGAAAACATTCTGGCTGTGGAAGTATATCGCTGGTCGGACGGTTCATATTTGGAGTGTCAGGATTTCTGGCGAATCAGCGGAATTGAACGAGATGTGTATCTCTATTCGACACCTAAATTTCATATTCGTGATTTCCGGATCGTAGGTGATCTTGATGGCAAATATCAAGATGGAATTTTAAAAGTTGAAGTCGAATTAAAAAATTTGTTTCAAGAACAGGAAAAAGAAGGAATTGTTGAGATAGAACTTTTTGACGACGAGGGGAAAAAGGTTTTTAAAGATGCTTTAAAGAAATCGATCAAATTAAAACCGGGTGAAAGCGGGAAATTGTATTTTGAAAAGGGGGTTATTAATCCAAAAAAATGGACCGCCGAAACTCCAAATCTTTGTTCAGTTATCCTTAAATTAATGACAGATAATGAAAGTGTTTTAGAATTAGTTGGTGCAAAAACAGGCTTCCGCAAAGTTGAGATTATAAACAGTTTGCTAAAAGTAAACGGACAAACTATAACGGTCAAAGGCGTTAACAGACATGAGCACGATGAGTTAAACGGGCATGTTATCTCCCGGGAGTCCATGTTGCAGGATATTAAATTGATGAAAGAAAATAATATCAATACGGTTCGAACCTGCCATTATCCGGATGACCCTTATTGGTATAAATTATGTGATAGATACGGGCTTTATGTCATCGATGAAGCCAATATCGAATCCCACGGCATGGGTTACGGAGCAAGAAGCCTGGCAAACTTTCCCGAGTGGGAATTAGCCCACCTTGAGCGTACCAAAAGAATGGTGGAAAGAGATAAAAATCATCCCTCTGTTATTATCTGGTCGCTTGGTAACGAAGCCGGAAACGGAGTGAATTTCCGAACCACTTATCGTTGGATAAAAGAGCGGGATAAATCGCGTCCCGTTCAGTACGAAAGAGCATTGTTGGAAGAGAATACGGATATTTATTGTCCGATGTATGCTTCAATTAAATATATGGCTGATTATGCACAGCAGAATCCACCGCGTCCCCTGATACTATGCGAATATGCTCATGCAATGGGTAATAGCGTCGGTGCGTTGAGCGATTATTGGGAGACAATCGAAAAATATCCGAGTCTGCAAGGCGGCTGTATTTGGGACTGGGTTGATCAGGGACTATTATCAACAGATTCAATGGGGAAGAAATATTGGGCTTATGGAGGCGATTTCGGGCCCAGGGATGTTCCAAGCGATAACAATTTTTGCTGTAACGGTTTAGTGGCGCCTGATAGAACTCCACATCCTAATCTGATCGAAACCAAAAAAGTTTACCAGAATGTTTCGGTTAAAATGATTGACTATAAAATGGGAAAATTTGAGTTTATCAATAAATATAATTTCTTGAACCTGAATAATTTTGAAATCTTCTGGAATCTCACTGCCGACGGTAAAATTGTAAAAAGTGGTAAATTGCCACCGCTTGATATTCCGGCTGGTACAAAAAAAATGACCAGATTGAAATTACCGGCAATAAATCCCAAACCTGTGACGGAGTATTTTATCAATTTTTCAGTTAGGACTAAGAAGTCCACTGATCTGATTGGTGCCGGTTATGAATTGGCCTGGGAACAGATAAAATTGCCTGTATCTGTGGAAAAAGCTCAAGAAGTTGATTTTGGGAAGTATGAGGGATTAGCTTACAACGAAAGCAATGATAGAATAGCCGTTTACAATAAGGCATTTTCTGTAAAATTTGACAAAAGTCGTGGGATTCTTACTTCCTTTAAGTCGAAGGAAACAGAATTGTTGGAAAAGGGTCCGCAATTAAACTTTTGGCGTCCGCCGACAGATAACGATGAAGCCGACGGGAACGGATTGTCTAAATGGTTAAAAGAGGGGCTTAATAAAAAACAAAGCATAGAGTAAATGAAGTAAATGTCCGGCAGATAAACAGTGATTGTGTAGAAATTTCAAGTTGGATAGAGATTCTGAATGATAAAAATTCAAGAATTTGTGAAGCCTATCAGACTTATTTAATCTATTCAGATGGGAGTATTGTCATTGATAATAAGATCAATCCCGCCGAAGAGATGGAAGTATTTGCAAAAGCCGGTTTACAGATGCAAATACCTGCTACGATGGAGAATGTAGAATGGTTTGGAATGGGACCGCATGCTACCTATCCAGACCGCCAGGCGAGTGGGAAGATTGCGAAATACAGTATGAGTGTCGATGAATTATGGCATGATTTCGTTAAACCCCAGGAGAATGCTAATCGAGGGAATGTTCGCTGGCTGGCTGTAACAGATGATGGTGGCGATGGGTTATTTTTCCAGGGGAACGATCTTTTAAATTTTAGCGCTTATCCCTATGCCGACGACGACATTTTTCATGCTCAACATATCAATGAATTAGAGAAAAGGGAATGCCTTACTTTAAACATTGACTATTTGCAAAATGGACTGGGAACGGCTACCTGCGGACCCGGATATCTTGATAGGTACATTGTTAAAGCAAGATATATCGAATTTAGTATTAGAATGAAGATTTTTAATGCTAAATGTGAAACTCCGGAAATGTTGAAAAAGCAGAGATTTCCACAATATACGACAAGGTATTTATCGCCACCGATTCTGGAAACATCACGGAATATTTTCAATGCGCCGATGAAAATGACCATGAAATCTCCCAATCAAGACATTGAGATCAGATATACAACAGATTGGACCAGTCCGACGGTTGAATAAAAAGGTAATTTTATGAAGAGATCCGGTTTATTTATTTTGATAGTCGCTTCTTTGACTTTGCAAGCCCAAAATTATATCGAAATTTACGATAAAGATAATCTAAGTGAGATAATTAAAAAGTCTGCTTCAGTGTCGCCGTCCGAGCGGCAATATAGATGGCAGCAGTTGGAGATGACAGCATTTTTTCACTTTGGGATTAATACATTTTCGGGTCAGGAATGGGGCGATGGTACAGAAAGCCCCGCAATCTTTAATCCCACTAATTTGGATACACGTCAATGGTGCCGGGTTTGTAAAGAGGCGGGCATAAGACTTGTCATAATTACTGCCAAACATCATGACGGTTTTTGTCTATGGCCAAGTAGATATACAGAGCATTCCGTGAAGAATAGTCCATGGAAAAATGGTAATGGGGATGTTATTAAAGAGTTGTCTGATGCGTGTCATGAATACAAAATTAAATTAGGTGTTTACCTTTCTCCGTGGGATAGGCATGAAAAGACTTATGGGTCTGCTGCGTATAATGATTATTTTAAAAATCAGTTGCGTGAATTATTGACAAATTATGGTAGAATTGACGAGGTGTGGTTTGATGGAGCCTGCGGAGAAGGACCGAACGGCAAGAAACAGATTTACGATTGGTCAGGATACTATGAATTGATTCGAACATTACAGCCCGGAGCCGTGATTGCAATAAGCGGGCCCGATGTTCGATGGGTTGGGAATGAATCCGGATATGGCAGAGAAACAGAATGGAGCGTATTGCCGGTTAAGTTTTTGGATCAGGAGAATATTGCCCGGTTGTCACAAAAGGAGGCGGATAAAGGTATTTTTAAACCAAAGATAGAAGCAATAGCAGAAGATTTAGGAAGCCGTGAAAAGTTAAAAAATGCTAACGCGTTAGTTTGGTATCCTTCAGAAGTTGATGTCTCTATTCGACCCGGATGGTTTTATCACCAATCAGAAGATTCAAGGGTAAAATCACCGGAAAAACTGATCGATATATATTTTAATTCCGTAGGCATGAACTCAGCTCTTTTGCTTAATATTCCTCCGGATAAAAGAGGATTAATACACGAAAAAGACGCCAAGACATTACTTGAAATGAAAAATTACCTGGATGGGACTTTTGAAAAAAATCTCGCAAAATATCATTTAGAGAATTTAGCGAATACTGTTGGAATCGAAGCGCTTTTTGATGGAGATTATGAAACATATTGGGATTCTGGGCAGGCAGAGTTCGTTTTGAATTTGCAATTTGATAAGGAAATAGAGTTTGGTATAGCAATGCTTCAGGAACAGGTAAGATATGGGCAGCAGGCAGAAAATTACCTTATTGAAGCATGGCAAGATGGGGGCTGGAGGATAATATGCAAAGGCACAACAATAGGTTATAAAAGGTTATTCAGGTTTCCGTCAGTAAAAACGTCAAAAGTTCGGTTAAGAATGTTGGCAGCACGGAGCAGTGTAAAATTGGCTGAGCTGGGATTCTATAAAGCACCGCCCCAAATAAATGTTTCTCCTGCGAGCGCAATATTTAAAGAAAAGATCAAAATTAAATTGGTCTGTGATACAAAAGATGCAAAGATATTCTATACACTGGATGGTCAAGATCCCAATAAAAATTCAAAAGTTTATAAAGACAGTATATTAATCTCGAAACCATGTGTTTTAAAAGCAGTAGCTTATGATTCAGATGGCAGAAGAGGTATAGAAGTCACTGCTGAGTACGGAAAGAGCAAATATAACGTTCAACTTTTAAGCAATTATGATGATAAATATGCAGCAATGGGTGTGGCAACACTTGTTGACGGTAAATTCGGCTCGAGAGATTTTGCAGATGGTAGATGGCTTGGTTTTGAGGACCATGATTTTGAAGCGGTCCTTTATATGGAAAAAGTAACTTCTGTTCAAAAAATTACACTGGGATGTCTTGAAAGTCAGGGTAAATGGATTTTTCTGCCAAAATCAGTAGAAGTTTTTATTTCGCAGGATGGTGAAAATTATAAATCAGCCGGAAAAATTAATGTAGAAAACTATATACATAATAATGAACCTAAAGTTAAAAATCTGGCAATAAAGATTGATTCGGTGAAGACACGGTATATTAAAATATTTGCAGAAAATATTGGCAAGTGTCCCGACTGGCATCCGGGCGCCGGAGGTAAAGCCTGGCTTTTTGTGGATGAGATAATGATTGAATGAAGAAATTAATCCCTAAAACCGCTAAAAATTGGAGCTGAAATTCAGAACTCCTGACCTGGCGTAAAAATTAATGTCACAATTCTCATTATCATTATATTTAATTCGTAACTATGACACAATATAAAAATATTACAAACGCAATTTGCGAAAAAACTCGCCAAAAATTATATATTTATTTCTGATGATAATAGCCTTAAGTTCTGTACGAGGTCAGGAGTTCTGAAATTTAGAGCTTTTATTTTTACATCTTCAGGAACGGAAGTGTCAATTGCGTCCTGCACATGCTTTCCATTACTTCTGTTCCATAACACCAGTAGGGAGTAACTGTTACGTAGTATAACATAGGATTCACTTTTTGTATACTAAATATGTTTTACGTCCAAAATGTGCAATTACTATGAAACAAATCAGACTAAGTATAAACGAAAATCTTACTCCTGAAAGAAAAAAGAAATGTCCGGCATCAATGATAGCGCCCTGCACAGGAGGCATTACTGAACCACCTAAAATCGCCATAATCAAGCCGGCTGCTCCAAGTTTTGCATCGTCGCCCAAATCACGTAATGCAATTCCGTAAATAGTCGGAAACATCAAAGACATACAAGCTGATATTCCAACCAAACAGTATAATCCGGCAATTCCCGGTATAAATATTGTACAAAGAGTCAGGGTAATACCACCAAGAGCCAAACTCCACAATAATTTACCAGGGCAAATATATTTTAATAAAAATGTACAGATAAAACGGCTGCAACAAAAGAGTATCATTGCAGCAATATTAAACTTTGAAGATAAAACTTCAGCTGCCTGGATGCTCATACCATATTTTTCAGAGGTGAAAATTTCAGTACCGTAATGAATGACAAAGGTCCAGCACATGATCTGAACACCGACATAAAAAAACTGAGCAATTAGTCCATGAACATATCTTTTGTTTGAGAATAGTCTTTTTAAGGTTGCTCCGATTTCAAGTTTTTTATACTTATCATGATGCCCGGGCATTTTGGTCATGATAAACATTACAAGAATAATTAATATGACGAAAGCGATAGCAACATATGGTGCACGAATAATACTGAGGTCACTGGCTTTAACTCTCTGTAAAGTATCAGCATCCATTAGTGCTCTTTCTGCTGCAGTTGCCGGGTTCAATCTGGCAATAATTAACTGCTGAGCCGTGAACATTCCCGTCAGCGAACCTACCGGATTAAAAGATTGTGCAAAGTTTAAACGCTGAGTTGCCGTTTCTCCTGCTCCCATTGATAGAATGTAAGGATTGGCAGTTGTTTCCAGAAAGGATAAACCACTGGTTAAAATAAAATAAGCGATCAGGAAATTACCAAAAGCCATGCTTAGGCTTGCCGGGATAAACAATAATGCTCCTGTCGCATACAAACCCAATCCGACAAGAATACCTGATTTGTAAGAAAATTTCTTGATAAAAATCGCTGCAGGAAAAGCCATCACGAAATATCCGCCGTAAAACGCAAACTGTACAAGTGAACCTTGAAAATTGCTCATTATTAATATTTTCGAAAAGGCTTTGACCATTGGGTTTGTTATATCATTTGCGAATCCCCATAACGAAAAACAGGAGGTTAACAATATAAATGGCCAGATTAATTCCTGTGGAATCACCCGGACAGGTTTATTTTTTACCGTTCTGACAGTGTCTGTTCTTTCCATATTCTCCTCTTTTATATTCCCGGTTAACACTATTCTACCACAATTTCATCTGTAAAAAGCCATGATTTCCCACCAACACCAGGGTTGACCTGTGGGACATTTACCGATATTTGCGGCTAAAACTTTTGAATATTTTGCTTTTGTATTGTTAGTTTTACAAGAAAATTCATGTATTAATTTTTTCTTATTATCCACGTTAATACCATGTTCTACAGATTTCAGTAATGTAAAATCTTTGCCATTTTCAGAAATAAAATAATCAACTTTTTCCGGCAGAAAAATCCAATTTTTGTATTCCTGTAAAAATCTTGAACGAATGCTTTTGATATTTTTCATTTCTCCAAAATCCAATACAACTTCTAATTATAATATCTTTCCCAATCATAAACCTGTCGCTTACCATTTGGTTCTTCTCCAATAGCACCATCAAACAAGACTTTATGTATTTCACCATAATTTGCCATTAATTCTATCAATTGATTTATATAATATTTTTATCTCACTCCAATACTTTTATCAACTTCTTTAAATAAATGTCTCTACAAGAGGAACCAACCTGCAACTCATATTTGCCGGGTAGGATAATATAGTCATCATTTACTTCTGAAAATGTTCTCAAATCGCTGATATTTAGACCTAATTCAATTATTTTTGTTTTTCCTTTTTGAATTACAACTCTTTTAAAAGCTTTTAGTTCTTTTAACGGCTGCATTTTACCCGCCTGCGGTCCTTTAACATAGAGTTGCACTACCTCTTCTCCATCATAACTCCCTGTATTTTCTACAGTAACATAAATCTTGATCTTATCTTCGCTTTTAATTTCATCATTAGGCACTTTCAGTTTTTGATATTCAAAATTTGTAAAACTCAGACCAAACCCAAAAGGATACAACACCTTTCCATCGTAATAGCGATAAGTCCTGCCTTTCATGCTATAATCTTCAAAGGGTGGCAAGTCATCAACAGAATAGTAAAATGTCACCGGAAGCCGTCCAGCAGGATTATAATCACCGAAAAGTATATCAGCTATTGCGTCACCTCCGCGCTGTCCTGGATACCATGCCATTAAAATTGCAGGAATATTTTCTTCCGCCCAGTTAACAGCCAAAGCACTGCCGCCAGTTAACACTAATACAATAGGCTTTCCCGTTTGATACAATTTCTTCAATAATTGTCTCTGATTTCCAGGAAGTTTCAGATTGGTTCTGTCACCTCCTTTGAAACCATCAATATTAATTGGCATTTCTTCGCCCTCCAATTGAGAAGAAATACCACCAACAAAGATCACAACATCCGACTTTTCAGCTACTTTCACCGCTTCTGCAGTGAGTTTTACTTCTTCTTCGTGAGCAGGGATTTTCCGCCATTTTAAGCGTATACCTGCATAATCGCCCAAATCAGCATATTCCATCCGAATAGGATAATTCTTACCTTCTTTAAGAAAAACTTTTCTATATTTAAAAATATTGATCTCAAAAGGCTCCCAGTTATCCACCAACAATTTACCATCAAAATAAAGCCTCCCCTTATCATCAGTTACAATACCCAATTCATATTCGCCTAATTCTTTTACTTCTAAAAATCCTGTCCACCGAACGGAAAAACTATCAGAAGGTATTCCTTCACGAGGTGAAACCAAATCCCAATAAGAATCCATTTTTTTGTCAACTTTCTTAAAAATCGGCTCACCTCGAAGTTCAGCATTATCAAAGTATTCGCCCAGCAATCCATGTTGCCGGCAGGATTTATCAGGTGATAAATAATTTGCATCGATAACTTTGAATTCTCCGGCTCCTTCCAGGAGCTTTACCCCTTTTGCATATATCACTCTAGCCTTATTACTAACTTTATTTTTTATCCCCTGTAAAAAAGTTACAGGGTTTGACGGCGTGCCATTATAATTTCCAAGTAACACATTAACATTGTCCGCATATGGCCCGATCACCGAAATAGTTTTTATAGATTTATCAAAAGGCAAGAGCGATTTTTGATTTTTCAATAATACAATACTCTCCCTTGCGGCTTTCAGAGCCAGTTGATTATGTTCAGGTGTGTCATTCATTTCAACAGGAATTCTCGTATAAGGAACCATTTCATCCGGGTCGAACATGCCGAGCTTAAACCTCGCAGTCATCAGACGAATTACAGCCTGATCTATCTCTTCTTCTGAAATTAATCCACCTTCGACAGCATCAACCAGAAAAGTATACTCACTTCCGCAATCTAAATCACATCCTGCTTTTACTGCCATAGCAGAGGCTTCTGGTAAATCCGCTGTTTTTTTATGATGATAAAAAATATCCCCAATTGCGCCACAATCAGAAACTACATACCCTTTAAAGCCCCATTTATCTCTTAGTATTTTTTGTAAAAGATAAGGACTTGCACAGCAGGGTTCACCGTTAGTTTGATTATATGCACCCATCACAGACCAGGCTTCTGCTTCCCTGATACAGGATTCAAAAGCAGGCAAATAGGTATCAAATAGATCTTTTTTCGATACAACAGCATCAAAGGAATGACGCAAATTTTCAGGGCCACTGTGGACAGCATAGTGTTTGGGCGTAGAAATTACCTTAAAATATTTCGGATGATCTCCCTGCAATCCTTTTACAAAGGCTATTGCAATCCTGGAAATAAGCCAGGGATCTTCGCCATAGGTTTCCTGTCCTCTGCCCCAACGAGGATCACGGAAAAGATTTATATTAGGTGACCACATAGTAAGTCCCTGATTTATATCCCGACTTTCCTTTTGTACCGCCTCCTTATATTTTGCACGGGCTTCTGTGGAAATTACATTTGCGACCTGTAAAATTGATTCGGGATCCCATGTGGCTGCTAATCCAATTGCCTGGGGGAAAACAGTAGCTATTCCATTTCTGGCAACGCCATGCAGGCATTCATTCCACCAATAATATTTTTTAACATTCAGCCGCTCTATAGCCGGTGCGTCTGACATCATTTGTGAAATTTTTTCTTCCAGCGTCATCCTCGAGATCAGGTCTCTTGCTCTTATTTCTACCGGCAGAGATGGATCTTTGTAATCCCCGGCATTTAAAGAAGTAGTCAGTATATACATACATCCAATCAAAAATATAATTAATTGTCTATAGTTCATTATAAATCACCTTTAAAATTTTATTTTAATTTCATCCCCTTTGTATTTTATTATTTTATCTGGTTTTTTACAAACATTAATTCCAATACCATGATTGTTATCCACCATCACAATAGCTAATGTTTTTTCCTCTACCATCCCGGGATAAGTTCCTTCAGTGTTTATCGATAAAAAGAGTTCATTGATTATCAATCCATTTAATTGGGATTAATGTATAATTACCATGTTCGTAATTATAATTATCTCCTTCATCCTCATAAAGCAAAAATTAGCCATTAGCTCCAGGAAAGATTCTCAATTCAATCGGGCCATCCGATTTTTCCATTGCATATTGTTTTTTCGGCCCCATTGCTAAAATTGATCCCCCTCCTATGTATACTTGCATTATATCAATCGGTGTGTCTTTCTTAATATTCCTTCCACCTTCATATATATCACCTGTCCAAAAGTCATACCATTTACATTAATCTGGAAGATAGACATTTCATCTTTTTGCACTATATTCTGTCATAGGACATACCATTATAGCATTCCCGAACATAAATTGATCTACAATATTAAAAACATTCTGGTCATTGGAAAACTCTATTACATGACCGCGCATAATTGTAAATCCATTGAAAGTAACTGCTACCGCCAAAGAATATATATGGCAAGAGAAGATATCTGAGTATGTCAAATTCCAACTGAGCATCAAAATAATGTGAGCCTGGTTTTCCGAAAAAATACATTTCTCCTGGCGTTGATGTTCCATGAACTCTAAAAAGCGGGCAAAATGCTCCGTATTGAAACCACCACGTGAATAGTTCCTTATATTCAGCATTTTTATAACCACCAGGATGATCTACAAAAAAACCGCCTATATCTGTTGTCTAATATGGCATCCCTGAAATACAAAAGTTTATACCTGCTGCAATTTGTCTACGTAATGTTGGCCAAGAACCAACTATATCTCCGGACCAGGCAGCGGCAGCATGTTTCTACTTTCCAGCAAAGGCGGATCTTGTTAAGATAAATACGCGTTTTTTATCTGTTATTGACCACTGTCCTTCATATATACCTTTTGAAGTCATTAAAGAATAAATATTAAGATAACGTGCACCCGTACCTAAGTAATTGGGGGTCATGAATTTTTTCAAAGTTTCAGGCGCTGTTGAATGTTCAAATCATTCATCTCGTTTGTTCACTTTTCACATAATACGCTACAAAAGGCGTCAATGAAAACAACAAAAAAGCAAATAATAAATATAATGATAACAAAACCCTTACCTTTATTTCAAATACATTCCTAAGAGTTAAACAAAGGAACATAGGAACAACAACTACAAATTGTGAGGTAATTAGAGGGGTATTAATATGTGCTTTATATTGAGTGCTACATGATGGACATGTCAAATTCCGATAGCCTAGGAATAAAGACCGCATTATTCTCCAATAGTGAAATTTATATTTGCAGTTTGAGCAAATTTGCATTTTATGACATACAACAATTTCGTTTAACGCTAAAATCATATACGACGTTTCGACCGAAGGGAGCAATGTACCATAGTGCAGGGTTGCGAAACAACTACAAAGTGCCCAGCATCTTCAGTATTAACAGAATTAACCAGAGTTAAAAGCAGTGGTTTATGATAACTTGCCTGACGACAGTCAGGTAACCCCTGCTGAATTTTTGTTATTTCATTGTGAAACTTTTTCACATAAGCCAAAAGAATCAATGATTTCAAGACAATCTTCTGTTTTTCTTCACCACTATAATCTTTACTCCGTGAGATGTCGCAAGCTATTTCACGGGGTGAATTATCTCTGAATGCCCTTATCTCTTGTTTTAATATATTAATGTGTTTCCCATATCCTGCATTTATAAAACTTGAAAGATTAAATTCAAAAGCACAGGTTATGACATCCCTTGGATCCACAAAGGTTGCAGAGGAGTTGAATAAGAAACCATTTCTTGAAAGTATAGAATAAATATGCTGTCTTTTAGAGTCTTCCCTATCTCCTTTGTGTGCTTCATCCAAAAAGATATACCACTTCCCGTCATTATCATAGTTCCCGAAATCAATAATTTTCTCTTTTTGCTCATCGCTCAGATTATCAGAACGGTAATAAAATACTGGAATCCCAAATAACAGTGGTTGTCTTTTAACCTCAGGGCACTCCCTTAGTTCTTTTAAAATTATTTTTGTTTCACTTGTATAGTTAAATTCATCCACATGCTTTTTAAGTTGTTCTATCAGGTCATCTCTATGAGTTAAAACCAAAATATCATAAGCTGGAATTTCTCTACGCTTAATTAAATCTTTTAAGACCTGAATAAGTTTAATAATGACGAGGGTTTTTCCACTTCCTGTTGACATCCAGAAGCACATACGGTTAATAAAATGCTCATAGGAGATTTTTCTATCTTCTTTGGGATAATACTCAGTAAGAAGGCTATAAATATTTCTTTTTCTCTTATCTAATTTAATATCCAAATTTTTCTCTCCAAAGGATCCTTCGGATAATCCGTTGTCTTTGTACCAGTTGAAAAACCTTTGTTTTCTCTCCCGATTTCTTTCTGATCTTTCACCACCCTGATAATCAATAAAATCTTCGTAATACTTCCATAAGACTGTTATAGCGTTTTTTGATGCTTTTTGCTGATAATCCCAAAGTCTCTTGCTCTTTGAAAAACTCTCTAAATCAAAAGAATTCCAGTTTGGAGGTAAATAGTGTCTGGACGAAAGTAAATATTCAGTAAACCTGTCAACTTAATAAAATAGTTATAAATTGCTGATGTAAAGGATACACAAAAATATATTTTATAGGTAAAGTCTGTAGTCTGTCCCTATCCAATTTTCCTCTTCCTTTAGTTTTACCTAATAGAATCCAGTTAGCGGCTTTATAGCACGTTCCCTCGAATCGATCTTTCTGCACAAATGTTTCAAGGAGGACTGGCTGATAATTATAACGTTTTTTCCAATCCGATGAGATTTGTTTAGATACCATACTTAGAATCTTTGAAGCCAAATTTCCAGATCGAACCCAGGGTAAGATTAGAAAGCGGGCATTATTTACAATCAAGTGTAGATTTTTCTTACGTTGCTGTCCTGTCCAGCCAATCCATTGGTCTCTTGGAGCCACTTTCCAGGCTGATGCTGCAAATCCCAAACAAGCAAGAAATCCTTCTTCGCATTCAACAAAATATCTTAATTGTGCTCCCGGCAAAGGCTTATAGCCCAGATAGTGATAACGCTCTATATATTCATTCCATAATTTTGATTGTTCCCTTGTTGTAACAAGTCTAAGATGAATTTTCTTCAGCTCATCGGCTGGTTTGTGAATAGGAGGTAACGGATTTGACAGGGAGGTAACAGGCGGATATGGTTTGCCATTATTATTCTTGTTCCTGGGAGGAGGCAAACTAATCAGAGCAT
>CAYTUQ010000063.1:0-20800 GCA_964441235.1 uncultured bacterium | reverse complement strand
AAATGTTGTTTTTTCAAAGCTCGATCCCAATCAATACCAGGAAATTGTTACTCGAGGCATGGCGGAATGCCTTTATAACAGAAAACAATTTAGAATTAATTAAGATGAAAAAAATTAAATTGTTAAAAACTGATTTTATTGTTACTTAAAATCATAATGGTTGCTTATGCCCTATAAAACTTTAATAAAATAATAAATCAAGTTTAATTCTATTCGACCATTCATTCTATGTTTGATTCTTTATTGCTGGTAGTAGGAGTTCCTGATTCTGTTCAATCTCATGTAAACTCAATAGTACCCACAGACTTTTCATTGGGTGATAATTTTCCTAATCCATTTAATCCTACCACGACGATTCCTATTTATATCCCGGAGGAAATGAACATATCTGTCGAAGTTTATAATATTTTGGGGCAAAAGGTACAAACACTGCATAACGGACCAGTAACACTTGGAAAACATTTATTCATCTGGCAAGGGTGCGATAGCGCGGGTAGGTCAGTTCCGACCGGTATTTATTTTGTTAAGACCTCTACAAGTACAGGAATCACATCGGTAGGTAAGATGCTGTTGATAAAGTAACGAAGGATAAGTCTTGTTATTAACCTTGCGAATGGTTTGTCTATAATAGATTCTCCTCTATAGGAGAACCTTCGGGTCGAAGGAGTCCTTTGTGATCTTCGGGAAAGCCTTCGCAAGGTTTTTTCTACCTTAGCCCCATTTCTGTAAGAAGCTTTTGAACCAATTGGTCGCTCACTTTGGATATTGCTTTTGAACCTGCATTCTCTTCAGAGTTGCCGGCTTCTTTATCTTCTAAAATGTAATTTCCCACAACTGTCTGTTTATCAATATTAAAAACTCTGATAGCCCCTCGAGCACGAGCAAAGTAAAACTCTTCCTGAACTTTATTCACCTGACCGGATGAAACTATTCCCAGCAATACTAAATCAGTATCTGAATCCTTCACCAATTCAGCAATATATTCGGGTTCACCTGTTTCAATCTGATTCTTAGAAATCTTACTGAAGATATCATTTTCAATGGCAATGAATCCTTTATTAGTCAATTTTTGCAATAATGTATTTTCTAAATATGAGATACTTACAGGTTTTTCTAAGTTAGTTTCGATTATTTTAACAATTACTTTATTCTCAGAAAGTAAATGATATACAAATTTATTCTGCTTTATATCATAGCCTTCGGGAAAGTGAACATCTGCCCCAATCTCAATTTTCCCTGCTGAGGAAATATCCCTGACCTCACAAAAGGCAGCACCTTCTACACTTGTGTGTGAAGTTGGTGTAAGTACTGCTTTGCCTTTTATAAGTTTGAAATCAACCTGCAAACCCGGAATTGGGAACCGTTCATTTCCTTTTTGCCAGAAAACCGACAATTTTAAGGGGTTTGCCAGAGGATTACCCAATTTTGCTGGCTGATGATCACCCTTTCCTTCTATGCAGACACCTGATTGCATTTCCTCAATCGTTGCCTTAATATTTTCTTTCAAAGAATTTATTTCTTTAAGGTCAGACGGTGAAAGACCGGTGATATCAGAAAGTGGTGAAATATTTTTCTTAATTGTCATAAGCTGATCTATCGCCAGAAATATCCGCCCCTGGTAAGCTAAATCCATTGATTCTTTATACCTTTTATCGCCAAGATTATAAGTTTCATCGACAAGTTCCTTCATGAATTTTTTATGCTTTATCTCGGAAAAAGGCACTGCTACATAAACTTGATATAGTATTATGGAATATCTGCCCGACTGTTTACGCCATTTTTCGACAAAAACATTTTCAGGCTTAACAGCAATTATATTCCGTGAGATAACTTTAACTCTTGAACTTGTAAAAGCATCAGTTGTAGTGATTTTTGCCGAAGATTCTACTATTTCATCAACAAATTCACTTTCGACTATACCTCCAAGAGACTCAATAATTTGTCTTTTAGCGTCATTAATTGCATCGGCACGTGCGTCTACTTCATCAGGGAATTTATGTGAAACACCTATATAAATTCCCGCTCTGGGATTATCTACCCAATGAGGTCTAGAAGTCTCGGTTATACGCTTTTCGTAATAGGCATTAGAGCAAGAGATAACAAGAACTGAAGAAAAAATACAAAAAATCATAAAAGGAACAAGAACCTTTACTTTTAAATGGGAATAATTTTTCATGCTTTCTCCTAATTAATTAACTTTCAGATAATCCGTTAAAAGAATAGTAAGAATAAATCTCAATTTCAATCAAAATTTAGTTTGATTGTTAATTTAACAATTTGTATAATTACTTTGATGTTAATCCTTAATTCTCATTTTAAGTTTTTACTAAATTTACTATATTGTAAAAAAATAAGGGGAGTGAAAGTGAAAACCATCAAAACATTACTAATATTCTGTTTCACAGTAGTTCTAAGCACTAACGCAATAGCCCAGTTCGTGGATGTTACCGTCGAAATTTCAAATGAGCGAATGCCGGAAAAAGAGAGAAATGATCTAAAAACTTTAGAGCAAATGTTACCGTCATATTTTGAAAACTATGATTGGATTGATAATAAATATGGAATTCAAATCCCGTTCAGTCTTCGATTTTTCCCTCAAAGTGTAAATACAAGTGGTTTTGAAAGAGTATTCACATCGCAGGTATTTATCTCAAATAAGTCAGGTGATCAGAGATTCCTCGAAAAAACATTCAAATTCGTCTACAATACAAATGATCCTATTGCACATACCGATATGCCTCATTCTCTTACCAGTACTTTAGACTTTTATGCCTGGATGCTAATAGCCAGTGAACTTGATACTTATGAGCCTCTGGGAGGTAATACCGCTTATGAAAAGGCTCGAGATATTGCCACAAGGGCTCAAATGTCAGAAAGACCACACGGTTTTAAAGGACGCCTTAAAGAATTAGATGAAATATTGCGAATTCGCGATTATAGACTATTTAAATACCATTATTGGTTAATAGTTGACATGATAGATCAAGAAGAGACTAAACAAATTCCCAGGGCTATTGATAAAGCCCTAAAAAGTTTAGATGATGCCTTTACACAAAATGCACGTGAACGTCACACACACATTTTCCTTGATGTTCACGCCAGAGAATTAGCAGAAATATTAAGAGACTTCGGAAATAAAAAACAGCAGAAGTTGCTAATTGATCTTGACCCTGATAATAAGGGCATATATAAAAAATTTTTTAAGAAATAGATGCGGGTACTGAATACTGGATTGCATAAAAAAACCAAAGTTATTGCACAAAAATTGGTCTTAATGTTGCCCCTCACAAACAAGAGTATCTCATAAGAGATCCCTTTCCCATAGGGATCCCTGCGGGATGGGACGTGACCCTCGGGACAGGATTTGTGTTACGTAAATTCCGAATATTTCTTTTTCCCAAATAAAAAATAACTTAAAGCTATAGAACTACGATAAATATAACGAAGTACTTGCTGATCCTTTTCCATTTTTAATGATTTAACCTTTTTACGCTTCTTTAGAATTGTTTTAGGGTGTGTAATAATCCAAAAGTGTGCTTTCAATATTGCTAATATTCTACCAAAGTCAAAACGAACTAAAGAAAATAATATTGCAATTTCATCAAGAAAAATCCTTATTGGTAAAAGATAAATAGTCAGCATAAAACAGTAGTTCGTGAGAAACATGAATAGACTATTTCTATGGTTAAGATATTTTTTAAATGGAGATTCAGCTCCAAGAGTATATCCGGAACGATGCCATACAACTGATTTTGGTTCTACCACAATTTCATATCCCATAAGCTGCAAACGCCACTGTAAATCTATCTCTTCCATGTGAGCAAAAAATGCTTCATCAAACAATCCCGCTTTTATAAGAAGTTCTTTTCTTGCAAGAAAGGCTGTTCCAGAAGCCCAGAAAATTCGCTCCGGGGCATTGTCATACTGACCGCTATCTTTTTCTATATTCTCGAAAATACGCCCACGTGCAAAAGGAAAGCAAAAAATATCCATTTCACCACCCGCCGCTCCGGAATAATCGAAATAGTCATTATCTTGATACGATAATAACTTTGGCTGAACAGCCGCTATTGTGGGACGAGATTTTATTTTGTCCATCAGATATTCAATCCAGCCTTCTTTGTGAACCGTATCATTATTTAGTATCAGAACATAAGGAGCAGAAGCCTCTTGAATACCTTTATTACAACCACCTGCGAATCCCAGGTTTTCCGGAAGTGAAACAACTTTTACATCAGGAAAATTCTTTTTAACCATCGAAATGCTGTTATCAGTTGAAGCATTATCAACTAAAATTACTTCTATATCCACTTTAAATGATTTATATAAAGAAGAAAGGCAATCTCTGAGAATATCCTCTCCATTACAATGTGGAATTATAACTGAAACAATTGAACTGTGAGTATCCAGGTCTTTAACCAATTTTTATATGAAAGTGCCTAAATTGTCTAAAGTTGAAAGTGCCTAAAGTGAAAAGTGCCTGATGAACAATGACCAATTAACAATAAACAATCAACAATCAACAATATACAATTATATATATTTTAAAAATATCAACTTTCATGCTTCGTTGTGGCCGAAAGGCCATGGGAGTTATTTATAGTTATTCAAATATAGATATTTATCCTACTGTATCTTTCTCTGCTATACCTGGCTCTGGTATCTTGGATTTATACGAATCTCTCATAGATAATGCATTTTTATCTTCAGGATGAATCCTCAGCCAATCATCAAGGATTTTTACCGCATTACCGTAATTCTGGGTTCCTTCATACGTTTTAACAAGTAATCCTACAACCTCTGGATTCATAGAATTTTCAGGATATAAATCTTCAAGTATAGATAGAGCCGATCCATAATCATGTAACTGCTGGATATAAATACTTGAGTATTTGATAAGGTCCTTCACAGATACGTTGGGTCTGTTTACAAGGTTAAGCAACCTTCTTTCAAGTTCTCCAAGTTTTCTTCCTTCCTCTACATTTTTATATTTTTCGCCCTCATGATAGAGCAATCCCAGTTGTAAGTAGATATCCTTATTCCTTATTGGAAGTACATCCTCGGGCAGCCTAGCAGCCATTGAGTCAAGTGCAGCTAACATTCCTTCTTTATCATCACTGTAAAGTCTGTCAATTGCCAGTTGAAAGAATCCGGAGCGGTAATTGCCGATCAGCTTAACTATATTATCATTAAAATAAACTTTAGGATTGTCGAAATTTCGATATTTATAAACTTTATATAGATTATGTTCCAGTTTTTCCGGGTTGATTCTTTTTACCTTTTCAGGATGTACCCGAAACGCTAAGCCATCCATCTGCAGAAAAGAGTCCATGCCGAGTTTGTTTTCAGGAGATACTGTTACAGCGAAATAGACCGGTTTTTTCCACCTATTAGCTTCAAGTATTTGAAGAATCATAATATCCTGAATTCTTAATCCCCTATTCATTATAGTTGGCTTCAACTCCCACTCCATTGGAGGAATTTCCATTCCTGGAGGAGGAGAAATCTTGACCTTACTTGTTTTCCAAGGAATAACAGTTAGTCTGTCAATATCACTATCACTTAATCCACCTATTGTAATCTTCGGCTCATTATTCCTGAGCTGTTTAATATACCAAGGTGTATTCAAAAGACTTAAATTAACAATTCGTACATCTTTCCGAACACCTTCCACCTCCTGCAAATACCAAAGGGGGAAAGTATCGTTATCACCATTAGTAAATATTATACCATTTGGTTCACATGTTTGGAGAATGTTGTATGAGTAATCCGAAGCAACATAATTGCCTTTGCGGCTATGTTCGTGATAGTTGGCTCTTAGAACATTCACAGGAAGTGCAATAATGAGGGCAATAGTAACAAGGTAAGTTAGTGGTTTCCTTAGCTTCTTATTCTTTAACTTTGTTAAATGACTAATAATTGCAGTTGCACCGATACCTATCCATATTGAAAAGGCAAAAAATGATCCAACATAAGAGTAATCTCGCTCTCTCGGCTGAGGATCATCTTGATTCAAATAGAAGACGATCATCAACCCTGTAAAAAGAAAAAGAGCAAGAACTGCAAGAGCTTTATGCTTATCTTTGTTGAAATGAGTTAAAAGACCATATATGCCAATTAAAAATGGAAATGGGAGAATGAATTGAAATGGGTTTACATTTGCTTTATGTCTTCCGATAAACTGCCAGTTGAAGTAGCGAATATACATTTTTTTAATCTGGTAATTCCATAAATAATACATCCCGCTTTTACCCTTATATTTATATGCCGCTTCCGGTTTCCAAACTTTTCTATCAAAAATATCAGTAAAAGAGCGTTTTCCGTATTGTTCACGTTCAAGATACGCTACTGCCTGATGAGTAGTTTCCGGATCGTTTTCATCTATAGTAGGATTCTGGGTACTCCGAATAAATATCGTTGTATATGAAGAATATCCGACAATGATAAGTACCAGTGACATAAACGCCAGAGATACCAAATTGTGTTTTTTATTTATTGCCCAAATTGTTACAGCAAGTATAGTTAACAACACAAGAGCAACTGCAAAAAGTCCAAACTTATCTGCAATCTTAGGTATTCCGTGAATAACAACCCCATTTATTACTAAAAATATTCCCGACGCTAATGCAGCCATTAAAACATTTTGTGCATGCTCTTTCACCCGGGGCTTTTTGGAGTTTCTAAATAATAAAATGTAAATCATTAGGAACGAACCAAGAGTTAAGATAGCCTGGACTGAGAAACCAACCTTGAATTGTAAGCAAATTAAAAAGATAATCCCGATGATTGCTACTCCTATAATCAGATCGGCAATTAGCCACGGAATAGATGAAACCTTTTTCTTTTTAAAATAGATAATCAACGCTATAAAAAAGATCGCCAATAAATTGAGTAAGTGGATACCCAACGCCAAACCAATTATATAAGCAATGATCAAAAGATAGCGCTCATGTCCCGGTTTGTCTGCATGCTCTTCCCATTTAAGGATGAGCCAGACAACTATTGCTGTTAAAAATGTTGAGAACGCATAAACTTCAGCTTCTACCGCATTAAACCAGTGACTATCAGTAAATGCAAATGTCATTGCTCCTATAAATGCTCCTCCATATACAGCCAGTTTATGCAAAGGAGTTTTAGGGTTTCCCCAACTCTTGAGCAACTGCACAATAATGAGAAAGAGAAACATAACTGCAAGAGCACTGACTATAGGTGATATTAAATTAACACGGTATGCAATATCACTTCCGATTGGTAAAATAGAAAACAATCTACCAATTAAAAGAAATAGCGGGCTTCCAGGTGGATGAGGTACACCAAGAGTATATGACGTAGCAATGAATTCACCACAGTCCCAGAAAGACACTGTGGGTGCCAAAGTATCTAAATAAACAATAAAACTTAATAAGAATGTCAGAAGTGTGAGTATTACTTTTCCATTGTTGCTCTTGAAATAATTCATAATAGTCCTTTAATTTAAATTTCTATAAGAGATTCTAAGTTTGCTGTACTATTTTAGGTTAAGAGGATGTGTTTTCTTTCTCTTTCTTTTCTTTTTCTTTCTTATCTGCCTCTTTTTCCCCTTTTGGTTCCTTTTTTGGTTCTTTGCTCTCTTTCAATTTTTCATCAACGAAGTTCATTTTAAGTTCTGAAATCGTCTTTTCGAGAATTCTGGATTCATCACTACTTAAGTTGCCTTTAGTTCTTACTTGAAGCATTTCGAGCATGTCAATTGTAAACGATGCCTCATTAAGATTACGCTCAATCTTATCAGTAATGGGGTTTTTCTGCTTTCCTAACTGAATCCAGGCATTTGTAGTCAATGATTGAATTAATCCAAGAAAAAGCATTTGATTTTTATCAATCTTATCTTCCGGCATAATAGCTCCTCTTCATATATTAACCTTGATTTTTTATAACGTTTCCAGCATATAAGAAATACCAATAAAGTCGGGAAGTCCCTAGGGGCGAGAATGTAAACCCGTAGTGTATATGCTGTGTTAGGTAAATGCTTTGCTTGGCAGTCATTCTACTTTAGTTATTTTTATTTAATTTACTCATTTTTGGAAAACCATTATATCTTCTACCCTAATCTTACCTTTATCAGCTTTTGATAAACCGTGCTCAATAACATCTACTATTTTAAAACCTACAGATTTTCCTAAGTATGCCAATATATGTGATATTACCGTCATTAAGATTTACGCCAAGTGTTTTCGCAAGATTTTTATCAGCGTACAAAGTTTAGTATCTATCTTAAACATAAGATTTAAAGGTTTTAATTTTATATCATTCTATCCTTTTTCGGAATATTCGATAATTAACAAGCTTTATTATCCATAAGTTTTTTTATAAGCTTCCCGATGGACATCATTTTTCTTCTTACATCACTTAATTCTTTTATCCTGACATATTTCCCATTGGCATCAATTTTTACTGCACTTATCGGGGGTAACGCTAGGAGCTCTGAGATTTGAGATATTTCTCTTTTACTTGTCTCTGGCCGCTTTTCATATTTATCCCTTGTTCTAATTATTCCATACAAAGTATCTAAGGATTGCGGGCTCTTCAATTCCTCTACTACTTCTATAAGGTGATTAACATAACATATTTCACGAGAATACCTCTCTTCAAGCTGTTTTAACTTCGAATCACCAACCATGCCGCTTGTTGAAATAATATCCTCTAAATCCGAAGGCGATAGTGAAAAATCTTCATTTAACAGTAAAATATTTACTAGCATCTTTGCTGTAAGCAAGCATACTTGTTCTCGGTCTGCATCTTTTCTAAGAGCAGGGTCAAATCCCGGGGCTAATACGATTATGTATCTAGCTTTATTAATGTCTCTATGGCGTTTTATCCTAGTGAAATTAACTTCTGCAAGAGAACCATTACTTCTTGTCTTGGGGTCTATTATGATTCTATAGGGGCTCCTTACTAATATGTCTGTATCTCCACTTTTTATTCCCTCACTTATCCATTCACAATCAAATCCAAATTCCTGAAAAGCTCTCAGAATGGCATTCTCAAATTCTTTATGAAACTCACTTTTTGTGGAATACTCAATTATGATTTCTGATAGATCTCTTTCTCTTTCCTTTATAGGAGAGGGCTTTTCAGTTATTTTCTGTACAAATTTCTCTGGTACAATATATTCTTTGATTATCTTTAGGTTATTCAAATATTTTGTGATATCAATAATCCTTCCTTTTGAATGAAATGTTGCCCTTTCTTTAGTTAAGTAAAGATATGGTTTCCATCTGTTATCCATATCGATCTCTATTCCCTGCACCATTGTTGCAAACTCTGTTGCAGGAATCAATAATATATTCGTGCCATCGTCCATAATAAATAATATAAATAATTTACCAAATCCATTGTATTTTTCTATTATAGGTTTAGGAATCCCATACCAATACTTTCTTGTAGAGTCCTTCATTATCTTAGCATTTGCAGTACGGACATATATGAATTTGGTATCAAGACTATATACCTCCGATTTAGCATCAAATCTTCTGATCATGCCTATGCCCATTTCACTGATTTTCTCTAGAACCTTACTCTTTGTGTACTTCATATCGACGTCCCCCCACGAGGGTATTTTTTCGTTCCCTTAAACTTCGGATTAAAATAGAGAATTCTACCTGTGTAATAATCGAGTATTGTATAATCTTCACCACATTCATCACAGTGGTAATAAATTGTGCTCATGTCCTCAAATTGCTCATCCTTATCTACAATAATTACCTCCCATGATTCCATAGGACAATCACAGCGCTTGAACAACGTTTTCATTATCTCATTTTCTACTTTTTCTATTGCTATTGCTTTTATCTTGCTCATAGCCAATATTTAATTATTAGGTGGGTTCCCTCCTCTGCCTTTCAGTATATCCGTAACCACAAGGATTTTATTTTTAGTGAAGAAGTTTAGAATTTCACCCCCTAAGTCCTTTGGGAACTCATCAAGAAACATTCTTCTACTATCTCTTAACATCTTACTCTTAATTTTTTCAAGATGAGAAGTCGGTTAATTTCCCCCATAAAAAGTTTAAGTCCAAATTCTACGTTGTCATTAAATTCCCACATTTCTTGGTATGTTTCTACCCATCTTTTATCTACCTGATTATAATCTGCATCTGAGTTTGCTTTTTTTAGTGACAAATTTTCAATCTTTACTATTTTTCCAATAGTAATCATAATTCTCAATTGGGCATCCGCCTTTTTGAACCTCATCAATTCTTCATAACTCTCTTTTAATCCTAATCTTTCAATATCCGTTCTTTTCATTCTCGTTGGAATATGAATTGCCTTAACAAAATCAATCTGTCTGGTGTCGTATCCCATGACTTTAAGCCAAATTTGTGCCTCATTGTCGGTTTCCCAATTATTAAATTTATCACAAACAGCCTTTTCGTTAGAAAAACCTCCTTTAGCTGTAGCTGAACCAAGTTCAAACGTACTCATAGTTAATTCTCTGATTATGTGTTATGATATTCATATTTTTTTTCACCATCTCCGAAATAACTTTCAATTTCTTCTATTGAAGATTTTATGTCAAATAACCATGTTAAAATTTCATTATCCATAAATTAATTTCTTTGATGAGTTAATAGATTTTTTCAAGAAAGGATTTCTAATCGATTTTTCTTCCAATAAATCAATTTGTCTTTGTAATAAATCTTCTAATGAGAATTTAAAATCAAAGTAGTTGTCAGCGTATTCAATTAATTCAATATCTCTAAATGTAACAATAAAATCAATATCACTCTTATTGTTAAATTTATCGTTTAAAGCAGAACCAAATAAATACAACCTCGCAACTTTATATTCGTTGCAAAGCCTTTTAATTCTGTCAATATTTCTTTCAACTATATTCATAAATCAAATATACAAAATATCAATTGATTGACAAGTATTACAGTCGCCAGATCAGACGATTCGTATGAACGGGTCTCCGAATGGTTAATATATGATGCATAACGGTAAAGGCTATAAGCCGTAGCGGGATTACCCGCACTTATGTCCATACCCGCACTGATGTTTATGTCTAAGTTTTTTATTCATATTTAGTACTTCGCCCGCTATGGCTTATAGCCATTGTTGTAGCCAGTTCTTTTTCAATCTGTTCAATCGTTGGCAATTCACCTTTAATCTTATCCGGGATTGACTTTATTATTTCGTATTCTGCAATTCCTATCGGCTGAGTTGTTCCTCTTAACGCATATTCTGCCATAACTTTCGATTTTGATTTACACAAAAGCAATCCAATTGAAGGATTTTCATTATCACTTTTTATTAAATCGTCAACCGCAGACAAATATAAATTCATTTTCCCTGCATATTCAGCCTTAAATTCAACAGATTTAAGTTCTACAACAACATAACATTTCAATTTTATGTGATAAAATAGCAAATCAATGAAAAAATCTCGTCCATCAATTTTCAACGGGACTTGTCTGCCTACAAAAGAAAATCCTATTCCTAATTCTAGCAAAAATGACGTAATATGCTTCACTAATTGATCTTCGATGTCCTTTTCTAACGCTTTTTCTTGTAGTGTTAAAAAGTCAAATTTGTACGGGTCTTTCAAAGTTTCTACAGCAAGTTCAGATTGAGGTTCAGGTAATGTTTCTTGAAAATTAGTTATCGCTCTTCCTGATCTGCTGTAAAAATCCAAATCTACCTGATGAGCTAAAACGGTTCTTGACCAGTTATTTTCCACAGTTTTACTTGCATAAAATATTGCTTCTTCAATACTTTTTGCTTTAGTCACAATTAATACATTATGTCCCCATGGAATTTGTCCAACAAGTTGTTGGACTTTTTCAATTTCAATATTTGCAGATGAGTAAAATTCAAACCACTTTTTCATTGAAAACAGATTGCTCCTTGAAAACCCTTGTTGATTAGGAAAAGATGATTTTAAGTCTTTGGAAAGTTGTTCTACAACAGATGCTCCCCATTTTTCTTGCTTTGTTTTCGTTGAAATGGATTTTCCAATATTCCAATAAAGTTTTAGCATCTCGATATTTACAGAAATAGATGCTTTTATTTGGGATTTCCGAATTAATCCTTTTAATTCTTCAACCCACTTGATGTATTCATCTTCATATTTTATTAAACTCATAATTTACTCTTTCTGCAAATATACTTTTTTTATCTTTTCATTTTATTTAAATCTATCGGTTTTCTAGAATTGGCTACCACGTTTGGGTAAACACCATATTGCATTTATATCTTCTTTGTAAAAAGATGATTAATTCTGCCCCTACCTGTCTGACTTCCAGGCGAGTTGGAGTATATATGACTCTTTTCAATTCTCCTATAAAACATTAATGAATTCTAAATATTCTGAGTAATTTTTTATTAAATGATTACGCACATATTTATTATTAGTACGCCTGAGATGAGGATCCTCAGCTAATAGTTGGAATGCCTCACGCCTGGCTATTTTAAGCAATTCTTTATCAGATACTAAATCTGCAATTTTCATCTTTAGAAATCCATGTTGTTTTGTCCCATAAAACTCACCGGGACCACGTAATTTAAGGTCTTCCTCAGATATTTCAAACCCGTTTGTCGTCGAGAGTATTGTCTTCAATCTCCCGTGAGAAATCTCTGTCCTCTTTCGTTCTACTAAAATACAAACGCTATTCTTTTCACCACGTCCTATCCTACCACGAAGTTGATGAATCTGGGTAAGGCCAAAACGCTCGGCATTTTCAATCAGCATGATAGTAGCGTTGGGATTGTCCACACCAACTTCAATAACGGTTGTACTCACGAGAATATTTACAGTTCCGCTTGTAAAAGACTTCATAATCTCATCTTTTTCAGCAGGACTCATTGAACCATGAATCAAAGAAAGGTTTAAATCGGGGAAAACATTTTTTTTAAGATACTTAAAACCCTGAATAGCAGCCTGGAGGTCTAATTTCTCCGATTCCTCAATAAGCGGATAAACGATATATGCCTGGTTTCCTTTTTTTACCTGCTCTCCAACATATTTATAAACATCGGCAAGACGGTCTTCATTCACAATTTTTGTAATTATCTTCCCTCTTTTTGCCGGCATCTCGTCAATAACAGAAACATCCATATCACCATAAAGAGTCATACTAAGTGTTCGCGGTATTGGAGTTGCCGTCATCACTAAAACATCGGGATTTAAACCTTTCCCGATAAGCTTACCCCGCTGTGCAACACCGAATCTGTGCTGTTCGTCAATTATCACAAGAGAGAGGTTCTTAAACTCTACACCTTCCTGAATTAGTGCATGAGTTCCCACTACAAGAGAAATAGAGCCTCTCTCTATTTCTCCAAGTATTTTCTCCCTTTCCTTTTTTGGTTGACCTCCTATTAATAATCTTGGTTCAATACCTGCCGGTTCACCAAGTAGTTTCAAGTTTCGGTAATGCTGCTCAGCAAGAATTTCAGTGGGCGCCATTACGGCAACCTGAGAACCATTCCCGATGGCAATACTTGCACAAAGGAGTGCCACAATTGTTTTACCTGAGCCCACATCCCCTTGCAACAAACGATTCATAACTTCAGGAGATTTTATATCATCCCATATTTCGTGAACAACTCTTTTTTGTGCATCCGTCAGTTCAAAACTTAGTTTATCATAAATTTTCTTTAAAAGAGGTCCCGGCGATTCATACTTGAATGGTTTTTTAGCTGCTTTAATACCTTCTCGTTTTACAGCCAGTAGAAGCTGTAAAAAGAACAGCTCCTCGAATTTGAATCTTCTGCGAGCTCTGTTCAAAGATTCTATAGATTCAGGAAAGTGAATTTGACAAAGAGCCTCATTTACTTCGGTTAGTTCAAATTTGCTTATTACGGTTTCAGGCAAGATTTCGTCAAAGGATAGAGGAAGCTGCTCCAGTATCGGCCTCAATAGCCTCCTCATTCCGCGACTATCCAATCCCACTTTTTTGAGATAGGCATTTGAGGGATAGAGCGGAATAATTCTAGCAGTATGAATTGGATCCCATTCTCCGGCTTCCAATTTGTCATAATCCGGATGAATCAAACGGAGACCATTAAAAAAATCAATACGACCGCTCATCGCAACTATATCGCCTGTTTTAAAAGCATCCTTAATATACTTTATACCATTAAACCAGATGCATTTGATTTGTCCACTCTCATCACCTATTAAAACCTGATAAAATGGCCTGCGCCTGGTCTTAACCAGATTCTGCGAGAAAACCTTACCCACTATCGTGGCTTCTGTTCCGACTTTTAAGTTCACGATTGGAGTTATTGTACTGCGGTCAAGATATCTTCGAGGAAATCTATATACTAAATCGGTAAAAGTTTTAATGCCGGAATCTTCCAGGGCTTCAGCACGCTTTGGGCCAACTCCTTTTACATATATTATTGGAGTTTCAGGTTTGAGATACGATAGCGATTGCTTGGAGATTTGCCCGGACAAAGAGACTTACTACCACCTTTTTTGAAATGTATAATTAACTGTAACCGTTTGGTTTGCCTTTACATCAAGGGGAAAAACAAGCAGAGAGTTACTTTTTTTGCCTGTTTTGGAAATATCAGATGAACAGAAGTGGGGTCAATTTTTGCCGAGATACCTTCTATCCTGATTTCCGATATACCCCTCTTTAAATCTAAAGTTCGGATTTGACGAACCAGCCCCAGGTTGTCATTATAAACGGTTACCTGCGTGTTTTTGATCGGCTGTCCTGCGAATATGATGACGACAAAAGTTAAGACAAAGAACACAAGAATGAGATTTTTATTTAACATTTTCATTGTATCCTTTCATGTTCATATTTTAAAATTTACTCTTATTAAGGGCAAACTTTGCAATTAGTATGACCTGCTTATTTCACGGTAAACTTTATTTTCAATCACTTTATTCACTACATCTTAATATATACTAATATATATACATTGAAAACATTAAATCGGAAATTTATCCGAATTGTAATAAAACTAATTCTTTTATTGATTTTTATGGATTATCACAGATTTGTATTGGTAATTACAATCGACTTATGTCCTTCTCGCTACGGGGCTCCCCGCCTTTTTTCCATTTGGGCAACTTAAATTTTTGGTTTATCTGTCACGCCTGAGGACATGACGGAACTATTAATATTCTCCATAGCTTCAGTTTCGTCAGGAGCTCTATACTAAGTTGAGTCAGGAGCTTAATCCTGACGCTTTTATCGCAACTCTCCATCGTACCATCAAGTCTAAGGACCTGACGGAACTGTAATGCACAAAATGCGGGAAAGAAATGGTGTTATTTGATAAAACACTTAGAAAAAGGGCGCCACCGCTAGCAGCGCTGTTGTCAATACAGAAAGATGTCTATTGAAATTAAACCGTAAATTGCGGCATTGGAGTAGTCTATGTAAAATTCGGGATTCCGTGAGTATCAAGCCAATTATTATAAGGATTTATCAAGATGTCCGATGTAAAGACAATGTTTATGATTAAAACTGCTACGATGATCTGAATATTCCACCTGTTTATCACTGATTATCAGAATAATTCAAAGCCGTGCAAATTCCAGGTAGATGGTTTTGTTTCCCATCGGGACTCCAATGGAGCAACCCCTGCTTGTCGCATTGAGACGCCCTTGGCGCACTCTGACGCCTAACTAAAGATTTTCGGCTATCGTTATTTTATTTATATGGCGTCAGGTGTCTCGCCAGAGACCTCCGTTGAGGCGAAGCAGATTCGTTAGGTATCATATTGTTAAAATTTGAAGATTACAAAAATTAGATATAGTAGAAATGCAAAAAACAAAAAAATAGAAGACCAAAATAATCCACATTTTTTTAATTCATATCTTTCCTGTTTAAATATTTTTATTTGGCTTGGTGAAATCATTGATATTTTGTCAGATTTTGGATAGATACTATATATTGCTATAATAAGGGATGATATAATAAGCGCTATTGGAATTATTTTTAAAATACTATTTTGAATATTTAGTTTATTAAAAAAAGTCAAATATCCAGATATAATTGCTGTATCAAGGGTGATGAATAAACGTAGAGTATCGTTTAGCACTTTTATATTTTCCTTGACTGTTTCTCGTCCCCAATTAATATAAAATTTATCTTCATCTGATGGTGCAGTACCATTTATAGTATTTTGATCATTCATAATAAACCTATATCAATAGTAATTTTATTTTCTGTTCCACACTGAGGACAGTTTACTATATATGTTCTTTTACGATTATCTTCACTTTTTCTACGAGTATTTGGAAGAATTTCTAGAATATTCATCTCAAACGATTCTACTTCAGCATCAAAAACGTTTATAGATTTACATTTCTCATTTCTACAAATATACTTGTATTTCATTTATACCTCCTTTAGTACCTAACGGTCATTCATCACCCGCAGCGAAATTAAACCGGCACATCTTTTATTAACTCGAAAACTTTAACCAAACTCTAAAGCCTTTAAATTATGCAACTACATTCGCTGTCGGGTGAATGAAATTGTTAGGCATAAATTAATCGACCTTTTGGTTGAGGTATTGCTCGCCCTAATTCTTCTGCAGTTTCTATCCACTCCTGGATAATAACTTCAGCATTTGAAATAGCTTCTTGATATGTCGCCCCGTCAGCCATACATCCTGGTAATTCCGGTACCTCCGCAATAAATGCATTGTCTTCATCACTCCAATAAACGATTATCTCATATTTATTCCTCATCTTCTTCCTCCAACTTCAACTTGTATCTGAGTATGACATTACGAACTTGCTTTACTTGATATGGCTTTGCTTTTGCCCGTTTGGGTTGCAAATTCAGTATTTCTTCAATGCCATCCATTGTGAAAATATGATGGTCTCCTCGAGTTCGTTCATCAAAGCCAAATTTTCTCAACAAATGACAAATACCTGAAAAAGGAATATTAATGTCAGATGTCCCTCGTAGAATCTTTTCTAATAGTTTTTACTGCTTACCCATTTTATTCCTTTTATAAATTACAAGCTTCTTGTGTCAAATAATAATAATTTCCTATATGTCTACGCCTCACCTACAGCGAAATTAAGTCAGTAAATCCTTCACCTTTTCCCAAAGGGATCTCCTTGAGACAATAATGCATACCAAACTCCAAAATCCTCAAATCATACAACAGCGTTCGCTGTTATGTGGAATCGATTGTTCAACCCCTGCTTGCCTCGAAGAGATGCCTTTGGCACACTCTAACGCCAAATTAAAGATTTTCGGCTATCATTATTTTATTTATTTGGCGTCAGGTGCGAAGCAGATTCGTTAGGTTTCTTTTTATTTGTTTTGTCCCCAACTTTAAAAGTATCAATCACATTTTTAACAACTTTAAAGATAATTAATATTTGGTATAATAAAGCGACAGAAATAATAGATAGTTCAACCATTATACACAAGGAATGAATAAAATTAGAAAAAACTAAACAAACGGCATCGATCACTAACCCAATTGCTATAATTATTATTGGAGTTTTTATGGAATTCATAATATCAGTTTTATTTACATCTTTTTCCAACCAACTTTTTAATAAGGATTTTGCACTTTCATTTTCAACCTGTTTTTCAATATAGTTTTTGCGTTCATCAGTATCTTTTAATTCAAAAATAGTTATGATATCTGGTTCTAATTTTAAATCCGAAGTTATACCACGCTCCATAGACAGAGCTATCTTTATTGAGTCTATATTTGAATTAATAGATTGTATTCGAAAAATCCAAAACACACCAATTAATGCAATAATAGAAGCGTTTGCTTGCAAACAAGCACTAAAAAAATAAGCACTTGAGAAATCAGCAAATAGCTGTGAATAATCCATATTTTATCTCCATACTTTTATACAGAACCTAATTGTCACTGTTCACCAGCAGCTTGTGATAAGGATTCCTGATTTACCAGGAATCTGTAAATGGGAATGAACCTGTAGAACATCCACAATCACTCTCCTTCTCTTACTCAGCTCTGCAAAAGAACTTTTCCTTTTAAATAAAAGCAACAATCCACAAGCTCAGAGCTGTCGCTGTCCAGTTCAACGGAGGTTAGGATGCTAAATGGTTACGCTTATTATTCTCAATTAAGGCGGAAATTTGGATTTCTTTATTTACACGGTAGTAACCTATAATAGCTCCTATTAAGTCAAGGATAATAACAGCTATTAGTTCTGATAAAAAAAGATTTAGAAAAAATGCAAGTATAACCAAACCGATAACATAAACAATTGAATTCTTTTTAATATAAAACTGTCCCCATGGATAAATAAATCCCAATATAACAGATAACCAAATTCTCATTGGAAATTTTTTACGTAAATAAAAAGGGACATATAATAAACCCACTATTAATACGATGAGAAACAATTCAGAAATTCCAAGAGTGCCCATTTCCCCTCCTCAATTATTAAAATAACGTCATCTTATTAACACCTAACGTTTTGCATCAGTTACCGAAGGTTTCAACGCACTGAACTTCAAAATTTGTTATTACTTGCAAAAACGCTAAAAATGTTAAAATCACGCAAAAACCCTTCGGTCAACTGGATGCGATGGTTAGAAGTCTTGGATTAGAAATATGGACAATCTTCTACTCCTTATTCAACATTGAAATTAATTCGTCAATTTTTTTCTCTGTCCTTAAATTAGATGCACCAACAAAATACCAGAAACAGAAAATATTGACAAATGGCAACGCACCAAGAACTGTCCACATTACAATATTTCTACCCTTATCCTTTGCTAAAAAATGTGCGACAACCCCAAATATTACCGATATAAGTAAATATGGTAATAAACTCATAATTGGATTTGCTGTACTTTCTCCCATTTTTTACTTCCTCCTTTTTATGTTTGTCACTTTGTGCGGTGGGGACGCTCAAGCGCCCCAACCACCTTGTTACTGTTTTAAGCATAGAATTAAGAATATAATTAATAACCGAAGTATTAAGTTTGTATCTATGTCTATACTTATTTTAAGTTTAAACATTATTAACCTCGCGGATAATATGTTAAACTCGTGGCCACGAGTCGTAACCTACTCACCACGTATTTATATAGCGCCCTCGCAAGGCGCTTCCCCACTGGTTTGCGCACAACCAAATGGGAGGTCGAGAAATGTTTCTTAGATGTTCCACTCATATTACTCCACCGGAGTATGTATGGCAAATGAAACATTCCCCATTAGCCCGGAGAATAGAACTGAACACAGGCCGCTATTCCGACCTCCCCTTCCTTTATCTTGACGGGAAATTGCATCTTCCGTCCAGAAGGGTAAATCTCTATTTCAAAGAACATTTTCTTATAACTTCTAACGGGCAAGTGTCACCTACGGCGGAATTGACTTCGCCAATTCTCAAATATCTCAAAAACACTTCGCAAACTCGCAAAATCAACACTCATACAACAGCTCAAGCCGTTAGGTTCAGCCAATGGTTATACAAATTTCATATGTTTGAGAGGATAATTACAACTTGCAAAATAGACAAACGATAATTATGATTAAGCCGGATATTTTAAAAGTGTTATTAAAAATACTTCTGGTTTTGAACACTCGAAGGCATTATGATATTGTATTATTTTAGAGAAAAAATCGACATCTTCCACTTCAAGATAATAATTATTTGTATCTTTTTCGTGATAGTAACCGATATTTTTAGGTGCAAATGGTGTTTGTAGAATTTCTTCTAATATGTCAGCCAATTTAGAATGTTTACCATAAGCTATATCACTTTTAGAAAATACGATTTTGTACCACATGGTTAATCTCCTATTCTAATAATTCTTTTATATCATATAACTAAAATATAAAGTCATACGGATATTAGTAATTGACTGAATTAATTTTGTCAAACGCTTTTTTAAATACAATAGGCAAGAAAAACTGAAAAAATAATTATGATTCAACCACAATGTTTCTAGAATTTGTTTTAAAAAGTTTTATTAATACCCAAATAAATAAGATGATACGAATTACTTTGACTATATTCGTTAGAATAACAAGTGGGCTTCCGTACGTAGGCATGATTACTTCTTGAAAAACTGATAATGTAATTAGAATAATATTAAAGGATAAAAATAATATTGATAAAATTCTCTCTACATTCCATAGACGTATCGTTGCCATTATGACAAATATAAGACTTAATGTTCCAGATATTAGGACTAGAGCTATAGGAAATTTTAAATTTCCTCCAAGGTCAGTAGCGGATGCTATAACAGATAGTATGTAAGTAACAATGCCAAAAATTGCGATTATTTTATTAGATATTTTTTTCATATTGCTATTCGTATTCCCCTGGTGAAGTGCATATTTCGAAAAATGCTCTACTTCATTATCTTCTGACAATTTGCTATAAACAAACATAGATATCCACATCAATATCCCTAATCCTACGTAGATAAATAACGCAATAGTATAAGAGTTGAAAAATATTCCTGATCTGTTCCATATATGAAAACCCCAATATATTTCCGATATCACTGGACAGGCTAGTGTTATTACAGCGGCGAGGAAACCTTTTACGCTATATGCAATAATTACTGTCCATGCGTGTATTATTAAACCTACTGCACCAAGAAATAAATGAATAATACCTGCAGATAGGCAACCAAATCCCTTACCAATTTCTCTCACACTTACCATAAGCTATCCTCTGTTTTTATTTAGGGTATAACGGACAAGGCTCACATACGGCGGGAATGATTGCGCCAATTCTCAAACATCTCAAAAACGATTCGCAAACTCGCAAAATCAGCAATCAAAAAACAGCTGGTAAAATAGAAAGGGCGGGTGTCCCACTCAGCCATTAAATT
>CAYTUQ010000062.1:0-20844 GCA_964441235.1 uncultured bacterium | reverse complement strand
TTATTAGATTGATTAGTTTGAAATTCAAAAGTAGGGACTGAACATATGCTTTTTGGTCAGGTGAATTGCCTTGTTAGACCGTAATATTAGTAATAACTGAAACTTAAAATACGATTTATTCTTATAACCCAAAAATTAAAAAATCTAACTACCATGCAAATCGAAAAACAAATTTCGAAAGAATTACTGTATCCTCTAATCGTAATTTTGATCGACTTGTATTAATGATTTGATTAATGGCTAAATAAAAATCACTTCCAACCTTTGGAATCCAGTTTACTCTAATATTTAAGAAAATTCCCTTATCTTCATTATTCCATTGTCCATAAAGACTGGTATATAATTTAGGATTGAAAGCATAATCAATTCGTCCACCCGTTTCGTGTGTTTCAAAGTTTTGCTGTCTAAATTTCAGATTATTCCATTCATAATCGAAACTCAAGTTCAAGTGCTTATTTACATTTAATCTCAAATAGGTGTCACTTTGTAATCTGTTCCCAGTATAATAGTCACCTATACTTATCTCACCTCCTACGACGATTTTTCTTCCGCTGAAAGAGTTGCATTCGATTGTATGACGAGTATACCAATAGCCACCAACTGGAATTATGTCATCATCATGAATTTCGAAAGGTTCGTCCAAATGGTCATAAAAACGCTGTATATTATATTCAAACCACTCGCCGCTTTTCGTCCCGAAACCTAAAGGTCGAAACTCTGCTCCAATTGACTCCAATTTATTAGTATCATCCGACCAGTAATAGTCTATCTCAATTGGTTTAAATTCCATTTGACGAATCCATGGAAAAAATGCAGGGCGTGGATTAAACTGTAACTCAGTGAAAAAGTGTTTATAATTCTTCCTCCTTAAAAAACCAACTTCCGGATTAAAATTATTTTGAACAACATAATAAGCAAGATCATATTCTATAAAATCATTGGGCAAACTGAGATAGATTCGATAAGCAAAATTATCGTTATTTAATGATTTTGCTTTTGATTGCGATAAGGCAAATGCTGCACCAAAACGAATATTTTTATTACCAAAAAATTTTGAGGAAGCGAAGTTAAAATCCGTTCCATAAACATAATTAGATGTATCTGCTGATTTTTTAGATTTTGCAATGAGCCCGACATTGGATTGTCCCCAGATATCTTTTTTGATCCTCAAAACTGAATAATTAGTGGAGTTCTCGGAACCCTTTTTTGAGGTCTGCATGGATAATGCTCCGATCTCTGTTCCTGCTTCTTTACCAAGTAGTCTGATTCCCCCGATTATTGGGACTTCTTCTCTCCCTTTAATGCCTATTCTGCGGCTATAAAATACTTCTGCAGCGCTGCCTAAACCAAAGTCAAACGTTCCTTTTCCTTCTAGAAAAAATTCCCTTTTCTCTGGATAATAAAGAGAAAACCTCGTTAAATTAATTTGTGTACGATCTGATTCTATCTGCGCAAAGTCTGGATGAAAAGTGAGATTTAATTTAAGGTTCGACGTGATTAAATAATTTATATCTCCTCCAATCCTACCCACTCGATCCAATGGATCATCATTTGTTTTTTGAATTCCTCCCATTGTGTATGGTTTAAATTCAAGCAAATGTCCACCTGAAATACCCTCAATTCGGATAAGCGTTCCCGCATGAGAAACCATTTCTAAATCATAATCCCTCGACCACCCTTGCCATATAACCTGTTCTTTTTTTCGTCGAATGTTACGTTAAAAATTTATACCCCATAATTGTTTTTCTTGATTTGAAAATTTCAAAGTGCTAAAAGGGATCTCTATTTCAGCAAACCAACCCTGGTTATTGACCTGAACGGCAACGTCCCAAACGCCATTCCAATCATTGTTAAAACCTCTGCCCTCATCGGTTATAAGTGCATCCTTACGTGCACCATTGGGATTAATAATGAATAAATAACCGTTGCGTTTATCACGATAAGTATCGATTATTATTTCAAAATTGTCCTCACTGGAATGATCAAAATCTCTTTTCACTTCCTGAGCAATCAACAAATCAGGATTTGAATCATAACACCAAATCCCAAAGTAGAGTGTGGACTGGGTGTAAACTACAGCAACTTCTGTTTTTTCGGTAACTGGTTCCCCTTCCGTTAATTCTCTTTGAGTAAAGTTTGAAATTTTGTCTGTTTTTGCCATGCTTTTTCTGAGAGTATACCATCCAGTTTGGGGACTGAATTAACTTTTAGTGCTCTTATTTGATTAGGATAAGATACTTGAGCAATCAAATTATTGCTAAAGGAAAAGGTATTTAACACGATAAAAATGAAAGACTTCCAAAATATAGTCTGAAATTCAGAATAATAAGATGAATTCAAATTCATACAAGCTCCGATTTATATGATTAAAGAAAAGTTTCTTCAAAGAACAAAATACCAATTATTTGTATATTGACGATTATTTTTTATAGCGGTCTAACACTTGCGATAACGTGCAAACTTGGAGTAGAGTAATTTGTGGCATAGTGAAACGGAGCCACAAATTGCGGTGCGGAAAGTTTGTCACGTTGATTGCATAGTTATGTGTAGCCTCTCCTTTTTTCGCACTTTAAACTTGATACTAAATGATTTATTCCAGTTCATTTTAACTTTTCTATGTTCGCTACCAGCCAAATGCGGACGTTTAGTTGACAGGCAAAAGGCAAGACATGACACAGGTTCCTTTGCTTAGTTCACCAATTGACAGCCTCGAGAAATATTGCCATTGAGACGTTATTTAAATGATGCAGGCTGCCTGACTTTAGCAGTAGCCTTTGTACATTATTATGGACAAAACCACCTTTCGGAATTAAGAAATTCATTTTTCCTCTAAATAAATATTCTTCCTGCCTATCAATAGTTCTCGCCACTGAATCAAAGCCCTTTTGAAAATCATTTTTATATCTATTTATTAGTTTTGCATCGGGGTCACTATCACCCCTTTTTGCTTCGTTTAATATTTCTCGAAACAGTTTTCTTAAACCCCTACAATTCTCATAAATAGGATGATTGAATGATCTTTGGGGGGCAGCGCAAAATATAAATTTTTTGTCAGCGATCAAATCAGAGACATCTTTTAAGGGATAGGACGATACCCCATTGTTTCTTACTTGTGCTGTATTTATCTCTTCCCAACGAGTTCTACTATCCGTCAGAATTGTGGAACCTGTTACCTGAGCCGTGAAAAGCGCCATCTCAAAGTTAGGTGACATGCTGCTCATCATAAGCTGCCCACCTTGGGCATAAAGATCATCCTGCAAAAGAGCAAGTGGATCGTCCTCATTAAGGCTTTTCATATATTGAACGATAACATCAATCTCTGCCCGTGACAATTCTGGACTTGATTGTGCTATCTGTTGAATTAATTGTTCTTTTGACAATCCCCTCATTGTTCGAGCAAAGTCGTCTTTGCCTAACTCCATCATTCGTTCTGCTTCTTCTTTGTTTATGGGCGTCCTCGTCTTTCCGTGGACATGTTAAGTAGTTCTCGATGAAGGAAATTGTCAAACATGCAGGGGTCAGGAATAAAGTTGACGATGCCCGACCAAATAAATGGCTCTAAATACAAGAACAATAAAATATTTTTTAACGTTTGATATTTGTGTTGGTGAGGATTCTCTATAGGGCTGAATTCGGGATTAACTGCTTTGGGATGAACAAATGGATGCTGAATAATGACTTCATCAAAGTAAGGCACTGCCCCTAGTGGAAGCCATATAACTCTCGGGTCTAACATTCCAGTATAAACAGCTCGCAGTGTGTTATCAGGCCTCGGTAACAAGCTGAATAAATCCGTTTCTATTGGCCAAAGAGACCAGTATAACTTGTGGATGTCTACTATTTGATCATTGCTCAACTCGCGCCTTACATCATCCCAAGTTTTTCCTTTATTTAATCCCAAAATATCATAAACACCTCTATACAATACGATATTGCGTTCCCGAATACTGAGCACATTCCACGATGGCCTATTCTTTTCCGGCTTTCCTTCACAGCACTTTTTGAACTTTTTTCCACTCCCACAACCACACGGATCATTTCGACCAATCTTCTTTTTGGGGGCGTCTTTCTTTAAATGCACGTTTTCAGGATATTCACGGCCGTAAGCATCTTGGTAGTAAGTGCTTCCATCTTTATATCCAACATAGATTTCACCGTCAAAATGATGTAATTAATCTCTGGGCGGCAGGAGGATATTTTTTAATTCATGCCACTTAAAAGAACAGAGCTTTTCAGGATAAAGCCATTCCTCTTCAGCCGTCGCGATATATCTTTTTGCACGACTTTTTAGCACTATATTGATCGCGGCAACCTGATCCCTATTTAACTGTCTTGACCTGATATATTTATCAGTGCGCACCATGCTCTGCCGCATGAGCTTGGCGTGGGTTCTTTTTTCAGTAGGATCAACAGAATCAGGAGCTTTCGCATATTCAAGATTCGTGAGTAATAGGCAATGATTCCTGTTTAATGGAAATATTGTTTGACTTGCTTTTAATGCGATTGAAGGGTCATTTGGATAGCTACATAATTCGCTATCAGGTGGGCAAGCATAGTTGTATATCGTTACCGGATGATCTGAGATGATGAACTTTATATCAGAATTCTCAGCGGAAACTATCTCCCTCACTCCCTCAGTCCACAAGGTACAATGTAAGTTTCTTATGGACTGCATCTCCACCATCAATTCAAGTTGACTAAGGTCTGGGTATTGCTTTCTTATCCAATCTAAACCTTTGGGCGTGCGAAGCTTTTGTGTATCTATATAAGAAAAAAAGTTGAAAAAATTCTCGTGCCAAGCTCTCATGTCGATTTCAATGAAGGCGCGAATTGCCCTCGCACCCGAATCATCAATTTTGCCGAAGAGAAATTTCTCTATATCATCAATGATGTAATTGCCAAAGAAGGTTGTATAAAGGTCAGTCCGATAGAAACATCTTGAGGTCGGCCAATTATGACGATCATTGAAAGTAATGATTCTTCCGTCTGGTAGTTCTTTTTTGTCAGGATAAAGATCTAAATAACAGAGTATATTACTGTCGTTTTTTAAAAATCCTTTTTGATACCACTGGGGAACATAGTGATTATCTCTTGTTTTCGACATTTCCCCTCAGCCCTTATTCAAATTCTGATGACCACTTCGGGTCGATTCCAGTCATTCCTAAAACACATAACGGTGAAGTCTGAGGTACGAGGTGATACAATGAACGGATTTTCCACCGCTGGAAATAATGCCCAGGAAACTCCTAAAATCCAAGTTCATCGAACAGCTCACCTCGTTACCTCCAGACAATGGTTAGGTGTGTTTTGTTAAGATATTAAGGCATTGGCCAGAATTTTACTGTTCCTTCAGAAGCGATAGCATTTATAGCCTCAAGAGGAAGTCCGTAACGTTTTGCAAGTACATTATATGCACTACTTGAAGCACCTGTTTTATCCTGATAATCGACTAATTCATAAAATATTTTCTTCTTTTCAGATTCCGGTATAGATATTAGTTCCTTATATTTCGTGCCATTAACTGTTTTTTCTGAATATTGTAAGTTCGTGTATTTTGATTTAGACATTTGTTGCTTAGGTTCTTGTTTTACTGGCGCATATCGAGAAATAATATTTTTAGAAATAGATGGAATATATGTGCTTGACTCATTATTGTTTTGAAAACTAATTAATTTAATTCCTAATATAACTCGAGTTTCAGAATTACCTTCTACAATAATAGGATCACCAACTGCTAAGATTACAGCTGTACAACCAGTAAGTGAGCCAGAAAATGAATTAATTAGAATAAATTGAGATGTGGAACCAGATATGTTCACCCAAGAATTATTTTGAGCAAATCCTTGCTGTTTCCATAATAATTTACCATCGGGAGAAAACAAATATCCCTGTAAAAGAATCATGTATTTTTTACCTTGTGCTCCATCTATCACCTTTAGATTTGAAGACAAAGCATCTAATTGTAAACTGCCCTTAATATATAATGCAGGTCCAGAACCAATGTCAGTTAATCCAGATTTCACATTAAAATGTGTAATATCAATATTTGAACACGGAATACGGGATGGATAGTAATCGACACCATGAATAAATATTTTATCTGGAAATAGGCTTATCAGTGCTTTTGAAAACCAGACTGAAGAATCGGACAATATGTCCTGTGCAATTAAAAAAGAACTCAAAATATTGAAAAAAATGAAAGAACAAATTAAGATATTTCGCTTCATAATAATCTCCAAAATAGATTTTATATCTTTGATAATATATCTGCTTTTTTCTTTTGAAATTCTTCTTCAGTGATGATACCAGAATCTTTTAATTCAGATAATTTTTTTAGAATATCTAAAGGATTTTCACTAGATGATAAGGTTTTGATTTCATGATCTATTTTTCTTCCAGATTCAATAGCATTAACAAGTTCGATTTCTTTATCTTTCTCAAAAGTTTTAAATTCAAGCTGATCATGGGATGTATGTATTCGGATTGTACGGTGTCCCATAATAGACTTCCTTTCGATCGATGTTATTTTTTTTAATGGAATTGTTTCAAGAATTTGACCCAATACTCCTTTTCTATAGAAAACTACACGTTCACCAGTCACTATCAATACACCATTGTACTGCGTCTTATTGCCTTTACCCGTCATTTCACCAATATATCCAATGCCCCATGCAATAATTTTTTCTCCAGGATTTAGATGCGACTCTTTAAATTTTATTAAATGTTTTGATTCCTCTGACATATTAATTCTCCTTATATACACCTAACGCCGATGCTCACCGGTGCGGGACCAGGAGCGGATCGTGTCCATTTGCAGCGCATTATTAGTTCTCTTTTGTATTCTCAAAGGCAATGCTTTTCAATTCTATAATAGGATATTCAGGCGTTACAAGAAAAACTTTGCCGAGATGAACTACTCCCCACTTCCTGTTAACTTTAACAAAAACTTTCTTACCATTTATTTCACAAAATATGTCATCCCAATTAGACATTCCATTTTTAATTTCTTCCAATGTTAACTTAATACGAATCTCAATTGACAGCCGTAAATACGGTAGCAACAGATACCCGACTTTAGGGGGAGTTGTTAGATCATATCTTCTTTTCCTTGACTCATACCATAAATATTTCGCACTGGGGCCAAGATGCAAAGAATCATATTTTTTCATAAGATGCACGGCATGAGCAATACCTTTCAATATTATCCTTGACTCGATATGAAGATACTTATGGTCTGACCACTCTTCTGGTAGTTCTTTGTGACTTATATCTGAATTACGTTTCTTTTCAAATCCACTATACTGTATGTACTTAATATAATTATTTGTCTCTTCTTCCAAAGCCTTTAACTTCACGCTAGCAAAATAAAAAGTAAGTCTTCCAATTTTCCTTTCAGCTAGCTCAGATAGGCGGGCAACAATCTCATCGGTAAGCTTTTCAGTAAGAATAAATAGTCTATTTAAGCCTAGATTCTTTTTATTATCCAAAGGGTCAGAGGATCTAGTTTTGTAGATTATAAGCATTAGGTCTTTATAAAGAACCCAAGATGAAACGATTTCACCAATCTCACCTCGGAGATTGGATATCAAATTATCAACATTAGTTCGATGAACTTTCAATTTGTGTTTGCTCATAAGTAATACCACCTAACGGACAAGTATCAGCCACAGAAAATGAAACGAAGCGAAATGATTGGTTTTAGAAAACATATTGTAAACTCTCAAATCTCTAAGTCATCGAACAGCTTTTTCTGTTGGCTGAATACTATGGTTAGCATTGCCTCTTTCTTATACGAAGCGAAATTTTGAAATTTACTGCTAAGAAAAACCATCAATACTTCTATTCTACAAAAATCTTCTGTTCATCAACTTCCGCTAAAAATACAGATTACCGTTTCGACTTACAACAACTTTTTAGTTCGGTACAAACAATCAAAAATCTGCCAAACATTTTGTATCCCCACAAATCTCAAGAAAAAAGGAATAGTTTTTCCCTGAAAGGAACAACCGCAAGAAAATCCGCAAAAACTATCCTTACGCTAAATTTCAAAATCCGACCCTATTCGGTATACGCTAAGAAAAATCGATCCGAAAAAAAGATGTTTTCTTTATTCGTAAACTTCATTCTTGTCGAGGTAAAATGCTTCAATTTTCAAAAAGCAAACACAACGGCAAAATTATTGTACAATCGCAAACAGTCTAAAATCGCATAAGCTCATCAAAAAAGTTCGTATTTCTTAAGGCATGCTAACGTCCAGTATCACCTACAGCAATGAATTTATGAATAATAATAACAAAGTCGCAAACATTGGATTCATCGAACAGCTTTTGCTGTTAGGTGAATACGATGGTTCTACGACGGCTGAAAGGAAAATAGATAATGATAAATCAAACAAAAAAAGCATGTGTTAATTGTAGATATTATGTGAAGGGTAAAGATGATGAAACTGGGGAATGTCATCGGTATCCGCCGGAAAATAATTTGTGGCCAAATCCAATGAGGGCAGAATTTTGTGGCGAGTTCAGAAAAGAAACAATAATAGATAAATTTTGTAAATGGAAGATTAATAAACACTATGATTATTGAGCCGTCATAGAACGGTAACGCTTCACCTACAGCGAATGTGATTGCGTAAACCTCTCACTTTTCAATAATGTCTCCCAAACTTCAAAACCCTAAAATCATGCAACAGCGTTCGCTGTTAGGTGGAAGCGATTGTTAGATCAAAATCACTATATTGCTTCCTTTAAGTATCCACAAGCAAATTTATGTAGCACACTTCCAATCAGTGTTTGATATGGAATACCCTCGCGTGTTGCTCTTCTTTGGAGCGCAGATAGATCACTATCTGAAATCCTTATATTAATCTTACGTTTCTTTTTCATTGTATTATGAGCAATTGCTTGGAAGTCTGTTTCTGATTCCGAGAGCGTAAGTTTTCCTTTTTCATATGCTTCTAGGATTTCACTCTCATAATTATCAAGATTTAGTTTATTTTGTTTTTTTTGCATTTTTCCCTCCAAGATATTTCTTTGTAGCTTTTCTGCTTGGAATAATCGTTTTAAGAAAATATTCGCTTTCTTCAATTACGAATGGAACTAAATAAGCGTAATTATCTATATCAATTATCATAATCTTTTGATTTGGATATTTGTCTTTATTAGGGTGATCAGTTTCAATTACTTTTGCTCCTGATTCAATTCTTTGGACAATTTCTTCAAAAGTAATCCCTCTTTCTTTAGCAAGGATTTCATTTTTTTCTGCGTTCCATCTAAATATTCTCACAATACTAAAGTAAGACTTTATATAGACAATGTCAATCGTTTTTTAGATTTATTCTATCTTGATCTAACCACTAAACCCCGCAGTTAGCGAAATAACTTATTTCTTTAAAAAGCATAAGGAATCCAATAAATTGATTGATTTTTATAAAGGAGGACTCCTTATGCTTAATGCTTTTATCGATGAATTTTCTCTCTATTGCAAAAACCTCTCTTATGCTGAAAATTCTATCAAAGAACTTATAAGATATACAAACGATTTTAACAATTTCATTAATAAACAGCAATTAAAAATACCATCTGAAATTCATTATATACATCTACATGAATTCCTTGCACTAACACCGGCTACTCCTAATACTGTTAAAGGACGTCTCTGGACTCTTAAAAAATTCTTCAACTTCTTAAAACTAAATGACTATATCAAAAATAACATCACAAAATCTCTATCTCCACCTAAAATCCCTATAAAAGAAACTGCCTTTTTTACACAAATGGAATTGAAAATTATATTTGAACATTTAGCCGCGAATTTAACTCAAAAAAATGGATTGCGTGATTTTTTACTTTTCTCATTTATGGCTGTTTTAGGATTGCGTAAATCATCTGTCATTAAAATTAATACGGAAGATATCGATGTTATTAATCAACGCATTTTCATACAAGAAAAGGGGCTGAAAAGTAAAAGACCTATTCTAATACCACTATCCATCTTTACGCTCCTAAAAGAATTTATCTCTCGAAATAATTTATCTAAAGGCCCTTTATTCCTCCTCTCCCGGAATAATAAACGTTTAACATTAAATACTCTGGATAAGATCGTCAGGCTCATAAAAGAATCGCTGTTGGCTTTGAATCATACTTTCGCTAAAAATCTTCATCCACACATCTTAAGACATAGTGCTGCAACTCAAGTTAATGAAATTGCAGGTTTCAATATCACAAGAGATATGCTCGGACATAAAAACATGCAAAATACAAGAAAATACATTCATCTCTCTCCAACAGCATACGCCAATTATATGAAACGACATCCTTACTTCTCAACTGAAAGGAACATGATATGAACAATAAAAAATTAAACCAACTACTCTGGCATTATCACAAAGAATTAAAATTATTAAAAAACTTCTCTGAGGATACCGTCAAAACTTATATCTCCTGTGTTATTAAATATTTCGACTATGCCGGATCAAACCTTCATATTGACCCTTTGCAGACAAAAGCTGAGCATCTCTTCGAATTTATTCTTTATCTTAAAAAATATCTCTCTCCCAGCAGAGTAACTCATTTCCGAGCGGCGCTTAAAAGATTTTTTACACTCCTTTTTTATCTCGATATAATCGGGACAAATCCGGCAGAGAATCTTCTGTCTATTAGACGAATTAAATCCCAACGCTATAAACCTGTACCGGCTCTTATAATGCTCAAACTCATTGACTCCATCGACACTCAAAAGATGAATGGCAAGCAAGACCTGTTAATGATATTGCTGCTCTGGTGTTTAGGACTGCGATCAGGCGAGATGCTTCATCTGAGAAAAAACAATATAAAAATTATTGATCAGGAAAAGAGAATTGCTTTGATTACTATAGATGGTAAAGGCGCAAAACAAAGGGCTTTAATGGCTGTAGATAAACTTTTTGATCTCTTGACCGAATTTATTAATCCTTTAAAAAATGATGACCTGCTCTTTCCGGACAGATATCATAATAAAGCTATTCACGATACCACCGTAAATAGACGTATTAAAAAATATGCCGATAGGACTAATATCTATATGCATATCACAGCACATTGTCTAAGGCACTCTTTTGCTACCGAAATGTATTATGAAAATGTTCCATTAGAAGCCATTCGCACTATGTTAGGACATGAAAATCTGGCTGAAACTTCCAATTATATTCATGTAAACCATGAAGACATAACACATGCTTTATCACTACTATCAATAAAAGGAGATGATTATGCATTTTAGAAAAACAGATTTTAACGATAATATTGAACCTTTCCTCAACTACAGGGAACGAATCGGGTATGCTACTAAAGAAACCGTTCGCTCTGACCGTATAGACCTCAATCTATTCGGACGTTTCATCGAAGATAAAAATCTATATAATATCAACGGCAAATCAGTGATTGACTTTCAGCAATATCTGGTCAATGAACGCAATAACTCTCCGGCTTCGGCTAACCGGAAAATATTTACACTGCGCGCTTATCAGAATTTTCTTGTCTTAAATGAGGTATCACAGGCTCAGAATTTACCTTTCAAAAATGTGTTGAAAATCAGGAATGCCAGACCTCTGCGCCCTAATTTCCTCTCAGAAAACGAAATTAAAGAACTTTTTGACCCTATTAATATAAATAGTATTCTGGGATTACGGGATTACGCCATTTATGCTTTGATGTACCTTTTAGGACTGCGCGTGGGCGAAGTCCATCGACTCAATACAGATGACATCGATTGGCAAAATGATACTATCACTATTCATGGTAAACGTAATTAAAATAGAGACCTGCCTTTATCTAAAGAGATTAAAGCAATACTGGAAAAGTATCTCGCTGTAAGAGCATACATATATAAAAGCAATGAAAATGACGCTCTATTTATCTCAAAAAAGGGGAATAGAATTGCAATAAGGACCATTCAAGATAACTTCCAAAAACTATTAATATCCGCTAAAATCAAAAAACATTTCCCTATTACATGCCATACTTTACGGCACACTTGCGCTACTTTGCTTAATGAAAAAGAGGTCAAAATTCTCACTATCCAAAATATATTGGGTCATTCAAATCCTAAAACCACTACGTCTTATTACCTGCATTCAACTCAAAAACGTATACGGGATGCCATGGAAAAACTACCTTTAGTCGGCTTTATTAATGATTTGATTGAAAACGGAACAATTATGCTAACATATCAAAATAGATATTCAATAAAAACAGGATAGCAAACTTAAAAGCGCTCTTTAACATACTGTCTTTTTATGGAAAAATAATTCCGAAGGGAATAGTACGTCTGTAATCTTTTTATCTTTTATCATTAACTGTTTACTTGACATAATATTTTACAAAGGTTAAGTTTATTCAACGAAAAAAAACAATTTTGGATTCCTTGAAATAGATTTACTCTTTTAAATCAGAGAAAAAAGCCGACTAACTGTGCTAGTAACTGCGGGGTTCGACAAAACTCACCTGCGTAAAATTTTAATCCGCTTACCCTTCAACTTCTCAAAAACCTTACCCAAACTCGCCAAATTCATCAAAAGTGAACAGCTTTTTACGTCAGGTGAAGTGATTGGTTAGCATTGCCCTCTCTTTGTCCGAAGAGAAATTTTGAAATTTGTTACTAAGAAAAATCATCAATACTTCTATTCTACAACTATCTTTAGATTATCAACATACTTTGAAAATATAGATAACAACTCTGACTTATAACTAATTTTTACTCCAGCACAAACTATAAAAAACCCGTAGAACATTTTGTGTTACCACAAAACTCAAGAAGTAAGGAACAGTCTTTCCCCGAAGGAAACAAACTGAAGTAAAACCGCAAGAACTATCCATACAGAAAATTTCAAAATCCATCTTCTTTCGTTACGCCTTATGAAAAAGCTTTCTTTAAAAAGATGTCTTTTATTCGCAATCTTCACGCTTATAGAACCACAATTCATCTTTAGTCAAATTTAAACTTTATACATACATCATTTATTATTATTATCGCATTAGGCTGCTAACGACAAGTATCAGCCACAGAAAGGAAACGAAGCGAAATGATTGGTTTTAGAAAACATAATGTAAACTCTCAATTCTCAATTCATCGAACAGCTTTTTCTGTTGGCTGAATACTATGGTTAGCCATTAATTATTACCGGAGTTAAGAATGACAAAAAGAATAAAAAAAGCAAGGTCTGTTACTAAAAAAGAAATTGAATCGTTTAGAAATTTAATTGAATTAAATTATAGGGAAAGTGGAATACCTTATGCTGGATTTGATGAGATACTTTGCTATGAATTACATAGTCAGCCAATAAATCCGAGGATGATTATATCTACTTCAACTGGAAAGTGTACTGGATTGACTTTTAAAGAACTGGCTAATAAATGGGGCATTTCACTTCCTTTTCTTGGCAAATTAATTAGAGATCATTGTGAAAAACTGTAATTATATTATTTCCCTTCTGCGTTTAACTCTTTACATCGCTTACATAAGGGAAGTCCACCAGTACCCGCAGTGCGATTATAAGATTCGATGTTATTTCCCTCCGTACACTTATTATTATTGTGATGTACGGTGGTCCCTTGTCTCTTTGAATGGAATGGAGAAACTTTCATATTGTACTCCTTTCAGTTTTTATTATAGTAACAGACCTTTTTTATATTGGCTAACGGCAAGGCTGAGATACGAGGTGATACGAAGCGACAAACTTTCAATTTTCAAAGCCCTTTAGTAAATCTGAAAATCTTAAAATCATCGAAGAGCTCACCGAGTTTTCTCCAGCCAATGGTTAGATGACATATTTTTATATCTTAAAATTCAACACTATTACTCTTTATTAATCCATAATCCATTATCTTTTAATATTACATTTGGAAAATTTGTCACAGCATTTACTTCTTTAAACCGGCCAATATTATTCATTTGTTTCCAATTATCTTTTTCTAGTACAAACACATTATTTTTATTGTTTTTAAAAGCAAATGAATTTCCATATTTGCCAATCATCTTAGGATAAAATGGTAATTTAATAGACTTTGCTGTCTTCATTTTATTATCAATTATATATAATTCATGAAAATCTTCGGATTCACCGTAATTATATTTAATACAATAAAAAATAGAATTAATATTTATCGCATTGAAATGATCCGATCTATATATGTTACTTTGTAACTTTATTGTAAAGAAGTTTTGATCGGTAAGTGAGAATAATTCTAATCCCATATTAGTATGCAATAGTAAGTTACCATTATTGAAATCAAGAATTTTGTACACACTTCGTAAATTATTAAATGATATAATTTGTTGATGATCACTATTAAAAAATGAAACAGAATTTTTACCTATCTTCGCATAAATATCATTATTGAAAATATATCTAGGAGTATCAGTATGAATTTGGATAGAGTCAAAATCACTAAAATTGCTATGAAATTTCTCGATTTTAAAAATATCTTGGAGAATATCATATTTACAACGCTTAGTTAATATACCCTCTATTTTTGGAATATTGTGTTCTATTGATGGTAAATTCTCGGGTGAATTTCCTAAATAAGTAAAAGTATTTTCGGATGAATTGTATAACGTAATAACATTATTAGAAGTACTTACATAAAACTCATCTTCCGCTTTAGCAAAATCTATAATGTCTATTCTTTTAGCAGATATTCTATTGTTGATTTCATTTCTGTAGCCTTCCCATGTTTTTGAATTCCTATAGTAAATCAATACTCCTCCTGGTGAATGAACATTAGCAGAAAATGGGCAGAAAAAACAATTGAGAGAACACCCCATATATTTTATTATGGGTTTAGAAGCATTAAATTCACGAATGAATATATCATTAAAATTTTCCCATTTATCACTTTCTATAAACCATCGATCAAGACTACCGGAACCAGCAATCCACAAACAATTTTCATATTGATCATATAAAAGTTTATAATTATTTGTACTTTTCAATCCTGAATTATTAGGAGTAAACTTTTTAATAATACTATCTGTCTCTGGATTATAGATAAATATCCCTTTTCGATTCGCAGCATACAGAAATTTCCCATCCGAAGCCATTGAGATAATAATAAAATCTTTAGTATCATCACCTAAATAGAACACATCAAATACTTGATCTTTTATATTGTATTTTGCTAAACCACCTTCACAGGAATAATAAATAGAATTATTCACATTCACGAATTGTAACCGGAATGGGATATAATTCCTTTCAATACTCATATTTGGGAACCAAATTCTATTATTCATTTCTTTGGAAAAGGAAAAAGCCCTATTTACTAAAAATATGTTTACAATTACAAATATTCTTAAGTATACTTTATTAAAATTCACTTAATCCTCTTATTATCGTATTTATTTGTAGATCATCTAACGGGCTGCGAGATGAGCCGCCGTCGGTTGGGGGCGGAAATTGCATTTATGCAATTTTCCGTGCCAACCGACCGAGCGGAGCGAAGCCCGAAGGGGGTCGGCTCGATTGAGTTTGATAGGCGGAGCGTGAGCGGAGCCTATGAAATTCAATCGGCTCATCTCGCAGCCCGATAAGCGGATGAGCGAAGCGAGAGTGAGCATCAGCGAGCGGTCCGCTTATCGGAAGAACTCACCTGCGCAAAGTTTAATCCGCTTACCTTTTAACTTTTCAAAAACCTTACCCAAACTCGCCAAATCCACCAAAATCGAACAGCTCTTTGCGTCAGGTGAAGTGGATGGTTATGTTGTTTTTGTTAGAATTGGATTTCTCCAGTTCCATTCGATTGGAGGTGTCTCTTTAACTTCATTCGGTGAAATGAATATGTTCTTGTAGTAAACCTCAATGAGTTCTTTGTTATTTTCTAACGCTTCAATATCCATCGGATTAAGAGAAAAGGTATATTGATGATCGAGTAATTCGAATTTCTCTGGAGAATCGAGTTCAAATGAAACTGAATATTGACCAGTTTTCCAGTTGAAAGATTGTTTTATAAAGGAATACATATCCTTCATTTCCTCGGAGTTAACGAAGTTATCTGGCTCGTAAGCGTTTGTACCTTTTAGGAAAATAAGCTTCTTTAGACCTTTGTCATCAAGTTCCTTCCGCTTTTCTAGATATTGTGGGTTTTGAAACTGTATGAATCTTTCTTCCACCTCTCTTGGGGTAAGCTTAATTGCAAGTACCGACTGTTCTTTCTCAAATGGAATTGTTTCAGCATCAGGTGAACGCATCTGTAGAAGCTGTTGAGTAATTCCCTGCCAGAGAAATTCTGTTTTATAACCTGATTCATGTTTGACTATAACTTTGATACCTGTTATAACAATATCCTTATTTTTTACGGAGAATGCCATCCTCATATTGAAAATTGGGCCAAGAACTGAAAAACCGATTTCTGGGAATATATGGGTGATAATCCGAATTTGAGGTTTAGTCACCCAATTTTTGATAAAAGAAACAAAGTGAGGCAACCATGCTAATGCCCCAAGGATAGCTAAAATGTGATAGAATGTCATTGTAACTCCTATGTCAACCTAACGGTAAACGTATGAGATACGGCGATTTTCAAAGCGTCTAACTTTTACAATTTGCATAACTCCGAATAAAGTCCCAAAATTTGAGTTTGTCGAACAGCTCAAGCCGTTATCTCCATACGATTGTTATACCACATTTTCTTATAATATTTTAATAAATCTACACATCTAATTGGTCTTATAATTTTTGATTTTTGATAATATAAACATTGGTTTTTCTTGTATTGTTTTTTTGTCCTTAAATTCATCAGAGATTATTTTAGCTAAATCCCAAATAGTTTTGCTTAAGGCAGCTGAATTCAATAACAAAGGGCCTCCGAAATAAAACGATAATGACAATAACACAATATCTACAGTTATTCCAGTGGTTCTCTTAAAAGTCGTTCTTTTTAAATTTGTTATATTCTTATCAAGTTCTAAAATACCTTTTTGAATGATATCATTAAAAATTTCTTTGGATATTTTTTTAAAATCTGTTGAACCCTGATTTTTGTCTACGTCCTTTATTCCTTGAATTATAGTGTTTTGAAAATTAATTAGCGAATCTTTATAATCATTTTTTATTTTAAATAGTGTTTCCGTCTTTACATTCTCTAAATACGGGATAGGTATTGACCAAATTGATTTTAAAACTCTATCATTTATAGCAGAATTGATATTAGGAATTAAGTTTGCTTCATTAAAGGCATTATTTATATTTATTCCTTTTAATTGATTTGATACGAGTTCAACTTTTTCTGGAGGTAAAAACGGAGCGTAAGTCACAAATCCCTTCTCAATAAGATTTCGTCCATTATTTAGTGTCCAATTAAGAAAAGGATCGATTTCATATGGAACGCTTCTAAAATGTGGAATACTTAATAGTTCGTTTAATTCATTTTTATTACTTTCAATCCACATAAGTGGACCGTAGCCTGAAAAATCTAATGGAACATCTGCCATCATTCCGCCACCGCCTGAAGGTATTAGTGATTCATGTCTAATTACTATATGATCTGCAAACAAGGATACTTTTTTAACTTTCTCATCTAAGTCATTTATTTGATCGGTAGAAATCATCAATTTAAGACCGGATTTGTTCGCTATCACCGCTGAAAGAGCAGAACTTCTTGCCCCATACCAAAATACCCTCCATGAACCCCAACCCATTTTTTTTGCCTTTGAAAGCTCCCTATAATATTCGTTTATAATCTCAGTATTTAGATCATCAATATTTTTTTTCATTTTTATATCCTTGACATGTTATATACTTCGATTTGAGATAAAATCCATTTTTATGGTATAACGGACGTAGCTCACCTGCGGGTGGATTAGAAAATAAAGGCTATGATAAAATCAGAAAAATCAAATAAAACGAACAGCTCTAACCGTCAGGTGAAGTGGATTGTTGGGTTGCGAAAGGAGAAATTATGAAAGTCTATGGATATACAATGGATGGCTCAACCATTTGGTTTGATAATCAAAACGAACGAGATGATTATCTGAGAGAAGAATTCAATGTTATGGACAAAGAATACCCAGAAGATGAGAAACCTGTTGCCTGCGAAAGCGCAATGACGAAAAAGGAATTTGATAGATTACCAGAATTTGAAGGATGGTGAGCAACCCAACTAAGTAAGGTGAGATACGCCGAATAAAAGGTAACAAATGAAAGGATTAAAATTATGAAAGAGCAAAAGACCGAAAATCACGCAACCGCTGAAGGTGCTAGCTGGTGGCATAGTGTTGATGACGAGTTACCACCTGTGGGTGAAACTGTAATAATTTGGTATTATGGTAAGTATAGATATGCAGAAATAAGAAAAGAAAATGGCAAATCTATTTGGTGTGATTGTTACGGGCAAGATTTTGCTTTACCGATAACATATTGGATGCCATTACAAGCGAAGTCAGCTAGAGGCAGTGGGCGTTAGATATGGTGATGAAAGAAAAATAGCAAACCGAGCAATTAGCGATCTAAAAGTATATACTTCGGTTGATGTTGTGGCAATATTAACAGCATATTATGATCTTATGATTAATAGGGATTAATAACTAAGTAAGGTGAGGTACAGCGGATAATAAAGCGAAAATAGAAAGGATGTAGAAATGAATAAGAAAAGTGAAAAGTCTAAAAATCACGCAACCGCTGAAGGCGTTAGCTCCAGCAAATTGTTAGGTTGCCGAAATATATTAGACAAACTTTGGCTTAAAGTAAAAAATATGAGAGGATATGACCTTGAATGGGAATGGATGTCTGAAACAAAAGACGGAAAATATCTCAAAAGAGAACAATTACTCAACTTAATTAATAAAATTAAGAAAGAAAAGGCAGGCTAACGGGCTGCGAGATGAGCCGCATCCTGTACGCAGCAAGGAGAGAAAGGATTTCTCTCAGATGCGAGTACAGGACGTAGCCGCCGTAGGCGGGGTCGGCTCGAACGACATTGATAGGCCGCCGCAGGCGGACTTTCATAGAGTGAGCCAACAACTCCCGTGCCGATAAGCCGACCGCCTGCGGTCGGCTTATCTGCGTGGTATAACCTGCATTCAAACACGAGGAGAGAATATTATGGCCGATCAAAAAAACTTCAAAAAACCGCAAAAACCTGACAGCTATAAACGTCAGGTTGATGCAATGGTTAGCGGGACTATTCCAAAATATTGATTAATTTCTTTAAAAATGAAAGGATCGCCAAATGAAGAAAACAATTTTTTCTAGAGTTTTAGGTAGAGGTAAAAAATCATCAATAAACTTGCCCCAATGGCTGAAAATATTGCGAGAATTTTACCAAAACCCTTCTCTTCCAATAAGTTATTTAACAGAGAATATGCCGAATGACTATCTAACCAGAATGTCATTTTTAATTTTTTCTAATCTTTTAACAATGAGGTCACCTATGAAAAAACTACTTTCTTTTAAACTTGAAAATAGTGGTATTCAAAAAGATATGATTATTCAAAAATCCATTCAAGTATGTCGCTTGGGAAATGGTAATATCAATTTTACTATTGATCACAAGCAAACAACTCCCGGTCAAGAAATATATGAAATGATCGAACTGACGCAAGAAGAAGCCGAATATTTTTTGGCGGTTTTATCATCTCTTTTAACGTATAACGGACAAGCATCACCTGCGGGTAATAGAAAGGAAATGATGTGATAAAATCAGAAAAATCAATTAAAGGTGATAGAGCTAACTGTCAGAGGGAGCGAATTGTTAGGTGCATTTATGGAGATGGAAATGACATATATAGAATATATTAAATTGATATTTCATAAGCCTAAAATGTCTGATAAAATGGCTGATGCAATTTTATGGGGATGTACGGGATTTCCAGAGTTTTGGCATAGCGATCCAATGCGTTGTCTAACAAAACAGCTAAGACATGCAAAGCGATCTCTTGCAAAGGGATTTACCATAAACCAAATATTTGAAGGTACGGATAAATACACCTAACGGCATGGTATAACCTGCTGTAAAGACAAGGAGAAAATACAATGAACAATCAAAAAAACAGTGTAAATCCGCCAAAAGATAAGAGCTCTAAAAGTCAGATTGATGCAATGTTTAGGCATCAATCAAATATAAAGGAGAAAACGTGGCAATAAGAATTAGAATTATAAATGGAATAACAGTCGCTTTATGTGCAGCTGAAACCATTGCAAAACCAAGAGATATATATTTAGATGATAATGCCCACCATGCTTTATCAACAAAATTTGCTATTGATTGGGAATTTGAGGGATTATTAAAAAATCCGCCTAAAGATCCAGTTATTGAAAAAATAATCAAAACACAAATAATTGATGCCTAACGGCACGGGAGTTGAGCCGCATCCTGTACGCAGTGAGGAGAGAAAGGATTTCTCTCAGATGCGAGTACAGGACGTAGCCGCCGTAGGCGGGGTCGGCTCGAACGACATTGATAGGCCGCCGCAGGCGGACTTTCATGGAGTGAGCCAACAACTCCCGTGCCGATAGCATGGACTTTATTTCTATCTATTTGAGAAATATAATTTAAAATATGGAAAAAATTTGTCTGATTTTCCATGTTTTCGATATATATTTCCACTAAATGGAAATCTAAGAAAATATCTATTAGATTTTGTAAATATTCCACTTGCCTATAATGTCTATTTCTCAAAAAGAAAACCAAATGATTTTAAAGGTCGTTTATAAAAAAACAAAAAAGAGTAATCTCTTGACTCGATATGGTTTTCTGACTCCTTTAAATAAATACACTCTGGCATAATCGCCTTTTTACTATTTCGCATTATTTTAGTTTAGATATTTAGGGGGTGTAATAGAATAAATTTTTCATTCATAGTAATTTATCA
>CAYTUQ010000061.1:0-20933 GCA_964441235.1 uncultured bacterium | reverse complement strand
CCTTTTTATCAAGGAATTACTAATATATGTTTTTCTGAAGTGGGAAACGTTGGTTTAATGCTTGGTATCGCAAGGCTATCTATTCCAAGATTGAACCACTCAAAGAATTTGCCCGTTCCCTGAAGAGGCGAATTGATGGTATTATTGCTCACTGCAAACATAAACTAAACACTTCCTTCCTGGAAGGTATGAATAACAAGATCAAGGTCATCAAAAGAGTTGCCTTTGGCTTTAGGGATAGTGACTATTTTTTCTTAAAGATAAGGGCGTCTTTTGCTTAGTTCCATACTAATGTCGGAAGAACCATAATTATAAAGTCTGCCAATTTCCCCGGTTCAAGAGACCCTTTTAATTTTTCTTCAAAGGTAGCATAGGCAGGATTAATCGTATAACATTTTAATGCTTCTTCTACGCTGATTTTTTGTTCATATATCCATCCATCAGGATTCTTACCATCAAGAGTTCGGCGAGTTACAGCAGCATATATTCCGTCCAGTGGAATTGGTGGTTCTACATACCAGTCACTGCCAATGATGACCTTTGTTTTTGCATCTAAAAGAGAGCGTAGGGCAAAAGTGGTTTTCAAACGGTCTGACCCAATAGCTTTTTCTGCCCACTGTCCGTCGTCAACTAAGTGGTAAGGCTGCATACTTGCAATGATTCCTAATTTGTGAAAACGTGTAATATCCGAAGGAATAATATGCTGTGCATGTTCGATTCTGAAGCGTCTATCACGGCGACCATTTTCACTGGCAACACGTTCATAAATATTGAGCAGTATATTAATAGCACGGTCACCAATGGCATGAGTTATAATTTGTAATCCGGCTTTATCTGCTTGTGAGATTAGATGATAGAGTTCCTCTGATTGAGTAAGAAGAAGCCCTTTATCGTTTGGTGCATCAGCATAAGGTTGAAAAAATGCAGCAGTATGTGATCCTAAAGAGCCATCCATGAAAGCTTTTAAAGCACCTGTTCGCAGCCATTGATCGCCATTTCCCTCAGAATATATTTTATCATATAGCTGTTCCCATGTTTCAAGAGGTACAGCCGCAGAGATTCGTGTACGCAATTTCCCCTCATTATGTGCACGCTCGAATATTTTCAGTTCGTTCCATGTTCCCATATTGTGAATTGACGTTACACCTTGTCTGGCTACGTATTGCATAGCGGATTTTAGGGCTTTGTCTTTAATTTGTTTGGAAGGCTCAGGTATAATACTATCAACAAGTTTCATATCATTGTCTTTAAGAATGCCTGTTGGTTCTCCACTTGATGAATGAACGATGGTTCCGCCTTCAATATCTGGGGTTTCTTTAGTGATATTGGCAGTTTTTAACGCTATACTATTTGCCAGAGCCATATGACCATCTAACCGGTTGATCCAAACTGGATTGTTAGGTGTTACTTTATCAATCCAGTTACAACACGGTAATTCACCGTCCCATAGTTCGTGGTCCCAATCGCCACCAGTGATCCATGTTCCCGGTTTAGTAGTTTCAGCGAATGATTTGATTTTTGTAATAAAATCTTCAGGAGTTCGAGCATTGCGAAGTTGAACAGATGATAATCGAAAACCTCCTTCGATAAAATGCAGATGTGAATCCGTAAATCCTGGAGTTAGCATCTGACCTTTTGCATCTATTACCGGTGTTTTTTTAGTAAGTAATTTTTGGACTTCTTTATTGGAATCAACGGCAGAGATTAAATTTCCACTTATTGCAATAGCCTCTGCCCAGGGTTTTCGTGGATTAGCAGTCCATATCTTCGCATTAATGACAGCAAGTGTAACTTTTTGTTGGGAGAAATCTTTTTCAATCATTTTAACAGTTATTTCTTAACTATTTTAATTCTAATAGAACGAATTGATATCTTATCAAGAACAAATATAGTACAGTAGATAGAGAAATCCTTTGCATTTTCAATACAATACTCTTTTTCGTTCAGGAAATGTTACAACGTCTCCATCCTTTGCAGCAATAACATTTGAGTGAATTGTACTGGCTTCTTTTAAAAACTCTTCATTTGATGAATATCTCTGGGAAAAGTGTGTTAGAACCAATTTTTTTACACCGGAAGTTTTGGCTATTTCAGCTGCTTGATATGCCGTTAGATGGTAATATTTTTCAGCCTGCTTTTCTTCTGATGATAAATATGTAGATTCGCAAACCATGAGATCAACTCCCTTTGCAAGTTCATACGCAGCAGGGCAGAGGCGAGTATCCATAATAAAAGCCATACTCTGCACGGGTTTTGGAACACTTACGTCTTCTAAATATACTGTCTTCCCATTTATGTTGATTTTGCCAAGTCTTTTAATCTCCCGGACTGATTCCCCTTTAATTCCGGCAGCAGATAGTTTATTCGGAAGCATAGTGCAGCTTCTATTTTCCTGAATTCTATAACCCCATGTATCAACTTTATGCTCTAAATTTTTAGTCTCTATTGTAATTTTCTTACTTTTAAATATTATTTCGGGACTCAAAATTGGGTGTTCCTGAATGTTGCTTATATTATGAAAAATGCAGGCTGCTTTTAGATTTTCATAATACTTTTGACCTGAAGCCGGATAGTAAATTTCAACAGGATGATTTACTTCATCTAAGGATATTCGCTGTATTATTCCCGGCAGACCCAGACAGTGATCGCCATGAAAATGAGTTATGAAGATTTTTGTTATTTTTGATGATGAAATACCAGCATGAATCATCCGCCGCTGCGTTCCTTCACCAGGATCAAAAAGGAACCCTTCTTTATCCCATCGAATAAAGTATCCATTATGATTTCTATAACGGGTAGGTACTTGAGATGCGGTGCCAAGGATGACTAATTTTCTTTCAGACATTTTTTAATAAACCTCCAGGATATCGAGTTTCCCCAAATTTATCGAAAATAAATACAAATTACTTTCAAGAAAATCATTATATAAGCAATTTGAAAAAAAAAATAAAAAATTTGTTGCTATTTACAAAAAATATTGTTAAATATACCTGCAAGAAATGAATGAACGTTACTACATAAGCAATAATTTTAAAAATACCCTGAATAAATGGTGGTGGTGGAATTGTCTATTCAGGGCGGGTGCGTTTATGTAATTTGTACATAAATTATAGAATTTAGATAGAACCCGTCCTAAAAAGGCGGGTTTTTTGCTATATAAAAACAGAAAAAATGAAAGGAGATGTGTTATGAACAGAACTAAGTTTGTTCTTGACGAAAAAGAAATGCCAACTCGCTGGTATAATGTACTGGCAGATCTGCCTGAGCCTTTGCCACCGGTTTTACACCCTGCAACGGGAAAACCAGTAACTCCTGACGACCTTGCTCCATTATTCCCGATGGAACTGATCAAGCAGGAAATGAGCACTGAGCGTTGGATTGAGATACCTGAGGAGGTACAGGATATTTATAAACTATGGAGGCCAACTACACTTTTTCGAGCACATAGGTTGGAAAAAGTTTTGGATACCCCTGCTAAGATTTTCTATAAGTATGAAGGTTCAAGTCCTCCAGGTAGTCACAAACCAAATACCGCTGTAGCTCAGGCATATTACAACAAAAAGGAAGGTATAAAACGCATTACAACTGAAACAGGAGCAGGGCAGTGGGGAAGTGCGCTTTCTTTTGCCGGTGCATGCTTTGACCTCGAAATAAAGGTTTATATGGTCAGAATCAGTTATAATCAAAAACCTTATCGAAGAATTATGATGGAGGTCTGGGGAGGTAAATGCGTTCCAAGTCCAAGTTCTGATACAAAAGCAGGGAGGGATATGCTTGCTAAAGATCCTGACTGTCCTGGTAGTTTAGGACTTGCTATAAGTGAAGCCGTTGAGGATGCAGTTTCTCGAGATGATACTCACTATTCTCTTGGCAGTGTGCTTAATCATGTGCTTCTTCATCAGACAATAAATGGATTAGAAACAAAAGAATTGATGGAGAGGGCTGAGGTTTATCCAGATATTATTATTGGTTGTATTGGTGGAGGTTCAAATTTCGCAGGACTTTTTCTACCCTTTATAAAAGATAAGATTGATGGAACAAAGCCAGACCTTCGCATAATAAATGTGGAGCCTGCGAGTTGTCCTACTGTAACAAGGGGTCCATATGCGTATGATTTTGGTGATGAGGCAGGTTTAACACCTTTGTTAAAGATGTACACACTTGGGCACGGCTTTATTCCACCTCCAGTACATGCCGGAGGATTACGTTATCATGGAATGGCACCAATCATATGCCACCTGCATAAATTAGGGCTTGTTGAAGCGAGAGCAGAACACCAACTTGCTACTTTTAAAGCAGGGATAACTTTTGCCCGTACTGAAGGTATTATAAGTGCTCCTGAGCCAGACCATGCAATTAAAGTAGTCATTGATGAAGCCCTTAAGTGCAGAGAATCCGGTGAGTCGAAAACAATACTTTTGGCGCATAGCGGACATGGTCATGTTGATATGGCAGCTTACGACGCCTATCTTTCGGGCAAGCTTAAGGACTATGCCTATCCTAAGGAAAAAATAGATGAGTCATTAAGGGATTTGCCGTCTGTGTAAGTAACTTTTTATTAGAGTTCTAAAAACAGTGAGACAATCTGAATATTGATGTATCATAGTTATACATAAGATGGTAGAATCCACTTAACTCTCGCTTCACTCAGAATGGAAACGGGTTCGTATAAAGTAGTTCAAACTAATTTTTCCTGATAGGATGTCTTTGGCAAGCGAAGCCAAATTGGTTTTTAATATCTCCTGAAGACCTAAAAATTTCGTTGTAACTACTGATTATCGTTATTTGACATAAACTATTATTGTATTAAATTTTGATAGTAATAAAAAAAGAGGTGTCCAAATGGGACTTACAACATTAACAATTGAGGTTGGAAACCCTTCTAATCCTGAAGTTACTGAATCAATAGATTTTCTGATCGATTCAGGAGCGGTTTATTCTGTGGTTCCAACACCTATATTGGAAAAACTCAAAATTAAACCACTAGCAACCGAAGAATTCAGATTAGCTAATGGTGATAAAATTTCTCGTAGAAAAGGGGGAGCTCTCTTCAAATACAAAGATAAGGTTGGGGTTGCAGATGTTATTTTTGGCGAAGAGGGTGATAGCATACTCCTCGGAGCTTTTACTCTGGAAGCATTATGATTGGCACTAGATCCACTAAAACGGGAACTAAGACCTTTACCTATGATTCTTGCAAGTAAGTTAGTGTATTAAAAAGATTGAATAATTCAAACCAGAAAAGGTCAGTTGTACAAATATTAAAAAAATTTGGTGGTATTTTGATATTTTTTCCATTTGTATTATCATAAGTTGTGGGGGAAAAATGCGAGGAAAAGAGTATAAATGTATAGCTTGTAATCTGGTAGTTAAAAAGAAATATAATAGTGAATTCATCGCAATGGTAGGAGAAAAAGCAGTAGCTCATATGAAAGATATTCAAAAAGCTGCCGAAAAATTTAAACATTTATAAAGCTTAAAAGGAGGAAAATAATGCCAATAGTAACATTGAATTTACCAAAAGAAGAAATTGGACGGATATTATCACAACTTTCTTCTAAAGAACTGGAAGGGATATTAAAAGAAGCTAAAATAGAACATGAGCAATCAAAACCAAAATTTATACCAGCGAAAAAAATACTAAATCTCAAAGGAATTATATCTATTGGCGGTAATGCTTTAATAGATTCGGAGAAAATATATGATGGATAAAATGATATATGATTCCAATTTTCTAATAGCATTAGTTGATGAGAAGGATGTTTGGCACTTGAAATCAGGGATTTTGATGAATACATTGAAAAAATTGGATGCGAAAGGAATCTATTTAGATTGTGTATTGAATGAAGTAATATCAGTAGTCGCAAGGCGTCTTGAAGAAAAAGGAAGAAATAATGAATTTGACAAAGCATTCAAAGAACTGAATAAGTTGGTTCCCGAAAAAATGATCACATGGATTTATCCCCGAGTACCAGAGCTCTATAATGAAATTATGAGTATTATTGAAACGCACAATGGAAAACTAAACTTTCATGACGCATTAATTGCTTTGGTAGCTAAAGAGATGGATATAGAATATATTATCAGTTTTGATAAGGATTTTGATGAAGTGGATTGGTTAAAGAGAATTGATCATGAAAAAGTAAACGAAATAAGATGATTTTATGTAAAATCTAAACATTTGTACCATAGAAACTGGTTTTGCAAAACAACGAGGAGATAAATCACTACGTCTATTCAAAGAAAGGGCACTAAAGTGCCCTGTTTGATGAAAATAGCACCATTCATGGTACTTTCTTCGCCCTCCCCGATAAGGAACGAAATGAGAGTAGTGAGTGTATCGGGAACTTCAGGGGGTGGAATAAATCTCAATTTTTTGTGTATTATATTAAAGTTCTTTGTATTCCACCCCCTAAACGTACTGCTTTAGTGGTTCGTACAATTAGGAACAAGGTTGGAATAAATTAATTCGGGTAGATTATCATGGAGCGAAAGAAATACCTTCAGGAACCTATCATGCAATTTTAAAAGCAGCTGGTCTAAAAAATAAATATAGAGGTTAAAAATGATTTATTTGAAATATTCATTAATTATTGAGGCAACTGAAGAACCTGATTTTTTCGAATTTTATTCAAAAGACCTTAAGGGGTTTACCGTCGTTGGTAATTCAGTTGAAGACTGCCTTTATAAGGCCAAATGGGGGATGTTGGAACATGTGAAACTTCTAAAAGAAAAGGGATTGCCTATTCCCCCTGAAAATACAAACCCGAAAATTATTATTCAAAATGAAAAAGAACCAGTTTCCATTTGAATAGAATTTTTTAGTTAAATTTTAGTCAATTTAATTGTTCGCTCAATGGATAAAATTTAAAAAAGGATAGAACAATGAGATTATTTCTTTAAAGATATTCTTGAAAAAGGAAAGGGATTATATGACCGAGATTTTTCTTGAGTGGATAGAAAAAAAGCGGAAGGATGTTATCATACAGCGATTTGTGATTACCGTGCTGGAAAACATCCGAATTATAATTAAACATGTTTTCTTATTTATGATGAACTCACAAAACCTGCTCTCGCTCTCAGTTATTACTAAATGACAAAATCGGTTGTTAATGAAAAACCCGATAAAAAAACCACTTTTCCCTCAACTGACACATGCCTAAGGCAAGTTGTTTGTTGTTCGATTTAATATATCCCCTATGATCCTGGTGAATTAGTATTGATACATTTTGGACATGAAATTAATGATGATAAAAAGCGAGCAGTCTTATCTGATAGCAGTAATGATGGTACTCATACTAGTAGTTTTACTGTTGATTCTCACGGTGTAAAATACATTATAAGTTATAACTATTTTCTTGCCTGTTCTCCTTAATAGATTTAAAATATGCACGTTTTTTGGGAGAGGTGTCCGAGTGGCTTAAGGAGCACGCTTGGAAAGCGTGTGTGCGTTAACCGTACCGCGGGTTCGAATCCCGCCCTCTCCGCCACTCTACACTTCGTTACGATGAGCAAGCCAATTTTCGTCCCAATTAGCATCAGGACTACGATTGGCAGGCAAATCTTTGTTTCGCTATTTATCTATCGTATCCCGATTTAGTGGGAGTAGGTAGACAGGTAACAAGGAACTGTTTCAGTTTTTCAAGGTCTTTGACGACGACCGAATGAAGTTGATTAGACCTCGTAATTGGTTATTGCAACTTCTTTGACCTTGTATCGTTTCCCATCTGTCCGAATCAAACGCACAACTTCAAGTTCATAGATATTAAAATTATCATCATATAATGATCGTATATACTTTGTATCTGAGTTTGAGATTATAACATAACATCCTTTCTTTGATAATTCTAGAGCAACCTCAGAAAGTTCTTTATGATCATCTTCCGAAAATCGTTCTTTGGTATAATGAGTAAAATAGGATGTTCCATTTAATGGAGGGTATGGAGGATCGAAATATACAAAATCTCCTGCTTTCGTATATTTCACAGCATCATGATAATCTAAGTGTAATAATTTTACAGTATACAATGTTTTTGAGATACTAACAAGTTCTTGACCTGATGGTAAATGAGGCGGCTCTTTATACCCATAAGGTACATTAAATTCATTTTTATTGTTTACTCTCCAAATGCCGTTGAAACATGTTTTATTCAGATATAGGAATAATGCAGATCTGGAAATAGAACTTCTCGACCTATTATACTTCTCTCGCATTTGATAATAATACTTTTCATTAGTTCGTTTTTTATGTTGATTGAGGTATTTCGAGACTAGTTTAGGATTGTCTTTAATTGCTAAATAACACTCAATTAGATCCTTGTTTCTGTCCGATAAAACCGATCTTTTTGGAGTCAGATGAAAAAATAGACTACCAGCTCCTAGAAAGGGTTCATAATATGTTCCAATATCTTGGAAATTATATGGGAGGTGGGATTCTAAGAATGGAATGGAGCGTGTCTTTCCCCCAGCCCATCGAAGGAATGGTTTTATTGTTTCATGAGTTCTATCTTTCATCTCAATCTATGGAATCTATTGATTAGAGTGTTTCTCTTTTAGTTTTCATTAAACGTATCATGTTAATACCTAACTCCAGTATTGCTCGAGAATCTCTGACCATCTGTTCAATTTCTTCTTCCTCTGCGGGATGATCACCAATATTTCTATCCCACTTTACTGAAAGCATTTTTGTTTTTTCACTTGCTTGAATATTTCTTGGTTTTCCTCGTCCTCGGTTATTGGTGGAATGTAGAAAATTGATTTTATCATCGAAACTCATACCTTTTCGTCTACGTTCCGAGATGGAAATCTTATGTTTCTTATTAGCATCAATTAGAAAATCATCAATTGCCTGTTCTAATTCTCTACCTATAACACCAATAGCTTCTCTTGGATGACCAATTTCATATATGTTTATGGCTGTCTGGATACCTTTGATATAACTTCCAAGATCTTCATAGAAGGATTTATTTATTCTTGCATCAAGTTTCTTTCTGATAACTTTACTAGTTTCTCTTTCATCGTAAGATCCTGGTTCAAGTGGATATGTAATTTCCTCAGTATCAACTGAGATGATTCCTACATTGTTCTCCTCAAGTTTTTTCCCTAAAACATAGGGTATCACAATATCTTTAGGTATTGCAATGAAAATCTTGCTGTTCGGAAATTTCTGATATGTACTCTTGTATGTATCTAACCAGAAATTAGGGATAGAATTGTTTAACCTAACATCAACTATTAATTCTTCCTCATTTTTACTAGCGTATATGGGGGGCCGCCACCTAATTTCTCTATCTAAAATTTTATCTTCTTCTACAAGAAATTCTTCATTATTGAAATGAGTTTTAAGTAGGGCTTTAAGTTCTTCCATCCCATATTCAGTAGACATTTTTCAATTTTTCCTAGAGATCTTTAAGAACCTCATCTATGCTCTTTCTCAGTTCAATTAGTGTTGAACGCAATCTTTTCTTCTCATCCTTCTTCATTTTCTTATAATCTAAAGTTCTGAAAGTATATAAAAGATGAGAGGCTTTCTGTTCGACTTTTGAAATATTAACTAGGTCTTCGATAACTTCGTATGATTCTTTAAAGTCAAGTTCTTGTTTAACAACAACTTTTTCTATTAATTCTTCAACAGTTTCTGTTTCTAAACCAATATTCCCCGCTTGAATGACTTTCTGAAAGAGACGGAAGTCAGTAACAGCTTTGATTTTCCCCTTATTATACATCTCAACAAAAATGTCAATCAGTCGAGCACGACCATATTCTTGATATAAGCCTGGAGCATGTTTTTCTAATTTTCGGAGAACTTTAACTTCCATCTCAATGAATAAATCAGGTTTGTACTTCCTATTCAATAAATCTTTTTTATATTTTCTCGGTATATTGAGGAGAATTTTACAACGTCTTATTGTTCCTACTTTTAAACTAGTAAGTTCACTTAATCTACGCTCATTTGTAATGTTAAGCTCATCCATTAACTCTCCAAGCTTCAGAGCTGTTGGCATTAATTCCCACTCTTCTCTAACATTGTGGATATTGAACATAGTTAAAAGGTTCTGGATTTTGGTGGGCTTTGGGATCATGTTTGCCGGTACTTCATCTATATTTAAAGTTATTGCACATCTCCACCTACGTTCACCATCTAAAAGAATGTACTTGGAATCATCCTCTTTGAAAACAATTAAAGGAACAAGAATTCCTACTTCCGAAATTGATTCAGCCAATATGTCTAACTTATCTTGGTCGAAAATTAATCTGGGGTTTTCAGGATTTGGACTAATATTGTCAACAGGTATGTAAAGTAACTTCCCCTCAACACGTTTTTTATTTTTCATAATCAACACCAATTGATACTGTTGCCAACACCTGGTTAACTATAATGATGGTTTGTTTATTATCCCAAATATCGTCGTTATGCGCATATTTATTGCGTTTATTTTTTAACATGGTCGAATATCCCTTTAATCTAAATAGTGTTTCTCAACTTATTATTTCCTGATTTGCCGTCATAGGATTTAAAAGTAATACTGTCAATCTACAAAATCAATGCTTTTGCTATTAATAACAGGCAAAATTTGTGCTTATATCTTATTGACAAATAAATTAGATTATTAAGGTTTTTTATAAAACGAATGATTTTTCTATTTTTTTAGAAAAACGTATAAACTTAATCCGGGGATTTGCTAATATGAAAAGAATCTTCGTTTTTACTTTTTACATTGGATTGCTAATACTTTCAGGATGTTCATTAATTGCAATCCAGAAACAGGTGTAAAATTATTCTAAAATAGAAAAACCAGGCAAAGCTGCTCATAAAAGAGTTGAGAAATTCATCAATTCATGTATTTATAAAAAATATCCTGTGGAAATTCCGCCAAAAACCCGTATTGAAAAAGTAATTGTTGACAAAAAGTTAAAACATATAGACATATATCTGGATCGTTTTTTCTCTTTTATACCTTTTCGCCAGGGAAATACCAGTCTGATTTATGATGTAATGAAATCGAAATTAGGTTGGCGATTTAGAAAATATTTACTTACCTCCTTTAGGAAAATACTTAACTTCCAAGTATGGTATTAAATTCCCTTCCTTGACTACTACTCGTGCTTCCTTTTTCCCCAATTTAATAGCAGCCGAGACTAACTGATATTTCATACTTGGCCAATAGGCAACCTCTACTTTTATGATATATTCTCCTGACTTCACTTTTCTAAACGAAACACCCTTTAAATCCCAGACATATATATGATGTCCTAAATTTATGCTCGCACCTGTTACTCCATCAACATCAACGAATTCAGAAGAATTTGTCCACATGGGAAGGTTAACTTGCTTTTCTTTAGCATATCCACTAAATCCAGAAACATAGACGGTTTTAACAAATTTACCATTCTTGTCCTCAATCCATACTGCAGTTTGTGGTGCCAATTCATCCCTGAATCCAAGGACAAAGTCAATAATAAGTATAGGATAACGATATTTTGATAAATCGACATGTTTTACAGCAGGGATCATCTCATCAAATACCATCCGTGAAGCTTCGGAGTTTGAATATTCTGTAACCACCTGAATCCAGTGTGTCGTTGCTTTTTTCTGATATGCCATACCAAGATAGTACAAAGCATTCGCCTTAATTGAATCAGGAGCATCACTCTTTAAAACACAATTTAAATCATCTATTGCCTGATCAAGCTTTCCCACGAAGAATGGCATTTCCGTTCCGACAGCGCCCCTTAAAAGCCTTAACTCAATATCCTCTGGTGTAAGATTAACAGCCTTATCAAAAAATTTCATCGACTCAAATACAAGGTTAGTACGAAAGTCCGTATCCATGTAAATTCTCTGATCATATCCTTCCATTGCAATTTCTCCTAGTGTCAATGCAAGTAATCTATGTGCTTTTAGATTCGACGAGTCTAAACTAACAGCTTTCTCCAATACTCTCTCCGCTTCTTCATAATTTTCAGCATCAAAATATGCTTCTCCTAATTCTATCAATAGATCGGTATTATTCGATTCTTTTCGAACCTTTTCCTCCAATTCCATAATTGCTGGGTCGTATGGCTTTTTTCTCTTATTGCGTTGAGATTGCCATTTCTCAAAAAGAACAATTCTATTAATATTTTCTTTTGCTTCATCTGCATACTTTGTCCCTGGGACTATATTAATCAACTTTTCATAAGATTGATTTGCCTTTTGATATTCTCCCTGCTTTTGATAGCCAGTCCCTAAAAGATTGTAGGCGCTCACGAGTTGCTCTTTTGCAGTTGGATCAGGAGATTGTCCGAATACTTGAATAAGGAATTCAAGGTCATTAATTCCCTTTTCTAATTGCCCAACGAATTTAGGTATGTTCACTCCCCAGCTTCCCCGGTAAAATCTGGCAGTAAAGTTATTGGGGTCAAATGAAATTGCCTTGTCCCACATTCTAAAAGCTCGCTCAATCGCCTTGAATATTTCAGTAAAGTCTTTTATCCCTTGTACCTGCATACTTATAAAAATCCCTAATTTTGTGTACGCTATGGAACTATTTGGATATTCTTTTACTGCATCCTCCATTGTGCTTATAGCCTGTTGAATCTTACCAGATTCTTGGTAAGCTTCAGCTTCGTTAATATACTCCTCAAGGTTTTTACCACTCCCAATACTACTTATAATAGCAAGAGCTAATAAACATTTTACCAATACCTTCATAATCTGCTCCTTTCTCGAAAATTAGACACTCGAAATATTTTTAATTCTATCATCATCCTAATATCAATTAATCCTATCCGACTTTGTAATCTTGTTACCATAGAAAGGACACTTTCCAGTGAAAATTCCCCCTACACAACCATTGCATAGTATCCGATGACACTTTCCACACTGATAATATGATTGTGCTCCTTTTTGTTTACCACATTTTTCACACTTTGGTGCTGCCATAACTAATCTCCTTTCTTAGCATATAATAATTAATAATCAATGTCAATAAAAAATTTATATTTAATCCGTATAGCTTTATGATTTGTGAAATAATTTTAAAAAAGTAGAGGATGTAGTGATGATAAAAGATGATCAAAGAATAGTTATTAAAAAAGTAGAAAGTCTAACCCAAAAAATGATAGAAGATTTGGAATTTGCAAGAAGAACTGATAGATTTGTAACCGGAGATCAAGAGTTTGAAGGAATAAAAGATATTGAATATGTGAAATAGGTTTAATAGAGTTTATTTTACGGAGATATTAAATTCAAACAATTCGGAAAGAAGTAGAAGATTAAAAAATATGTTATAAATTTTCAAACGAATACTTAAAGGAGTGATAATTGTGGAAAAGTACTTAAAAATCAGTAATTTCAGAGAAACAACTCCCCCAGGTTTCGATGGACATAAATACTTATTCGAATTGCATCCTTTTTTTGTAAAAGCTCTATTTAACAATGGGGCTTTTCCTTTTCAAATGTCAATAAATTGTTAAAATAGTAAAAATAATGCTGTAATTTTAAAGGGTGTTTTAAAACTTTAAGATAGTAAATTCTAGTTATGAAAAATTTATCTTTACTAATTCTCACTATTTGTTTATTAATGCTTTCAGGATGTACACTAATCGCAATCCAGAGACAAATGTATGATTATTCTAAAATAGAAAAGCCAGGTAGAGCTGCTCATAAAAGAGTTGAGAAATTCATCAATTCATGCATTTATAAAAAATATCCTGTAGAGATTCCACCAAAAACACGTATTGAAAAAGTCATTGTTGACAAAAAATCAAAACACATAGACATCTATCTGAATCATTTTTTCTCTTTTATACCTTTTCGCCAGGAAAATACCAGCCTGATCTGTAATGTAATGGAAAAGAAATTAGGTTGGCGATTCAGAAAATATTCCTTAACAATTTTTTCTCTTGACAAGCCGATTGAGGAACTAATTCCGAATTATTTTCGCCAGGATGAGGAAAAATATGACCGGTCAAGAATTCCAAAAGAGAAGAAGCGTCCGGAACCTGTTGTAAAAAATATTGATAAACCCTGGAAACCTGTAAATGGATTATACAATCGGAATATTGCAATATGGCATAGCCACGGCTGGTATTATAATAACAAAAAAAATCGATGGGAATGGCAGCGACCGAGGCTTTTTCAAACTGTGGAAGACCTTTTATCGATGTCTTTCACAATTCCATATATTGTACCAATGTTAGAAAATGCTGGTGCTAATGTTTTCCTACCCAGGGAGCGTGATTTTCAAACTAATGAAGTGGTGATTGACAACGATTCTCTCAATAGCAAAGATTCCTATATTGAAATATTTTCAGATAGTAATAATGTCTGGAAGACAGGAGATAGTTCAGGGTTTGCACCTAACAATCAACCTTATACAATCGGTGTAAATCCCTTTAAGTTAGGGACTTACCGTTTTGTAAAATCGGATACAATTGAATCTGCTTCAGTTGAATGGATTCCTGAAATCCCCGAAACCGGATATTATACGGTTTATATCTCTTACTTCCATGAGGAGAATAATGTAACTGACGCTTGCTATACAGTTAATCATACAGGTGGCAAAACAGAGTTTCGTGTCAATCAACAAATTGGCGGCAGAACATGGACATATTTAGGTAAATTCAAGTTTAAAGCAGGAATTAATCCAGAATTAGGAAAAGTTGTACTTAGCAACAGAAGTTCAGAAGCATGGAAAATTGTCACCGCAGATGCAGTTCGTTTTGGTGGAGGAATGGGAAATGTTGAAAGAAATGGAAGTACCAGTGGTCGTCCAAAGTTTGTAGAGGCTTCTCGCTATTATTTGCAATATGCCGGAATGCCCGATACTCTTGTTTATAGTTTTGACGGTGATTCTAATGATTATAAAGATGACTACCAATGTCGTGCTGAATGGGTGAATTATTTAAGGGGAAGACCTTTTGGTCCAAATAAAGATCGAGATGTAAAAGGACTTGGAATTCCTGTTGATTTATCCTTAGCATTTCATACTGATGCTGGAATTAAACATGATGGCAATACTGTTGGAACTCTCTCAATTTACAGCATTGAGGATTACGATTCTGCTCGTGTCTTTCCTGACAGCATGTCACGTTTTGCTAATAGAGATTTTGCTGATATTTTGCAAACACAAATTGTTGAAGACATTCGTGCTAAATATGATCCCAAATGGAATCGCCGTCAGCTTTATAATAGCCAATACAGTGAAACATATTGCCCCAATGTTCCGTCCGCTCTAATAGAATTATTATCACACCAAAATTATCTGGATATGAAATTTGCTCTTGACCCTTGTTTTCGCTTTGATGCAAGCCGCGCATTTTATAAAGCAATATTGAGATTTATCGCAACGCAGTATCAATATGAATATGTTGTCCAACCACTTCCTGTGTCACATTTTCAAGCAACTTTTTCTGGAGAGAAAATGGCATCATTGAAATGGCGACCAACAGTTGATCCATTAGAGGAAACCGCAAAGCCAGAAAAATACATTGTTTATATAAGAAAGGACGATAATGGATTTAATAATGGTGTTTTAGTTAATAATCCACAGGCTACAGTCAAAAATTTAAAACCGGGTGTTATTTATAGTTTTAAAATCACGGCTGTCAATAAAGGGGGAGAAAGTTTCCCATCGGAAATTCTTTCAGTTTGTTGGATGGATAATGATAAAGAACCGGTTTTGGTCATAAGTGGTTTTGATCGGGTTTCAGCACCGGAGACAATGGAACTTGATGGATTCACCGGTTTTGCCAATTTTTGGGATCAGGGTGTTCCCGATAAGTATGATATTAACTTCACAGGTTCTCAGATAAATTTTTCAACTTATTCACCATATTTATCAAACGACGCTCCAGGATGGGGAAGAAGCTATGCTGATTTTGAAACTACAATAATTCCAGGTAATACATTTGATTTTCCTTATCGACATGGAAAATCTATAAAAGCAGCCGGCTATTCCTTTGTTTCTGTCAGTGATGAAGCAATTATGGACAGGCAGATTGATATGTCCAAATATAAATATGTTGACCTGATTTTAGGTGAGGAAAAAGAAACTGATTTACCCAAACCCATTCAGGGGAAAAGATTCAAGGCATTTCCACAGAAATTGCAGAAGGAAATCCAGCGATACTGTAAAAATGGTGGCAATCTTTTTATTTCCGGTGCCTATACAGGTACAGACCTCTTTGCAAATAAAGACAGCATTGATGTCTCATTTGCAGAGAATGTTTTGAAATATCAATGGGTAACGGATCACGCTGTAAAGACCGGTGGATTTTTCTCCGTTGATGCAAATTTTTTACTTTCACTTCAATCCTTTGAATTTAATACCGATTATGATCCTGATATTTATACAGTTGAAGCTCCTGATGCAATTGCACTAGCGGACTCTTTATCGAAGACTATTTTAAGGTTTTCTGAGAATCAATTCAGCGCTGCTGTTGCTTATGAAGATAATTATAGTGTTATTACTTTTGGATTTCCATTTGAGACGATTATTACACAGCAAAGTCGAGATATTATAATGAAGGCAGTTTTAGATTATTTCAGGTGAGTTTGTTAAAGATTGTTTGGACTCTCTTCGGATATTTTAATGAGTCCTCTTTTAATTTATCCAAATTAATTTTTTTAACATCTATTGAATCTATTGAAAAGTATATTTTACCAAATGATGAAATATAGAGAGTATCAAGGAGGATTTTTCAGGTGAAGCGATAAAAAGTCAGTCATAAGACTTATTAAACCTGTTGATGTGTCTCAAAATATTCTTTTACTACTTTTTCAATGTCAGTTTTCAGTTCTTTTGAGAATTTACGAGCGTCATTTTCTGTTAGTATTGTTTATTCCTTATTTCTTAACATAACTGTTAAGAATCTAAGAATAATTTTTATTTATTAATATTAACTTATTCTATTGAATAATATACTGAGATGTAATTGTTACAGGTTAATTGATTGAATTATATTGCATTTGATTTTAGAATAATCCTTGTATTATTAAAATACATCTTTTAATATTACCTTGTGTTTTTAAATTATACTCAGTATTATGTTAATTCAGAGGGATATTATGGAAAGATTTATTGCCAAAAAATTGAAAGATTGGAATAATCAGAAACATCGAAAGCCACTAATTCTGAGGGGTGCCCGGCAAGTAGGGAAGAAATGGTCCGTATTAGATTTTGGAAAAAATCATTTTAACGGTAATATCCATGTCATTGATCTTGAAAAACATCCGGATTGGCATAGGATTTTTGAACCGAATCTTGATGTAAAAAGAATTCTATCAGAATTTGAGATTCTTCTGAATACAAAAATAGTTCCTGAAAGAGACCTTCTCTTTTTTGATGAAATCCAAAGTTGTCCCCGTGCTCTCATGGCTTTGCGTTATTTTTATGAAGAATTACCACAACTTCATATAATTGCGGCTGGCTCGTTGTTAGAGTTTGCTCTTAAAAATATTTCATTTCCCGTTGGTAGAGCACAATTTTTGAATTTACATCCTATGAGTTTTGCTGAATTTTTACTTGCAACAGGCAAAGACAAGTTAGCGAATATTATTTTATCTCAACCAGTAAAACTATCGGAAACAATTCATGACATACTGCTTGAAGAACTTCGTAAGTATTTTTTTGTTGGAGGTATGCCCGAATGTGTTCGATACTTTGCGGAAACTAATAGTATACGTTCGGCTATGGAAGTGCAATTAGATTTAATTAATACATTTCGTCAGGACTTTTCAAAATATATTCCATACTCAAATAAGCATTGTTTAAATCAGGTATTATCTTCTACTGCAAAAAATGTTGGAAATCAGCTTAAGTATTCGAGACTTGCTGAAAATTTCACAAACCCAACTATAAAAAAAGCCTTTATATTATTATGTCAGGCTCAGATTATTAATAAAGTCTCCTCTGCGAATCCTGGAGGTTTTCCCTTAGGCGCTTCTGCATCGGAACGTATATTCAAGGCTATAATGGTTGATATAGGATTAATGCAGTCTATTTGCGGGATTCCTGTTGATATTGAATACAAGAAATCAGACTTGCTTTCAATTTATCGAGGTGCTTTAGCTGAGCAATTCGTGGGGCAAGAATTTATATCTGCCAGTCAATCAGAATTGTTTTATTGGTCTCGTAGAGCAAAAAGCAGTACTGCAAAGGTAGATTTCTTGATTGAAAGTAATGGTGAAATAATTCCTGTTGAAGTAAAAAGTGGTGCATCAGGGAGATTGAAAAGTATGCATATATTGTTGAAAGAATATCCGAATTGTCCGGTTGGATATATTTTTTCCTGCGCACCTTATTCAAAGCTTCCGGATCAACGACTAATATTTTTACCGCTATATTATGCTTTCCAGAAAGTGATGGTTTAAAGACACACAGGTTTTATTTTGAGATAGAATGATTGGCAGGATTTTTTTAACTTAACACAAGTCAATGGTATTAGCTCTCATTTTAGGATAGAATCATTGGGGTAAGACTTGTATCAAGTTAAAAGAGTTTTATCTTGCCATTGTGATTTGATAAAATTACTTTAAGTTGAAAATATAGGATAGGAGAGATGAATAAAACAGCACACTTTTTAATTGCATTGTTAACTTTTGTTATCATATTTAGATGTGATTTACAGGAGCCGGAACAAGAAGAACCTGAAGTTTCCATTAAATGCCCTTCAAATAATTCTTTTGTATGTGAAGTAGTAACTATTACAGCCGAGGCAAGTGATAATAAAGGCGTTGTATATGTAGAATTTTATATTGATGGTGAAACAAGTATTGAAATGCGTGATAAAGTTTCACCTTATACTTATGAATGGAATGTTTTAAATCTTCCAGACAGTTCTTCTCATACTATATATGCAAAAGCAACTGATACGGATGACAACATAAGCAGTTCTAAAATGATTACGGTGGTAATAAATAATAGCCTTGCATTACCAGAGCCAGTAACTATTGAGACTCCAGCTACTGTAACAGATTCATCGGTTACCTTAAAATGGTCTGAAAATACAAATGAGGATTTTAGATATTTCAGCATTTTTAGAGACACAACAACTGGAGTGGACTTTAATTCTAATCACATTGTTACTATCTATGAAGATACTGTCGTGCAATATACCGATTTTAATGTTTTAGAAAATATGAGCTACAATTATGTTATTTACATTTTTGATGATTACAATTTTTATTCAAAAAGTAATGAAGTCTCAGCAAATATTCCAAATCGAAAACCTGTGCCTGTCACATTATATAATCCAACTAACATAACTGATAGTTCAATGACAATTATGTGGTCGACAAGTCAAATACATGATTTTCAGAAATATTGTCTTTACCGTTCATTAAGTGATAATCCTGATAATACCTCAAATGTTGTGTTTGAAACTTCTGATAAATATGAAAACATGTTTACAGATACAGAATTAGAAACGAATACTGTATATTTCTACAGACTTGGAATATATGATACTGGGCATTTGTTTAGCTTGAGTAACATTGTAAGTGATACTGCTAAAACTCGTGTTTCACAAATCCCAATAGAAGGGTTGTTAGCATTTTATTCATTTAGAGGCAGTGCAAATGATGAAAGTGGGAATAGTAATAATGGAACTATTCATGGAGCAACTTTAACTGAAGATAGGTTTAGTAATCCTAACAATGCCTATAATTTTGATGGGTTTGATGATTACATAAGTATTTCACATAATAATGAGTTAAATCCTACAAGTATTACTATCTCTGCATGGGTATATCTGAGAGAATACCCACCTCAATTTCAGCTTTCAACAATTATAAATAATGGAGCTTTTATTAATGAAGAGGCATGGGAACTTTTAATTAGAACAGGAGAAAATTCAAGTACTGACGTCATGGTACAATTTGATTATACGGGTAATAAAGGACAGAATAGTCGTATATGTGCCGCTGGATTAAGCAATACAGATTTATCCATGGTTCTTTACAGATGGTATCACGTTGTTGGAATGTACGATACAAATTCAGAGACAGCGTCTATTTATTGTGATCGTACTCATATAAAAAAGGTAACGGGAAATCCAGGGCCAATAACAAATAATAATAATGATTTCTGGATTGGTTGTACATATATGAATAAAGCTAGTAATCGACATGAATTTAATGGAATAATTGATGATATCCGCATCTACAATCGAGCTTTGTCAGAATCAGAAATTCAAAAGCTTTATCATGAAAATTGATGGGGAAACTGATTATGAAGAAAAGTAATGATATATATGAGCCAATGTGGATTTTTCCTAAATATACTGTTGATGATTGGAAAAAGATTAAATTTAGAATAAAGAGTAAACTTCATTCTGACGCATTAGTGAAAAAATAATCAAAATCAACTCAAATTTTAAAAAAATTATGTATATACTTAAACTTGAAATTTTTTAGAATGTTTTATTACTATTCTGATTCATATATGAATTAAGAATTAAATGCGTATTCCTTCATCAAGAGATTTAGATACATTTTTGTGGCTACTCAAGTGGATTTCCATTTTTATTATATTTGCACTTGTAGTTTATATATTAATCTTGCCAGGAATTGGAATAATAAATATAATAGACCCGAATCGTAATAGAGTTGAGAATTATAACTATAGTGATGAGTTCTATGCTGCGATTATATTTTGGATTGTTTTAGGAATTTTTATATTTATCGCTTGGATTATGAGAAAACATATAAAAAATAAAATCATACATACTAAAACAATAATAGCTGAATCAAGTGTAGTTCAAAATTATAATAAAAAGAACTATAGATATAAACCTAAAAATCTTGAAATAATAAGTAGAATTATTTCTGAAAAATTAAATGTCGAATTTTCAGAAATTTCTTTAACAAACAAGATATATAAAGATTTAGGAGCTAGTATAGAGTTTCAATAAAATCTTTACATTAATAATATTTTTTGCTATATTTC
>CAYTUQ010000060.1:0-21183 GCA_964441235.1 uncultured bacterium | reverse complement strand
TTCCTTCCCGGTTCCCATTGTTTCCTCTCAAAACTTAGCCATTCGTATCACAGAAAATTCACAAGTCATCTATCCAAAAGGCACCTGGGCAACGGGCCATGGAAAGAAAATATATATAAAATGGCCAATGCACAATGGTGTAGATCTTTCCAGGTATAAAAATATAGAAACATTAAGATTTCCCACATTCGCTGATGGTCCTGCATTAAATCAGGATTACTTCGGAGCATATGCTCACGATAAGAATGCCGGTACGGTAATATATGCTGATCATCGCACTGCACCGGGAAAGAAGTCATTCTACTGGGGTTCCGGACGTTTTGGCAAAATATGGAATTATGCTCTTAGCGACAGTTACTCTGATGGGCCCTGGGAGATTCAGTTAATCGCCTTCTGGGACAATCTCGGACATGGTTATTCATGGTTGAATCCTTTGGAAGTGAAAGAGTTCACAAGCTATTGGTATCCCATCATGGATATGGGAGGGTTTGTGAAGGCGAATAAAGATCTGTGTCTTAATATGGTACAAACTAATAGCGTTGTGGAACTTGCGCTGCAGGCTACCAGCGAGTTTCCCGATTCAAGGATTGAGGTAGAGGCTAAAGGGAAAAAGGTCTTGAATAAGAAAGCTAATCTAAACTTGAAAGGACCTTTCAAAGCAACATTCCCGCTTCCTGAAAAAATTGATTACGAAGATTTGCACTTGACTGTGTACGACACAAAAGGCAAACAGATTCTCATATATAAAACTGCGCCTTGTGAATCAGAAGCTCCTGAGACAGTCGGTAAGAAAAAGCCAATGAGTGAGATGGGTGTGGAGGAGCTCTACCAAGTAGGAAAGAGTTATTATCAGGATCCTTTCTGTCCGGAAGCCGAGGCTTATTTCCAGGAAATTCTAAAGCGTGATCCCGGGGAGTCACGTGCGCACAGAGCCTTGGGTATTTTCAATTATCAACATGGTTATTATGAAAAGGCGAAGAAGCATCTCAACAAAGTCCTGGATATAGATCACCTGAATGAAGAGGCCTATACGGCACATATGTTTCTGGGGCTTGTTGCACTTGAAACCGGGGATCTCGATAACGCCAGGGAAGCGCTGATGATTGCCTCTCGTTATATGCCCACCAAGGTCACAGCACTCTATTACCTGGGCAGGATTGCGTTTGTGGAAGAGGATTATGAGAATGCCGTTCACTACTTAGAAGAGGCAATAAAGAGCGGAGGTTATCATCCAGTTATATGGAGTACCATGGCAATTGCCCATCGCAAGATGGGATCAAAGAATTTGGCGCTCCAGGCCATTCAGAATGCCCTGGATCGGGATCCGCTGGATTTCACAGCCATCATGGAGCAATGGTTTTGGGGTGAGATAGAAGATGAGGAGGTCAATACAATCTTCGACAGGAAAGACTCCACCTTTGTCGGCAGTCAATTATATTTAGAACAAGCAGCCAATTATATGGAATTGTGTGAATGGCAGGATGCCATAAGTCTACTCAAGTTAGGCCTAGACCATTTTCAACGTATTGGCGGACTCAATCCACTTTTAGATTACTATTTAGGATACTGCCATGAGCAATTAGGTAAAGTTAGGAAAGCGCATAAACTGTATAAAAAGGCGTCAAAAGGCAATCCTAAATATGTGTTTCCTTATCGAAAGATGAGTGTTAAAGTACTCAAAGCAGCACTTGATGATAATAAATCCGATTCAAATGGATGGATGTATTTGGGTAATTGTTTAACCTATTTGCGTCAGTTTGAGGAAGGCCTTCAGGCCTGGAAAATGGCGGAAAAGCTTGATCCAAAAAACTCCATTCTCCTGCGCAATCTCTCACAAGCCACGTGGAATCTAAAATCCGATACCAGCAAGGCGATTGGTTATCTTGAGAAGGCATTGGACATTGCTCCCAATGATCCCCGAGTCTTATGGGATCTTGAACATATGTACGATTTCATCAGGGCAACCGATAAACGCCTAAATCTGTTAAGAGAAAAGAAGGATCTTTTAGAATCTAAAGATTACCTGGTGGATCGCCTGGTAGTCTTGCTTCTCCGTCTGGGACAGAGGAATTTGTTTGAGGGTAACAACTCGAAAGCTAAGGCATACTTTGAAGAAGCCGCAGAGCTAATGGATATGACCTATTTTTTCACCAGAGAGAAATACGATTTTCTGCCTTTGAAGTACTCGGAAGCCCACTTTGGACTGGGTGAGGCGTTACTAAATGAAGGCAAACCGGAACTGGCCCTGAAGCAATTCAAGAAAGGGCTTGAGTGTCCAAATAATTTAAATGAGACCTTTCCAGCAAATCTTATACGAACTCGGGCTCATTACCTGCTGGGTCTTGCCAATAAAAAAATGGGGAATGACGACGTAGCACGCGAGTATTTCCAGAAAGCGGCTTATGATCCGATCAGACCCAATACGGAAAGCATATACTATCAAGGGCTGGCACTTGAAGCATTGGGCAAGATCGACGCTGCCAGAGATCTCTTCCTTAACCTGGTGTACTTGGACGAGGGGGCACTTTCGGAGAAAGAATCAGCAATCCAGCATTTTGTGATATCACAGGCTTACAGGGGACTTGGCGATAATGCTCAGGCTGAAAAACATTTAAAGATTGCAATTGATCAAAGTCCCAATGTGATTTTAAAGGCCAGAGATGAAGCTTCTCATATTCCCTGGGAAGGTGGTCTAAAAAATTACCTCAGACATATCGATGAAATTTATTAAAAACATTGCTAAGAAATGGAGGATAATACAATGTTACAAAACTATAATCGTCGAGTTTTCTTGAAGAAAATCGGAAAGTCTGCTATTGCTCTTTATTTGACCGGTCTGACCGCTCAGTCTTGCAGAAAAGGCGCTCCAAAGCGACCCAATATATTGATTTTTATGGCAGACAATATGTACGGTGAGCATTTGGGCTGTTATGGTGACGAAGTCGTAAAGACGCCAAATATCGATAAACTTGCCCGTCATGGTCTTAGATTTGAAAATGCATTTTGTTGCTCGCCATCTTGTACTCCTTCACGTGCCGGTTTGCTTACCGGGCAGGATCCATGGCGATTGGGAGAGACTGCGAACTTATGGAGTAGATGGCCCGGTGATCTGGTTACCTATACCGATTTGCTGGAGCAATCAGGTTATTCTGTGGGCTTTCAAGGTAAAGGCTGGGGGCCAGGACGGTGGGAAGAAAGTGGTCGTAAGCATAATCCGGCTGGGAAAAAATACAGCTCTTTTCTTGCTTTTTTAGAAGCCAATACGTCCAAAAAGCCGTGGGGTTTCTGGTGTGAGACTAGGGAGCCGCATCGACCATATAAATTGGGTTCGGGTGTTGAATCGGGAATGGATTTGAACAAGGTATTTGTGCCGCCCTATTTACCGGATAGCAAAGAAGTCAGAAGTGATATTTGTGATTATTACTACGAGGTACAGAGGTTCGACAAGTTTGTGGGAAGAACCATGCGAGCAATCAATAGGCTTGGGGACAAAGTAATCAAGAATACCATTATCATTGTAACCAGTGATAATGGATGGATGATGCCGAGAGGATTGGCTAATCTTTATGATTTCGGCACAAAGGTTCCTCTTGTAATTTATTGGAAAGATCATATTAAAGAAAATAGAGTCGTTAGTGATTTTGTGAATTTAAATGATCTTGCTCCGACTTTTCTTGAATTAGCAGGTTTAGAAATCCCTGATTGGATGACAGCGGAAAGCCTGACCAATGTCCTTTTCGCCAGTAAATTAGGCAGAGTAGATGTAAATCGTGATTTTGTGGTAATGGCTTCTGAAAGACATGCGCTATGTCGTAAGGATGGCGTTGGATACCCAAATAGGGCAATTAGAACCGATAATTATCTCTATATTCGTAACTATGAGCCCGATAGATGGCCTGCTGGTGATCCAAAGTTGTTTGGAGATATCGATGCACACACGATGAATTATTACGCGGCAACCAAAGAATACATGATGTTACACAAAGATTATCCCGAAGTAAATCCTTTGTATGAACTGGGTTTTATGAAACGACCAGCAGAAGAATTGTTTGACTTGAAAAAAGATCCATATCAAATGAATAATGTTGCTGAAGACAAAGCGTACGCGGAGGTCAATAAGGGATTGTCTGAAAAAATGGACAAGTATCTCATTGCAACTGATGATCCCCGGGCTATTGGAGGGGAAATTATCTGGGACACCGTTATATTTACAAACACAAATGATTACTTGATTACACCAAGCGAGCGAGCAATAGAAAAATTTAATATGAAACGTGAATTTCGTTTTTTAAAACCGGATTCGCCTGTACGCCTGGAATAGGAGACAATCCAATATTATTGCGAAAGACGATATTAGAAGAAAGTCAAAGTGAGATAAACGAAAGGGTGTTAATGTGAATAACAAAGCGTGGTTTCTTTATGCGATGATTACAACGGTCTTATGGGGTGTTTGGGGCGCATTTATTGAGATCCCTGAGAAAGTGGGTTTTCCCGCCACATTAGGCTACACTACATGGGCAGTGATGATGATTCCTGTAGCATTAGTTGCCTTGATCATTATTAAATGGCAATTGGATCGCGATAAACGCTCGATATTTTTCGGGATGAGCGCAGGAATTTTAGGATGCGGAGGACAGCTGATCCTATTTCAAACATTGAGAATGGGACCGGCTTATATTGTATTTCCTATCATTTCGCTCTATCCTGTTGTGACAATCGTGATGTCTGCGACTTTATTAAAAGAGCGTGCTAGCAAGCGTTCATGGACAGGGATTATTATTTCGCTTCTTGCAATTGGCATGCTGGCATATCAGCCGCCGGAAAACTCTCCGGTAAAAGGATATTTATGGTTATTGCTGGCTATGATTGTATTTATCATGTGGGGTGTTCAAGCCTACATAATGAAATTAGCAAGCGACAGCAAAAATGAAGTTAGTATGAAGTCCGAAAGCGTCGCCTTTTATACGATGTCCAGTGCTATTTTGTTAGTTCCGATAGCTCTGCTCATGACAGATTTCTCTCAACCTATTAATTGGGGATTCAGCGGAGTATATTCCGCAGGTCTAATCCAATCACTGAACGCAGTTGGATTTCTTTTCTTTGCTTATGCAATACGTTACGGAAAAGCTATTACTGTCGTTCCAATGATGGCTTTAGCGCCTGTGGTAACAGTTATTATTTCACTGATTATATATTCTTTCATTCCGCATCCCATCATTATTATAGGGATGCTTTTAGCTTTCATAGCTATTTACTTGATGGCAGAATAGATGATACGAAAAAAGCAATATCGGAGCTGATAATGTATTCCCCTACAGAACTAAAGAGACAAGTTTGGAAGTGTAATATGCATCTTTCCAAAAGAAATCTTGTTATTCAGACTTTTGGCAATGTAAGTGGAATAGACAGGAAGCGAGGATTAATTGCAATAAAACCAAGTGGAGTTCCGTATTCTGAGCTTACGCCGGATAAAATAGTATTAGTTGATTTGGAAAATAATGTTGTTGATGGCAGTTATAGACCCTCTTCTGATACAAAGACTCATCTTACATTATATAAATCCTTTCCTCAGATTGGAGGTATTGTTCACACGCACTCGCCTTATGCGACGGCATGGGCTCAGGCAAAAAAGCCTATTCACTGTTTGGGCACGACTCATGCTGATTATGTTCAGGGAGATATACCGTGCACGGACGAACTGAGCGATGAACAAATTAAAAGCGACTATGAAATCGAGACAGGCAGACAGATAGTTAGAAGGTTTAATAACCTATCGGCTGAAGATGTCGAGATGGTGCTTGTGGCAAATCATGGTCCTTTTACCTGGGGAAAGACACCTGAAGACGCGGTATCGAATACCATTTTACTTGAAGAGATCGCGAAAATTGCTTTTTATACTATTGTAATTAACCCAAATGTAGAGAATATTAAAAAAACACTGTTGGATAAGCACTATCTACGCAAGCATGGAGAAAATGCTTATTATGGTCAAAAACCAGATTAGAAGCGGGGAATGAATATGAGTACAATTATTCCACAAGAACTTTTCAATTGGTGCAAGCTTCCATATCAAAAGCTTGAAAATCACCCGAATTTGAAAATACCATTCAGAATTTGTAAAGATTCGGAATCCATGGGTAAGCTAATGGCACGTGAATTAGTCGAAGAGATTAAAATTCATAACGAAAAGGAGGAGATTACCCGGGCTATTATTCCGTGTGGACCAAGCTGCTGGTATAAGCCGTTCACGGATTTGGTAAATGCCGAAAAAGTCAGCCTGAAGCATCTGCAAGTTTTTCATATGGATGAGTGCCTTGATTGGCAAAATCTTGAACTTCCAAGAAATCATCCATACAGTTTCCGTGGATATATAGAAAAGCATTTTTATGCGCCGGTGAATCCGGAACTAACGGTTTTGGAGGAGAACAGATTTTGGCTAAATGCGAATAACATAGAATTCATCAAGGAGAAAATCTGGGAAGCGCCTATCGATATCACTTATGGTGGTTGGGGGCAGGACGGACATATTGCTTATAACCAGGCTCGACGACATCCGCTCAGTCATGTAACAATTGATGATATCCGTAATTCTACAGTGCGAATACAAGAGAATAACGTTGATACTATGATTGCTTTGGCGCAACGAACCTTCGGCGGAGCTTATCAATTTGTACCTCCCATGTCAGTAACTCTGGGTGTGAAAGAATGCCTTTCGGCAAATAAAGTTCGTCTGTTTAGCGACACCGGAGCATGGAAGCAGACAGCGCTTCGTGTAGCATTGTTCGGTCCGGTCACATCCGAATATCCGATAACATTGTTACAGGAGCATTCTGACTCTTTGCTCACAGCGACAGTTGCGACAGCAAAACATCCTATTAGTGAACATCCTGATTGGGATTTAGAATTTTAAGCTAAAATTAAAAATGAATTATTTTAACATATTTTAAAAGAGGCCAGAAATGACAAGTTTAAAAGTAGAGCCTATCAATTGTCTATATAAAGTGGTTATTGGTGTCGGAGGTATTGGGTCCGGTTCTTTTTTCATCTTAGATGGTAATCATACCATAGGTAGAGAGGAGAGTCGGGGCGGGCGGTTTCTCGATCAAAAGGACTATTGCAAGCTGCATATCATCACTCATTACATAAAAGTCTTACTCGGTCCACATATATCTGTTATTCCGATTGGCAAAGTTGGCAATGATGATGTTGGAAACAGGCTTTTAGCTGAGATGGAGGAGACAGAATTTAACTTGCAATATGTGGAAAAGTCTGCTGATGATCAAACACTTTTCTCATTTTGTTTCATTTATCCTGATGGTAGTGGTGGGAATTTAACTACAAGCGATTCTGCTTGCTCAAAAGTCGACGCGGTATGTGTTTCGGATGCGGAATCAGAATTTGCACGCTTTGCCGGTGAAGGAATCGCACTTGCCGCACCCGAAGTACCTTTAGAGGCACGAAGGAGGTTACTTGAATTAGGCACAAAATACGACTTTTTTCGTGTTGCTTCTTTCACCTCAGAAGAAATGGAAGCTGTAGTAAAATCTGGTATTTTAAAGTTTGTCGATCTGCTTGCAATTAATGTTGATGAAGCAGCGGCGATCACAGGAATATCGACTGAAAACAATACTTCTGGGTACATTGTTGAAACTGCAATCAAGGCTCTGTCAGAGAGCAATCACAAAATGAATATATCAATTACCAGAGGTGAGGAAGGAAGCTGGATCTGGGATGGATCGTCTATTCATTATGAACCTGTACATAAAGTCAACGTAGAAAGTACAGCAGGAGCTGGAGATGCATTTCTGTCCGGAATAATAGCAGGTTTAACAGCAGGCTTGTCTCTGCAAGAAGCTCAGCAATTAGGTTCATTGACCGGAGGAGTTTCCGTGCAATCACCGAATACAATTAATAAGGAATTGAACAGAGAGTCTGTTCATCAGCTCGCTGATAAATCAGACATTGTTATAAGTGAAAAAATATTAAAATTATTGGAGGAATTATTATGAGTATTACAATGCGTATTGTACAGCAATTTGATCCTACTCACGAAGACGAATTCATGGAATTAGAACAAAAATTTGCGGAACTTGAGCAAAACCGCACCGATTATCCTGATGGAAAAAGAATGCAACCAATTGCAGCCGGTGAACCTTGCAATACATTGATCTGGCAATGTGAATTTCCGGATATTGAATCGGCATACAAAGTTCTCGATTTCTTCAGTGGCGATGATGCTCATGAAGCTCTGTTCGAGAAACAAGCTCCGTTTTTTAAACAGGTAAAAATTGAATTCTACAAAAATCTCGAATACTAGGTTTTTCCCTATTCGGAAGAAAGAAGATTAGCTTTTAATTATAGTGTTAAAAATATTACCTGGATTCAAGTGTTAAGTGCAACAATTAGCACCTCCAAAAAATACGTGATTAGGTGTTTTAAATCCAAGACATTTTCTTGTTCGTTATTAAAATTACTTGATTTTCTTTATATTTGTTGATAAACGCTCATTAGTAATTGATAGTATTTTACATTTTATAAATCGTGTGATATAAACATTCTCCAATATTCACGTTTCTGGCTATAGTAAATCCAACGGGTCAATATCTATTGTAATTCTAGCATATCTACTTAAAGAATTATACGATTTAGAGTTAATAAAATATCTAAGTAGTTTCCTTAGTAATGTTCCATTGGGGTCTTTATCTTTTCTGGATTTTATGATTACTAAAAATCTATATCTATTTTTTATCCGGCTTAGTGGCGCTAATGTAGGTCCGAGTAATTCCATAGAGCCTTTTCTTTGTCTTAAAAAATTGACAACTTTTTCCGCAACTTCTGATGCTCTATCCCTACTCAGGTCAGAAATCAAAATAAGAGCCAAACGGCTGAATGGAGGATAGTTAGTAGGGTTGCGTTCATTGAGTTCGAAGTTTGAAAATTTCGCAAGATTCTGTTGTATTGCACATCGAATTGTAAAATCTTTTTGATTGAAGGTCTGAATAACAACTTCACCCTGAATATCGCCTCTTCCGGAACGACCCGCTACTTGATACAATAATTGAAAGACACGTTCACGTGCCCTGAAGTCAGGCATATATAGACCAATATCTGCATTGAGCACCCCAACCAGTGAAACATTTGGGAAGTCCAATCCCTTAGCAATCATCTGAGTACCAACAAGTATCTGGATTTCATTTTTTTCAAACTTTCGCATTACACTCTGTAGGTAATCTTTTTTAGGAGTAGTATCCAAATCCAGACGAGAGATTGTAAATTCCGGGAAATTCTCTCTCAAAACAGATTCAGCCTTTTGTGTTCCGAAGCCAGGGTATAAAAACCTTGTCCCATCGCATTTTGTACAGACAGACGGTGGTCGCTCAATATGATTACAATAATGACACATCATTACAGAGGTCTTTTTATGATAAGTCAAGGATATATCACAATTTCTACAGGACGGTACCCAACCGCAGGAAGCACAAAGAACAACATTGGAATATCCACGCCTATTTTGAAGTAGCAAAACTTGCTGTCCCTTATCAACCTTTTCTTTTATTTTTTCAAGAAGAAATGAGGAAAATGGATTGTTATAATCTCCAGTCTTTTTATATTCTTCCTTTAAGTCAACTACATGTATAATCGGTGAGGGTACTTTAGAATGCCTCCGGGGAAGTTCAACCTTTATTAATTTCCCTATTGCTGCATTGTACTGACTTTCAAGGCTTGGCGTTGCAGAACCAAGCACTACAGTTGCGTTACTCTCCTTACCGCGAAGAAGTGCTGCGTCTCTCGCATGATATCTGGGATCCATACCTTTTTGCTTATAAGACGATTCCTGTTCTTCATCGACAATGATTAGACCAAGGTTAGGAATAGGAAGAAAAATGGCGCTTCTTGCTCCTATAATTACAGGATAGTCGCCTTTTAATATAGACCTCCATACAACATTTCTTTGTGTTCTGCTCAAGTAACTGTGCCAAATTGCGATCCTGTTTCTGAACTCTCCATGAAAACGACCTGCGAGATGCGTTGTTAATGTAATTTCCGGTACAAGAACAATTGCACTTTTCCCTGACGTTAGCACTTCTTTTATAAGTTTGATATATACTTCAGTTTTACCACTTCCGGTTAAGCCCTGGAGCAAAAATGAAGAAAATTTTTCAGATGCGATACTTTCTTCAATTTTATTGAATGCACTTTCCTGATCTGAATTTAAAGTTACATCCTTTTGCTTTATATTGTATTTTTTCCATAGATCATCAATGGTCGTATCAACTTTACTAATAGAAATCAGGTTCTTCTTTACAAGAGGCAGGAGAGCGCTCTGAGAAAATCTATTTACTTCCTCTCCCTTAAGGACTCCATTTGAATTTCTTAAAGCATTAATTATCTCCCACTGACGAGGAGCTCTCTTCATGAGATTATCTATATCTATCTGGAATTCATTATATTTTGTGGATAGCTGGATAATTTTTTGAACAGTCCCTTTTTGCCGCCTCTTTTGAAAAGTTGGATATTCAGTTATTAAGCCTCTTTTTTTTAGTAGAGCAACACCTTTATTTATGTAAGGTGTATCAAAATAACGTTTCAGGCCGGACAAAAGGACATCACCTTTTTTCGATATTTTGTTATAAAGTGGTCTGTAAAATTCAGGTATCTCATTCTCATTATTGCCGGTTATGCAAATTCTTCGACGCTTTTGGACCTGATATTCAGCTGGAATAGCAGTATGAAGCACTTTACCAGGAGAAGTCAGATAGTAGTTTGATAAACTTTTTAGAAATGAAAACAGTTCAGCTGGAAATATTGGCGTTGGGTCTATTATTTCCATGATCGGTTTTATTTTAATACCATCTGGTTTTGTTGAATTGACATTAACTATAAAACCGACTGTAGGACTATTTCTTAACGGTGCAACAACTCTCTGCCCCGGGTAAATATCAAAATCTATATCATCTGGAACCTCATATGTAAAGTATCTCCGTTGAGTTATAGGGAAAATTACTTCTATAAATTGACTGGAACTTTTCACAAAAAGAATATACTAAAAACCCACCACAAATCCATTATTAGATATGATAAAAAAAGATAAAAATTTTTAAGACTTGTGCCTATTCTTTATAAAAAATCGAGATATTAAATGCCCCGTCTTGTAAATAAATTGTATTTGTGGATAAAATTAAGCTTTTATGACCCAGAGCTTTACGGCAGTTGATATTTCAGGATGTAATTTTATGGGAATATCATAAATCCCGAGAGCTTTGATCGGTGTCTCTAATAATATTTGCCTTCTATCTATTTCATAACCCTTTTCCTGCAATTGCTGAGCAATTTCCTGGCTGGTGACAGACCCAAATACTTTATCTTCTTCACCAACCTTTACCGGAATAGTAATAGACAGAGTTTTAAGCTTTTCTGCAAGTTCTTTAGATTTTATTAGAGCCCGATTCTTTTTAAGATCTCTAAAGCGAGCTTCCTCTTCTAATCGCTTTATATTCTTTTTGTTTGCTTTCAGGGCTATATTCTGAGGAAAAAGATAGTTGCGAGCATATCCATCTTTTACCTCTATTTGTTCTCCGGCTTTGCCCAATGCCTCAAAATCACGACGTATTATTACACGCATAAGAACCTCCTATTCCAGAGAATTGTTAATATCCTCGAGTTACATCATAAGTATAGGGTAAGAGAGCAATATTTCTTGCGCGTTTTATTGCTTTCGTTAATTCTCTTTGATGCTTTGCGCAGGTACCGGTTATACGGCTGGGAATTATCTTTCCCTGTTCAGTAATAAATCTTCTAAGAATCCTGGAATTTTTATAATTGATAACATTACTGCGATTTTCGCAAAATTTACAGATTTTTTTTCTACTAAGCATTACCATGAAATTTCCTTTCTCTTCTATATAGTTTGTGAATAAACGAGTGAAAAATCAGTTTATTAAATTAATTTATACTGTTTATTAAGATCTTTTCCAGAAGTGTAAACTTCTGGCTTCTTCTTAAGACAAACAGTAATACATGACATTATTTCAGGTGTTAATTTCATCCAATCTTCTAATTCTCTTATTAACTTAGAATTTTCAGTTTCAAATTGAACGAGGACATAATTACCGAAGTTGTGTTTTTCAATTGGGTATGCCAGTCGTTTCTTACCCCAGTCCTCAAGAAAAAACACACTTCCTTTCAACCTGGTGATTTCCGCTTTGACAGAATCAATAACCTTTGTTAATCTATCATGCTCATGGTTCGGATTGACAATAAAAAGATTCTCGTAATACTTCAACAGTCAGACTCCTTATTTTTAATTTTAATCATTGTTACCTCAATAGAGGTGCAATAACAAGTGATACAACAGACATTAGCTTTATCAAAATATTCAGCGATGGACCGGCAGTATCTTTGAGGGGATCTCCAACGGTATCACCGGTAACAGCAGCTTTATGAGTATCACTTCCCTTGCCACCAAGGTTTCCAGCCTCTATATATTTTTTTGCATTATCTAAAGCTCCTCCGGTATTTGCCATAAAAATAGCCATCAAAACGCCGGATACTGCAACACCTGCAAGAAGACCTCCCAACATCTCTTTGTTTATAAAACCAAAAATAGGAGGAATAGCAACTGCCAGGGCACCAGGTAATATCATTTTTCTGATAGCCGCCGAAGCAGATATATCAACGCATTTATGATAATCCGCTTTAGCTTTGCCTTCCATAAGACCAGTTATTTCCCTAAATTGTCTTCGTACCTCTTTAATCATTTCAAACGCTGTTTCCCCTACAGCACGCATCAATATACTGCTAAATAAAAATGGCAGCATTCCTCCGATAAAAATTCCTGCCATAACAAACGGGTTAGTTAAATCAATTGATTTTATCCCTGCAGAAATCTGAAATGCAGCAAAAAGCGCCAATGCAGTCAGAGCAGCTGAACCGATAGCAAACCCCTTTCCAATTGCGGCAGTGGTATTTCCAACAGCATCAAGTTTATCAGTCCTTTCCCTTATATCTGTGCCCAACTTAGCCATTTCAGCAATTCCACCTGCGTTATCAGCAACAGGTCCATAAGCATCAATCGCCAATTGAATTCCGGTTGTAGACAACATACCAAGTGCTGCTATTGCAATACCATAAAGACCTGCAACCGAATATGCTACCATTATAGCACCGGCAATAAATATCACAGGTAGCATTGTTGATAACATTCCAAGACTCAAACCGGCGATAACATTAGTAGCAGGACCAGTTTGGGCTTGGTGGGCAATCCACTGAGCTGGTTTTCTTGATTCGGAAGTGTAGTACTCGGTAATCAGACCTATTACTATTCCAACAACTAAGCCGGAAAAAGTTGAAATAAAAATATTAAAAGCGCTGATAGATTGAGTCGCTCCCGTCATAAAATTGACAAATAGCGTATTTTCTGGAATAAACAAAGTTGTTATCGGATAGATAAGCGCAATCATAAGAATATCGGCGGTGAAAGTACCTCTGTTCAGAGCAGCTTGAGGATTTCCACCTTCATGTGTCCTTACTATAAAAGATCCAATTAATGAACATGCTATTCCTAAACCAGCAATAATCAATGGTAAAACAACAAGATTTAAACTATAAGCGGCGCCAATAACCATAGCCCCTATCATAGACCCAACATAACTTTCAAAAAGGTCAGCACCCATTCCGGCAACATCGCCAACATTATCTCCAACATTATCAGCAATTACAGCCGGATTTCTTGGATCGTCTTCTGGAATGCCAGCTTCGACTTTTCCTACAAGGTCTGCTCCAACATCCGCTGCTTTAGTATAGATACCACCTCCCATACGGGCAAAGAGAGCAACTGAACTTGCTCCAAGACTGAAACCACTTAGAATTGGCAAAACCAGGTCGTTAAGACTTTTTTCATCTACCCCAAAAGTTCTACCATAAATAATAAAAAGAACGCTTAATCCGATTATACCAAGTCCTACTACACTCATTCCCATAACAGACCCACTGGAAAATGCAATATTTAGTGCTTTATTAAGGCTATTTCTTGCTGCCTGGGTAGTTCGGACATTTGCTTTCGTTGATATACGCATACCGATATAACCTGCCAGTCCAGAACAAACTGCCCCCACGATAAAGGACACTGCGACAAGGCGATTCCAACTCCTATTTCCAATAGTTAACAGGACGGCAACAGCAATTACAAATATAAAAAGAACTTTATATTCTCTTGAAAGAAAAGCCATTGCTCCTTCTCTAATATGGTCAGCAATGGTTTGCATTTCTCTATTACCTGCATTCTGCCTGGAAATCCAGATGGCTTTTATTAAAGCAAAAACTAATGCAATAGCGCCCGCTAAAATCGAAATAAAAATCCAATCTAGTGAAATTACTTTGCTCATTTGATTCTACTCCAATCCTATTCTAACGACATATTTATATGATTGTATTTATTCATTACGAACAAAATATCTTTGTTAACAAAATCGATTATACTTGATATGCTCAAATCAATGACCTCATTTAAAGTAGATAATTCACACTTTCTGAAATCCGATAAAACAAATTCTTCGGATGGAACACATTCATCCTGAGGTCCGATTCCAAGCCTTAATCTCGGAAATTCAACAGTCTCAAGTAAATTTATAATAGACCTTATCCCTTTATGACCTCCATCAGAACCTTTCTTCCTAAAACGAATTTTACCTAAAGGTAAATCAATGTCATCATAAACGACGAGAAGGTTTAATGGGGAACAACCAAAGAACTTTAAGATATGTTTAGCAGCTACTCCACTATTATTCATAAAACATAATGGCTTACAGAAATATACTTCATAATTCAGACTTTTGGGAGAGCATGAAGCATCTTGTGAATATACATAAACAAAAGAGCCTCTTATAGATGTGAAATCCATACTCCATCTCTCAGCGATTTTATCAATAACCATTAATCCAAAATTATGGCGATTATTAGAATACTTTCTTCCAGGATTACCGAGACCCAAAATTACCTTCACTTCTTTGCTTTTTCTATCATATTTTATCTCCTTGTTTGTAGAAACAAATTATATCTGTTTTCTATCTTTTTCAGATTCCTCTTTTGATTCTTCTTCTACTGCCTCTTCCACTTCTTCTTCTACCACCTCTTCAACTGCTGCTCCAGTAGGTCTAACAACAGAAACAATAGAGGTTGATGAATGAGTCAATATTTCGACATCCTTTTTTAGCTTTACATCACTTACAGAAATAGAATCTCCCAGGTCCAAATTAGAAACATCAATAGTTAATGCTTCCGGAATTTCAGAGACCTTACATTTAACCTCCAACTCCCAGAGATGTTGCGTAAGGACACCGTCAGCAGTTTTAACTCCAATAGATTCACCAACTAGATTAATAGGAATATCAATGTGAATAATCTCTTCGAGTTTAACTCCCATAAAGTCAACATGGATAGCATTATCAGTGATTGGATCAAACTGAACATCTTTAACAACGCACTTATGGTTTTCTTTTTCAATTGTCAAATCGAAAATACGTTGGCCAGATTGAATTGCAGATCGAAATTCTTTTAAACCAATACTAATTGGTATAGGTTTTTGTTTGTGAAAATAGTAAACCGCTGGAATTCTCCCATCGCGGCGAAGTCTTTTCGTTTCACTCTTTGTAAAATTGTTTCGAAGTTCAGAAATTATCTTATACTCAGCCATTTATAGACTCCTTATATAGTTAAAACTCAAATAGTGAGCTAACTGATTCTTCCTTGTGTATTCGAGCTATTGCTTCTGAAAGAATAGGTGCTGAAGAAATTATCTCTAATTTCGGAAATTTTTTTTCGGATTTAATTGAAATACTATTAGATACAATTACTTTATCGATTGGTGATTCCGTAATGCGTGAAATGCAGTGGCCTGAAAATAACCCGTGTGTAGCCAGCACAATAATAGATTCGCAGCCTGTTTTTTTCAATAGTTCTGCCGCTTGTATTACAGTTCCACCAGTATCGATCATGTCATCAATTATTAGAGCATTCTTTATCCTGCTTTTGCCGATTATGTTCATTACCTCAGCTTCATTTGGACCGGGGCGACGTTTATCAATAATTGTAAGAGGTACATCTAATATCTTCGCATAAGACCGTGCAAATTTTATCCCTCCAACATCCGGAGATACAATAGTGTATTCTTTTTCAGCTGCAATTTCTTTCAAACGATCTAAAAAAATAGATTTCGCATATAAATGATCAAATGGAATATTCACAAACCCCTGAATTTGAGTTGAATGAAGGTCCATCGTAACAATTCGGTTAGCACCAGCACTTACAATAGTATCCATAAACAGGCGGGCTGAAATTGGAACTCTCGGCTGGTCTTTTCTGTCCTGTCGAGCATAACCATAATAAGGAATAACCGCAGTAATTCTTCTAGCAGAAGCTCTTTTTGCAGCATCAATGATTAAAAGAAGTTCAAGGATGTTTTCTGCAGGAGGATTAGTTGATTGAACAATAAATATATCAATACCCCTGATATTTTCATCAAAACGTACCCATATTTCACCATCGCTGAAATTCTTTAATGAAATTTTACCAGAAGATATTCCCAATCTCTCAGTAATTTCACTTGATAACTCTGGATTTGATCTTCCAGAAAAAACTCTTGCATTAAAACTCATTTTGATATTCTCTAAAACTTAATTAAAAAAACAGTGCTCGGGGACCAGGATTTGAACCTGGATTAACGGCTCCAAAGGCCGCGGTCCTACCATTGGACGATCCCCGAATTTTGTTTTTCTTTATCTCAGAAGATTGGAATAGTGATGAATGTTTTAAAAGCATCAAAGCATTTACTAGCTTTTATAGCTTCTTTTCTTTTCTTAAAAACTCCAAACACAGTCGAACCACTGCCCGACAAGCCGGCATATTGAGCGCCCTCATCAATAATCCTCCTCTTTACTCTACCAACTTCTGGATATGCTGGAAAAACTACAGCTTCAAATTGATTTTCAAACAACTCCCAAAAAATCCTTTTATCGTCAAAAAGGATGCTGAATTTACGTGTTTCTTCTTTTATTGTCAAGTCTAACTCTCGATAAGCCCAAGCTGTGGAAATATGGGTCTCAGGACAAACTAAGAGTAAAATAAATTCCTCAGGCAGTTGAATTGGTTCCAACAGATCTCCGATTCCCTTAGCAATTTGCGTTTTTCCCCTGATAAAAAAGGGCGCATCGGCACTTATTTCTTTTGCAATATCAATAAGTCTGTCCTCAGAAAAGTTAATATCCCATGCGTTATTTAAGAACTTCAAAACAGCTGCAGCATTCGAGCTTCCTCCGCCTAATCCCGCACCCATCGGGATATTCTTTTCAAGGTAAATTGAATAATCATTTCCTTTCACCGCATATTTTTTCATAATTTTATACGCTTTAACACATAAGTTATTATTATTACAGGGTAAATCGTCCCGATTACAGTTGATACTGAACTTGCTGGCATGAGTAAAAGTTAAAACATCATGAAAAGTGAGTTCTTGAAAAACTGAATACAGTGAGTGATAACCGTTTGGCAATTTCCCAGTGATTTGCAGATGTAGATTTATTTTAGCAAAAGATTTTAACCTGACCGGCTCTTCCAACATATATTTTAATTACCTAAATATTTTAGTTCCTTAGCAGTTATCCCGACGGGTTGGGATTGTTTTTTTGTGCCGAAGGCATTCTCCGAGGGAGTCTTCTCCCGAAAGGGATCCCTTCGGGACATTACCTTCGGAGTAAAGAAAATTTTTTATCATTCTTATAAGTCATTGTCAATCAGAATGTTATAGTAAAACATTTTTCATTCAACTTTTTGTCTCACGGAGACCCCCTTGGGGAAACTATTAAATCGCAAACTGATCACCAATTACTAATCACTGATCATTGCTTGGAAAATCGCTCCTATAAATTTGCAATTTACAATTTGAAATTTTCAATTCTGGCTTGTCCAGGTTAGGATTAACTATACATTATTCTTTGCCTGCTTCTTTTGAATTCTTTCCCAGGTATCTCTTAACGTCATTGTTCGGTTAAAAACCTTTTTATCATCTTTTGAATCCGGATCAACACAAAAATATCCCATTCTCTCAAATTGAAAGCGATCACCGGATTTTGCCGAAGCAAGACTCGGTTCGAGATAACATTTTTTTAATATTTCAAGGGAGTTTGGATTAAGGAATTTTTTATAATCGCGACCATCTGTCACTCCTGCGGGATTTTCAACTGTAAAAAGCCTATCATATAGCCGTACTTCTGCTTCAATTGCAAGTTTTGCCGAAACCCAATGCAAGGTGCTTTTAACTTTTCTTCCATCCGGGGCATCGCCTCCCTTAGTCGCAGGGTCATAAATGCAATGTAATTCTATTACTTCACCAGTTTTTTTATTCTTAACCACATCTATACATGTGATAAAGTAAGCGTATCTTAATCTTACTTCGCGCCCCTGAGTAAGACGGTAAAATTCCTTCGGTGGATTTTCCATAAAATCACTCTGTTCAATATACAGCACTTTTGAGAAAGGTATTTTGCGTGTTCCAGCTCCCGGATCTTCCGGATTGTTTATAGCAGTTAAATATTCTTCTTTATCTTCCGGATAATTATCTATTACAACTTTTAGGGGTCGAAGCACGCCCATAACGCGTGGTGACTGTTTATTTAAATCCTCTCTTAAACAGAACTCCAAAAGTGCGACATCGACTATACTCTCCCGCTTAGCTACACCAATCCGGTCAGCGAAATTCCTGATTGATTCAGGAGTATAGCCTCTCCTTCGCAAGCCTGAAATCGTGGGCATTCTCGGATCGTCCCATCCCTTAACATATCCATTTTCCACCAATTCTAATAATTTCCGTTTGCTCATTATAGTATATGTGAGATTGAGGCGTGCAAATTCTATCTGCTGTGGATGATGGACATCTAATTCGTCAAGAAACCAATCGTAAAGCGGACGGTGGTCTTCAAATTCAAGGGTACATATCGAATGTGTGATACCCTCAATGGAGTCTTCCAGACCGTGCGCCCAATCATACATAGGATAAATACACCACTTATCACCAGTACGGTGATGACTCGCATGAAGTATTCGATACATTACGGGATCGCGCATGTTGAGATTTGGTGAAGCCATATCAATTTTCGCCCGCAAAGTCCTGGCTTCATCAGGAAATACTCCCTTTCTCATGCCTTCAAAAAGTTCAAGGTTCTCCTTTATGCTGCGCTCCCTATAAGGGCTATTTTCCCCAGCAATTAGTGGAGTGCCCCGGTGTTTTCTGACCTCTTCCGCACTTAAATCGCAAACATACGCCTTGCCTTTTTTTATCAATTGAATGGCATATTCGTACATCTTATCGAAGTAATCTGATGCAAAATAGAATCGATCTTCCCAGTCGAACCCTAACCATTTCACATCTTCTGTTATTGATTTAACATATTCATCTTCTTCCTTTGTGGGATTTGTATCGTCAAAACGCAAGTTACAGAGTCCGCCATATTTTTCCGCAGTTCCAAAATTAAGACATATTGATTTTGCATGACCTATGTGCAAATAGCCATTCGGCTCCGGAGGAAAACGGGTATATATTTTACCTTCATTTTTATTATTTCTTAAATCTTCTTCAATTATCTGATGAATGAAATTTGCAGGTCGTTCCGGTTTTTCTTTATTATTTTTAATCTTTTCTGTCATTGAAATACTTTCCCAATATTCTCTTTTTAATTTGAAATTTCCATCGCTCAATTTTACATATTATTTACATGAATTAGAAATATTTTTTAGTAGCATTATGGTAATAAAAAGAGTGCGGTTCCTAATTTGTAGAAATTTGTTCCGGCTCACAGTATTAATATGTTTGTCGGCAGATAGGTCGGGCAGGAATCTCAATGACAGAAATTCATCTCGACGTACAGGCTGTTGCAGTATCTTTTTAACTTGTTAATAATTAATATAATATGTATATTTTGGGTGTGTTTTGGCGTTATTTCAATATACTTTGATAGGAATTATTTATAAGCTTTATTTTTACGGAGAACCGTCTAAGGGAATGACCGCAGGTAGCAGAAAATAATTGGTTACTGTCTTTCTGACTTTATAAGTAAATATGACAAGAGTCGTTTTGTTGTTGATATTGTATCAAAATTAGATTTGACTGAGATATACAATTGCTACAGCAGCCAGGGCAACGATGCCTATGATCCAAAAACTCTTTTAGCAACCTGGTTTTTGCTTATTCTGAAGGAATGCCTTCGGCATAGCGAGGGGGAATCAAGTACACGGAAAATAGAGAACTTATGTTGTTATGAACTCCGTTTTACATATGTATCTGCCAATTTATTCCTGATCATACCACATTAAGTCGTTTATCGAAGATTCCCATTGGGACAGGAAGAGGCATTTAGACCTTGATAGCAGATTATTTTGTGCAGATACGTCTTTTTGCTAAGGAAGCAGGCATATCAGATTTCAAAGAGATTAATATAGATGGTACAAAGATCAAAACTTCCTATCCCGATGAATCAGCAATTTTATCACCATAGTAAATTAGATTAATAACCGTGCATGAATATTGAATAGCGAGGGTGATAGGTTTAAATAACACCCATGATTTTTCCCCACAGCGAAACATGCTCCGAAGGTCACAACGGACTCCTTTGGAGAATCCCTTTGGGAAAAGATGATCCGTAAGATCTCTGAAATAATGGAATAGTATATTGTCATTCGCTTCACTGTCATTTATTGTCATTTGGATTCGTCGTCATTTGACCACTGAATGACAAAAGTTTTGGATGATTTTTTGTAACTCAGTGATATAAAGCAAGTTAAATGAGAAAGTTACATATAAAGTTTGTGTAAGATGTTAAATATCTGTAAATTAACCGCAGTTTTTAGTAATAACTTCAAAAAAAAGAAAGGAACTGCGGCTATGGAAAATATTTCCGAAAGGATCTCTTCGAGAAAAGAAAAATTCTTAAAAAACATAAAAGAAATTAATTCTGCGTTTGGTCAAACTACTGACAGATCAAAGGAATTAACTTTATTAATGACACTATATTTGATGGGTGAGTTCAGTATAAACAGCAGCCCGATTACAACTAAACAGAAGAATCGTTTATACAACTTACTAATCAAAGATGCATTAATATCTATAAAATATATTGGAAATCAGTCATGTCTTTC
>CAYTUQ010000059.1:0-22165 GCA_964441235.1 uncultured bacterium | reverse complement strand
TGTATGAATCTATACAAAAAGAATTGAAAGAGAGGATCAAAGTAGAGACAGCGCTAAAAGAAAGTGAGGAGAACTACAGGTCTTTAGCCCAAAATGCATTTGATGGTATCGTAATAAATAATGAAGAGGGAGATTATGTTTATGTAAACAAAAAGTCTGTAGAATTAACTGGATACAGTATAAAAGAGCTATTAAATCTCAATATTAAGGACTTAACTCCTCCTCGTTATATTGAAAAAGTATTAAATAGATCCAAAAGAAGAATTAAAGGAGAACCTGCTGAGAATTTCTTTGAAGCAACACTAATAAGAAAAGATGGCGTAGAATTGCCAATAGAAGTGACTGCCACAAGAACAATCTGGCAAGAGAAACCTGCCGATATTGTATTTCTTCGTGATATCACTCAGCGTAAGATATTGGAGAAAGAAACACTAAAAGTCCAGAAACTTGAATCAACGGGTATCCTTGCAGGTGGTATTGCACACGATTTTAACAATATACTCACTGCAATATTAGGTAATATCACTCTTGCAAAAATGTATGCAAAACCAGAAGATAAGGTATATGATAGATTAGGAAAGGCAGAGAATGCATGTATGAGAGCAAAGGATCTGACTTAACGACTGCTCACATTTTCAAAAGGTGGTGCTCCGGTTATGGAAACCGTTTCTATTGTTAATCTTTTAAATGAGTCAGCAAATTTTGCACTTACCGGTTCCAATGTCGCTTGTAAATTCTCTATTCCCGACGATATCTGGCAGGTTGAAATTGATAAGGGGCAGATAAATCAAGTTATCAATAATTTAGTAATCAATGCAGATCAAGCTATGCCAGAGGGCGGTACTCTATTGATAATTGCTGAGAATGTTAAAATCGGGGATGATAATACCTTGCTTCTCAAACCAGGTGAGTATGTAAAAATAATTGTTGAAGACCAGGGAATTGGAATACCAGAAAAACATTTAAATAAAATATTCGACCCTTATTTTACAACAAAAACAAAAGGAAGTGGACTTGGTCTTGCAACTACTTACTCTATTATAAAAAATCATGGTGGATTAATTACAGTAGATTCTGAATTAGGAGTTGGTAGTAAATTCTTCATATATCTCCCGGCATCACTGAAAAAAGACCTTGAAAAGGGAGAAAAGGAAGAAAAACCTCTCACCGGCAAAGGTAGGATCTTGATAATGGATGATGACGAGCAGCTCAGAGAAGTCGCCGGCGATATGATTGAGCAACTTGGATATGAGACAGAATTTGCAAAAGATGGCAATGAGGCAATTGATTTGTATAAAAATGCTATGGATTTAAGTAGAACATTTGATGTTGTAATAATGGACTTAACTATACCTGGCGGTATGGGAGGAAAAAATGCTATTAAAGAGCTTTTAAAAATTGATCCTGATGCCAAAGCGATTGTATCCAGTGGATACTCCAATGACCCTATAATGTCTGAATTTGAAAAATATGGTTTTGTTGGTGTTGTTGCCAAACCATATAAAATTGAAGAGATGGGTAAAGCACTACACAAAGTGGTAATGGAATCGGAAAAATAGGTCTGTTTTGTAATACATTTTCACGTAACTCAAAGCCCATCCCGTCTCGCTCCGAAGGAGTCCCTCTGGGATAGAGATCCCTTCGGGAAAGGGATCCCTTCGGGAAATGGATCTCTATCCCAAGGGGATCTCTTTGAGATGAGACACTCCTGTTTGAGTTTCTTAATCATTTTCCCACATATCCCTGGACGGGTCTTCGTTAATCCAGTGAGCATTAATTTTTCACATACGTAAATTGGGTTTGCCTGACATATAATAATTATTAAATTTAACATCTGTTTTTTGCAGCTTAAAATTAATTAGGAGGTTTAATAGAATTATGGGTTTAATGAAAAATCTGAGAAATAACATGCACATTATCCTCTGGGCTTTGATAATTCTATTTGTCTTGAGTATGACAGTCGGAGGACTTGTTGGTGGTGCAAATATAATTGACATCATATCGGGAAAAACCAAATTACAAGGAATAGCAGGAATAGTTAATGGTAAAAAATTGGATGCTTCTCAGTTTTCCAAACTGATTCAGAATGAATTAAGCAAAATGAGAGAAAAAGGGCAGGAAGTAAATGACGTGACAATGGATAGGATATCCGAGCAGATATGGAATTCCTTTGTGGCTGAAACTTTAGTTAGTGAAGAAATAGAACGTCTTGGTTTAAAGGCTACTGACGAGGAGATTTATTATTTTCTCGTCAATAATCCACCCCAATTCCTTACCGATAATGAAGCATTTCAGACAGATGGAAAATTCGATTATCAGAAATATTTAAATGCTATTAATAATCCACAAGGTAATGAATGGTTTGGAGTAGAACAGTATATACGATCAACTATCCCATTTGAAAAAATCAGGAATTTAATTCAAAGCCAGGCAATGGTAAGTGATGAAGAAATATTATCCGACTACACTACCTCAAATGTGAATTTTGATGTAGAAACTCTCACTTTTCCATTTACAGTTGTAAAAGATGACAGTTTTTCAATTACCGAAAAGGAAATATCATCATACTATTCTGAAAACAAAGAGAAATTCTTTGTAGAAGAAACTCGCATTCTTGACTATGTTCTCTTTGATATTAAACCCTCAGCATCAGACTCAATGTCTGTATATCAGCAGGCTATGAACCTTAAAAAACGTATTGAAAATGGAGAATCATTCGAAACTGTCGCAATAGAATTTACTGAAGACCCTAGTGGAGTAAAAAGTGGCGGCGATCTTGGATGGTTTGGTAAGGGGCAAATGGTTCCTGCTTTTGAAAAAGCTGCCTTCTCTGCTAAAATTGGTAATATTACTGTCCCGGTTTTAACAAGATTCGGATATCATCTAATTAAAGTAGAAGAGAAGCGAATCAATGATGGCGAAATGCAGGTCAAAGCCCGCCATATTTTATTAAAAATAAAGCCTGGTCCGGATACACTCGAAAATATACGTTCAAAATCCAACCTTTTTGCCTTCGACGCTAATGAATATGGATTCGCTGCTGCTGCTGATAGTCATAACCTTAAAATCCAAACATCCTCCCCTATTGAAGAAAAAAGTAAATATATCACAGGGATTGGACATTTCCCACAAGCTGCATGTTTTGCCTTCTCGAATAAGCCATTAGGCTCGATTTCTGAAGTTCTAAATACAGAAAATGGTTACGTTATCTTGAAACTCGACTCAATAAATTTAGCTTCGTATAAATCAATAAACGCTGTAAAAGGTCAGATTGAATCTAGTTTATTAATAACTAAAAGAAGTGAAAAACTATCTCAAATTGCAAATGAATTTTATAATAAGCTCGACAAAGATAATAATCTTGAATCTGCCGTAAATAAAAGTCCTGAAATTAAATACACTAAACATGAATCAGTAATTTTAAATAAGACATTAAAAGGTCTAAGTAGATCAAATCTTTTAACCGGTACGATTTTAGCTCTGGAACCTGGACAAATTTCGAAACCAATAAAAGTTGGCAACCAAATGGTAATAGTTAAGTTGATTTCAAGAGCTGATATTGATGAAGAAAAATACAAAGTGGAAAAAGAAGTTATACGTGATAAACTTCTTAATATTAAAAAGAATTCTATTTATAATGATTGGGTAAAAGAATTAAAGGAAAACGCTAATATTATTGATAATCGGGAAAATATATAAAATCAAGTTACTATTTATTCTGGATTATTCACCGCACCAAAGAGGTCTCTTTTCCGAAGTTATTAAGATTAAAGTCAAGGGAAAAATAAGGCGACATATTTTGTATGTCGTGTTATCCTCGTTCCTAAGCCTATCAGCTGTGCTCGTTCCCAAGCCCCAGCTTGGGAACGAGAAAGGGAAGTTTTGAAACAATAATAATGGAAAATCAAACCTATGAGAAGTAGATATAAATTCGATGATAGTCAAAATCAGCTATATTTTGTTACCTTAACAGTTGTAGCAAAAATACCGGTATTCACGAATTCAAGATACATGAACGTATTAATTGATAACTTGAAATTTTATCGAAGAAAAGAAAGACTAAAAATATTTTACTACGTAATCATGGATAACCATATACACATGATTATCTCGCATGAAGAGAATACTGGTGGGATTATAAGAAATTACAAGAGTTATACAGCAAAGGAAATGCTGAATTATTTGAAGAAGTATGAAAGGAAGTGGATTATCTATTTGATGGAGCATTATAAGAAACAATATCCCGAAGGGATGTCTTTGACATAAGACTGAGTCGAGGTATCAATTTTGGCAGGAGGGTAGTCACCCGCAGTTAATTCAAAGCTTGGAGATGTTAAGACAGAAGGTTGAGTATATTCATTTCAACCCAGTAAAGAGGGGACTTGTATTAGAGCCAGAGGATTGGCTTTATTCCAGTGCGCGGAATTTCAGTGATAAGGAGAGTATTTTTGAGTTAGATGAGATAGAGTTGTAGGTTGTTGCGTTCCCAAGCTGGGGCTTGGGAACGAGAAGAGCCCGACGATATTAAAATTATAATCACCTGAAATCAGACTAAAATTTCAAATAAATTGCGAAAATATATGGCTGAAAATGTATCCCGAATCGCAGCCAATCTCTGTAAGCATAAATAAATCCCATATCGAAGTGGAAAGGTGATAAATATTCCTTTTTGGGTCTCGTCTTGCTGAGCTCATCTTCTTCTTGATTAAATATACCTGTCCTTTTCCATAACTCAACATACCAGGGATCATAATAAACTTCGTAATTGAAAATAATATTCTTCCTTATATCTACAGCTCCACCGAAGTAGATTTTATACATAAGAAAATCACTCTCTGAAAATTTACTCAGATACGCTCCCAAAGTATGCGAAATTCTTCCGGCATTTCCCCTTCGTGCTTTTGAATAAGTATAAGCTGCAAAAACCTCATAATACTGACTATTATCCGGCTCATTTATATCAACCCAGCCATTCTCGATATTGTCCAAATCATAATCATACCTCCCTTCGCCACTTTCCAATTCCACTTCTGAGCCAATTCTCAAATACTCTCCATAATAGAGATCAATAGTGCTATCAGGTTTACTTTTTATCCAATTATGTAAATTATCATAATGCCCTTTTTCAAATTGGAACGTTTGCTCAGTCCACTCGTATTTATCGGGAATGTGTCTCGTATGTATATGCCCACCAATAGACAAAGCGTGTTCTTTCTCCCAGCTGCCTTTTCGAAAAATCTGAATTTTGGGGCGAATATTGAAATCACCTAAAAAATAACCCGACCACTTAGAAGTTATCTGAAGTTTGTCTGTAATTCCAAATCCCCATGAAAGTCCACTGACATATAAAGCTCCTTTATCTAAGACATAGCCCGTGGGATCGTAAAAAACATCAATCTGGCGTTCCTTACCGAGACTAAATTTCTCTTTTATCTCAGATACTTTTTCTTTACCCTTTTTTAACCCATAGTCTATTCGTTCTATATCCTCTTTCTTTATTTTCAGTAAACCATAATTAGACCTGAGATGTATTTTCTCATTGTCTTCAAATATGATTGAGCCTTTTAATTTATCACCTGATTTCAAAACTATAGATACAACCTCTTGTAGAATATCTTCTCCTTTAATTTTCATTATTCCATAAGGAGTTTGAACTTCAATATTGCCGGTCTCCGGATCTTTTGAGATAACTTTTCCCGTAATTATATCACCTGATTTCAGATAAATCGCTTTTTTCTGAATATCCTGGGCAAGAAGTAACAATGAATAAATAAAAACTATCCCAACAATAAAAAATGCTCTTTTGTAATCCATATCTGTCCCTCCTTTTATTTTCAATTGGCTTGACTCAATAATAAATCAACAATAATAAATAATCAAGAAAAATTTATGCGAAAAATTTTAATTCTTTATTGCTGAATAATCAATTTAAAAATGCCCATTCGATTCCAAAAATCTTAAGACGATTTCTATAAGGCATCAAAGCTAATGTTGAAAAACTTCTTCCTTCGACATTATAAATAACATAGAAAATGTGAAAATCCCCGATATGAGCCCCGAACCTCGTTGTAAAGTTGAGCCTTTCATTTGTAAAATATTGGGTACCGGTACTTCCGTAATTCCTTAATTCTTCAAACCACGCTAAATAATTTCCGCCATTAAAGAAAAGAACTTCACCTGCCGCATATAGATGCAAATTATTGTGAAACAGACCAAGCTTTTGCAAAACTCGTCCCCATCCTTGAAATCGCAAACATCTATCAGTATTATTGGAAGGAGTAAATATAACTCTCCCCTGAATAGTAGTATTCCAAGGAAATTGTAATTTTAGATTTTCAGTAAAATATATTACATCAAGGTTTTCTATCCGGTATATTGGTAATGTATCATTAATAGTTGTTCTAAAAGGGATAAAAAAATCACTTCTAACTTTTTTGAAAGAAGAGTGGGATTTTACAAATTTCTGGTCATAGTTGAAACCCAGCGAACCAATTGAATAACTGAATCCGTTATCACCTGGAAACAGTGAGGGAGGATTCCCAAAGGGTGCTTCATATATTATAGGATAAAGCGCATAGTTTTTCTGATAGCTCAAATCAGAACTAAATTTTTGCAAAAGTGGTACTCTTAATCCTGCAAAACCAATTAACTCTTTATTTGCAATACCTACTTTTAATATATAATCAAAAAATTTGCAACTACGACTGCTACCCAAATTAGCAACAAATAGAGATTGCTTCTTATCAATACTATTCCTAAAGTACACCGTATGAGTAAGAGGAAGTAATTCTATTGAAATGCTATTTTTCTTAAATACAAAATCTTTTCTTAACAACCCCGAAAATTGACTTGCTTCCCCACTAAGGGAGAAAACATCATTATTATTCGTATTCCTGTATAGAAAACTGGAAATCTGAAGTCCGATAATCGTCGAGTCTTTATCACTCCCGCTGCTTGCTTTCATATATGAATTCGTTCGATACTCTTTATTTCTTCCAGCAAAAGTCCATACCGGATAACCCGATAAATCCAATGAAGCATTAGAAATCCCTGGCATATATTTATCATAAGCCGTACCGACATCAAGTACCCACTTATTCAAGTCTGTTCTAATATCCAGATGATAAGATTGAGATAAACTTTCACCTAATTTATATTTATCTGGGCCATATAGAGCAGTTGCGCCATCATATCCAAAATTTTCGCCGGAAAAACACCATTTTATTCTTTCAGATAGATTCCCTGCAGCTTTAGCTCTAAAGTTTAAAAAACTATAATCTCCTCTATAGTAATGAAATCCTGAGACAGTTTTATTATCTTTAGAGAAAAAAGGCGAAAAATTCAATTTTCCGGATTTCTTATCAATCTCTAGATGAAAATATCCTGGATTCATCCATGATAGAGGAACCTGACCGTACAATGGATCATTTTCAAGCATATTATTATAATACACCTTAATTGATGAAGCAGGAAGTCCTAACAATGAAAGTGCTCCCTTAAATCCCCAATCATCATAAGAAAAGACAAAGAAATCAGTTTTTTCCAGCAATTTATCACAGATATTATAGGTAATGTTTTCAGAATTAGACAGAGTATCACCCGTTATCGTTTGTCCAAATGCAGAATCGTTTTTAAAGGCGAAAAGTAAAAAGTGAAAAATGAAAAGTGAAAAGCAGGTTTTTACTAATATTCTTCTATATTTTTTAAATCTTTTAACTTCTGTCATACTATTAGCGATATTTAGCATCTATTAGCGGTTTTCTTGTCCCATTTTTACTAATATCTGAAAAATATGGAACAGCTTTTATAACCATCTGTGCAGTTACAGGTACCAATGTTATAAATATTGCAGTATTTACTACCAAATGAATTACACTAAATGCAATACCGGCAATTACGACATCAATAGTTCCTTTAAAATTGAATCCTGCTGATATGGGATAAGCCAACGAAATAAAAATATCATATATTAAAGTTAATACGAAACCTACTGCCCCAATAACAATTACATTAATCGGTTTAGGTTTCCAATTAACTAAATATTGTCTAAATAAACCACCCACTGCACCAATAAAGCTCATAGAAATCACCTGAGCGACTAACATTGGTGGAAAAAGCAAACCTGAGCCAACAGGATTCAGAGCGGAAAAAAGAAATTCCCCAATAATACCAACATAGATTCCCCTTTTCACTCCCATCAGAACACCAGACAGAAAAACCATTGCCGTAACTAGCTCAACATTTGGTACTAATGCAAGGGCATAACCTACTCCCAATACAAGAGCAATAAAAATCCCTATGAATGCAATATTTTTAATTCTATTCTTCATCTCTCAATAAAAGTCTTTGTTATAGCCGCCCCAAATGGATTTTTCCTCCAAGGGATACCTATAGGGAAGAGACTCCTTTGGGGTGGCTAAATATTTACTCATCACCTTTATAAAGAGGACGATGAAAATAATTTTTCTTTGAAGTCCAATCCCCCTCTGTATTATCAGATTCGATTTCACTCTTCATCTGATTGATTCTCGTATCCATCACATCAATAAAATAAACTATTAATGCCTCAAGAAACTCAGGTTCTTTAGGACACTGCCATTCATATTTTCCCTGATGAGAGAGAATAATATGCTCAAGTTTCAGTTTGAGAATCTCCGGGAAGTTATCAATTCTTGAAACTGCCTCAAGTAGAATATCTCTTCCCAGAACTATATGACCAATAAAATTTCCCTCATCAGTGTATGAAGTCGCCATTCCAGGCTCCAGCTCTCTTAATTTCCCAATATCATGCAACAATATTCCAGCAAGAACAAGATCTCTATTAAGGTCTGGATAATTCTCACAAATTGGCACAGCCAGGTTACTCATCGAGTGAATATGCTCAAGTAATCCACCACGGAATGGATGATGCAGTATCATCGAAGCAGGATAAATTTTTATTAAGTCTTCAAATTTTGAATAAATATCACTTACAACGGATTTCAAATACGGATTTTGTATCGATTGAATGAACTCTTGAACTTCATTCCACATTCCATCAATATTTTTCTCAGTTGTTGGAAGAAGGTCCGAAAAATCAAACCCATACTTCTTATCAATCTTGGGATCAACACACCGGATACTATCAACTTTTATCTGAATTTCTTCATTATAAGAAACGACATGGCCTTTAATTGCTACGGGATCACCTTTCTCAAAACTATCTTTTATATTCTCTACTTTATCCCAAATTTTAGCATTAATCCTTCCCGTTTTATCAACTAATATTAGATCAAGGTAATCCTTGTCCGTTTTAGTCTTTCTAAGAGACTTAATCAATACACCAAAATAACTTGATACTAAATCACCTTCATGTAGGTCTTTTATATACTTTTTACTCATAGTCTCCTCTATTTTAGCAACTAAATTAAGAAATTTATGAATCGAAAAATCAAAAAGAATTGCATATCAAGCTACAACCGTTTCCAGATTCGTCTTTAGCCGAATACTAAACGGGTTTTCTGTTAGTAGAGATGTGATATATCCTATCATTCCTTTTCCATATTGCTCTTCTTTATTTCCTAAAAACACTGTCAGGAGTGAGCTCCTGATGAAACTCAGGAATATCGTCAAGAAGAAGAAATTTAAACCAATTTGGCTTCGCGCGTCGAAAATGTCCCGTCTCAAAGAGATCCCTTTCCCGAAGGGATCTCTATCCCAGAGGGACTCCTTCGGAGCGAGACGGGATGGGATTGGGAAAAATTGGTTTGGATATCTATTATTTTTAAGTTGTGCCAAAAGTTGACCCTTTTAATAAATAGGAATTTCTTTCTAAAAGAAATTTAAACCCTGGAACTATGGAAATTAAATTTTTATCTATTACTCTCTTTTCTTCTATTACTTTTGATATGATAAAAGCCTCATTGACATCAAACTTCCTCATAAACGTAAGTAGAGACTTGTAATCAATTTTCCCATATTTAATTTCAATTGGTGTTATCTTTTTACCTATTAGTATAATATCTACTTCATTTTTATATGGGTCTCTCCAAAAAAATTCCGCTTTTAACTGATTAACTATCAACGATTCAAAAACCTTTGACCTGGAAAAAGTGTCATCTCTAAACATTAGATTGGTAGAAATAATAGATGGATAATATTTCTTTAATTTTCTCTCAACTTTTATTCTGCTTTTCGAAAAGTTATATAATTTTTTAACAAGATAGGACTCTTCGAGATAGGAAAGATAATTAGAAAGAGTCTGTCTTGAAATCTTAAGTGTATTAGCTAATTTTGAAATTTCCACAAGCTGCCCAGGCTCATCAATGATAATGTTGAGCAGTGATTCCAGGATTCTAATATCTTTAACCTTGAATAAATCTGGAATATCTCTATACAGAACTTTTTCAACAATGCTTTCTTTTATATACTTTTTTATGATATCCTTATCATGAATACCTACTAATTCCGGAAAACCTTGAATTAAAGTAAATTCATTAAATAGTTTAGAGAGTTCTCCCTTATACAATGATATCTGCTTATAATTTTTGTCTTTAAAAATGAGAAATTCTTGAAATGAAAGTTGCTCTACTAAAAATTCAAAAACTCTTCCTGCAAGTGTTTCTTTTGATTTCCTCTTTATGAACAAAGACTCTGAACCAGAAATCAATATCTTGGTTTTTCCCTTATATAAATCATATATAGTTTTAAGCTGATTTTCCCAATCCGGTACCTTTTGCAATTCATCAAGTAAAAGAAGATTTTTACCTTTCTTAAAATCCACCTCCATTATTTCTTCATACTCTTTTATAATATCTCGTAAATCCAATTCCCTGAATTCATCAAATGAGAAGTAGATTATATTCTTAGGATTCCACCCTTTATTGATATAATCTTCCACAATTTTTAACATCAAAGTTGTTTTACCAACTCTACGCAATCCTGTAAGTGCAATTATTTGTGGTAGTGGCATAAATTTTTGAATTTTTTTATAAACATCTCTTTGCTTGAATTCAATCTTAAATTTCTCTTTCCACCAGGGATTTAAATCTATTATCACTTCTCTAATTATTGTCATATTCACCTAACATAAAATCGATTTTACGTTAATTGTATTTTACTATAAATAAACAATTTTTCCAATAGGGAAATAGATTCCTTCCTAAAAACTGAAATAACCAAATCTGCTTACAGTCCACCAACCGCCGGAGACCAAACAGATTTTATTTCATCCACAATACCAAAAACATAAAAAATCTATTTCCAACTGAAATACTTATTACACAAAAATTTGTGTAAAATGAAAAATTAAATTATACGCTTCTCTAAATTAGTTTACACCCTTCTTCTCTAAAACTCTTCCACCTAAGTACTTCGCAAGAAATTTTTCCATTTCACGATAGAAATCAAAGCGATTCTCTTCATTGTGAAAGCCGTGTCCTTCGTTATCCTTAACCATATAAGGGACATCAATACCGCGTTTTTTTAACGCTGCCACCATTTGATCTGATTCATCTTTATTTACACGTGGATCATTAGCACCCTGTGCAATAAAGAGAGGAGCCTTCATCTTATCAACGTGAAAAACAGGTGAGGCGGCTTTTAGCATTTCTGTTTCAGTTTCGAGGTCACCAACCATTTCGTAAAACATCTTAAGATAGAGCTCCCAATACGGCGGTATAGTTTTCATAAAAGTCAATAGATTAGAAACACCTACATAATCCACACCACAAGCATACAAATCAGGTGTAAAAGCTAAACCTGCCAACGTGGCATATCCGCCATAAGACCCGCCATAAATACCAACTCGAGTAGAATCAGCAATACCCTGGCTAATGAGCCATTTTACACCATCTGTAACATCGTCTTGCATTGTTCTACCCCACTGTTTGAAGCTGATTTCCCAGAAGTTGCGTCCATAGCCTGTAGAACCTCTAAAGTTCATCTGCAATACGGCATAACCACGATTGGCTAAAAACTGTACTTCAGGATTAAATCCCCACCGATCACGCGCCCAGGGACCACCATGAGGATTTACAACTACGGGTAAATTTTTCACTTCTAAACCTTTAGGAACCGTTAAATAACCATGAATTGCCAATGCATCTCTGGATTGATACTCTATAGGTTTCATATCAACCATATCTTTTTCATTGAGCCATGGACTAATATCAACCAATTTTTTAAATTCTTTTGTATCACGGTTATAAAAATAGTAAGCACCACGAGATTTATCGCTATAAGTTCTTTCAAGGATTTTTTTCTCATCCTTACTCATATTACTCACTACTACTTCGTATCCTGGTAATTTTTCATCAAGTATTTCCTGTAACTCTTTTCGAGTATCATCAAAGAAATGGTAATGGCGTTTATCGGTATAAAATGCTACTCCAGTAATTACTTTTCTCTTTTTTGATCTTAACAAATTGTACACATCCACTTCAGGATGTTCAAAGATTACTTCTAACTCTTTTCCATTGGCAATATCATATTTAACAATTGCCGTTTTGTCTCGTCCTAAATTAGAGGCAGCATAAATAAATTTATCATCAAAAGTGAAATAAAGAGGTGCCAAAGTCTCTTTAAAACTCGTAGTAATGATAAGTTTAAAATCATCTGATTCATTTTCCCGATAAAGCACACTTGTATTTACTCCGTCAGTAGTAGTTGCAATACGTAATTTTCCCTCATTATCAGTAACCCAGCCAGATATATTGCCGGGATTCTGGGCAATCATATCCATTTCTCCAGTATTAATATTTATACGATAAGCATCGAAAATCCTTTTATCACGTTTATTCAGTCCAATTATCATCTCATCTTCATTGTCTTCCAGATCATCTATAATTTGAACACGTACTTTTTCAAATGGTGTCAATTCTTTGAGGTTTGAAGCATCAACATCAACAGCGTAAAGTTTATAGTTCTCGTCACCTCCCTTATCCTTAACGAAAGCTAAACGGCTATTATTTGCCCAAAAATATCCGGCAATATCACGCTCTGTTGCATCGGTTACTCGCACCACTTTATCTTCACTAATCTTTTGGACATAGACATTCAAACGATTTTTCCATGGTTGTAGAAATGCTAAATATTCACCATTGGGAGAAAGTTGAAATGCTACTTTTTGAGGATTTTTAAAAAAGTTCTCCATTGGAATAAGTGGAGCTTCGGCTTGCTTCGCTTCCTGTGTACATCCCGGTATAAAAAATAGCGAGATTAAAAATAATGCAAAAAATACAAATGTTTTACTCATCTGAACCTCCTCTTTTCGTATTATTAAAAATATTAGTTTATACACATTTATAAAATACTCTAAATATACACTTTTACAATAAATTTCTTTAACTATTAAGCTAATGAGCTACAGACCTGCCCATCTGGCTGGTAGCCGACAGACAGGAATGTAATAAATCAACAGAGTTATTTATTAACCAAGAAGATTTCTGAGCCTCACAGCATCTGGGAAGGAAGAATAACCAAAGGTTATCGTTTTACCTTTTAAAAATGGATGGGAGATTATCATGATTAACAACTCTTCTCTTAGAAAATGGGACAGACTTGCAAAAAAACAACTTAACCAACAATTTCTTAATGAAATAATTCTAGGATTAAACTGTTCTTCTTTTGAAGCAAGCGTTATTCTCGAAACAGTACATAAAGTATATGCGCCATATTTTGTCCCAAAGGGATCTCTTCGAGAAAACAATTGGATCTTTAAAGCCTGGACAAATTCTTTTCAAGGTGGTTTCTATCGAAAACGGAGCCTCTATTCACCTGGAGAATTGTAAACAAAATAGCGTAACACTGACCCTGGATGCAGGAGAGGAGGACCTGAAGATTCGAGAAAAATTGGTAGAAGGACTCATTTGCCGTCGGCTATAGGTTGAGCAAATGAGTGTATCGGTAATAATCCAATCAAACAGATTAGTAACGCAAGAACTGCACCTAGATGTTTTTTAAAGTTGAAACTCGCACTTCTCAGATGTAGGTATGAATGACGAAAATTAGTATATTTTTTCATTAGGGAATCCTTCAATAATCAATTGTTTATTTATGGGCAATATTACACGCATTAGATTCTATGCGGCAACTAAAAATTGTGGGTATAATTCATGAACCTTCCTCAGGGTATCGGAGGATATGCTCCAACGTATCGGCCATCTTTTTTAATCCGGCCAAGGAGTATACGGATCTCCGCCGGAAGTTGCATTCCTGATTTTGATCCCGGAAAAGTCGGTAGTACCTGGTAATTGCCTAATTCCGGGCTCTTGAATAAGGGGCCGGCATAGTTGGCAAAATAGCGACTGTGGACAGAAAATTCCGGCTGCAGTTTCTGCAGCCCACCAAGTGATTTAAATATCAGCCGACAATCTTCATTCTTGACAGTACTCCACAAGATTATCGGATTATCAACTTTGTTCGAACCGCTGACATACGTATTGCAATCGAGTTGCTTCAGTTGCGGATTATTGACACTTTTGCACAGCGCAGCCGGCTGCCAGACGTACAAAAGAAGTCTTTGAAAATCCTTATTCCCGGTAAGTAAATTATTGAAAAATATGTGCCCGTCCCGTTCATCCACATCCGGCCCCGTGCTGGGATGCCAGCCAAAGTGGTCACCGGCAGCGCTTCGTTCATTGCGCGCAATACAGGCTGTACTGTTGACAAATGTATTGTTGTAGATGTGAACATCCGAGCTGTTGAGCACCCAAAGTCCGTGGTCACAATTAACAAACACATTTCCTGCGCAAATTGCTCCTTTGGAGATTTCGAAGAAAAATCCATTATCGCTCGGCCAGGGTCGCTCTATGGAGAATTCACCTTTATTATTACCCACGCCCTCGACCCAGTTATTAAGAAAACGGCCATCCACGTTCCCAACGTCATACCAGATACCGTTTGAATTCGGAAGATCGATCACCAGATTATCCTGGCACGTGACCCTGTAACACTGATTGAAAATCTTCACTGCCGCAGGATAGTAACCGGTAATTCTTTCAATATTATTTCGTGTAAAGATGTTCTTCTCCAAAAGAACATCGGACGAACTAATTATGTAAACGCCTTCAGTACTGGTATCACTCACCTTGCAATTCCGAATCGTAAGACTATCACCCATAAAGTAACCAGCAACCCGTGAACAAAAAGTAATTGTACAATGCTCCAAAGTAGTACCGACCACATCTTTTCCATGATCGGCTTCATCTGATAGTCCTTGCGGATAATATCCTTCTATTTCGAGAGCGCGGTAAGCATACTGGGTGAATGTGATGCCCCGGATGACCGGTCCCTTGCGGTCCGATTTCTTGCCATGAATTTCCTCGGTTGTTCTTATTAGCGCTGCATCAAAAGCAGTGATTTCCACCAGACGGTTTATCGGGTCGACTCCAATGTAAACCACTCCGGCATCATAATCTATGTAATAGGTATTCTCATCAACCTCGCCTTCCCAGCCGACCGCCTGTAAGAATTTTCCATCTACAAAAACCATGTCGTTGTTAAAACGATACAGTGGTGTTTTTTTCCCTTCCCGGTGACGCCGCCACCAATTATCGGGTTTTGAAGGAAATAAGCGGGACCAGGAGGTCGTCCATAATCCGTTTCCGAGGTCTTTCCATTCGGTGGCGATGAGAGTTCCCTTTAAAATCGGTTGTTCGTCTTTATAAGGTTGTATAGTAATTCCCTGGTTTACTATCAGATTTCCGGTGCGATAGGTGCCGCCGCGCAATATGATAGCATCACCGGTTTTTACCCGTTCCATAGCGGCTTCCAGCGTTGTAGGCTTGGCAAGTGTTTTTCCCGACGCTTTGGTTTTCCCGTCATGTGCCACATAGTGAATTTTTCCGGTAATATCGGGCAAATCATAGGTCTGCCGAATCGGACCGTAAGGGCCGCCGGATGGTTGGGCGATTATTATTAAACTCGAGCATAAACAGGAAAGAATAAAGCTGATACAAAACCGCACATACCATTTCTTTGGCTGCGCATCTGATCGGAATTGAGTTTGTGAAACGTGACTGCCTTTTTCAATGTGACTTGACATCATTTTTTTCTCCTTTCATGTGATGATTATTAAAATCGGTAGATCTTCCCGAAAATAGTTTACAAGCGCCCGGCATGACTTTGCCTTTGCTATATTCATTTCAGTAATACAAGCTTCTTTTTCTCCACGAAAATATTTGTCAGTTCGCCATTTGTTAGGCGGGCTTTCAGTCGGTACAAATAAACGCCGCTTGCAAGTTCTCCGCCGTCAATTGTCGCTAAATTATTCATAAAAAATTCTCGCGTCAATTACAAAAATTTATCTTCTATATAGAGTCTGTCTATAAAGTATGAAAACTGCTTGCCATGAGCATCTCTATCCCAACGGGATCTCTTTGAGATGAGAAAAGCAGTCAAAGATAAAAGGAAAATTTAACTTCACCAGACTAAAGTCTGGTGCTAGTCCAACTTTTATATTTACTAATACTTGAGACATCCCCCGAATTTATTCGGGGTTTATAATGTCAAAAAACGGTTTTATAGACAGACACTAATTAGATAATTCTGAAATGCATCCCTTTTAATATCGCCCAAATGAAAATCTTTTTTACAATCCATTTTAAATAAAAAACTAATTTGACTATTTCAAGAGCATTAGTTTCTTAACGTCTGCATACTCACCTGCTTCCAATTTGTAGAAATAGATTCCTAATACAAGATTGGAGGCGTTAAAGTCTAGTTTATAATAACCGGCATTGTAATTACCCCGCGCCAAATCCGCGACAATTCTACCCAGAACATCATAAACTACAAGATGTATATCGCTATTTTCCGATAGAGAGAATTCTATTGTTGTCGTCGGATTAAAGGGATTCGGATAATTATTTGAGAGATAGAACACTTGAGGAATCTCGACAACGGGATTTTCAACAGATACTAATATCGTCGACTGGATATAATCTCTTAACCATACTAAAGCTGGTCTTTCTGTACCATCATTACTAACAAGGTATGCCATTTCATCTGTACGCCACATACCTGGTCTCCAATCCCAGAGTGTAATACCTTCCACTGCCGGATGCTCCCAAAATGTTGGTATAATTTTCTGGTAATCTTCTAACTGCACCTGGTCAGTTGATCCATCAATATCCAACTCACAAACCTGAATCGGTAAACCGGTTTCAGCAAGCCTGTTTAAATTATTGGTTATTGTTGTCATGGAGCCCCTTGTTGAAAAAGCATGCCCCTGAACACCGATACCATCTATTAATTCTCTTTCCATTAACAAATTAATTATATTTAAATAATTCGTCGTGTTAGCATCGCTATTGACTACATTATAATCATTAATCATCAATTTAGTTGAATCCGGAAAATATTTGCTGGCAAGCTCAAAAGCTTTTATTATCCAGTCCCATCCTGTACCATATAAACCGTTACTGCCGCCAAGCGCATTAATATAATTGCCATCGCCGGGACCATCAGGAGGATCGTGCAAAGGTTCATTTACAACCTGTAAATAATCAATTTCATGGTATCTGTCGGCAACAGCCTGGAACCATTGTCTGATTTCTTGCAGTTGTTCATCGGGTGAATTTGCTAAATTCTCCATCCAATTTGGTTGTTGATTCCCCCAAACTAGTACATGAAATGTAAACGGAAATCCATTATTCTTAGCAAAATTATATGCAGCGTCTAAACCGCCCCAATTCATGACATCACGAGTTCCTTCCACACTGCCCCACTTACCGGCGTTTTCCGGTGTAACTTGGTTCCAGTAGGCTGCAAAGTTGGGTGCCTGGTTAGAACTGTGTGCACTACCAACAAATTTGAGCTGTCCGGATGCTAGTGGCGGACCATTCCATACTTCACCAGGTAATTCAGTTGAAACGGGTTCATCCTTATCAAGATTTCCTACGGTATAATATAAATCAGCCCGACCAAATGCGAACTTGGCAATATCTAATACATTTTCGCGGCCGCCAATTTGAAATGTTTTTGTCAAGCTATCTTCTTCTACAGTAAAGGTAATTCCTTGTTCACCCTGATAAACATTTTTAGATAGGTTAACCCATTTCCAAATCCCTTCACCGAGTCCACCCGGATCATTCACAACATTGTTTGAATCAGAGAATCCGGCAGCCTGAAGACCATTTACTGTAATCCAATCATTATTATTACTTGGGTCTTTTGTACCAAAACCATTACTATAGAAAAAGCTATCATCATCGTATCTATTCGGACCAACTCGTATCTGGGCAAAAAGATTATACGTTCCGCCAGCCGGGAAAGTAACTTCATAGGTAGCTACACGACTTTCGTACCCCGGATAGTTCCATATTGCAGGAGTAAAATCCGCTCCGTCGGTTAGAATCTGAATATACGTGATTTCTCCGTCATGCTGAACTGCGAAATCACTTCCGACTTCACCTGAATCGGCTTCAAAAGTTACTGGATATCTGGAAGCTAATTCCTGTTCAACGTCAATTATTCGCATGTTGTCTATATATATAGTGTTGCCTACATTTGCCACAGTGCTAAAATGAATAGGTCCTCTTGCAAATGTCTCTTGATCAGTAATGGTAAATTCAAATGTAAATTCCTGCCATTCATCAGATAGAGTAGCAGGACGAATAAAACCATATTCATTAAAATCATAATTTCCTACTGTAAAATTTGCTTGCGCACCTGATGTTTCCGATTTAGCCCAAACAAAGTACTTATAAGTTGCACCTGGTTTAATCGGTATACTGTCGGCAACAACCTGAATATCCCAGGCTTGTGGTCCTATAGCATTGACAACAACTCTAAGTGCATGACTGCCGCTTTGGACTGTGTCTACTACGATTTCAAAATCTGGTGCAGCGCTCACAGTGGAGCTTACATCTAACACCCAACCCTCAATGTCATTCTCTGTGACCGGTCCGGGTACGGTATTCTCAAAACTTCCGTTTGTTACTAGCTGGGCATTTAGACTGTTTGCTGCGAGAGTCAGTATAAGCATTAAAAAGTAAACCGGAATACCTGCCGACTGTTTAAATACCTTAATCATTTTCCCTCCATCCTCATTTCAACAGGTAACTAATCTGTAAAATTTTTTAGCGAATGCACCTTGCCATTTGTATGGTAACTTCTTCATCTGAGCAAAATGAGATTTTTTGTTTCCATAAAATTATTCGCCTTCAGTTGGTATAAGTAAACACCGCTCACAAGTTCAGCACCATCAAACGAAGCAACGTAATTCCCGGCAAGTTGGGCGCCGTCAAACAGTGTCGCCACTTCCCTACCAAGCAGATCGAAGACTTTGATGCTCAGGTAACTGGTAACAGGTAGCTGGTAACTGATCGTGGTTGTCGGATTAAAGGGATTGGGATAATTCTGACTGAGCGAAAATTTATCGGGAGCATTTCCATCGGTATTTTCTATGGCAGTAGCTGGAGTTAAGCCGCTCAGGGCAGTCTCAAGATTAAGATAAGCGTCTCCCAGAGCATCGGCAGCCGAAACGGTGTACGAATAATTCTGGCTCATTGCATCCTGCGCCGAACTTAATGCAGTTGCAAAGACTGCCCACGATTCGGCGGTGTAATCACCTTCTTCGAGAGTATCGACCGACGCGATCAGCGAATCTAATGCATTGTAATAATTACCAACCTGCACAACCGCATAAAATGCCGGTTTATACTTGTTATTCGCATCCCAGAGAGAGGCATTTACTTTAAGGGCGTACTGATCGTTCAAACCATCCTTGGAGACGCTGATAATCTTTCCGCGCCCCGAAAAGTAGCTCCGCTCGATAAAACATTTGAATAATGCAGCGTATTGATTGGCCTGAGTTATCCAGCGGGTTGACGTGTCACTGCTGGGGACGACATCCAGTTCAGTCACGGAAATTTCATTGCAAATCGGGACAAACTTGTCATAAGATGCGATCCACCGTTCAGCATTCGGATATGAGTTGCCATCGTGTTCCTGCATACCGATACCGTCTAAATACCCGGCTTCATAGATTGGCGTGCAAATCCGCACGATTCCGTAGGCTTTTGCGGCGATATGAGTATTGTAGTCGTTATAATAGAGCTTAATCTGGGTTTCTCCATAGTACTCTGTCCACTTGCGGGTCAACTCAAAGGCTTTCATTATGTAACTGCTGTCGTCGAAGACCTCGTACCAATCGCTGGAAGTACGATCGGAGCCGTCATCGTTGACAGCTTCATTTACGACGTCAATTGCAGTCAGCAATCCTGGCCAGTCTTCATGAAGCAACCGAATGATTTCTCCGATATAGTTATTCATGCGTTCGATCATTTTGGCTTTGGTTAAAAAGCCTCCGGCCTCAGTATATCCGGAGTAAAACAATTCATGGGGAGTCTGGTTGTGCCAAACTAGAGTATGCCCGCGAAACGTGAAACCCTGTCTCTTAGCCCAATTGAGTTGTGCTATCAAATCGCCGTTAAATCTTACAACCGGATGTGTATCTACAGAGTTTTTATCGGCAGCAGAAGCCGCATTATACGCCGCAGCGCTTGCATTAATGTCAACAGTGTATTGCGGCTTCATATTGTTGCCGGGGGACATGCTGTTCATGTGAAATTGGATTAAGTATCCACCATTGGGTGCAACAACCGATGATTGGCCCGGTATATATGGATCATCGGTTAAACCGACATGTTTATACGATAAAAGGCAGCCGATATAAAAATCATTAGCATATACATCTTTAAGAGCTGGAACATCGGTCTGGATCGTATCTGTTTGGGCAAATATATGAGTTGAAAACGATACTATCGAAGAAAGAAAAGCTATCAAGATTCTATGTTTGTACTCGTGATTTTTTTGATTTGTTTTCATAGTGATTCAGTCAAATTTTCATATTTTACAAAAGTTTTGGATGATTCTTTGTAACTCACTGATATAAAGCAGGTTAAATAGGAAAGTGAAATAAAAAGTTTGTATCCGAAAGGATCTCTTCGATATAAGATGTTAAATATCGGTAAATTAGCCGCAGCTTTTAGTAATAACTTCAAAAAAAGAAAGAAACTGCAGCTAAAAAAATATTAAGGAAAAATTCTTAAAAAACCTAAAAGAAATTAATTCCACACTTAATTAAACTATGGAGAGATCAAAGGAATTCACTCTATTAATGACACTATATTTGATGGGTGAGACCAGCATAAACAGTAGCCCGATTACAACTAAACAGAAGAATCGTTTATACAACTTACTATCAGAATTAAGGGAAGATATGTGTTTGGATGATATATACTGCTTTTACGAAGAGAACGTCATTATCTCGAAGAGATGTCTGGGACAAAAGTTTTTGGAAAGAATATGCAAGGGGCGAAGAAGCTTCATAATGGTAAAAAATATTTCAATGGTTATCATATTGTTTTTATAGGTCTAAGTTTTGGAAAGGATTTTCGTACACCGATTTCACTTCATATATATCGTCCTGATACAAGAGAAACAAGGATTCATTTAGCCCAAGATGTCCACGACACAAGGGGAAATTTACGGATTATGTAAAAAGAATTAGAATAATGTCGGAGACCCGTCTAGGGACTGTCAGAGATTTTGTCGTGGACATCTCTTTGAGATTGGGATAATTTCAATACAGAGGAAAAATGCCACAAATAATTGTTTGAGATGCGGTGGCCAGAAGGATTCGTATGTCCTCGATGCAAGGAAAGAGAATCACATTTTCAGCCGGAAAGGAAATTGAACTGGTGCCTGGAATGTGGGTATCAAGCTTCAGTAACATTCCGTACGGATCCGTATGGACAGGCACCATCTTTCATAGCAGGAATTTACCTTTGTGGAAATTGTATTGGGCAATATATCGAATTGCTCAAGATAAAAAAGGTTTTGAGAAAATAAGAGAATAGTTTATAATCATTTAAATTATTACTGAATGGTTTTCTTTTTTAGTTCTCAGGGTGGTTTTAGGATTATCATTTTTTCGTAAATGTTTTTCGTTTTTTTTGTAATATTTCGCTGGTAGTATATATGCCTAATATAGGTTTATGCAGCTTGCATAATTACTTATAGACATATTAATGTTTTGCATAAAATTCCATAATTTGTTCTGGAAATTCCTGAATACAAAGTAACTATTTCTATTTTGCAAAAAGCAGTCCTTTATCTTTATTGCTAAGTTACTCACCATAAATATTTATAATCAATTCGTTCCATATTCCAATTCCAA
>CAYTUQ010000058.1:0-22287 GCA_964441235.1 uncultured bacterium | reverse complement strand
ACAACCACTTTTCCCGCAAGGGATGCCTACGGCAAGTGGTTTACTGAGTTTATAGACAAACTTTAAGCAATATATTTTAGCACTTTACCCGAGCTAAATTCCGAACTGTTATTTCAGGTTTTCGATAAACTTTGCGCCTTTGAGAATCGCCTTTTGATTAAGAGGAATTAATTTTTCCCGTTTGAAAACATAACCAAGAGAATCCAGAATTACTTCCTGCGACATAATCCCCAGATGCTTTACAAGAGCACCCACAATGATCATATTTGCAGCTTTCGTATTGCCTAATTCATCAGCCATCTTTGTAGCAGGGATCGGAATGATTGTTACATCCGTCCGAGTTGGTGAACGGTCAATAAGAGAGCTATCATAAACAATCAATCCACCGGAAACAACATCAACTTCAAACTTATCAAGCGAAGGCCTGTTCATTGCAATAAGAATTGTAGGATTAGCGACAACCGGTGATCCAATTTTTCTACTGGAAATTTTAACACTGCAATTAGCCGTTCCACCTCTCATCTCAGGTCCATAAGAGGGCAGCCAGCTCACTTCATAATTATGACGCATTCCCATTTCAGAAAGCACCGTACCCAGGCTCAGCACTCCCTGACCCCCAAATCCGGCAACCTTTATCTCCTCAGAAACGGACTTTTTGACAAATAGAGCAATCTTTTCAGCATCTACTTTTATCTCTTTTATATCAAGAAGTTCATGTAATTCAGAAGATTCTACCTTTTTTCTCGAAAGGTCACGCCTCTCAAACGTATCCGAAATATCCTTTTTAACACCTAAAGGAAAAGTTTTAGTCATGGTTTCAGTTACCCATTTTACAGCCTGAGATGGAGTCATTCCCCATCCTGAAGGGCAGGGAGATAGAACTTCGATAAAGCTAAAGCCATTCTTCTCAATCTGGATCTTAAGTGCTTTCCTAACTGCCTGTCGAGCATGCATAATTGACTTTGTATCACCCAGCATAACAGTTTCAACATAAACGGGTGCTTCCAGGGTGGCAATTATTTTGCTCATCTGGATTGGATAGCCCTCATTCTCAACCCTCCTGCCGAGAGGAGTGGTCATAGTTTTTTGACCAACTAAAGTTGTCGGAGCCATTTGACCGCCTGTCATTCCATAAATAGCATTATTAACGAAAAAGACTGTAAATCCTTCACCGCGGTTTGCTGCATTAATAATTTCCAATCCACCAATAGCTGCCAGATCACCATCACCCTGATAACTTATAACTATACTATCCGGATACGCACGTTTCAAACCCGTACCGACAGCAGGAGCTCTTCCATGCGCAACCTGTACATTTCCGGTATGGAAATAATAATATGCGAATACGCTGCAACCAACAGGACTAATAAATATTGTTCTATCTTGAACCCCAAAATCCTCCAATGCCTCGGCAATTAACTTGTGAAGAATTCCATGCCCGCAGCCGGGGCAATATGTTGTAGTTAATTTATCAGCGCCCGGACGTCTTTCATATACATCATAAAATACCTTTGATTTTTTTAATATTTTATTCATGACAACCTCATTATCTTAATTACTTTATCATGAACCTCTTTCATTGAAGGAACATTCCCACCCATTCTATTCCAGTAATGAACAGGTGTTTTCCCATTTACGGCTAACCTGACATCATCTACCATCTGACCATTGCTCATTTCTGATGTTAAAAAGAATTTAACCCTTTCGGCAAATTCGGCAATTTTTCTCTTTGGAAATGGGAAAAGTGTGATTGGTCGTAACATCCCGGCTTTAACGCCTTCTTCCCGAAGTTCATCAATTACAGAGTGGATAATTCTCGAAACAATACCATAACCAATAAGTACTATTTCTGCGTCATCAGTATGATATTCTTCGAATCTAACTTCCTGCTCTTCAATAATCTTATATTTTTGTTGAAGTTTAATGTTATGGCGTTCCAGGTGATCCGGATCCAGCTCAATTGAAGTTATCAAATTGTCTGATGTTTCAGCAGTACCTTTAACAGCCCAGAATTTTTCCAGAATCTTTTCCGGCGCTATTGGTTCTGGAAATTCTACAGGCTCCATCATCTGTCCTATAAATCCATCAGTAAGAACAAACACGGGATTGCGATATTTATCAGCAAGATTAAAAGCCAACATCCCGAAGTCACACATCTCCTGAACAGAGTTTGGAGCAAGTACAATATTTTTGTAATTTCCGTGACCTCCGCCTTTAACGACTTGATTATAATCACCCTGTTCGGGTGCGATATTCCCAAGACCGGGGCCTCCTCGCATAACATCAACAATTACACACGGAAGTTCTGAACCAGCACAGTATGATATACCTTCTTGCTTCAGGCTTATACCTGGTCCTGAAGAAGCGGTCAAAACTCTTAACCCTGCAGATGCTGCTCCATAAACCATATTTATCGCCGCAATTTCACTCTCTGCCTGAATAAATGTTCCACCAGCTCGTGGAAAATATAATGCTGCCGCATGTGCTATTTCGCTTGCCGGTGTAATAGGATATCCATAATAAGCCTTGCACCCGGCAAGAATTGCTCCCTTCACAACAGCAACATTACCTTTTAAAAATTGTTTGGGCAAAACAACCTCCTTTATTATCGCAAGTTTCGAGTATTTCTTAACATAATAACTTTACAACTCGATAACTTAACCATTATCCTTCGTCTATCGGTTTCAAACACTGTGTACAAATCAACCTGTCAGGATTCGTACTTTCGCTAAAGACTTTGTGCTTCTCTTCACAATGCGGACACATCCTTATATCTGTCATCAGGTCCCATCGCTTAAAAACCGTAATAGCGCCTGGTTCCGGACATGAATAAAAACATACACCGCATCCTGTGCAGCCTTCGCCTTTATAGGCTGAGGTATGATAACCGTGAGTATTAAATTTCTCAGAGAAATGCAATACTTTTGGAGGACATGCTTCAATACATAAACCGCAACCTTTACATTCTTCCGTATTGATTACGACATGTCCCCTAGTTGTTGTTTTACTCATAATACACTCCGATTTAAACAATACATTTTTTATTTAATAAATTCAATGCCCTTGATTTCAAATTACCCCAAAGGCGTCTCTTTCCCATAGGGACTCCTTCGGAGCGAGACAAACTTTTAATTCACCGCTGTACACAACTGTATTTTGAAAAAAGTACTAAATTTATTGCTTTGCCTCACATTAAGGGGGTGTAATAAAATAACATATTCAAATCTAATACATAACTAACTGCTTAATAGCAACATGTGATAATCAAATATACAACTTATTCTATTACACCCCCTAAATCCATTTTGGCTAATTTTGACAGTTTCGTAAAAAGTACCAGAAGTGTCATTCTGAGTGATAACGAAGAATCTCTAATTCCTTTACGAACAATCCGATGGAGATTCTTCACTTCGTTCAAGAATGACATATTTTTCCCTTTTTATGAAACCATCAATTTAAATTTTTATTATTTTTCAAATAACTTTTTAACCTAATGGTTGTATTTTTTGAAAACTTCCTCAAATCCTATCAATGCCCTATTAATCGTTTGCTCTGAAACACAAAATGAAATCCGAAAATAACCGGAACGGTGAAAACCCGAACCAGGAGTAACTAATATGCGTTTTTCTTGTAATGCTTTTACAAACTCAATATCATCAGCAATCGGACTCTTAGGAAATATATAGAATGTCCCTTCGGGCTTCATGACATTATATCCTATTTTTTTAAGAGCATTATATAAAATATCTCTCCGCCTTTGATAAACAGATACATCAACACTCGAATCTAAAACTCTTTTTATCACTCTTTGCATCAAAGCCGGAGCATTTATATAACCTAAAATCCTGTTACAAAAAGTTGCTGCATTAATTATATCACCAGAATCTTCAATCAAAGGACTAACTGCAAGATATCCGATTCTCTCTCCTGCTAAAGACAAATCTTTGGAAAACGATGTTGCTAAAATTGTATTTTTATAAAAACGAAACGGCGAAATATATTTAAGTTCACCATAAACGATTTTTTTATATGGTTCATCAGCAAGAAGATAAATAGGATGACCTATACTCTCGCTTTTCTCTAACAGTAACTCACCTAATTTCGTAAGAGTCTCAGATGGATAAATACGCCCTGTCGGATTATTAGGAGTATTAATTAAAACAGCTCTTGTCCCGGAATTAATTTTAGCATCCAGATCATCTAAATTCGGGAGGAAATCTTCCGTAGATTGAGATTCAACTTTTACACCTGAATAGTTATCAATATAAAAATCATATTCAGGAAAATAAGGTGCTATGACGATTACCTCATCTCCAGACTCTAAAACCGATTTTAATATAACATTTAATGCACCAGCGGCACCACATGTCATAATTACATTGTTTTCAGTAAATCCAAGATCAGTTTCTCGCTTTAACATATCTGCAACAGCAATTCGTGTTTCGGGATAACCGGCATTAGGCATATATCCGTGAACGAAACAACCTTTTCCCTTTGCTTCGTCAGCTAAAACATCATCGAATTCCGGCGGCGAAGGTAAATCGGGGTTGCCAAGCGAAAAATCAAATACATTTTCCGCCCCATACTGCTTTTTTAAAATTATTCCGGTCTCAAACATTTTCCTTATCCAGGATGAATGCGTTAAGTTTTCCGCTACTTTTTTAGAGATCGGCATATCTATCTATTCTATTAACTATTTACGATTTTTAGTCATTAATTTTGATTTAACAAACATGATGGTTTCGTGAAAAGTGATTATATGTGTCATTCTGATGATCCCGACCTGTCGGGAGAAGAAGAATCTCCGACCTGTCCGCCCTTCGGGAGCAGGCGGGCGAGAACCAGTAGAGATTCTTCACTCGTACCTCGTTCAGAATGACAGTTTTGAGACTTTTTATCTCAAAGAGATCCCTTTGGGACGATTCCATCACACATAATAAATTCAAACTAAGACAAATTATATAAATCGAATATTTAAACACATTGGAAAATAAAGACAAAAATAATGCCAGCACACATTGTATTTGTTTATGCGAAAGGCTGCCTATGAAACAGTTCAGTAAACGAGGAGAAAAACGTTTAGCATTTTAAAAAAGGTGATCCCTTTATCTCAATATTTATCTATAATTATTCTCAAATATCAAAACAAAATTCACGGAATTGGTTTTTACTTCGAAAAGGAAACTACCACATCATCTCAATATATAAGTTCTCAGTTGTGGGAAAAATTTATTACAGAAATAAATGCTTTAGATATTATGTCGATCACGCCGAATAAAAGATTTTCTGCTATCGTTATTTTATTTATATGGCGTCAGGTGTCTCGCCAGAGACCTCCGTTGAGGCGAAGCAGATTCGTTAGATTCGTTAGACACAATATACAGAGAATATTTTTCCCTATTAATTACTGCTCGATAGATATTAATAGGTGTTGGATAAAGATCAACCCATTCGTTTATTAATTCTTCGTCTTTACTTCTAATATTCAATCCAAGAATTACGCCCTTTAGTAAATTCGGTCCAAATATATGTATACCATAACCGCCTTCTTCTTTAGTTTTAATAACTCGTCTCTTTTTTTCATATGACCAATGATTTGATTTAACCGCAAGTGCCTTTAAAAAATTGTCATCTTCTTCAAATAACAATGGATCGACAACGGGTATTTTTTTTTGATAGTGTACTTTTATTGCTTCCCAAAATATTGTTCCCTCAATATTTGAATCGAATTCTAGACAGATTCCAGAGTGTGCATGCCCATAATGGGACCACATAAGAATATCATTATTAATTTCAGATAGACTATAGATACCATAAGGTTTAATTGATTTCATGTAAGTATCTTCAAGTATATCACGCTCAAATAAATCGGTGCGATTTAGCCCCTCTTTAATTCGATATAAATGTTCTTGTGGGGTTGCGTTTGGAAATCTACTCTTGACTATACTACTTAAAAATTTACTCCTTACAGAAAGGTCATCACTGGCTTTTAATATTGGTTTGCAATCAAAAGGATCATTGAATTGTACTGGGCTGGCTAAGTATATTTCTTGATGTGTGAATATTCTCTTTATTCCTCGATCTTGGAAAGACCGATATTTGTATAAATAGGGTACTTTATACGGTTGAGCAATTTGTATAATTTCTTCAGGTGTTAGTGCCATTTATATTTTTAGTGTCTAACTAATGAAATAACCTTCGTGAAAATTATTGACACAAGTTTTTCTCTTTTTCAAATTCACTTTCATAAAACCACTCAACACCCTAAACCACGCTAACGTTGTTTCACGTCAGGTTGATTGGGGGTTAGAGTGCTTCGATTCTTAACTCTCATATCTTTTTTCTGCCCCTAATTATTGATAAAACTCAACCCTCTTCTCATTTGATGAGATTCTTCCAATAGCTTCATTTAGGAAGCTACTATGGTATACCTTAAGCTGATCTGTTACTTTTGAATATTTCACTACATCCTCAGAGCCATTTACTACAGTTTTCGATCGCCATTCTTTTAAATCTGGAGAAAGAGACGTTGACGCATAATCTCCTGATTTAGAATGGAAATTATATTCAATTTTTCCGTTCACTGATTTAGATGATACCCAAGAATTAGTTGGTAGTTTGTTTATTCTGGAACCAATCATTCTGGTGGAATTGCTACGTATCCAATTACCATATTTTGCAATTTTACCTACGGTTTTTATTTTACTTTTTATTTTTGCAATTTCTCGGAGTTTGGGTGAGTTTCTGTTTCGCGAGATCCGCTTAAACTCACTTGGACGTAGATTGATTCCCCCTCCAATGGAAGTAATACTCCTTGGTGTAATGTTCATATTGTTCAATTCGTTTACTTTTGAATTGTAGGTATTGATATAAGATTTCTGAGCTGCCACCAGATTGTTATATTCATCTATAATTTCATTATGGCGATCTACTTCTCTCGATTTATATCTGTTTAATGTATATCTTTTCCTGTCAATTTCATTTTTAAGGGATTTAATCTTTGATTCATTGACTTTGATCAAGCGATCATAATAATTTACTGTCGATTCAAGTTCGTTATACCTTGGCGGGGCTAACTCAGAAATATCAATTTGAGAAAAAAAATTACCAGCTACTTCAAGGAAATATTTATCTGAAGTAGATGAACTATATTTATCAAGTAAATTCGAAATGTAATAAACCTTAGTATAATCTCTGACATTTCTACTATTCAGATATGAATTACTTGGATAAGCAATCGCTGTTACAGCCAACATTTTCTTCGTTCTTTTAGGTGTGGTGAAGGCAGGAATTTTCACGGAAAGTAGGTCATCCAATTCAATTCTGTCATCCATATTCATTCCTTTCAACCAATTGACAAGAGACATGATGCGCCCGACAGTACTCAATTCTTTGAATGTGTTTTCAGATCTTTCATATTGACTGAAGTTTTTATTCAAGTGATCAATGGTTTTTCTAACTGCATTACTTACATTTACTTTGATATCCATTCGTTCAACATCTGCAATGAATTGATTTGTCAAAACTGCTCCAATGGAGCCGTCAGTAACAGTACTAATAGAATCGGGATAAAACCAGTACCGGATTTGTATATGACCTTCATCAATATCTTCAAGTAAACTTCGTTCATCTTCTGTTAAAAAATCAGGTACTTCCTTAGTGATTTTAGATTTCACAAGTTTATGCGTATTGGGGTCAATACCAGTACTTAATGTTTTGAATAATTTGTCTGCTTCTAAAATCACACTTCCTGCATTTGTGTTTTCAAGATGTCCTCCAAAATTGACTTTGGCATATCTATTATCTTCATGTTTATCCAAGCTGATATAGGGAGCATTGTTACCATAGTGGAAAATTGATCTGTATATCACTGCGATATCCGATAAAGAAAGAGGATACCCGGCGAGATTTTGTTTTTGAGCCTTAAGACCATAGAAATACAAATCATTATTAGCATCTACTTCTACTGCTTCCAGAATTACTCCTTGGCTTAGAAAATCTTCAATGCTTGTCAAGTCAATCGGTTTGCGTTTTGGTGATAGGTCAAGTTCATGTATGGTATATACTTTCGGAATGGTATTTAGTCGTATTTCTGTAGCTGCATAATAATTGTTGAAAACGTATACTTCTACATTGTCGATGGATGTGTATTTGCTATTTATAACATCCTGAATGGGATGTCTTATTACTGAATGATATTTTTCAAAACTGCTGCTTGGGTCAGATCCTTTCAGAAATACTCTAATTAAATGGTTGTTATAGTATAATTGAAAATGTCCCTCCCTGAACAAATCTACCCAAGCTGGTTGTTCTGAACCTTCAGGGTAGTGTACAATGATATTGACAAGTGGTAGCGTGTCTGGTTCAATGGTTGATAATAAAACATCATGACATAATATTGAATAAGGCTCTAAGTACTTTTGTACTTGTCCCTTTAAATCATCAGTGTAATTTGGAATTTTCCGGATAATCTCGCCGACAGTTTCTCCACTGTGGGTAAGGATTGACTTATTCACCAATCCACCATATGCGATTGTTACCCAATTACTCGACTTTGCCCTTGAGAAAATCGACTTACCGGGTTCAGTCCACTGGCTTTTGGAATCCTGATTAAACCATATTAGTGCAACTACGATTGCAATAATAATTGCCGGTATTGCAAACTTCTTTATCTGCTTTTTCGGGGATTGTTTGAGATTCTTATAGAATACTTTGTGGCAGTTCTTGCAAGTGATTTTAAGTGGTTGGTCGGTACGTGGAATTCTATACGTTGTGTTGCAGCTTGGACATTTGATATACTCTTGTGCTTTCATTTTCTAACTAATGAAGGCATCATAATCAAAATTCTGATCAGTTACTCTGCCATATTTTTTACCTTGCTCGAAGAAACTTATTGATGGCGCTACCGCACCCGCTTCATCAACGAGGAGTTTAATTTGTTCTTTTAATTTATCCTTATCCATATATAAGAACTCCTAAAACCTAACGTGAACATCTCTGATGCTCAACCTGTATGGCGTATCAAGCAATAGATACGATTTGCAAACATCAAACTAAACAAAATCAAAAAGGGTGCTGCGGTTGAGCATTCACGAGCATGTTTTTGTTATGTTCTGTTTGTTTATCATTTTATGCTCAGCCTTTAATTCCACTTATAAGGTACCAACCAAGCCGAATAGTAAATAGTGATATAATCACAATTTTGTACCAGTTTTTCCGAGTAGCAAAAATCAGGGTGCCATCTTGTTCGGTTTGTATGGGAGGCTCGCACACCAATGTTCTAAAAAGATTCTTGAATCGGTAAAACTCTAGATCCTGCCCTGATAGCAGCGCATACAGGGCACACCAATTTTCCTTAGTAACGACATAAACTTTTCGCTCACCTTGATTCGGAACATGTTCGATAAAGAACATCGTTGGTTTTAATCCCTTATATAATAAAGCTGGCCAAGTTGTAACTTCTCCAGACTCTTTTTCAACTAGATCCTCTATATTGGATAAGCGGAATGGCTGTTTAATTATTTCTTGTATCTGTGATGATGTTGATTTCATTTTTAGTTTTATATCCTAGTTTGTCGAATTAAATAACTGGCACATTCTCCCTTAATCTTTTATTGAACATAACGGACGACGCATCACCAACAGCGAATGTGATTTTGTTGTCCTTTCAATATTTCAAAAACGCTTCGTAAACTTGAAAAATCATCAATCATAAAACAGCTTTCGCTGTTGGGTGCATGCGATGGTTATGCAGATTTAATTGTATTTTCAAGGATTGTGATTAAAGATATTATTGATTCTATTGCGTTCGAACAATCAATTTCAGTAACATTATTAAAATTCTTATGAACGATTTTATTTCTTAGATATACAGCAGAAAGAGCTTTGTCGTAAATATCTTTAACAGCTTCATCTTTTAAATTAACGAGATGTGGAATTTCAATTGTCATCATGTAATTTAAATCTATTTTTGAAAGCTGTTCTTTCATTTTGGTTTTTGATACTATACCTCTTGATTGCCATAGTATTTCTACTGCATTTTTAATTACAGGCTCTAATGCTATAACCACTTCTAATATTGAATTACGATATTGATTTTTACTATATAGATGACGTGCTGCATTTAATGATAGCTCTGTTGAAGTAAGATCATCTTCAAGATTTAAACGTTCTTTTATTTTATGATGTTTATCTTTTGAAATATTATATCGTGCATTTGTAATTCCTAAATTTAGGGTATGAAATCCCCGGCCTGAATCAAGGTCACTTAAATCAGCTGCACATCTATAAGGGAAATTATCGATAAGTGGTAAATAAAAATCTCCTGAAATATATCTGTATATTTCAATGAATTTATTTATTGTATCCATTAATTCTTTGTAGACTTTTTCCTTATATTTATTTGATTGTATGGATTCATCTGATTCCCAAAATATTTGAATTATAGTCTTCCTAAAATGGTCAGTGTCATCGTTTATAAATTATATATTTTCACCTGAATATTTTTCAATAAAGTCTGTTAATTTGCCAGAAAAAGTAGGAGATAAAAATGACATTTTTCTTGGTGTTTTTGTAGGATCGTCTTCATAATCATCAATATTTATACTTTTTAATGCAAATTGTGACCATATTTTTTTGGTTCTGATACAATACTCTTTGCCTTTATGCCTAATACTATAATCATCATCTTTAAGATGCATACAAAAAGGTAAACCAGTTGTTAATTGAAAATGACTCATATAACTCCTTTATATTTACTGCATAACTACGTTTATTCGACTATGATAAATGACTATATCTGAATAAACCATCGGATAAAACTCTTTTCATTCTTGACATAAATTAAAATAATACATTCAAATAACTACAAATTACAATTGTGATTTAGATTTTTATCCAATTCTGATAAAACCCTGTTTGTCGGATAAAAATCCATTCAATTCACAATATTAATAAATCCGTAGGGCTATGAACACCCTTTCCACCTTGTTGAAGAACATGCGTATCCCGGAGGTATCCCGATGGGGCAAATGAGTGTCGAAAAGTATGACAGCTAATATGCTTCGCAAGTCCGGCTTTCACTCTGGCTTCTCTGACAAGCCGTTGAAGTACCCATTCTCCTTCATGATGACGCTGTTTATTACCCGAACGGGTATCTGTTGAAAATTCATTTGCCGGGAATACATACTGCCATCTCCATTCCTTGGCTGCATTAGGATATTTTTTCTCCAGCGCATCTGGTAAATACACGCCACCAAAGCCATTAGATAAATCTGTTTCATGAATCTTTTTTACTTTGTCCAGATGTCTGCGTAATGGTTCTTTGATCACATGAGGAAGCATGGTTAGTCGGTCTTTATCTCCCTTGCCGGATCAAACAGTAATCTGGGTTTCTTTAGATTAGTGCTGTTTTTCAAATAATTCATCTGGTCCCAATCAATAAAATTAAAAGTTTCTCTACGGAGACCCGTCCGTGATAGACAAACTTTCAAACCCACTTTGTGGACTTCTATTCATTTGGTTCTATTTTAATCATTAATTATTCAATTGTCAATACCTAATGAAACAGCCTCACGATAAGGTAAACTCCCATTACCCATATAGCTTATTCCACCAACCACCGCACCATTAACCATTCACCATTCACAAACACAAACTTTGCGAAAGCTATTCAAAAGAAACCCGCAGCATTTACCTGTTATTCTCCGCGTTACCGGAGGCGAACTTTCGCAAAGATTCTTTCGCCATTAACCATTCATCATTCACTATTCCCTGCCAGCCGGCGGATTAGCTGACTTGACTTAAGGTTTTTACTCATAGTAATAAGTTAACTTAACTCATCCGGCAGCTGCCGGATAAGTCAAGTTTTCATTTTCTTAATGCAATCCAATAATAATTAGCATCGCTATTCCGCCAATCAATTTTGTAATTTTACCCCCAATAGCTCCAGTTAATGCACCTATTCCGGAATTAATAGCATAGTTAATATCATTTCTCCTGAAATATTCAACAATAAAAGCACCCAAGAAGGCACCTATAAAAGCTCCAATTAGTGAACCTATTATGGGTATTATTCCAGTTCCAATAATCGCACCCAGAACACTACCAAAAATTGCAGCTACTGTTGCGGAATTAGAAGCCCCAAATTTTTTACTACTCCATGCAGTAATCAGAAACTCAAATAGTTCCAAAGCAACTGCAATTGAAAAAAGTATTCCAACAATATTCCAATTAACACCAGGTACAGCATCAATCAATTGATAGATAATGTTTAATGCAACGATTATAAATGTCCCCGGAAGACTAAAAGGGATTATTAATACTGACCCAACTAATAATAACCAATAAGCAGATAAAATTACATATTTCATAACAATTCTTAATATATGTAATTTTTTTCAAAATCACCAAATCAACATTTTTGGGCTTCAAGCATATAAATGTCATCACAGTCGATTGACCGCTTTAAAACAAAGTATTGATTTTTTAAAATACTGCATATCTCATCAATCGGTTCAAGAATATCATCACATACAGGCTCACCTACTGAGTAATGTATAGCATTTATTGCTTTTCTGCCTTGAGGGTGAATAATAAAGTATCTCCCTCCTTTTCTTAAAACACGGTAGTATTCCCGAATTGCAATATTCTTGAACCTGAGATGTGGGAAAAAACAATAATTCAACACAACGTTGACGGACTCGCTTTTTATGGGTAATTCTTCACCCAATCCAAGAACAATAGCACTTTTCCCGTTATTTTTATATTCACACCTCTGAAGCATTTTGAAAGCAAAATCTAATCCAACAATTGTCGATTCCGGAGCTCTGTTTTTTAAAATTGATAACAAATTGCCTGTACCGCAGCCAACATCCAATATGACATCAGAAGGGGAAAATGAAATCTCATTTATAATATCTTCAGCACTTTTTCTATCCTGATCAAAAAAATTCCATTCCCGGGCTCTTGAATTAAAAAATTTTCTCTGCCTCTCATATTCTCTAAGAATCATAAGAAATACATCAATACTTCGCCGTTATTCCAATAGTAAAAGTTCGACCGGGCATTGGGAAGCGATACATTGTTTCGTAAGACGAATCTGTAATATTATCTACTGCACAGTACAAATCTAAATATTTGTTGACACTGTAATTTCCCCGCAAATTCAAAATCACATAGGGATTGAGTTTGATATAAGTCGGGGGCGCATAGCTATAAGGATTTTCAACACTGTATAAATTGTTTATCCACTGTCCTTGCATAGTAATAGAAAATCCCTTCATAGATATATATCTTAATGATAAATCAAATTTTTCGCCCGGACTTCCTGCTATTTTTCGTGAAAATGAAGATGTACTAGCAGCCCAATTAATTGCAAAATTCGGAGGAAGCAGTACTTCTCCTTCCCATTCAATTCCCTTAATCTTTACACAGCCGACATTTTGATATTGTGGTGGTGGACCCATTTTTTGAATCAGGTTTTCCGCATCAATCCGGAATGCCGTAAGCGCTGTATTTAAAAATCCTTTGTATTTTTTCTCGATTGTTACTTCAATATTTTCAGAAATCTCAGGTTTTAGATCAGTCGTTGAAGGCATAAAAAGATAAAGCTCATTTATTGTAGGATTCCTATATCCTTTGGAATATTGGGCTTTTACATTCCAATCGTAAGGCAAAATTGTTGAAACTCCCAGAGCAGGAATAAGCTCTTTCCCCGCTACCGAATGATTACTAAACCGCATACCGCCTTCTAAATTCACTTTCTTGAACATTTTCTGGTGAAAGTTAACAATAAGACCCTTTTCATCTACACTTTCCTCTCTCCAACTTTCCCCGATTAATGCCTTTCCCCCATATTTCCTGAGATCCAAACCAATCAACAGACGTGTATAATCTGTGGGTTGATAAGTTTCGGTTGCGATCAATCCTGCTGTAAAATCATCAGATTTGTATCCATCATAAATTTCATGATGCCCAAAATTGTAGTGCATTTTTACATCACCAATAAACTTCCCGAGTTCATGCCTGATCGTAATATCACCGCCCCGACGTTTTATATCATACCAATCTGTGTCTGAAGGAGCACTCACCTGACGCGGATCGCAAACCTTAAGATTAGAAATATAGCTATTTATAAAAACTTTTAAATTATCGGAGATTTTTGCATTTACCTCTACATTGCTACTTGCAGAAGAGTATGAATCATCACCGTCTTTTCTGAAGCCATCACTATCTCTATATCCAGCTGAAATCGAATAGCCCCACCGATTCCCCTGATAAGACTGGCGAATAAAACTTTGCTTTGTATTAAAACTGCCATACCTGACAGGCAGATTTATATGAAATCCCTTCTTATGTTTATGATTTGTGATGATATTAATAGCTCCGCCCATTGCATTTGAACCATATAAAAGTGACGCCGGTCCGCGAATTACCTCAATTCTTTTTACATCATGAAGAAAATAAGCATCTCCAAGCGGGTGTCCGAATAGTCCCATTATATCAGGTCGTCCATCTATCAAAACCAAAATCTGAGTATTAGGAAAACCTCCAATGCCTCTTACAGAGATTTGTCCACCTGATCCGCTCCCAACACCATAACCGATATTTGTCCTCTGTGTAACAAATACACCAGGCACATTTTCCGATACAAGGTCTAATAATGGAATATGCTGCTGCTCGTCAATTATTCTTTCAGAGATGACCGAAATAGATAACGGAATATCAGATTTAGGAATTCCAACCCGGGTACCAGTAACGACTACCGGATCAAATGGATAAACCTTCAATGTATCTCTAATAAATGGAGCATCCCCCAATGCAAAACTTGTTCTAATCACAACAATAATAAATACAATTTTTTTAATCAATCTCATTCTGGTACACTCTTTTTTTTATACGCCCGGCAAATTCTTTCCTGTTGAGGTAAATGTCAATTCACCATGTTTAACACCTCTTACACCAATAATTCGATCTGACAAACTCTTGATTTCGGAGTATTTACCTCGCAGTAGTATTACTTCTAAACAGATATGATGATCAAGATGGATATGGACATTCGAGAGAATATTCTTATAGTGTTCGTGTTGAAGATCATTTAATTTTAACGAAAGTCCCGGGACATGATGATCGTAGATTAATGTCAGAGTTCCCACAACTTCCGCGTTGGTATCAATATCCCGTTTGACAAGATACTTGCGAATGAGGTCCCTTAGTGCTTCCGAGCGATTTTGATATCCTTTTTTTGCTATTTCATCATCAAATCGCCTTAAGAGTTCTTCAGGTAAAGAGACGCCAAATCTTTTTAATTCACTCATAATGTAACACAATATTTAAAATAGTAACACTGAAATATAAAAAATATATGAAAATTTTCCAAGATAAATCTCTACTTAAAATTAATCCCTCAAGTTTTGGGGAATATATAGACCGAACAATAATTGATGTATTACACTACAAAAAAGGCATTTCAACGTGGTTACACTCTTTGATGATTTGAATCCAATTCCTTCATACCATATATTTTCATTTTCTCCCTACAGGCATTATGTACAAAGGCTGCTCTTCATCTGTCATATTCATAATTCTTTTCACTTCATTATCATTAAAAGCACCAACAACCACTGTCCCAAGATTCAACGAAACAGCCTGCAAGTATACATTTTGAGCTGCATGACCTGCTTCCATATGTACATATCTGATACCTCTATTTCCATATCTCTTAGTTGTACGCTCATAAACCGCAGAAAATACTATAGCCACACCACCCTGTTTTATGCATCCCTGTCCCAGGGCAGCATCACACAATTCAGCTCGCTTATCTCCATCCAAAATCTTCAATAATTCATGCCTGCTGGGCTCATACTTGTAAATTCCAGGGGAAAGATCATTCATATTTCCAGCAACAAGATAAACTTCAAGCGGGAATAGAGCCCCGGCAGATGGCGCTGTCCTGAAACCTTTGTTGTTTGTAATCCCTTGTGCAGCCCAGAGAAGCTGCGATACTTCAACAAGCGTTAATGACTCCTCTTTATAGCTTCTAACCGACCTTCTCTCTAACAGAGCCCTTACAACAGATGTTTTACTATCGTAATTGGGCTCCGGTAGTTTTATTATATCCATAGGTTTACCTCCCCATGTAGATTCATTACTCATAATTGGCGAAGATATCGCTGCCAACATAAATACTCCACAAATTAAAGCAGATGTTATAAATACACTTTTCATAATAGGCTTACCTCCATTTGCTTACAATTTCCTTATCTCGGAATCGGAATCAAAGTTAACACTGTCATTAATGATATATATTTTCATTTTTTACATCTCGAACTGAGTATTTTACCTGACGGTATCAGTATTTGTAAAGTCCATGTGGTCGAATTTTAACATTTTTCTATCAATCATAAGATAATCGAATTTTCTCATTCGCTAATACTGGCTGAATAATTTCTTTCCATTCTGGAGAGTCCCATGTCCCCAACTTTGTATGCACATTATAGTATTTATGAGGAATCGGATGCGTACCAATAACTACTTCTATCCCATATTTTTCATTAATGAAGTCACGAAAAAATGTTATATAAGGACATGGAGGATATCCGACAATTAATCCAGTGGCAAGGTGAATAACTTGAACTCCATTCTTTACCATTTCTTCTGGTGCATATTCAATGTTTCCACCAGGACATCCGCCACAAGTAGCATATCCAACTAATTCTAATTCCTTATCCTTTTTATAAATACTAAATGCTCCTTCTCTATCATGGAAAGACCTAAAACATTTGCCTCCAGCACACATACGATAACGATCACAGATAATAATTCCGATTTTATTTCTGTTCTTCATCACTGTTTCCTCCTATTAAATTTAATTGCCTATAACGGTTTGCGGATAAAAGAAGTTGCCAAAGGCAATTTGGGTCGAGGCTCTGCAAGAGTCGAGCCTCATTTCCGCTGTTATATGAAGTTGCTCCAGACATAACTTACCATTATTCAACAATATCGGTTTCTTCATGCTCGTGAATTCATACATAAATACGATTAAATTAACTCTTACTATACTCACTCTTTTAATCAATTCAAAACTTCATATATACTGAAATACAAGGACCAGAGATACCTCCTACTACCGCACCAAATGTTCCCCCATATAAAGCTCCACCCAAAATAGAAGCTCCAACTATTTTTAAAATTATCAAGTCATCACTAAAATTAAAATCAACCGTTCCTAAATAATGCCCCGTAATTAAAAATGGAACATAGCTAGCAGCAAGAATAATTGCTCCATCGATAGCACCATACATCGCTCCTTTTAATGCAGCCTTCCATGGTTTAGGTTTCCCTCTCATAATCTGTTTTGTTGCCCACTCTGTTGATCTCATTCCCACATATGCACTAACAACAGTTGCAGGAATTCCAGTAGCAGCCACCTTCCAAGACAGACTCTCATCCACGCTAAGCCAATAAAAGTGCAAAAGTCCTATTGCACTACCAGATATTGCACCTGCCAATCGTCCTACTTTAAGACATCGCTTCTTCTTGAAAGTGTTTGCTTCAGGTTTCATGTCAGTGGACAAAATAGAAGTTGACAAAGCGTTAGCCGAAATATATCCATGGTAATTCCCATTGTTGAAGCCGTCACTAAATTCATCCGCCATGGCAATTCCTGATACTATAAAAAACAGTGCCAAAGACAATCCAATCTTTTTCATTTCATTCTCTCTTTTCATCTCTAATTGTTTGAGGGGCAATTTCATCTAACGTCTCCGGTGTAAAAGAAGTCCGCCGCAGGCGGATTTGGACGGAGCGAAGCGCAGTCTTTTACACCGTGTTAAGCGATGTCGTTGGTCTCATAATAATCTAATCCTTTATTATAAATAATATAGTCGCATAAGTTGTATATGTTCTTTCCTGCCAATTAAAAGATATTTTCAACTTTTCAAAATCCATATCTTTGTTATTGTCTAGAAAACCATTTATCTTTCCACGTAATAATTTCTTATTTCTTTTAAGCTTCCAGCTATCGTCTAAATTTTTTAAATCAATCAGAACTAGAAAAAATCTATTTGCAGCGTCAAATCTTCTAACACACTGCTCTTCATAAAACCATTTAATCAATTCCTTTGGATTTTTTATAGTGTTGATAATTATTTTTTCTCTTGTTCGATGGAAACTTCTGATAAATTCTTTTGCTTCGTATGAGATATCCTCCGAGATTCTTGTCAGAAGTTCCGAGAAAATATCCTTATTTTTTGCGTTTCTATCATAAGGAATATTTTGTTGTCTCGCAAATCTTTTTAGATCTGTTAATTCTGGACTTAAACCTAATTCATTCCTCTTTAATTGCGTGTAACCGGCAGGAAAATATGTAACCTTTAAATCAAAAGGAAAATCTCTCCAGAAAAAATCTACTTTCTTAATTAGACCCACAGCAGGCAATAAATAGTGATGGTCTCTAAACATATCTTCTATTAATATAGATGTCCAATGATTATACCATGAACATAATATATAGCCCCGCAATCTTGGATTTATATCATTTTCGATACTATTGCAAAGTATCTCATAATCCTGAATCTTTTTTATGTAATTATTAACTATGGTTTGTTCGACAGCATTTTGATAGAACCCACCCCAATCAAAAACTTTCAATTTATAGAGCTGTGAATATAAATAATCTTCATTTTTGATTCTCTCTTTTCTTTCTCTCTTATAAATTTGTTTGATAAAATCATCTATATCGTCATTTGCGATATTCTTACAAAATATGAATTCAAATAAATCCCTTCCCGAAATTCTAGAAGTATCAATTTTTAATCTTTCTCCCAATTCCCTCAAAATATTGCTTCTTGATATTGAACGCATCTTAAGGAAATATGTCCCAAATTCATGGCTGAATATTTTTTCAAAATCGCTTCCCTGATAGTATCCTTTCAATTTTCTAAATTCTTGCTTTAAATCCATTTATATCCCTCTCTTCATCCACTTATTTTTTTCTTTGTCAAAATCCGCTTTTAGTACATTTAAAATCTTGGATAATCTAAAAAATTTATTCTGTTGTAGTAAATCGGAAACTAACAAATTCAAAATCTGATATGTTTCTAATCCATTTTCCCTACTAGCTTCCAGATAACCCTCTATTAAACTGACAAGGTAATCTTTGTTATTCTTTGCAGAAATTAGTTCAATTTTTTTGATAATCTTGTTTTGATTTTTCCTGAAAGTTAATATGAAATCGGTCTTTAATCCAGCTCCACGAGTATCCTGCACAATCGAGTTAGCAGAATACTCTAAAGTTTCAACTTTTTCTAATTCAAAATTAAGTTTATTCGTATGTGTAATCAAATTTATCCAAGTTTCATCGTCCAAGCTATTAAACATCAAAGAGAAGTAACGATTTGGCTTTAATATTCTTTCAATTTCAGCAAGCACTTCATTTAATAACTCATAATAATTATATATATCTTTAGTTCTATCTTTAGACTCGCTTATTACAATCTCATCTTTGTAATTGACATCTTTTTTAAGCCAACTATTCCACATCATACTTAACTCTAAATATGGTTGTCGATTGCCATGCGGGGGATCTGTTATTACATAATCTACAGAATTATTTGGTATTTCTTTTAATACTTTTTGGGAGGGAGAATTTATAAGAAGTAAATTTTTTGTATCTAATAGTTCTTCAAAGTTGTTAGCTTCTTTAATTATATATTTTCTGTATTCTAACCCCCTTTTTGCTTTAAGAATTTTCCTGTATCTATTTTCAAAACAGTTCCAAACATTTATTTCAAAATTTTCCTTCGGTAACCAGTAACCAATTACCCAACTACCTACTTCCTTTCTCTCAGTTTTCCTTGATTTACCATTGAACTTTCCTCTTCGTTTAACGATAAAAACCATCTTACTAGCTTGCCCAACTGAACCAGTAAAACAAAATTTAAAGAGTTCTCTAACATCATTATTTTCAATTTTTTCTATTCTATCTATTAGAAGGGATAACGCCATTAAATTTCGTGGAGTAAATAAATCATAGATATGATTTTCACGATTTGTGTTAATTCGTGAGTTTTGGAAGAACTTATCTTTCGGATAATCATAAGGTATTTTATCATAAGAAAAAGATAATGCTAACTCTAAATCATCTCCTGTAGGTTTCTCAATAATTTTTGTTCTGGCTTTTATATCATTTTTATACCAGACTTCTGTCAGTCTACCATTCTCCCATATAAAATGTGTTCCTATAAATTTTCTATTCCCTCTTTTTATTACATAGAAAGAATTTATTACACTCTTAATTTCTGATTCAAACTTACTAAACTCTTCCCGTATTAATTTCATGGGTATTTTATTAATCATCTGTCTTGTTATAAAAATTGCAGATGGATTTATGTCTATTCCAATTGCCTTTCTTCCTGTAAAAACAGATTCTGTTATTGAAATCCCAGAACCACAGAAAGGATCAATCACTATCTCATCCTTAGTTGTATACTGTAAAATAAAATCCCGTATAATATTGTATGGTTTCTTTGACCAATATTTGTGCATACTATAGATTCCAGTATAAGACTCAGCTATATAGTTGGTCTTGCTTTTTGTTTTGTCATCAAACAAAGTTAATTGATTAACCATTTTGAACACCTTTTTTTATAGTCCAACGATTTCGCCTAACGTCGAGCATATTAAACGTTTCTCATTTTGAAATGCTTCCGTATCAAGCTGCTGAGCCGTTGATTAATTGTTATGTTGTTCAAATTTAGCACTATCCGCGCAATGTTTTATGATGCATTGTCAGCAAACGTGTTTTATTCCTGACCATTTACCATTCCAGACTATCCGATATTTTCCTCTTTCCTCAAGTTTTCCTCCAATAAAATCAATATTCCTAATTTTTCTAGATTTATTTACTGTTATCGAACAAACTAAACTATCAATTAATCCTGAGCCTCTCAAATGTCTTTTTCGTAAATCGGTGTCATAAATAGTTACTCGAATATACTTTGTCCGTAAGAATCTTGATGATATGACATTAATTTCTTTTTTCGATTTTCGAATTGCATATCGAACAATCTTTTTATAATCAGTCCTTATTAATTCCACAATGTACTCTTTGTGTTCAGGATAAATATACAAACTTGGGTCATTAATTATAATTGATAATCCTCTACGAAAAGGTTTTGTTTCTCTTAATTCGTATTTTCTTTTAAAGATGTTATTTGTGCTTTTATGGTATTCGATAGGGAAAGTTCTTTTTGCTATTAATAAAAATCGCATAAACTTCCTTAAAACTTTTGGAATTTTTATTTTAGGGATAAAGAATAAAAGATTCTCCTCTAAAACTCCTTTGTATCCATCTAGATCATTACTATTATTTAATCTTTCTCTTTTCAGAATCTTGCCATCATATCCAGCCCAACCAGTCAAACTGTATTTAGATTTTAGCGAAAAGAAATACCTATCATATCCACTCGCAAAATATTCTGCTAAAACTGCTGTTCTAAATGCATAATAACTAACTTCTTGAAAGTCCAATAATCCATTTTTAGTGAAAATGTTTAATTGTTTCTTCCCACCCATTATAACGTTTTCCAAGCAATCAATTACTTCCCATTTGGGTGCATTAGCTTGAGCCTTTAATTCTTGGATTAGAAATTGTCTAGGAACAACAAGACTTTTGTCTTGCATAAAATCTCTGTTTAGAATTATAAATACCTTAAATGCCAAAGAAAATCCATTACAGATATCTAATAAATCATCAAACATCCGTATAATCCTCTTTGTCCTTATTTCGTATGGTTTTCCCTTCTTTCCTTTGTAAATAGTATCATTCTCTTTATAAGTAATACAACCATGTGCAATTCCATTTCTAATCGTGTTATTGTAGCAAGTAGTTAAGTATCTATATTTCGTTTTGTGAACTTCCTCAATACAATTATAAATATCTAAGCCGTCAATCGGTTTCTTTCTAAGAAGTCTATTTTGATATGCTATAAATCGTAAGTATTTATGATAAACTGCTTCTATTAATTTGATATAATTGAAATGAATATGGTTTTCAATAAATCTTATAGAGTCAATATTATTATCTGGCTCAAAAATGTCGTGAATGCCTAAATTATTTATATCATTCAATGATTTTATGGCAATATCTAGCTCATGTTCGGAATTCCGATAAATATCTATAAACCAGTCTGGATTATCATTTTTAAATTCAGACAAGAAGGTCAAGAATTCATTAAACACCGATTTTCACAGATACATCAATAGTCATAATAATCCCTAAAATAT
>CAYTUQ010000057.1:0-22557 GCA_964441235.1 uncultured bacterium | reverse complement strand
GAGCGTGGTGTTAGAGAATTATTGGCACAGAAAGTATCCGGAACTTTGTTAGGTATATGGTTATTGATTCCAGAGCATTTGCGTTTAGGGACATGGGATTTAGTAACTACATGGACTGGTGATAATCACAGTGGGATAAAACCACGTTTAGCGCTTCAAATGGTTCATGAATCGGCTCTGTGTATAAATGGGATTCGTCAGACTCGCTCATTAAATCATCAAGGTTTTTCCCAACAGGGATCCCTTGCGGGAGAGATAGCTAACGGACTGCCCTATATTGCTACAGATCAGGGAATTCACTACTTATTGGACGAACACAGTATAGAAGACGCAAAGAGGCTTCAAATTAATCTTGCTCTACTCCGCCAAAGCACTGGTCATTTCCAAGAAAAAATCTTAGCATTTGATCCCCATCGTATTCGTACTTTTTCTCGGAGAGTAATGCCTAGAAAGAAAAGTCGTCCAGATAAACACTCTAATAGTGTTCTACAAACATTTTTTAGTTTGGATATTGAGACTGGACAACCACTCTGTTTTACAATAGGCTCATCTGGAAAAACAATAACGAAGGCTTCTATAGAATCACTTAGAATATTAGATAAAATTTTAAATTCAAAAATGGTGTTACTACTGGCAGATACAGAACATGAAAGTTGTGAATTATTGGACTACATTATTGAAAGTGAGAGATATGATATCCTTATGCCTGTTGTCAGAAATAAAAGAGTAATGACTGCCATTCAAGGTCTTGATTATAAACGCCAATGGGCAGGATATGCTATTGCTGAGATGCCATATAAATTTAAAAGAAGTAAACACGAATTCAGACTTATTGGGCAGCGGAGTGGCGAAAAGGAAGAAGAATATAATTACAAACCTTTTATTACTACTGGGGATAGATCTTCTTTGGAATTAATTACAGAAGATTATCCAGAGCGATGGACTATTGAAGAATTCTTCAACTTTGAAGGAGCAATGGGATGGGATCGTGCAGCAACTATGAATTTAAACATTCGATATGGAAAACTCTCTTTGGCTCTTATTGCTCAAGCAGCAACTCACCAACTTAAGAAAAAATTGCCACAACCATATAGAAAATGGACATCAAAACATCTTGCAGATTCCATTTTACGTGGAATTGATGGTGATTTGCGTGTAAAGGATGATACTATCATTGCTACTTTGTATAATGTACCTGAATCATTAAATTTGAAACAATATTATGAAGATTTACCAAATAAGTTAGAAAGAGAAGGTATCAATCCTAAAATACCATGGTTATTTGATTTTAAACTGGATTTTCGTTTTAAATAGTGTCGAAAGGTCAAATTTATTTGGTCTATAAAATTTCCGACTTGTCGGGATCATTTACTCGAAGACAGAGTATGGTATACCGTTATGGAAAGGTATATATCACCCTCTCGGGGTCTGAGTCAGTGGTATGGTATTGAATGAAAGTTGTCAGAAGATCCGTATGGACAGGAAGTTGTCCCAACAGGGATCCCCACTGGGAGGAGAGCCTTATTGCTCTTTGGTAGGATAACGCACTTTTACGGGCAGGTGCGTGACAATGAGTCCGAGTTAATACTGGTAAATATTTCACCGGAATTAGCGTTAATATGCAGAGGTAAAGGGAAACATAGTCTAAACACGGAATTGGGAGAACTATGGAAACTAAACTAAACCTTATATCGGAAATAGCCAGAAAGGATAAGAGATGTAAGTTCAACAATGTAGCACATTTGTTAAATGTACCCAACCTGAAAGAATGCTTCTATATGCTTAAAAAGGATAAGGTAGTAGGTATTGACGGAGTTAGTTTTGAGGAATATGAAGAGGACCTTGAGAGCAATTTGGAGAAACTTGTAAGTAGTATGAAAAGGTTTTCGTATAGACCTCAGCCAGTTAAGAGGGTGTATATACCCAAATCGAATGGGAAACAGAGACCTCTGGGAATACCGTCAATAGAGGATAAGATTGTTCAGATGTGCATAACCAGGGTACTAACAGCGATATATGAAGAAGATTTCTTAGATTTTTCGTATGGATTTCGAGTAAATCGAAGTTTTCACGATGCACTAAATCGACTTGATAAGATGATAATGACCAATCGAGTGAATCATATTATTGATGCGGACATCAAAGGGTTTTTTGATAATGTAGACCACAAGTGGCTGATGAGATGTTTGGAAGAGTGAGTAAGCGATAAGAATTTTCTTCGTTTGATAGTCAGGTTTCTGAAATCAGGGATAGTAGAAGCGGGAAGTTTCTATAAGACTAATACAGGTACACCTCAAGGAGGTATTCTTTCTCCAACACTTGCTAACATATACCTGCATTACATTCTTTATTTATGGTTTGAGAAGAAAATAAAGAACAAACTCAAAGGTTATGCAGGAATTGTTCGATATGCCGATGACTTTATTATCTGTGTTCAGTACAAGGAAGAAGCATATAAAATATTCAATGAATTAAAACGGAGACTTGCAAAATTTGGACTTACCATAGCAAAGGACAAGACCCAAATAATTGAGTTTGGGAGGTATGCGGAAGAAAACTCGCAGAACAAAGGCAGAAGAACAGGAACGTTTAACTTTTTAGGATTTACCCATTATTGCGGTAGGAGCAGGAATGGTAAATTCATCGTAGGTAGGACGACCAATAAGAAGAAGTTTGCGAGTAAGATGAAAGAAATGAACAAGTGGTTAAAATCTATCCGAAACTTGATGAAAATAAGAGACTGGTGGAAGATACTCTGTTCTAAATTGAGAGGACACTTTCGTTATTATGGGGTTAGTGGTAATTATAGAGGGGTACAAAGGTTCTATTATCAGACGATTAAACTTGTTTACAAATGGTTAAACAGAAGAAGTCAGAAGAAAAGTTGTAACTGGGAAAAATTCAAGAAATACCTGCGTATCCACCCGCTTCCCAAGCCTAAGATTCATCATAACTTTTATACCTTATATGGTTATTAATGTGAATATTAATGAAGAGCCCGTTGCGGGAAAACCGCTCGGCGGATTCTGTGAGGGACATAGATTTCCTCACTTTATATCTTGAATGAAAGGAGAAAATTATATGTCTACTCGACAAAAAATTATTTTATTTGTATTAGTATTAGGAATCAGTATAGGTTTGCAAGCAGCAGTCGGCGAACCGGAAGTTGAATGGGAACAAACCTATTCTTTCAGTGAAATAGGTTATGATGTATGCCATAAAGTCATTGAAGTAGAAGATGGCTATTTTCTGGCCGGTTATGGCGGCAGGGAACAATTAGATACTGGGATTGATATTGACTTTAGTTTAGTGAAAATAAATACTGATGGCGAACTGGTATGGCAATATTTCTACGACCATACTGATGATGAATTTGAGCCACAAAGAGCATATGATGTAACTAAATCTCAAGATGGTGGCTTCATTTTAGCTGGTCATACAAATCGTCATTCGACAGGTACAAAATTTTTTATCGTAAAGACCGATAAAAATGGTTTGAAACAATGGGAAAAACTTATTGGGACACAAACACGTCCCGGAAAGGTTTTGGGTATTGAATCTACTTTTGATGGCGGATTTATTATAACAGGAAATAAATCCTTTCCAAATCTTCTTACTGAAGATATGCAGGTCTTTAAGTTTGATATGAATGGTGAACTTGAATGGGAAAAAACTTATGATTATGAAGGGTGGAAAGAATTTGGGCATGCAGGACATCAGACTGCTGACAGTGGTTATATTTTTGTAGGTCATATAATTTATGGTGGAAGTGGGGCAATACTCATAAAAACAGATTCCAGTGGTGTCGTTATATGGAAAAATGTATATAATCATATGCATGGCGGCGGTAAATACTATGATGTTCAAGAAACACCAGATGGCGGATTTATAATAGCAGGTTATGCACAGCCATATGAAGTTCCCGGAGTTGAAGATGGGACCAAGGCATGGATAATCAAAGTAGATGCTAATGGTAATGAAGAATGGAATAGAGATTATCCTTACCCAGGTAAGGAGTCCGTATTTTATGACGTAAAAGTGTTGGACGATGGCGGCTATGTGATCGGAGGATGTAGAGGAGAAGATGTTTCTGGTCAAAGTTCCGCCTGGATAATCAGGACTGACGCTGATGGCAATATTTTCTGGGAAAAAGAATTTCCTAGTACATACTCAAATCGAATCTATTCTATTGAATTAACTTCTGATAATGGATTTTTATTAGCAGGCAGCGATGTCTATGCATTAACATCAAGTGTAATGAAAATCAGTAAATTATCGGCAGAAACTGACGTTCCTGGCGAATTTGAAGTAAAATATTTTGGAGAGGTTAAAACCCCAACAATTGGAAATTATCAACTAAAGCATTCAATAATTTCTAAATATGAAGCTGTTGCTGACGTTAATCATTTTGAAATTCTTCGAGATGCTGAATTGATTTATACGGAGCCGGCAATTAATCCAAATGGTATTCATACTTATGAATTTACTGATTGTGATGTTACTGTTAATGGTCTTTATGATTATGATCTTATAGCTTATAATACTTCAAATGAAATAGTTACTGAAAAAAATTTAACAATAGAAATATTGGAAGATCAAGACTTCAAAACAGAATTATCTGCTGATGTTGTTGATGGATTGGTTACTTTGACCTGGAAATCCAATTGGGAAGCTAATTGTGTTACCGGAGGATTTAATTATTGGGAAGTTCGTAGAATAAAAAAACCCGGCGGTATTACTGATGAAACAGTACTTGGACAATTAGATGCTATTAATCCTGATGGAATTCATACCTATCAATTTGAAGATCGCCCCGAGGCAGGTGCTTATGAGTATAATCTACTTGTAACACCGGATGGAGTGTGTTATTCTTTAATTGCATCTGTTTCTGTAGTTGTAGAAGGAGGCAGTGCTGTAGAAGATGAAGCTCTTACACCAATAAGAACACAGCTTGGAAACAACTATCCGAATCCATTTAATCCGGTGACAACAATCTCATATTCAATTCCAAATCCAGGATATGTTACCTTGAAAATTTATGATGTGCTTGGAAGGGAAATTCAAACGCTGGTTAGTGAATTCCAGCAGGCAGGTTCCTATTCACTTAATTTTGATGCAAGTGAGTTCTCGAGCGGTATCTACTTTTACCAGCTAGAGGCAGGCAATTTAGTGGTAACGAAAAAAATGGTACTAATTATATAACAAAACTATTCGATATGAAAATAATATATCAATAGGGTTGAGCATTAACGAAGGAATTTCAAAATGTTGAGAAAAATATTAATTTTATTAATTTCTATATTCTGCATCATGTGCAATATTGATACAAATGAATCAACAAAACCAGATGCAGAAGGCTTCGGAATTTTTCTAACAAAAAATGATATACATCCTGAAGAACTAATAGTGCTGTCATATATCGAACCCGAAAGTGAACCTATTATATCATGTAACGAGATATTGTATTATATTCAAGATAACCACAATATTGTTCTAAATGAAACGGGAAAAAAGAATTTATCGAATTTAGATATTCTAGTACGTGGTAAATCCTTCCTGGTATGTATTGACCAACAAATTAAATATCATGGTGCATTTTGGACACCAGCTTCATCAATTCCTTTTAGTGGAGTTGTTATAGTTATATCAAAACCTATATCCGACACCATTAGATTGCAAATGGGTTATCCCGAGGGAATAGACAGCGCTTATTATGATCCAAGAAATAATATTGACGTTATGAACGCATTGGAAGAAAAAGGTAAATTAATGTAATTGTGATAGTACTTATAGAGGTTTCCATCAAATCAATAAATATACTGAACACGTTATAAAACGAGGGCAAGACATTTGATAATGATAACTTAAAAGATGAAAATAATTGGAAAACTCCGCACGGATTTGCTACTTTTCATAATTGCCATTAATTTAAATTATAAACTAATCCTCATAAGGAGGATCAAAGCACGAATCATGCAGGGCGGTAAAAATGAAAAGATTAATCCTTTTATTCACTATGATTTTTGTTGTTTCACTCTATGCTCAGGACGACAGAATTGAATTTGACTTTCACGGCGACAGCCTGACCATCTGGCATTACCAGACATGGCAAAATTGTGGTGCCAAATATGTCATGGATATCTAAATAGAAGGACCAACAATATATTTAATGGAAAATGACACTTCCTCTGACTGGTTACGTTGTATGTGCTATTTTGATCTGGCTGTTACAATCAAAACACCTCCCGCCGGTCAATATTCACTAATCATTCATACGACAAACAAGTTTATAGGCGATACGACATTTGTTGCTGATACGACATTGTCAATTAACCAGGTCCAACTGATCTCTTTTTCCGCCCCTGATTGTGTGAATATTCCAGGTGGTCTATTTGATCAGGATGATGTGGAAATTCCTTTAACTGATCACTACGAGTCTGGATGTCAATCGCCATTGAATCCTGTATTATATGCTTCGTCATATGACAAAAATGTACACCTTGTCTGGTACATCGATTCGATTAATTGTGATATCAAGCCCGATTGGCAGGGATTTTTGGAAAACGATACATTCCATGTCACAGTTACTGATACCGGTATTCAGAATAGCTGTTCCTGTCCGCAATACCTGACGGCTACGTTCGGGCCCTTTCAACCCGGAACCTATATCCTGGATTTTATCAATTCACAACAGGGACAGATCGAGTTTACGATAGGCGGAACACGAAAAGGGCAAACACTTGCCACCGTATCATCATATCAGAGCAATTGTTACTATCCTATATCAAATGAACCAGAGACCACAATTCCGGCGAAATATACATTGCTCCGCAGCTATCCAAATCCCTTTAATCCGGTAACTACCATTGAATTTTGCCTGCCACAGTAGTCCGATATTTGTATCGATATATACAATATCAACGGAGCCTTTGTCGAAAACCTGTACAATGGAAACAGAGATGCCGGCATCTATACAATACAATGGAACGCTTCCCACTATTCAAGCGGAATTTACTTCGTGAGATTGAACAGCGGAAGCCTGCAACTGACCAATAAACTATTATTGTTGAAATAGTATCAATCATATGTTAGCAGCAATTTATGAATTCCAAATTAATGGGATAATAAAATGCAAAAACTTAAACTTGTTTCTAAAATATTAATTCTAATTTTTTTATTTACAAAATGTGAAAAAAATCAAAATGTAGTGCTATACAATAATAATGATGATGAGATATGTTCCTGTGAAGTTCCAATAAATGCGTACATTATTTATGGATTAATATTGGACATGGTTGATCAACCAATTTGTCAAGATATTATACTAATAAATGACTCAACCAAATCAGTTTCATCTTATGAATTGGAGCATATACAATTTGAGAAGATTAAAGAGAAGTATCCTGCATTTCAAGAAGATACATATAATAATTTCCAGGAAGTGTCCCAAAAAATATGCAAACTATATTCTCTTCCTCCAACGAATAAAACCGAAATATATTTTTATTCAAATTATTCAGGTCTGATAACTGACTCGGCTGTTTATGGCCTTATTTCTTTTTCTTATGTGGGTTTTAATTCTGACAATTCACAAGCAATTGTTTATGTTCATGATTATGGGGCTCCTTTAGTTGCAACAGCATATTTATTAGTTTTTGAAAAGGAAAATAATCAGTGGATTTTTAAAATTTCTTTCTTATTGTGGATTTCACAATAATGAGTGATAGGTTGCTTAATGTTATTGAAAAATGACCATAAGCAATAGGAGGTAATGCTAACCAGTCCATTGAGGTGACGCTTACCCACCGCGATTTTTGATGATTTTGGAGAGTCTGGGAAAGATTTTCGGAAAAGTGAGAGATGTACGCAATTTCACCAGTATACCTCATGTTTGACCTCGTTATACCACAATGAAACGATTTAAGATTTGGTTGAAAAATAACGTGAAAAAGATAATCTTCTATCTATTTCTTATTCTGGTCTTTGCAAATTGTAATTCACCTGATCTCTTAATAAATTCTGATGGAAAAATATCAACTATCCAACGACTATTTATCCTTTATCCGATTCACTAATAAGTGAATTTCAATCAGAGTTAAATCAACTGATGGGTTCAGCATACAAAGCGGATTTAGATAGATATGGTTTAATTGGATGGTCAGGACTTCTCAGTAGGGGCTCATCAAGTATAGAAGATAGAAAGGTAGCAATATCAGACGCGAAATCGTCTTTAAAACAATTTGAAAGATTTACAAATGTTACCGACACATCTTCATTAATATTAAAAGAGGCAACAAACAAACACGATACAGATCTCTTTAATGATTGGATTGTAATATTCTGCAACCAGGTTTACCAAGGTATTGAAGTGATGAATACAGAAATAATGGTATTGATTAAAGATAATCTTAAACAGATTCAGGGTCATCATATCAAAGAAGTCTTTAATTCCTGAAAATGATCTAATTAGTGCCTGTACATAAACTTGAAAAACTGATGAATCAATTAAATATTATTGACGGTTAAGTTCACCTGAATAAATTCCACAGAGGGACAGGCAGGTGTTATCTTAATATCTTGATAATATTGCGGTTGAGACAACACCATAATTTATTATGGTGATAAAAAAATACTTTATATCAAATAACCACTTCTCCCGCAAGGGATGCCCAGGGCAAGTGGTTTATACTTTATGGACAGACACTAATTAACGAAAAAATGGCCAAGGCGGCTATCATTGGGTATCAGATTGAGTGGTATGATTATGGTGGCGATATTCAAATTTTCGAAATTACAAATGAGACTATCGTAGATAATGAAATCACTTTAGTTATTCTTCCATTTGAAAGAGATGACTCAATAGAGATGAGAGTTTGCTGGAGAATTTCAGTAGGCTGTTACCAGCACCCCGTCTTTCATGTTTTTGTGGATGTCTTAAGCGGAAAGATAATTAAAACTTGGCAATTATTTATTTGTTAGACCGATTTATTTTGACAATATTGCTTAACCGAGTAGTATAAACAAAACTCCAACTAATCAAAGATAAATGCAGAGATACTTGATTATCATCGGAGTTCTTATCATCATTATTGGGATTTTATGGCCATGGCTCAGTAAAATTCCCTTGGGTCGTCTACCTAGCGACATTATTATCGAAAAACCGAATATGAAATTCTATTTCCCGCTGACAACGATGATTATTATTAGCCTGTCGTTAACTCTCATCTTCCGGATTCTCAGCAAATAATCACAATTGACCGCTTGTCATTTTTTAATTGCTTTTTACCCAAAAATCAAACATTATTAACATTATTAAATGTAAATCAGGTTTATTGAAAACTCTTTGTAATTAATGATTTTAATTTTCCTACACATGGTTAAGCAGCCGGTTAAAAACTCGAAGAATAAATTACCATATTGTTTGGGTGGACTATTACTGTTGTTTGCCTTTACTACTCCCTCTTTTTGTCAATTTTACTTCGGACGTAATAAGATTCAGTATGAGCAATTTGAATGGCAGGTATTATCCACCGATCATTTTAATATTTACTATTATAAAGAAGAGCATGACCTGATTCAGCTGGCAGCATATTACGCCGAGGAAGCCTTTGATGAACTGGAACAAAAATTTAACCATACGATTATTACTCTTATCCCGCTAATTATTTACAGTAATCATATCCATTTTCAACAGACCAATGTCCTGCCAATATGGATTCCCGAAGGTGTTGGCGGTTTTTTTAAATTTCTAAAACGCCGGGTTGTAATTCCCTTTACTGGTAAAATGGATGAATTCAGACACGTCATCTGGCATGAACTTGTCTATGTATTTATGCATCATAAAATTGTATCCGTCGCCGGCGATATCGGACTCTGGGATGCGCCCTATTTTCCATTATGGTTTATCGAAGGGCTGGCCGAATACTGGTCCGAAGGCTGGGATTCCGACGCCGAACTTATCATTCGCGACGCTATCTTGCACGATTATCTGTTTTCCTTGGACAGTTATGAATTAATGCAAGCCGGTTATCTGTTGTACAAAGAAGGTCAATCTTTTTTACAATTCTATGAAAATACATACGGCGCTGACCGGATCAGGGCATTGATAGAACAGTACTGGCGCTATGAGTCGTTTGAAGACGCCATGATAGCGATTTCCGGTAAAAAGTACTCCCAAGTTACTGATGAATGGAAATTGGAATTAAAACAGAAATTTGCGAATAATCTTTCAAAGGAATCGGTTCTGAAAGCGAATGAATTCCAGATAACCGAACATGGATCAAATATCAGCCCGAATTATTATCCTATTCAATTCATAAATATTAGCCACAAAGTCTCTTCCGAAGGAATCCCTTACGGGATAAGATACTAAGAGTCAATAATTTATCTATGTTTCGATCTTTACGTTTAATCATTTTTTATGATCTATTATCAAAGTTCTAAGTTTTCTTAAATCAAGACTTTGTGCCTTGGTGTCTTTTTCCAAAGGAATCCCTCCGGGGGTGGCTATGAATAATCCAGATTATATCGATAAAGATGGAAAACGAAAACTCATCTATCTGTCAAACAGTTATGGATACACGGATGTCTATTCCCATACAGACAAAAAAAAGAAAGCAAATCCCCTGATAAAAGGCGAACGCAATGCCGGTTACGAGTCTCTTCATTTTCTGCAAACCGGTTTTAACATTAATAGTCAAGGACAGCTTGTACTGGTCGCAAAATCAGGCAGTCAAGACGTATTACGCGTCATTAATATCGAAAACCAGTATGAAGGTATCTCTATGCAGCAGTCTGATCTTGTAACGATCCAATCACCCAAATGGTCGCCTGATAATACAAAGATACTGTTTTCCGCCCAAAATGAAGCCGGTTATACGGATATTTATCTCTGGGAAATCAATAAAGAACAGGTGATCCGATTGACTATTGATCTATACGCCGACCGGTCGCCCTGTTTTGATCCGACAGGCAAATGGATTGTATTTGAATCCGACAGAACAACCGACTCGATTCCCAAAGGTTCAAATTTATTTCTCTTAGATTCCGACTCCAAGGAAATCATTCAAATAATAGACAATAATGCGATAAACAGTAAACCAGTCTGGTCCAATCAAGATCCGGATATAATCTATTTTCTGAGTGATATCACCGAGGATGTCCAGACGGATTTTGGAACGTATCATCCCTACCTAGCTAATTTTACACCCAGCGTTCCTATGTTTACCGTCGAACCCCACTTCAGCAATGTTGAAAACTTTTCCCAGATATATGGATTAAGCTCAGTCGATTCTATACTGCTAATACAGAATCACTTAACAGTTAAGAAAAATCCATATAAGCAACTCAACGATGTATTGGTCGCTGGGCAATGAAATTGACGGCTGGTGGCAAATGGGGCACAAAAATGCCGATGACTATAGTAAATATGCCCTTGAAGCCGCAAAATTGATGAAGTGGACTTCTCCGGAAATCAAGCTCATCGCGGCTGGCTCTTCAAATTTTTATGGCGGAGCAGATCCACACGGCTGTAATCGGACTGTTTTAGATTATTTGAAGGAGTATGTTGACTATATCGCATTACACCTATATCTAGGGAACCGTGATAACGATTACTATTCATTTAATACATGCTTTAAATGCTTTCCAAAAGGAAATATGGACTGTAAAGTCTTGAATTGTGCCCGATTAAGCCTTACTTTACTGAAATTGTCTAAACAAATTAACTTTTCCACAATTTTTGAATAGTTCAAAACTCTTGTGAGAAATGCGGGCTAAAGCCCAAATGACCCCGACAAGTCGGGGTGAAAAGATTCAGATTGACCTGAAGGAATTATCAGGCAACTGCCTGATTATTATCCCTATTACCTGCAGAATTATCACAAGTATCAGATCACAGCCTGTTATGTCAGAACCGGATTGATGTTTCTGTGGTATGCCTATGAGAAAACAACCACAAATGTCGCCATCTTTACCTACTATCTTTGCTGCCATCTGATTCAAAATGGGGTTAATTTGAGTAATATAAACTGGCAAAGTGACAACGGAACTGAGTTTGCTGGTCCCTGGAACCTAAAACGAGGACAGACACTTTACGAGCGTATCAGTTAGGTACCTGACTAATCATCCAAGAAATGAAATCTGAATCTATTCAAATCCCTCCTGGCAGAAAAACCTACAATAGCGATGTGGAAGCCGCTCATAGGTTGATTGAAGATGAATTCTATAACATTGAAGATTATCACAACCGTCGGGATTTCCTCAATAAGGCATTTACTTATAGCGTTTATTTCAATTATATACGTAAATTAAATTATAAAGAAAAACGGACTCTATTGGAAATTATGACTGAATTGAACAAACCCAAAATCTGTCTACCGAAAATCGGTGTCTTCTATCCAATTATCACCGACTATCAACTCAATATCATCTCCAAGGGTGGATACCATGTACCCATATCAGACAGCAAAAAAAACACTTGACAATTACATTCTATTTGTTGTAAAATAATATTGTGTACGTACACATAGAGAAGGTTAATTCTAAGATTGCAGTTTTTTTATATTTTTCATTGTAAATACGCCTGCTCAGAAAATTAGTTACAACGGATATGGGGAGAATGAATACGTGGCAACAATAAAAGATATTGCGAAACTCTCTAACGTTTCTATTGGAACGGTCGATAGCGTAATACACAAACGTGGTTTTGTCTCTTCAGATATAAAGAAAAAAGTCGAATGTGCCATTCAAGAATTAAAATATATTCCCAATATATATGCTCGTCAACTCAAATTATTAAAAAAGTACAAATTCGGTGTTTTAATGCCTGAGTTGCATCAGGATGCATATTATTGGCAAGAAGCTGCCATTGGAATATGCAAAGCCGGGAAGGAATTAGAAACTCACAAAATAAAAATAGAGTTTTTTCATTTCGATCGTTATTCAGAAGATTCCTTTTATATGAACTGTTCTCAGGTTTTAAAAGAGAATTTAGATGGTTTGCTAATTGCTCCAATTTTAAGTAATCCTTCTAAAAAGTTAATGCGCCAGATTCCTGAAAAAATTCCTTATATCTTTTTTGATTCGGATCTACCTCATACTAAGCGATTAACTTTCATTGGGCAGGATCCTTATAAGAGCGGAATGTTAGCCGGTAGGCTCATGAAAATGTTGATTGATGATAATGGAGATATTGCTGTAATTCGTGTATTACCAGAAGATTATCATATTAATCTACGTACTGAAGGATTCCAAAGCTATTTTGCAGATCATACGTGCATGAATAATATTCAGGTTTATAACTGGCAAGAAAATGAAGATTTAAATAATATTAACGCATTAATAGAAGAAATAGTAAATATTAATAGCAATCTTCAAGGGATATTTGTGACTAACGCGTTAACTTATTTAGTTGCGTCATATATTAAGTCAAATAATTTAGAGAAAAAAATTAAAATAATAGGTTATGATTTAGTTAAAGAAAATGTTGCTTACTTGAAAAATTCTGTAATTGACATTTTAATTAGTCAATCTCCAATTACACAGGGTTACCAGGGTATTCAATTACTATATAGAAAACTTGTTTTAAATCATGATATTGATGATCGAATTATGATGCCAATTGATATTGTTATGAAAGAAAATATCGAATTCTTACAAGTAGGCATCGAGAGATAGATAGTATATTACCTAAAAATCCCAAATAAGATTAAAAAAGCTAAGCTATGTAGTTCTATCAAAACTATAGAAAAGTATAGGCTACATGAGATATTAGGATTCATCTTCTATTCCGCAGGAATTCCTTTGTAATAAAATAGGATTGATAGTCAAAATGCTTTTGGCTACTGTAGCGGCGTAAATGTTCCGACCTGACAAAAAGATATGTTATATCAATCAAAACCAACTCGCTATTGCACTAGAATTCTAAAAAACGGGAGGTGGCTAACCCAAACAGCAAAAAAACACTTGACAATTACATTCTATTTGTTGTAAACTAATATTGTGTACGTACACATAGAGAAGGTTAATTCTAAGATTTCAGTTTTTTTATATTTTTCATTGTAAATACGCCTGCTCAGAAAATTAGTTACAACGGATATGGGGAGAATGAATACGTGGCAACAATAAAAGATATTGCGAAACTCTCTAACGTTTCTATTGGAACGGTCGATAGCGTAATACACAAACGTGGTTTTGTCTCTTCAGATATAAAGAAAAAAGTCGAATGTGCCATTCAAGAATTAAAATATATTCCCAATATATATGCTCGTCAACTCAAATTATTAAAAAAGTACAAATTCGGTGTTTTAATGCCTGAGTTGCATCAGGATGCATATTATTGGCAAGAAGCTGCCATTGGAATATGCAAAGCCGGGAAGGAATTAGAAACTCACAAAATAAAAATAGAGTTTTTTCATTTCGATCGTTATTCAGAAGATTCCTTTTATATGAACTGTTCTCAGGTTTTAAAAGAGAATTTAGATGGTTTGCTAATTGCTCCAATTTTAAGTAATCCTTCTAAAAAGTTAATGTGTACGATAACGCAATTGTTTATTTTATACTTATTTATCATTTCTACTTTGGGAAGGAGGTAGTACACGGGAATATATTTAAGTAAAGGATTTATAAGCAGTAAGAAAATGGACAGTCTAACAAGTGAGAGGAGAAAGAAATGAACAAAAAACTTATATTAGTTATGCTTCTTTTGCTCTGCATGGTGCAGTACGTTTTTCCCGGGATCACCGGTAAAATTACCGGTGTTGTCACTGATGCTGCAACAGGTAAAGCGTTGCCTGGTGGAAATGTAATTATTAATACCCCTAATCCGACCGGTGCAGCCACTGATTTAGGAGGAAAATTCATTATTGCCGATATTCCCAGAGGTAATTATGAACTAACAATAAGTTATATCGGTTATCAGAGAAAGACTGTCAATATTTCGGTGAAATCTGCTGAAGTGACCGTAATTAATGTAGAATTGAAACATCAAACTCTAAAAGGTGAAGAAGTAGTTGTCACCGCACAGGCGGCAGGTCAGAATGTAGCCATTAACCAGCAAATTAGAGCAAACAGTATAAAAAATATTATTTCTGCGGAGCGGATACAGGAGATACCCGAAGCCAGCGCTGCTGAAGCTGTCGGTCGTTTGCCTGGAGTTTCACTGCGTGAGGATAAAATGGTCATCCGCGGTTTATCGCCTCACTATAACCAGATCCAGATTGACGGGGTTGACATGGCTTCCACTAGTGACGAAGAGCGCAGCAGCGGCCTGGGTATGATTTCGCAGTATATGCTTGGTGGCATTGAATTGACTAAGTCAGCCATGGCGGATCAGGAAGCAGACATAATTGGTGGCACGGTTAATTTGATTATGAAAGAAGCGCCGGAAAAGCCCAATTTAAGTATATTGATGGAGAACGGATACAATATGCTAAGCAAATCCTACGCAAATCCCAAAGTTATTCTGAATGGAAGTAATCGGTATTATCATAATTTAATAGGCGTGTTCGGACAGCTGTCGTTTGAGCAGGGTCATGGCGCTACTGATCAAATGACAGCAGCTTATAGTGAGGAAATCGTTGATGCGAAAGAAAAGATGGTTGTCGAAAGTATGAATTTGAATGATATCGATAACTTGATGAAACACCGTATTGGCGCTTCACTGGTGATGGATTATACAACTAGTACAACTAAAGTTAAATTTAGCAATTTCTTCAGCACAAGAGATTCTAAAAATAATACACGCTCTGCAACATTTGAAAGCGGGGGTATTAGTCAGTCTTTTAATTACAGTCGAGATAATATAACAGTTCTGAATAATGCATTAAAAATTGAGCATTATGTCGGTGATTATAAATTGACTGCCAACGTTTCTTATGCACATTCCAAAAATGATTACCCGGAAGGAGTTGGTCTTTCGATTTTTGATGCGCGTGGAATGGGACATTTACCTTATTTTGATGTGCATCCGATCGAAGTACCTAAATTAGGTAATGGATTTAATGTTAGCGGGAGCTCGGCGGGAGGTATTGATAACACAACCAGATATTCTGAAAATAGCCAATCTTCGACAAATTTTGATGTCCAGAAACATTTTGAGATCACAAACTGGATAGGAATTGATTTAAAAATGGGAGGTAAATATAAACATCAGGCAAAAAAGTATGATGGGACTTACCACTCCATATACTTTGTTTATGACAAGGATTGGCGGGGTTTAATGACAGAATTAGCAAACTCTGGTATAGAATGGTTGCCGACAACTATCGAGGATTTCGAACCAGAAGAGCCATATAACCCCACCCCTGTATTTGCTGGTGCTTTATTATTAGATGAAGACTATAGAGAAGATGATTTTCTCTTAGGTGATTACAGCCTCAATAATATGCCGGATGAAGACAAAGTTCGTTATTTACTTGATTTCGCCAAAGCAAAAGATTTTTATTGGAAAGTGATGTCTCAGTCGTATGAAAGAGATTATCACGGTACAGAAGATTATCTGGGTGCTTATATTATGCCTCAAATTGAACTTTTTGGAAAGCTAACATTTATTACCGGTCTAAGGTACGAACGCAATCAAACCGAGTACACGGCATGGCGCATACCGTTCCTTGGTATGGAAAGCATAACCGTTCCCCATCTGGAGATAGCCGATGATGATGTGACACGGAAACGGGAAAATGAGTTTTTTCTACCAATGATCCACGGTATCTATAGACCAAACGACTGGTTTAATGTTAAGTCCAGTTATACACACACCCTGTCTCGGCCGAGATTTGGAGACTTTATACCCAAATGGCGTCTTTACCGATACAGTGTCCTCTATAATGATCCCTACCTGGAACCGGCGCTTTCAAAGAATATTGATCTCTATTTTTCCTTTTATGGCGACAAACTGGGGCTTTTTACAATCGGAGGCTTTAAAAAAACGATTGAAGATCTAGTATTTGACCACGGTATAATCCCACTTAATCAATTGGGCAGGCCGGAGGAATTAACAGAAATGTTTGACGGCCTGCCTGGAGATGAAGTGATTGGCAATACTATTGACTGGACCATGAACAATTCAAGAGATGCATTTCTAAATGGATTAGAACTGGAATGGCAGTCCAATTTCTGGTATTTACCCGGATTGTTAAAAGGATTGGTATTGAACGTAAATTTTACAAAACAGAGTTCAGAGGCAAAGTATCCGATTGTTGACAAGTCTCAAATAATCATTGGTTACGACACGACAGTAGTGTTTGGTCAGACTGTAATTACACCAATTCGGGAGACCGTGTATACAGATACTTTTTACACAGCCCGAATGATTGATCAAGCGGACGAGATATTTAATCTGACCATTGGTTACGGTTATAAGGGCTTTTCCATTCGAGCCTCGATGAAGTATACGGATGATCTGTTCGGAAGAGCTGAATACAATGAAAACTATAACGAGTTTACCAAAGAGCGGTTTGATTATGATATTGCAATTCGGCAGAAGCTTCCGGTAGATGGATTAAATGCTTATTGTAATATCACAAATATCGGACGATCCAAATATGTTGCAATCAATAATGGTTCAGGAAGGCCGACTGTTGAGAGATATGGTGGTATCGGCTTTGCACTTGGATTAAGATACAAACTTTAAAAAATTATTGGAGGCAAAAATGATAAGAGGACCGTAGATCAGATTAGTTGTAACATGTAACCTGAATTATTCATAGCCACTAAGACGCCAAGACAAAAAGTGATGTTTAATATAAAAATAAAGATAAAAAGGTAAGGTGTAAATTTTGATTTATTTCGTATATTTCAATTTCTATATTTTATTAATTCTTAGAGCCCTAGTGTCTTTTCCCGAAGGGATTCCTTCGGAAGTGGCAAGATTTATGAATTAAACAGGGTAAATTAAAAAATTCAATCAATTATTTATGAGAAAGGATTTAATTATGAAAACAAAGTTAATGATCGTTTTAGCACTGTCTCTTGTAATGATGAGTGGGTCTCTGTTTGCTCAAATCAAGCCACCAACTGAACCTACCATCATTGTAGGAGATACACTGATGGTGTTTCCCACTTATAATGATACTGCTTTTGACGCGATAAACAAGTGGATAGATTATGGATTCAGCCTTGATACTCCGGTCAAAGTATTTAGATTGGCACGCAAAGAAACCTACAAAGTATCCCATACAATTAGTACGAATCAGACTCTCAATATCGTTGCTGAAAAACCGGATGCAGAAAATGCACCACCTTTGGTTGTGGCCGCTACCGATCTTGACAACGAATTTCCAGGTACTCTTATCCAAAATAATGGTCCTGTTATTATAAAAAATATTTATTTTTGTGCGGTGGACATTGAAGCCCAAGTTGTAGGTGAAGGTGCGCAAGCAAGTTACATTATTGATGTTACGAAGGACAGCACCACTAATGTTGTTGACGGCTGCTATTTCGAGTGGATGGGAGGTGATGGAGCCTCTTTCCTTAGTCGTAACAATATGATAAATTTGACCTATACCAACAATATCTGTATGAACAATAATTCGGGGGGCGCGAATTGGTGGAACACGTGGGCTGGCTATGTGGTTAACCTGGACGGTAACCCTGCAGGCAAAGTTGTCATCAGGAACAATACCTCAATTAACAATCCCGGTCCGTTCTTTATCAATTGGCATGACCTGACGGACTCTCTAGTAATTGATCACAATACCATCATTAATAATGCGATAATGTGTCTGTTTAACACAACGTGGACAGATGCCGTTATAAGTAATAACATTTTCTTAAATGTAGGGTGCGAGGGTATAGAACGGCAGAGGTTAAATGCTGTTGATTCGTTATGTTGGGGCGTCTTAAATATTGATACATTATCAACTTATAACCTTGATTCAAGTTATGCCGCTAAAGAAGGTATTGAACGCTCAGAGGTAGAAAGCCATCGTAAAATTTCTATGTTGAACAATTATTGTGGCTGGACAAGTGAAATAATAGACTATTGGGCTGCCTGTCCTGATACACTTAGGGCCACAGAGTGGATGAATACGCGAATAGTAAATATGTTTGCTGATGACGTTAACTATCCATACCTAACTGAAGAGGGTACTTATTCAATGCAGGAAGATGGCTATCCCCAATTCGTCGGTGGATATGGTGGTTCGGCGACGATGGACCTCCTTGTCGACTGGATGACAAATGTCTTGCTTAGGGGGGGAGATGAACCAACACGTTATTATTATTGTCCGGGAGAAACAGGTCCGCAGCCCAATCCGGCAATGGTCTGGCCATTGCAACTTGATCTTCGCGTTGGCAATACTGCGTTGGTAGGAACTGACGGCAAACCGCTTGGTGATTTGAACTGGTATGCTGAATACGCTGAAAGATGGGATCCCGAACTCGTTGGACCTGTTTTAGGCGTTGAAGAAAGATCAGCAGCCAAACCTACGGAATTTGCATTGGAACAGAACTATCCGAATCCGTTCAATCCGACAACCACAATTCAGTACACGCTTGACAAAGCGGGTGATGTAAAAATGACTGTTTTTAATATTCTCGGTAAAAAAGTAAAAACTTTGGTCAATGAAAGCCAGGCTCCTGGCACATACAATGTGAAATGGGATGGTATAAATACAGTTGGTCAAAAAATGGGAAGTGGTATCTATTTCTACAAATTGGAAACGAAAGACCGTATACAGATAAACAAAATGCTGCTGGTTAAATAAGACGAGTTAAATATTAAAATAGATCCAATGCTGAGGGGAGGGTTTTTCATTATTCAAAAAACCCTCTCATTTCTCTTTTACATTCTGTGAGTGGAGTTTGTGGACATATACCTTCGCTGTGTGAACTGTGCTCTCTCCCTCTTATTGAGCAGTTGGAATAACTTGAATTATGCGTTATCTTGGCTAAAAGATATTAACGTATCGAAGTCATTGAAGTAGTGTATCACCTTGGGGATATCTGGTATTGATAAATTAGTATCACTGGCTTATGAAAAATGTATATAAACGATTTATTAAACAACATAATCAGGAAGATGTAAATAATTATGAAGATAATAAAAAACGTATTTTTTGGAGTATTATGTACCATTATGATGATTTCTTGTCAACAAAAAAAAAGTATAGAAGAATCCCTTATTAAAAAGAAAGGTCCTGAGGTAGTTTCTTTTGAAGCACTCCCTTTTCAAATTACAGATGTAACATTGTTAGAGGGTCCTTTTAAAGATGCAACAGAACTCAACAAAAAGTATATATTAAACTATGAACCAGATCGGTTATTGTCCAGATTTAGGACAAGTGCAGGGTTAAAACCTAAAGCAGAATCTTATGGAGGATGGGAATCTTCAACACCAGATAGTATTGGTATTGGAGGTCAAAGCCTGGCGGGTCATACTTTAGGTCACTATCTGTCTGCATGTGCTCTCATGTATAATACAAGTGGAGAAAATGAATTTTTGGATAGAGTAAACTACATTGTAAATGAATTAGAGACTTGTCAGAACGCTGACGGGCAAGGTTATATTGGAGCTGTTCCAAATACAAAGAAAATACTCACGGAACAAATAGCTAAAGGGGATATCCATTCTCAGGCATTTGCTCTTAATGGTCTTTGGTCTCCTTTTTATATCCAACACAAAATAATGGCTGGTCTAAGAGATGCCTATCGTTTATGTGATAATAAGAAAGCGCTTGTTGTAGAAACAAGATTTGCAGATTGGTTGTATACTATAGTAGCAGATTTAAACGAAGAACAAATACAGGAAATGCTGCAAACGGAATATGGAGGTATTAATGAAGTATTATTTGATTTATATGCAGACACCAGTAATGAAAAGTACTTGCGACTTGCAAAAGTATTTTATGATAATAAAATATTAAAACCTTTCTCTGAGGGAAAAGACGTTTTAGCAAGAGAGCATGCTAATACTCAGATACCAAAACTAATAGGATTAGCACGTCAATACGAATTGACTGGGAATGAAAAAGCTAAGGAAACGGCAGTTTTCTTTTGGAATAGGGTGGTAAAACATCATTCGTACGTGACTGGTGGCAATGGGAACCATGAATATTTTGGACCTCCTGATAAGTTAAGAAATAGACTTAGTAATGAAACTACTGAGTCCTGTAATGTATACAACATGCTAAAACTTTCTAGACATTTATTTGAGTGGGAAGTATCAGCAGAAGTAGCAGATTTTTATGAGCGAGCTCTGTTTAATCATATTCTATCATCTCAGCATCCGGTAGACGGAAGACTTATTTATAATCTTTCGTTGGAAATGGGAGGTTATAAGGTATATCAAGATCCGGGGGCATTTACATGCTGTATTGCGACAGGTATGGAAAACCATAGTAAATATGCTGCTAATATTTATTATCATAACAATGACGTTTTATATGTTAGTCAATTCATTGCTTCGGAACTTAATTGGAAAGAAAATGGAGTTATTGTAAAACAAAGTACTCATTATCCAGAAGAACAAGGAACAACGTTTGAATTTGAAACTGTAAAACCCATAAAATTTACATTAAAAATAAGATATCCATATTGGCTTTCTAAAGGAGAATTGAAAGTACTTATTAACGGAAAAAAGGTTAGAGTAAAGCAAGTTCCTGAGAGTTTTTATGATATTTCAAGAACATGGAAAACAGGAGATTTAGTACAAGTAGAGATGCCTTTTTCTTTGCGTTTAGAAAGCATGCCTGATGACGCTGATAGAGTTGCTGTAATGTACGGACCTATAGCATTGGCAGGAGACTTGGGAGAAATAGAAAATCCAAATGCTAACGATCCTGATTTTGTTCCGGTAATTATGTCGGAAGATAGAAATCCAGAAATTTGGTTAGTGCCTGTATCGGGAAGTGTAAATACTTTTAAATCAATAGATGTTGGAATCCCTCATAATTTGTTATTTAGACCGTTCTATAAAATATATGATAGAAGATATTCGCTTTATTTTGATTTATTTAATCAAGAAAAATGGAAAGAACGCCAAGCAGTTGTCAAGGCAGAACAAGAAAGAAAGAAGAAATTAGAAGAAATGACATATGACTTCTTTCAACCCGGTGAGATACAATCTGAGCGTAATCATAATTTTAAAGGATTTAACTCATCCATCAAAAATTTTAAAAATAGAAAGGCAAGGGTTGCAGGTAGAAATGGATCGTTCTCATTTGATCTAAAAGTCATGATGGGGCAGCCCATGGCCCTGGTTGTTGAGTATTGGGGTGGATTTACAGGGTCAAGAACCTTTGATATGTTAGTTAATAATAAGAAAATTGGCAAAGAAAATATTTCTGGAAAGAAAGATGGAAAATTTATTGATGTTCAGTATGATATTCCTAATGATCTGACGATTGGTAATGACAAACTGACCATTACTTTTATGCCTTATTCCGGAAATCGTGCAGGACCTATTTTTGGAGCCAGGACTATTAAAAGATAATTCAAGAATAGTGATGTAACTTAAAATTTATGAATGAACATTTATCAAAATTATTTATATGTGAAGTTCAATGAAAATGTTGATTGATGATAATGGAGATATTGCTGTAATTCGTGTATTACCAG
>CAYTUQ010000056.1:0-23008 GCA_964441235.1 uncultured bacterium | reverse complement strand
CCGAAAATTTCTAAATAACTTTTTTTACTTGACTTTTAGTATAGTATCTCTGCGGTGAATATTATATATTACAAATTGAAATTAGAGGCAAAAAATGAGTAAAAATCATTATTCCTTTGCTGTTTACAAAATCAATGATTATGACCTTAAACTTTTAAAAACAGAAGCGATTGAACTTTCAGTCCAACATATTGGCATTCAGAGGACTAAAACAGACACTTTCTTTGATGGTTATTTAGGGAAAAACTTAGTAAAGATAATTGACTTTAATCATCCTTTGACTCTTCTGGATTTACAACTGCTTAAGGATGAATTAAAGAAAAGACAAGATGAAGACCGAGATATAACTATTGTCTGTCTTGGAAAAGAATTAGCAGTTAACCCCGAAATTGAAAGATGGAATAAAACATACCCAATAAATAAAATTAAAATAATTGAATTAAAGACAGACAAGAAATATGGCAATTTCTTAATCCATAAATCTGCTGAGGCTAAAGTAAAAATTGAGAAAACCGATACAAATAAAGTAATCATTGAAATACTGAATTTCATATCTCCAACTATTATTGAAAGATTAAATATTGATACTACTCTTTTTAAAGTCAAAATTCCAGATTTCAGATGCATGATTGATACAGTCCTTATTGACAACAATTATGACAACAATGTTTTCAATGTTGTCTATTCCGATATTCCAGAGAGGAAAAATGATTTAATTATAGGCAAATATAAAATTGAAATTCCAGAACCTAATTCTAAAATCGCTGTTAAAATAATTGATATGCTTGGAGAAGAAGTTATAAATGTTTTTAAAGTATAAAATAATTAAGTCAAAGCTGAAAACCACAATTCTACAGTCTGAGATCATACACTTTAAGTCTATTGACTCAACCAATAAATATCTTTTAAGCAAGCACAATCATCCAAATGGAACGGTTGTGCTCGCTGACTTTCAGACAGCAGGAAGAGGAAGGCGGCAAAGGATTTGGCAATCTCCGGAGGCTGAATCACTGCTCTTTTCAATTTTCTTAAATGAAAACATACAAACTGTTCCGCTTTATTCATTCACATTTCTCACCGCAGTTAGCGTGTACGAAGGTTTACTTCCATTCATTCCTCAAAATCATCTTGCGTTGAAATGGCCTAACGATGTTTTAATTAATGGGAAAAAGGTCTGCGGAATCCTTGTTGAAACTAAAACATCATCTAATAGAACAAACTCCATCGTCATTGGTATTGGCATAAACGTCAATCAAGATTCAGCATTCTTCCAGAGGGAATTAAAACAAGCTACTTCGCTTTTTTGCTCAACAGGATGTAAATTCTCACGTATGGAAGTTCTTTCGTCTGTTCTCATATCTATTGATAAAAATCTAATGGAACTTCAGCAACGCGTCTATACAGATGTTTTAGAAAAATGGAAAAATTATTGTCCTTATTTGGGGGAAAAAATTAAAGTAGATGATGATAAAAATATCTATGAAGGGATTTTCAAGGATATTTCACAAAACGGCGGACTTATTTTGGAAACAGGCGGGAAAGAAAAAATATTCCATGCTGCTGATATTTCTATAGTAAAGGAGAACGGGAACCTATAATTGCAAATTACAAATTAATTCTGGAGAATTCTTTATGAAAGAAATTTAAACCTTTTCAGAAATATATTATCTGAACATCTAATAATTTGATATTTGAAATTTGAAATTTGCATTTTGATATTTTTTTATAGAGATCCTTTCATGGCAATTTTCAATTACAATGGAGTTTTTATATGTTATTAGCAATTGATATTGGCAATACAAATACAGTCTTAGGAATATTTGATAAGAACAAATTGGTAGAAAGTTGGAGGCTTGTCAGCTCCCATACTCGTACTGCTGATGAATACTGGATTACTGCAAAATTATTATGCAATGATGCACATATTAGCACTCGTGATTTAGACGGTGTAATCATTGGCTCTGTCGTTCCTGAATTAACTCACAATTTCACGGCAATGTCAAAAAAGTATCTTTCTATCGAACCGATTACTGTTAATCATACTTTAAATCTTGGTTTAAAACTTCTTGTTGAGGAACCTGCGGAAGTCGGCGCAGATAGAATTTGTAATGTCGTAGCGGGAAGAGAACATTATCCGTTTCCTCTAGTCATAGTAGATTTAGGGACCGCTACAACTTTTGATGTGCTAAATGAAAATGGTGATTACATTGGCGGCGCAATTGCTCCCGGTCTAGCAACAGCAGCCCTTGAATTGACACGAAAAGCAGCTCAACTCCATAAAATTGCATTCAAATATCCGGACCATATTATTGGCAAAACCACGGAAGAGCACATGCAAAGCGGAATTTTCGCCGGTCATATTGCCATGATTGAGGGAATTATAGAAAGAATCAAAACGGAACTTTCTTGCAGTTCACTTTATGTCATTGCAACAGGTGGATTCTGTGAAGAGATAAAAAAACATTCATCAATAATAAAAGAGGCAAATCCACTCTTGACACTCGAGGGGCTGCATCTGATTTATAATAAAAACAGTGAATAATCCCTTTTAACAATTAGTGTCTATGGCATTTAAATTCCCTCTAAAAAAATATTACATAAAAAACTATAATATTTTACATGACTTCCAATATCAAAAATTCTAAATTTGAAACCATGAATAAGCTGTTTTTAAAATTATTCATAATCTTTTTCCTCTTTGGATACTCTCTTGCACAAACAAAGGACACTTACGAGGAATACAAATATCGTGTGGACTTCTTATTTATTCCATCGGTAGATATTACAATGAAAATCAGCTGCCCGACACAACTCCGGGAAAAAAGTGTAAAAGTGCTTGAGTTTAATACCCGAACAAAAAAAATGTTCAACCATATTTTCCAGGTCAATAATTACTATGAATCTGTATACGACTCCAACGATTTTTCTATTTTATATAGTAAAAAAGTTGTTGAGCAACCAAATATACGGCAAATATTAACTGCCAATTACAGTGATACGCTTGTAGAATATTCAAATAAAAAATCGTTGACTCTTCCAAAAAATACTCACAACTTCTTTTCACTATTAATGCATGTCAGAGAAATAAGCGTTGAAGAAATTGAAAAGAAAACCTTTCCTGTTGACATAGAAGGGCATCTATTTGAGGCAAGATTTAAGTACTTGGGAGAGGATATTATTGCCGTGAGCAACAAAGGAATTTTGACAGATAAAATTGAAATCACACTCTTCGCCCTAAATCCTGACCAGCCGGCAGTTACAGAGCTTACGGATGTATTTAACTGGAAAATCGCTTCCAATGAAGGAAAAAGAAAAATTTGGCTTGAAAAAGATAAACCACGACGGATAATAAAAACAGAATTCTATCTTTCACCGACTTGGTTAACTGCAAAGCTGGTAGAACATGAAAAGTAAAATTCTCAAAAAAATAAGTTCGTTCTTTCGCCGATTCTGGAAAGTTATAATAATATGGATTGCCATTCTCATTTTTATAGAACTGGGACTTCACTTTGGTCTGGATAAAAAAATCATAGCTGTTTTAGCTGTAGTATTTGGAATTCTTAGTAATGCGTTCGCAGGACTAATGGCTATTATAGCTTTAGTTCCAATAATTGGGCCTTTGATTGTTAGAGTATTATCTTTACCTGTATTCTGGCTGCTTAATGCTATTGGGTATTACGTTTCAGTTGTTGCTATTAAAAAAGGATACAGCAAAAACATAATTAATTATAGAGTCATTACAATAATTTTTCTTGTGGGATTCACATTTGGGTATTTAATTGCAAAACTGATTTAAAACTTATTTTATCACTTTAGCACTGAAGATCATATCACCTTTCTCGATTTGATAAACCACATCCATTCCTTCAACCACTTTACCAAATCGTGTATAATCGAAATCCAAATGAGGCTGGGGAGAAATTGTTATAAAGAATTGTGAACCCTCAGTATTCCTACCAGCATTCGCCATTCCTACTGAACCTATACCATATTCTATCGGTGAACTTTCCGTTAACAGTGTAAAATCCGGTACTCCCCACCCATCTCCCCGAGGATCACCGCCCTGAATAATAAAATTCGGTACTACTCTATGGAAATTTAAACCGTTATAAAACCCCCTATCTACAAGATCTAAAAAAGCAGAAGTTGTAAAAGGAGCATAATAACCATCACATTGTATTATTATTGTCCCTTTGCTCGTTTCAATTTTCACAAGAGGTGTTAGTCCATGTTGAAATAGTTTAGACAATCCCGGCTGCTTTGATGAAAAATATTGCTCATCGGGATAAAAACTCTCATCTACATCATAGAGCGATTCTATAACTTCTTTAGCTTTCTCTCTTACGGCAAGAATACTACTGGTAAGAAATGGTTTGATATAATCAAGAGCATCCTTCGGTCGAAGATTCTCAATGGTTTTTAAAATCTCCAGTATCGCTTCAGCATTCAAATAGCCGTCAATATTTTCCATTGCCTTATATAGAACCGGTATTATAGGTGTAAAATCGCCGGTTGGATCACGCATTGTAGCTGCAGACAGAGCCACTTTTGCTAAATCCCTACTTCTTAGTCCACTCTCAACGAAAGTTAAAAGGCTGTCAAATTCCAATTTGTTCTCTAAAACCAGCTGCTTTGAAACATTTAGCAATCCATCAAACGCTGGAGTTGATATCGAGGTCTTTCTATTTTGTGATAACCCTTTTAAAATTCCTACTGCTTCTTCTTTTCCCCACTTTGAAAGTCCGGCAACTTCATATTCCAACAGATAATCAGGAAGCGGAAAAATATTTGAGCCCGATATAGATTCAGGACCAAACTTTGAAATTAAAAATTGTACGGTTGCACCCTTTATACGTTGCGATTGATTCTCTAGTAAACCATAAACAAACTGTAATTGCTCCTCATTCAAATTTAACTCTTCCGGATAATTATCAAATGCAACGGTAATTACATGTGGATTTGAATCGTTAAGAGCTTCAAACCAGAGCGCATCGCTTCCCGGAATACTTTTAAGAGCTTTTACTGCTTCTATTCTGACTCTCCAGTCATCATCATCAACCAGATTTTTGAAAACTGAAAGTTTACTATCAAAATCTATGTTTTTCAGTATACTAGCAATTCTCGCTCTAACTTCCCGGTCAGAACAAGAAGCTGCTTTTATCAATGAATCCACATGGCGCAGCAGAACTTTGGGCTGTTTTACTCTACTAAGTGCATAAGCAGCCAATTTCCTATTACTAAAATTACTCCCATTTAGATTTGAGATAGAATAATTAACTCTACCAACAGTAACAATTCCTCTATCAAAAAAATAGAGCAAAGAAGAAAGAAGAAGATTCATTGACTCGCAATAATCGCAGTTATAAACTAAATATTTAACCGTTTCTAAATCACCTATTTTACCTAACGATATTAAAATCTGCTTTTTTACGTTGTAATCCTTTTCATGCTTTTGGGCTTCAATTAATAGCTTTCGAGAGCTTGAACAATCTAACAGCCCAAGTGAAAATACAGCACCCAATCGCACTAATGGCGAATTATCATCTAATAAACTCACCATTTGGGGTACAATTAACGTATCTCTGCTATTACCAGATGCTAAAGCCAATCGAAACCTGATAGCTTCTGAGGAAGCAAGAAAGTCATTAAATCTGGAATTAAGGTTTCTATTATTTTGAAGATAAAGTATCGTCTTTTCTTCTGGTGGAAAAGTCTCTTTTGAGCACGAAAATAAAGAGAAGCAAAATAAAGGGATTATAATTAAACTAAAAATATTTAAATCTTTTATTATTCTTAATCCTTCCAGAAAGTAGAGATATACGCTCCAGCACCAAGACCGCACATTGGAACGGCTCCCTGGTAGTCAGTATTGTATTCATCATATAGTTCAGGTATCAAATAAAAATTCTGAATTGCCTGATCAGTAATCCAATTGCGAAGTCCATAAGCCTTCTTAAAGTTTGTTATCTTTTTCAATGCAGCAACAACCCTTAAGTTGAAAAACAGCCATTCTTGCCTGTCGTACAGATCGTCATTTGCAATTCTACGGTATCCATGCTGAGCATTTTTCATAGACAAATATTTATCAAATGCAGCGAGAGTTCCCTTACTTACTTCGTCTTGCGGATTAAAGATCCAGTTAAGAGCTTCCACAGAAGAAATATCCATATAGGCTTCAGGATCCCTGTCCTCAAGATTTCCTTTTAAAGTATTTTCCTCAGGGTCAAATAAACTTTCTCCAATGGCGATTCTAATTCTATTTGCATAATCCTCATATCTGTCTGCTCGATCTTCATCCTCAATCAAGCGGGCTAACCAGGAAGCATCAACCAAACCACGATAAGCACATGCAGAAGTGTAAGTGTAATGTTTATCTGGTAGATGTGCCCTATACGGTCCTGAATCAGCACGTATAAGTCCTGTTTCATCAACCATATTTACTAATACATCGGTAATCTGTCGGGAAATTTTTCCCCAGTAATATTCTAAGAATTTCAAATCCTCAGTAACTTCAATATAGTGACGCAAGTTCCAGAGTGTTAAACCAAATCCATCAAGCTCAATATTCAGCCCATCTTCGTTGCGGTCTGAGTCTTCGACACCATTACCGAAATATCGAGATACTGAAACAGCGTAATCCTGCCCAATACCGTAATCCTCGTCATACCATATAAAATGTTTAAATTGTCCGCAACGGCTATTCATAACAAACTGTAAAGCGGATAGCGCCTCCTCAATATGCCCTGAATATAATAGTGCGTCAATAGAATAGGCTTGATTTCGCACCTGGCATATATTATATACTGATGGTGGAAGCGAAGCTATTATTTGACCACGAGTTGGGAATTCTTCTCTGCACTGCCCCATTTTTAATATAGCAAGAGATTGAAGATACAAACTTCTCTCTTTTTGACCAATTATCTCTGGTATCAAAGTGCTCTTATGCCACTTCCTCCACCAATTAACTTCTTCAATAAGTGCAGAAAATCCTGGATGTCTGTTTTTGAACTTTCTCAAAAACATATAAAAATCGGGAGACTTATCGTAGTAGAGAAAAACAGTAAGCCACTTACAATTATCTTCCTGATATGCCCATTTGCCAATATTAACATCAATATCTTTTTTCTTAATTTCAAAATTCAGAGAAAGGCTATCTATATCATCTCCCTCAATAACTGTAAAAAATATCCACATCGGTTTATCAACAGTGAAAGGACAAAAAGCATATTGCGTTAACTTGAAACCCTCACCCTGTAATTCATGTCTGATAATACCTGTTCCCTCAATGTAACCGGATTTATCGGAATATAAGCTTGAAAGTGGAATTTCTCTATCATCGCTAAATAAAACAGTCTTGGCATAATTTATCAAAAGGGGTGTTTCAGTCTGATCATCATATTTCTGATAAATATGAGAATAAAAATGGTCAAATCTGAGATTATTAACATTATAATTAGCTGCAGATATTCCATTTGTGAAAGGAATTTGATAATACGACCGACGGGGAACCTCTTTTATACAGGACTCTTCGGTCTCTGATTCCGAAATGATTTCTAAAGGACCTTTGTAGATTCCACCGTTAAGGCTTTTATCGTAAACTCTCAGCGCAAGGACATTCTGTTTTTGTAGTATCCCTTTCGGAATATTATAAAACCGATTATTATTACGCGCTGTGGAATAGTCAGGTGGGAATGTCCCTCGCGCGCCTATTTTTTCACTGTTCAGAAATGTTTCATCAACATCGTCAATACGTCCCATAACTATAATAAGCGAATCCTGCTCAATTACTGAAGAATCTAAAGAGAAGTGATACCGATACCATGCATATCCATCGTACCCTTCATAGTTCTGATCTTCCCAAAAAGAAGGAATCTCAATCGAATACCACGATGAATCATTATATTCAACTTTTGACCATGTTGAATCATCTCCAAGTTGAAATAGCCATGTGCCTTTTAGGGGAATTTCACCATATAAAGCAGAAAGTAAAGATAGAGACGCAAGAATTGTTTTAATATATTTCATAAGGTAAATATTACATCAATTTATATGAAAGTGCCTAAAGTTTTCTCGAAGAGATGTCTTTGACAAATGCGACCAATGAACAATAAACAATTATCAATCAACAATGTACAATATTCCATCTCCATTTTGAAAGCAAATTATCTGTTCCACTGGCAACAGCAATAACATGTTTAACACCTGGAATTTTTGCTTGATTAGACCGGGGATCCTGAGCTTTAACTTTTGGTTGAACGGAGTACTGCTGCTTTTCAATTCTCTGAGTATTCAAAGATGCTTTGCTCATAATAATTTTCTCATATTTTCAAGTGATAATTGATTTATTCCTTCTGCTGTGAACTTTGCTCACCCTATTTGGAACTTCATTAAAATCTGCTATATAATTTCTCTAATACTTCCTTCAAGTTCAAGCAACTTCCGCTTTAGTTCCACCCCTCCAGCAAAGCCTGTTAATTTACCATCAGAACCAATAATACGATGACAGGGAATAAGAATTGGTATAGGATTACGTTTTAGAGCTCCTCCGACTGCCCTTGCCGCTTTCGGCTTTCTTATCCACTCAGCAATTTCTCTATAGGTTGCTATCTTCCCAAAGGGTACAATCCAGGTCCCATATAGAACCTGAAGTGAAAACGGTGAAGAAATCAAAGTTGTATCTATTTTAGGATACCGATAAGTCTTCCCATCATTAAAATAATTTATTAGGTCAGACAGTAACTCTATCCCAAATGCAGGTAGTTGTGCTTCAACAATTTCAAATCCCTTTGCTCTGGCTCTATTTTTAGCATTTTCAAAATCACTCTTTATTATACTTACTGAAAGAACACCATTTTCACTGCAAATAATTTGAAAATCTACATTTGCTTTGCCGATTCCTACAAAAACTCTTTTTAAAGAACTATTTGAATTTAATGTAAATCCCGACTCTGACATGCATTCACTTAAAAGATTCTGGCATCTCGAACAATTTCTCCAATGCTCAAAATAAATAATTTCTTCAGAAAGTGACAAATGGTGGCTTGAGATTTTCTGAGCCAAAGTTTTTGATAGATGATCTATCATGGGATTTAAAATTTCAAACCTTTGTAATACAGATTCCTTAGTTCTTCGCTCATACTTCCATCCGGGAGCATCCAATCAGCGTGGGGCTCACCTCTTTCTTCCATTTGATAGCGAATACAACTTTTCCAGTCCCCTTTGCAATACAGCTCTATCCATTTCGAATCGAGATTCCCCTCTTCATAGAAACTTTTCAACGGACAAACCGGAAACCATTTACACTCTTTATGAAACATTTCTTATCCTTAGCATAGTACCTCTGATGTTGATTTCATGAAAAATGAATGTCTGAGGAATACTAAGGTTTTAATGTCAGTACCTTTGCGCCATCTTTCATTAACTTGAATCTATTTGTAGTTACTATTTTGTATTGTCCAGAATTATATAAAAGTGCCTGGTCATCGTAATTTGGGTGGTTGGGAATACCGCTCTGACCTGTAGGAATAACACTATAAATATTCTCAAGATCATCAAGTGGCATAATAAATCTTAAAGATGGGCCAACTTTTTTATCGAGGGGCTTATTAAGACTGAATGCACCGCAATTAACCGTTGCTTCTGAACCGGGGGATGGAAAAGGACCGACATTAAAACGAAATAGTTTGTCTATGATTCTAACTTTACCCAGCGGGTGATTGTGAGTAAGTGTGTGAATTTTACCCCACTCCCATTCTGAAAAATTTGGTGAATAATCCTTCCTCAGGAACCCAATAGCATTTTCAAAAGATTTCATGAGAATATCCTTTCGCCTCTCTACAACATCTCTTGTGAGAATATTATCAAACCATGATGATTCACCTCGCTTAAGTAGTTCCATACTATTGCGGATCGGAAAACTCGAAAAACTTAGAAACTGCTCGAATACATCTTCACCTGCAAGGTCCATTTCATCTTTGTAGATCAACCCCATCATTTCCACTATCATGGTATTAAAAATGGTGGCTTCAAAAGAATGTATATCATCGTGAAAATCCCATGCCTTTAAAGACTTATAAGATTTTTTTTCAAGAAGGTCAGTTAATTCAGTATCAGGCACTGCTTCGAAGAAATATTTTAAAACCTCTTTTGCATAGAGAGAATAATCATCAAGTTGAAGTTTTTTCATATCTTCAATAGAAAATTTCTTGTTCTCACTTAAAACCCCTTCTATTCTCTCAAATCTATATGAGGGTTCATAGTGATTGGAAATATAATATGGATAATTATCGCTGTAAAATCTGACATTCGTGGATACAACAAATCCAATTTCGGGATTTAATATATAGGGCATTTCATCATAGGGAATATATTTTTGCCATGTATATTTCGGATCATCTCCTGGAAGAGGAAGAAGCATTTCTCCTCCTTTTCTGATTGGTACATTTCCCATTGAGACAAGTGCTATGTTGCCATCTACATCTGCATACGCTACATTTTGACCGGGAACTTTGTAATACTGTGCGGCTTTTCTGAATTCATCCCAATTCTTTGCACGGTTAATATCCAACATACCCTTGAATTCATCTGAAAAATCCTGTCCTGTCCACCTCATCGAAACTGCATCATCGGAATTATTAAGCAGTTTGTGGATATTATTAATTATCGGTCCGTTACGAGTAGAATATATCGTGATTGTGGTATCTGGTTTATCTTTTATCCGGATTATCTCATCACGTTCTGCTATTGATTCCCATTTACCATTATAAAAATACTTATCTCTTTCACGGCTTATAGTTTCTACATAAAAATCAACATCGTTGGTCATCATGTTTGTAAAGCCCCAGGCAATATTTTGATTGTGCCCGATAACTACTCCCGGCAAACCCGGAAATGTAACACCAGCAACATCAATGTCTGGACTTACAAGGTGAACTTCAAACCATACCGCCGGCTGAGAATAACTGAGATGTGGATCGTTGCATAGAATTGGCGCTCCGGTCTCGGTTTTCATTCCTGAGAGTGACCAATTATTACTTCCGATATTGGAGGATTCAACCCCAAGAAATTTCTTAGCTGCAATACTTTGTTCTCTGAAATAACTTAGAGCATCAGAAAGCCCTGCATAATGATCAGGAATTGACTCAGGCCAGTCTTTTATAAAAGTAGGAAGTACTTCTCTGGTTTTATCGGCACCATAAATCTCAAGAAGTTTGTAAAAGACAATCTCTGCATTCCAGGATTGAGTAAGGTCCCAACCCATAAGACGAACAAAGGATATACAATCTTGTGGCGTCCATTTCATCGGTTTGTATCTCGCTAACCTGAATTCTACCGGAAGATTATGTTCATTAAGATCAATATAAGTATTTACTCCCTCAACATACGCTTTTATTATATCAATGACTTCAGGGTTCAGTTTGGGTGTAATTTCTCGAGTTATTTGTCTAATTCCTAACGTTCGCATGAAAACATCTAATTCAATAAGTTTACTCCCAAACGCTTCAGATAGTCTTCCCTCAGCCACTCTTACCATTTGATCCATTTGGAAAAGGCGTTGAGAAGCGTGAATATAACCAAGAGCACAAAATAGGTCGTGATTATTATCTGCATAAATATGGGGAACACCGTAATTATCAGTTATTACTTCAACATCTGCGTGAAGCGCTGGCAGGATTGATACTCCTTCCTTCTCTGGTATCTTAACATGGAAATACAATTTAAAAGATACTAATGTGATTATAATCAATAGAAGAATAATACTTAAAAGCCATTTTAACCACTTCTTCATAGTATTTCCATTTTATGATGCTTCAATTTGCCTTATCAATTCCAGAGAGAAATCAACCGCCAGTTGAATTGTTTCATATTCAATATTTTCGATAGTGTCAGTGTACCAGTGCCAGTTTGGAATGTTTCCGTCATCGTCAAGAGCAATAAGTGTAGTGCACGGGTAGCCTTGTTGTGCAAAAGCAAGTGCATCGAAATATGCACGTCTGTACTCAAGAGGTTGTATTTTTGAAAATCTGGACAGTGATGTAATTGCAGCACATTTATCAATAATTGTTTCATCATATTTCCAGAATAGCAACATGCCCTCGCCAGTTACATAATGAAGATTCCCCTTGCCAATATTATCAATATTTATTACATACGTATTTTCCGGATCTAAATCTGATTTGTAATCGTCTATGAAATGTTTTGCTCCCTGAATTCCAGCTTCCTCACATCCGGTAAACAGTATCCACAGATCTGTATTTTGCAAGAGGTGTTTTTTCAAATCATTTAAAATTTCAAATATTGCAGCTACGCCTGATCCATTATCGTTAATATCGGGAACAAATTTATGAGCAATTTCTCTATAAATATGAATAAAAATATTTGCAAGTTGGTTAAGTGCAAGTAAAATGCAAATAAGTTTAAACCACCAAAAACTTGCCCAATATTGACCTAAAAATGCCCAGGGAATTGTCACGGCACTCACAACAGTATTGAATACAAAATTTTTTCTGAATGATTTCACCATTGAAGGAGAAAAAATCATTGAGGCACGCGCTGAGTCATAATGAGCCATCAATATTAGATTTCTCTTAGAATCACCGGAAACAGGAGTAATTTGACCGATGACATTCTGCGATTTTCGCTTCAGGATAAACGGTGTAAATGGCGTTGTCCTTCCCATAAAATGTCTGAAAAACGACCAAAATCCGATAAGTACAAATGCTGTCCCTAAAAAAGACACCCAGGGACTCATTAAAATCCCTGCCATCATAAAAAGCGAAAACAGAATAACTTCCCATGAATAGCTTGAGATCGCCTTAAAAGAATCTAACGACTCTTTAATACCCATTTCCTTTAAAGCATTTCCAAGAAATTGTGCTGCTGATCTTTCCTCTTTTGTTGTTGCTCCTCTATGGGGCAGATTTGAAAAATTTTCTAGAATTTGTTTTCCTGTCATAGTGTAATAAATATAATTCATTTTCCATGGAGCAACAAGAAGCAATAATTTATTTTTATTTAATTTTTTATATGATAAATTACACCCGCTTTTTAGCAGTGGCGAGGTAGCTCAGTCGGTAGAGCAGGGGACTGAAAATCCCTGTGTCGGCGGTTCGATTCCGCCCCTCGCCACAATAAGTATAGGCTCCAGCCGGAGACTTTTTTGTTTTAATTTTTATACAGTTATAAGACAAAGTAACAAAACCAATTTAGCTTCGTAAAAATTGGTTTGCTGGCTCTATTTATTTTGCCAGTTCCGTCATGAGCTCACCCATAACGGAATGTAATGTTTGCCGAGTGATTCGGCTTCATTCGTTGTTAATTTTCATTTATTGCCCCATTTCATACAATTCCCCCAGAAACTGAGTATTCCCATAAAAACTACATAAGGAATCTGAAGAATAAACCAGAGAATAAAAGTTCTGCGAATGTCGCGTCGATTATAAACATCCGTCGCTTTAAAGAATAAAATCCCCTCTCCTAAAAGCTTAAGTCCCAGAAAGAACAGTAACGGCTTTAATACACTAACGCCCCAAAACAAGAGTAATAAATAGATAATCGGTACCAAATTGGTTATAAATGTGGAGAGAACAACTGTAAAAAACGGTACATTCAATTTGTGCATATAGTTTGCTTCCGATGCCCACCTTATCCGTTGTCTGACAAATGTTAAAAAGTTATTTACAGGTTCATTTTCAACCCATGCTTTTGAATCCGAAGCAAAAACGATCTTAGTCCTTGTTTTTTTCTTAACGACCTGCATAAAAAGAGAATCATCCCCGCCAACACGGTCTATAACCTCTTTATAACCACCTACTTTCTGAAACAAAGATTTCCTAAACGCCAGATTCTGCCCGCTGCAAGCCCAGGTAATACCAAGATTCAACGTACCCTGATCCGCCGCCATTAACTGAAGAAAATCCAGCGCCTGTAACTTTGTGAATAAAGACCTGTCATAAATAACCCCGGCAAATCCAGCTACCATACCAATTTCATTAGAAAAGTAGCCAATTGTTGTAGAAATCCATTTTGAACCCATTAAACAATCTGCGTCTGTTGTCAGAATTATTTCTCCCTTTGCACTTTCTATACCCAGATTAAGAGCTGCTTTTTTATTCTTATAATCTGATTTTTCCCCTTTTGTAGTAAGAACTTTGAGATTGTAGAAATCTTTCGAATGCTCCTGCAGTGTTTCATAAGTACCATCATCAGAGTCATTGTCTATTATAATAACTTCGTATAAATCTCTGGGATAGTTCTGTGTTTTAAGGCACTCCAACAATTTCGGAAGCCTTTTAACCTCATTCCTTACAGCTATTACAACACTTACTTTTGGCTTACCTGAGGATTGAGGTTTAACAGGTCTATAAAGTCCAACCCAATAAATTAATAACGAAATAAAATATATAATGGAGAAAATAAAGGATATCCAGAAAAACCAGGTCACAGTTTGATCAAACCAATAAGAAAGATGCGATTATCAAATAAATTGAAATACCAAATATATCCGAAACTGTAGTGACAATTGGTCCAGTCGCAATTGCCGGATCAATGTTTAGGCGGTGCAATGTTACCGGGATTAACGTGCCCATAGTTGCTGAAAGTGACATCGCTAACATAAGCGAGATACTAATTGTTATTCCCATATTCAGAATATTAGCTTGATGAATGTGAAACACAACAGCAAATACGCCTAGTAAAATTCCATAAGCAAAACCAAGTATCATCCCGATCCTCATCTGCCCAAAAAGCACTTTCAAAATCTGCTTAATATTAATTCGCCCTGTTGCAATACCCCTAACGGTAATAGTGGAAGATTGCGTGCCTACATTTCCGCCCATACCAGCAACAATCGGCATAAATGCTGCCAGTATAACGAATTTACTAATAAGTTCATTGAATCCCATAACGATAAGCGAGACGGCAAAACCACCAATAAATGTTGCAAATAACCAGGGAAATCGAATTTTAGCAGCTTCAAAAGTCGGTTTTAATAATATTTCTCTATCTTTTCCCACTCCTGCCATCTGGAGAAAATCTTCCGTAGCTTCTTCTCGTATAACATCAATAATATCGTCTACGGTCACTATACCAAGTAACTTATTATGTCGGTCTACTACAGGTAAAGCCAAAAAATTATATCGACCCGTTATCCTTGCTACTTCCTCCTGATCGGTGTCAGGCTGAACACTAATGACTCGGGTGATCATAACATCTTTTAATTTTTTCTGCGGCTCAACCATTAATAACTGCCGAAGAGAAAGCACACCAGTCAGCTTCTCGTTTTCATCTTCGACATAAATATAAAAAACCATCTCAAGGTTCTTTTGCTCATGAATCGTATTGATCGCATCTTGAACAGTATCCTCTTCCTTCATCTTGAGTGGCAGTGGAACCATGATGCCGCCAGCAGTGTCCGGTGGATACATCATTAATTCTTCCAAATCCTCTGAATCAGCTGTGCTCATTAATTCCAGCACTTTTTTCCCAACTTCTTCAGGTAACTGTGCTAAAATATCAGCTTGATCATCTGGTGCCATCTCTTTCAAGAGAGAGATAATCGATTTTGGCGGCATGTTTTCCAACAGTTCTAGAAGAATTGCTCTATCAAGTTCCGTCAGAAACTCCGCTTTGTATGAACTATCTGTGATAAGATTAAAAATCTCTTCTCTTTCAATATCAGCAAAAGATCGAAATAACGCTGCCAGGTCTGCAGGATGCGTTTTTACGATCATCTTTTTAATATTGGAGTGTGCATTACGGTGTATTAGTCGTCTATAAGTATCTAATAAAATCATAAATTCATGGTCTAACATGATTGTACCTCCAGATACAATATTTTACAACGTTGGCTTTGAAGGTGAACCATAAACATCTTCAAAATTTATCACTTCTTCAGTCCTTTTAGAAATTGGCGTCACAGAAATAAATAATCTTATACCTACATAAAAAAGAAAAACCCCAATTATTAAAATAAATGGTGAAGTATGACCTCGCCATTCATACCAGGAAATTGATTCGGGGGTCTGATGAGCAAACCAAACTGCGACCCCATTATTCATTGCATGAAGAAGAAAAGATATCCAAATAGAATTTGTTCTCCAGGCAACATATCCTAAGAAAAGCCCAATCAAATATATCTGAATCACCCACCAGGGATTAAAATGTACAATAGCAAATGTAAGCGCTGAAAAAAGTACAGCTTTGGTAACATCTTTCAATCTGTACTCTAATACTCTTTGAAAAAATCCTCTAAAAACAATTTCCTCAACAAAAGGTGCAAGTAAAATAACCACACCAATAATAAAAAGTGCTGAAATAGGACCCTTGATTGTCATTATCTCATTGATTTGTGAAAAGCCCTCCGGTACAGGGTGAATCATCTGCGCTATCCTGTCAAGCTCATCTGTAATAATTATCAACCCAATACCGAGAGGAATGGCTGATAAAAAGGACGCCCGAGATACTGGCTTCAGACGAAAAAATCTCTTGTAATTAGACTTCATTCGTTTTGCCCAAAAAATTACGGGGACAGGTAGAAAAACCTCTCCAACTAGTAATGCAAATTGTGAAATAGTCACCTCTTTATCCCCTGAAGATGATATTCCAACCACTAATATGGTAACGAGGGAGGCAAATAGCAATCCCATAATTAAAAGGACAATTGATGTTTTTATTCTTGGAATGATTTCAGGCATTTAACAACTTTATTTTATTCGGAAAAAGCGAGTGAATTTATAGACACAGCGATGGAAAGTCAAGGCATTAACTCCTTCCATAAAATAGTAAAATATTACTGTATTTATTAACTCGAACTTGACAGGACTAATTATTTTTCTTCAGCATATCCGGGACTTCTTCTTTAATTTTTCCAGAAAGCTTCTGAATTTCTTGTTGTATCAACTCAGTATCGCTCTCTTTAAATCCCCGTTTGTAATAAGCTATTTTCCCGTCCTCTGTAATAATAACAAAAGTGGGGGTAACCGAAGCTTTATATTTTTTAGATATCACTCCATATTTATCATGTAATACAGGAAGGGTATATCCCATTTTTGAAATATACTTCTTCACCTTATCTTCATTTTCTCCGACATTAACAAGATAAATACTAATATTTGAATATTCTTTACGTAGAGTATGAATATATGGTATTTCTTTACGGCAGGGTATGCATGAAGTAGTAAAGAAATTTAACACTACAGGATTCTTTTTGTCAGGGAGCGCTTTGTCTCCAACCACCTTACTAAGAAAAAAATCTCCGCCCCTTATCTCATGAGCATAAAACATCGGCGCCACATCTCCGACTTTCAAACAATCGTCGTTTACTGCTGAAGAATCAGCACTCAATGACAATAAAACCATCATTAAAACAACATATATAGACGTCATATCAGTCCTCTCTGTCTTTATATAGCAATTCATTCAAAAATATGCCGACAGACACTCCTAAATTGAGTGACTCCCCATAGCCTCTCTTTCTAATACTCAGCTTGTAATCTGTACTTTCTATAATCTTCTCTGGTAAACCATGCGACTCGCTGCCAAAAACAAGAATCCACCTATTACCTAAATCAAATTCCGATAATTTACTCCCTGACATATCTGCCGCCAAAAACTTAATCCCCTTTCCCTTTGCTCTATCATACAACAATTCAAAGTCAATATTAGGTGAAATTTCCATATGGAAAATAGCCCCCATTGATCCACGGACAACCTTTGAGCTATAAACATCGACAGAACCGGGAGAAATAAAAATTCGCTTAACATCAAACCAAAGCGAAGTGCGAATTATTGTTCCCAGATTACCTGGATCGCTTACTTGCCATAAATAAAGTGCAGGAATATCGTCCTCATCGAGAAACTCAAAATCCTTCTCATTTATTTTCCCAACAGCAATTATTCCTTCAGGACTATTCAGCGAATTGATCTGGTTGATTTCTTTCGGCGAAATTAAATATATCTTTGTAGAGCAATTTTTCGACAACTCAATTATCTCTAATATTAAACTTTCATCAAACTTACTTGAAATGTAAATTAATTTTACGGGATAATTTGCAAGTAGCGCTTCCCTAACTGGCTTTAGTCCCTCGATTAAAAAAAGTTTATGCTTGTAACGGTATTTTTTTATATGAAGAGAACGAAGAAAAGCCCTTTCATTGTTTGAGAGTTTATAGTGAAATACTGATCGATTGTTGTTGAGCGGCATTTTTTTTAAATCTTGGCTTTTGGTCTTTGCACATTCCCTTTACTGTTCTTTTCAATATCGGTTTATGTACATAATCATATCTTAGACCTTTCAAAATTACGCGAAATTTAAATTTAATTTTTACATAAACACTATCTTATTAAATTACGCACAGTTTACAGGGTTTTTGCCGATATCACAAACATCAATGAAAAGTTATTAATAGAACGAAAATGAAACAAGACCGTACTTTTAAAGATATTTTGCTCCTCACTTTATTGAGGTTTAAATCCGTTCTACTCGTCATCTTCATGAGTAAAACAAGAATACTCGACAACTATTGTAGGCGCCGTAACAATGTTAGAAAAGAACGAATCTCACTTAAATACAACGGGGTGAATTTTGTTGCATTAAGATATTCCAGGTTTCCGCTAAAAAAACGACCTTTATTTATATTAAATATCGGAATATCTTCTTACAGCGAAAACCATGTCATATTAAACCGCTTAGCTAAGGCAATTGCCCTGTTAGGGTACCACGCTTTTATTCCATGCTTTTATGAGATGAAAGATTGCTGGGTTCGTAAAGAATCCGTCGAACATATAGAACACGCTATTCTTGCTATATCAAATTTGGATTATGTCAATTCAAACCGGATTGGCTTAATTGGAGTGAGCTTCGGAGGCGGACTATCCCTGCTTGCAGTTAAAAACCCAGAGGTAAATAAAAAAGTTAAATTTGCACTTGTTATTGGGATATACTCTGATCTTGAATCATCCCTTCGATTCTCGTTCACAGGAAAATTTAAAGTTCAAAGCAAAATTAAATGCTTTTATCCAAATCCTCTGGGAAGAATTATTTTCTTTAATAACTTTTTAGAAAAAATAAAACTATTCAAAAATGTAGAAAAAGCAAAAAAAGTACTTGGTGATTTCCTAAAAGATAGAAAGAGATTGGCTTTTGAAAATATAAGAAACCTTGAGCCTGCCGATCAAAAACTGATTTTGTCTCTGTACAGAGGCTGCGAAAATGATGGCGTTTGCTATAAACTGATTAACTCTAATATCAAAGAGTTATCCGATACAATTTCGCCAAAATATATTAAAGATGACCTCGGGATACCAATCTTCATTATACACGACATTTATGATGATATGATAGATTATGGACAGAGCATTGATTTAGCAGATTCTCTTTACAGCTCCTGTGGAATATATTTACATTTGTCAGATATATTGTGCAAAAACAAGATTAATTATTTATTATTGCATCCAGGGAGGTGGATAACCGGTGCTGCAAAACTATCAAATGTTTTTTACCATGCTCTTGCTGTTCTTTACTCTGATAAAAACCTAAAATACAATCCTGAAAACAAACCGATTAGATTAAAGATATAATGTAACTATTCAGCCACTGAGCTACAGACCTGCCCGTCGTAGAGTAGAGACAGAATCCCAAGACTTAGGTTGAGGTTTGTCTTCTCTGTTTCTGACTGTTTCCTGCCAGTGTCACAGTATTTCTCCCGACTATGTCGGGATCATCAATCCCCCTCTTCAAACCGTGCATGCGGTTTTCTCGCACATGGCTTTCCCATAGCATTCGTCATAAGCATTCACGCTTTTTAATCATAGGAAGTATAATCATCGCTTTTTAAGAACTGCATAAACTCCTGGCTTAAATAGTTTACTCCTCCTTTGACTTAATCTTATTGACCAAAAGTAGAACCTCATTTGAAGATAATAATTGACTTTACGAAACATACGGCGGGGATACCCAACATTTCCAAAATAGGATTTCCAACCCTTTAGAACACGATTAAGTAACAGTATTAGTTCATTTAACCCTAACCATCGAAATTTCATAATTACTTCCCGAATGGTGCTGTGTAGATGCTTTACTGCTTTTAAGCATGGCTCTATTACAAGATAGCAACTGTTTGAATAGTAGAGACTTCTTTGATAACTGAAAAGGGTCTCCTCCCTCCCAGGAAGGATCCCTATGGGATGGGAGAAGACTATATCCTTCTTTTGTATAGAATGTATTCCTATTATATTTTTTCAAAGCGCCTCTTCAGCTCCGGAGGATGGCAAGCCAGCATCAGTACTTGGCGTGAGGGGCTTTCTCTCTAATTTTCTACTATTTTTTATATAAACTTTCTTCCAATGTCCGCTATAGAATACAATGGTCATTCCAATTCCCTGCACAATATCGGAGGCATTAATACCTAACCAGATACCAGATTGATCCATTTTAAGAAGTAGAGCGAAAAGATAAGCAAGTGGAATTCTGAAAGCTAATTGTCCTATAGCATTGATCAGAGTTGGTGTTTTTGTATCTCCTGCTCCATTCATTCCCTGTCCGAGGATAATTGAAAATGCCAGAAATGGAAATGTAACGGCTATATATCTTAAAAATGAACTACCAATTAAAACCAGTTCAGGTTGATCACTGAATATTTTGATAATTATCGGTGCGAAAATAATAAAAAGTATTGCCACGGGAATAGCTAGGGATTCATAATATTTTACTGCTTGCCAAGCTGATTTTTCAGCTCGTTTTGGCTTATTCGCTCCTAAATTTTGCCCAACCAGAACTGCAGCGGCAGAGGAAAAACCGAAGCCTGGGACCATAATAAACATTCTTATACGGGCTCCAATGCCGTATGCCGCAAGTGTAATAGCTCCGAAGGAACAAACAAGCCGCATCAAAAAAAGGAAAGATACTTCTCTAATAAAAACTTGTAGAGAAGCAAAAGATCCAATGCTTGTTATCCTTTTCATTAATGTGGGTATGGGTTTGAGATGTTTGAGTTTGAAATGAACAGTTGAATTTCCGAAAATCAGATGCCAAAAAAGAAAAGTAAGCCCAATTCCTCGGCTGGCAACTGTTGCGATAGCCGAGCCTTCAACTCCCAACTGTGGGCAGGGACCATATCCCATAATTAAAATTGGGTCAAGAAAGATGTTAATTACATTAGCTATGATAAGTGCTTTAAGTGGCGTTTTAGCATCACCTGCTCCACGGATAGTGCTATTTATGCCAACAAAAAAGAGAATAAATATAGACCAGCCAAATATTATCCTCAGATACCCTGTGGCATAAATGAGAACATCATCTCTGGCTCCAAATAATCTTAAGAGGGGTTCAATCAAAAATATAGTAACGATTAGCATAATTATTGAACCGATAATACACAGGAGAAGTGTCTGACCGAGAATTAGATCAGCTTTTTCATGTTCTCTTTGACCAATAGATTGAGCAACAAGTGCCGTTGTCCCGACAGCAATACCCTGCGCAATCATCATTAAAATAGCAACAACTGTTCCCGCAATTGAAAGAGCAGCGATTTCGACATGCCCTAAGCGACCGACGAAATATAGGTCTACCATAGAAAACAGATTTTGCAATGCTCCCCCAACCATCATAGGAGCGGCTAATTTCCAGATTGAGCTGGAAATCCGACCATCAATCAGCCCTTTTTCAATTTTCCTTTTCCGTTGTTCTCTCATAAGTACTTTATTTTATATTATGAGTACACTTAAAAAAGGTATAATTCTACAGAAAGAAACCGTTTCCCGTGGGGATCTCTTTGAGAGAAACGGTTGGATCGCTTGGGCTGTGTTTTATTAACCCCCAACTTTCCCAATAAGGGATGCCTACGGCAAAGTTGTGGGATAATAGTAAGTTACGTAGGTATAGAACTGTTTTTCTCATCTCAAAGAGATCCCGTTGGGATAGAGATGCCTTTGGCAAACAGTTTCCATAATCATCAGATGGATTCAACTTCTTATGCTTTTTTTAGTGGACTCATATTATTATTTGAAATTGAGATTATACTCGTTCTGTTACTTTTAAAATAATTACACTTTATTAAGGATGTTATATTTTTTGAGATTTTAAATTTTTGATAAAATCTCTGGTATAAGCAATTGTGCTGATATTTTTATTCTTTCAACATTTACTTTAGTTTTTAAAATTTTTCAAATAACTATTAAAATTTATTAACCTTTTCAAATCTTTCCAAGTAGAGTATCATACCCAAATTCCGACATAGAGAATTTTGTTTTTTTAAATGACTTCAAAAAGCCTCAAATTTTGCAAAAATAACTACATCAACTAATTTGTATACTTCATTTCGATCAGGTCATAGTCAATTCATCCTAAAATATGCTGTAAAATCCTCAGTCCAAACATACTTTGCCAGAATCCTTGAGGATTATACTTCTTAGTATCATACCTGTCTGCGTCCGGCGGTTGCCGGACAGGCAGGAAAGTCAGGTTAGTCTCAACCATATCTTAGATTCGCTATTTTCACTCTGATCTGTGTGTATTCCTCTATCCATTCCAAAGCCCGATTAACCGCTAGCCAGAGTTGGCGTGAGGTACTGACAACTCGTCCCGCAATCCGTAACACTTTCCGGCGAATCGTCTCTATCAGACAAGTTAAATATCTCTCCGGCAGGATTAATAACTGAAAAAGTTTCATCACATTATAGGCTAACATTCCAATGGTATAATAGATCCGGTTGGCTTCAATCGTTCCACACGGTGCGTATTGCAGGTTCAGTCCGTACTTCCCATCTTTTATAAACCGCTCGCAGTTGCCCCTTTGCTGATGATGATAAAGAACCACATCTCCACTCATTTCCTCTTCCGGTATATTCGTAATCACCGCATAGTAATTACTATAGGAAACCTCGCCAAACATATCTATTTGCCGATTACGTTTACGTTTCACAATCAGGCGAAAACAATGATTACTGTCATTCATTATAAGTTACTCACCATAAATATTTATAATCAATTCGTTCCATATTCCAATTCCAA
>CAYTUQ010000055.1:0-24048 GCA_964441235.1 uncultured bacterium | reverse complement strand
GAAAAATTATTTCGCAATTATAAATATATTTAATCAGTCTTTGTGGATAAATATTAAAAAATTTATGCGAAAAATTTTAATTCTTTATTGCTGTAAGATTAGATAGATATTCTTGAAAAAATTAAATTTATTGTTAAATTTCGTTATAGATAGAATTGTAAGTAATATGCTTGGAAAATGAAATATGTTATTAAGATTGGAGCTTTGTTATGCCGTTGCTTGAGGTTTGTCTCGTTGATAATTTACCAATAAGAGGATATCTTACTGCAATTTTGAAGAAACCCGATGCAATTGTTTGGTTGCGAACCAACAGTCAACGAAGAGTGGTTTCCCAGATTGAGTCGGCTATTTCCGGTCAGCTTTCGACTTCATTTGAGAGTCGTGAAATAATTAAAGACGGTATTGATGAATTTATCAAGCAATGTGAACAAATTATAAAGGATTATCCGGAACATGACGTTTTATTAGACGTTAGCGGCGGATCACAATTACATGCACTTCTTGCAACGGAAGTATTTAAAAATGCCGAAAAAGAGATAACTTTTGTTGATACTAATCATTCAAGGATTATTAATATAAAAACAGGCGAATATAAGACATTTCACTTTACTATGACTGTAAATGAGTATATTGCTTTACAGGGTGTGCAAATGGAATCAGGAACACGTTTTGATCCAGAAATTGGTAAACGGAGTTCACTTTCCTATTTTATTGGGAATAATATGGAACGAGTTGTGCCATTTATTGATAAAATACGCGAAGAATGGATTGATATGGGTGATGATAAAAAGAACATGCAGTGGAGAATGGAAGATTCTTATCATCGCTTTACCATAATATATGAGTCTGATGATAATAGAATGCGTTTCCGCTTCGGGGGTGTTGATAAACAAAGAACTTATGAAATTACAAAAGATGGGCCTGAATATCTATTTAGTGGTGGATGGCTGCGGGAATTGGCTTTTCTAAGAGTACATAGAAGCCAATATGATGATGTCAGGTTGAATGTCCGATTAAACAGAGACACATTTCCTGAAGGAGTGAGGGCTGAATCTATGATTGATATTTCAATGATGAAGGGGTGTAATTTCTATATATTTCAATGTTTTTCTTACCCGATTACGAGAGAATCTTTCATTGAATTGAGAGCAGTCCAAACAACTGTACGATTACTGAATGCAAAGGGATTTATTTTTATGGCACACCGACCGCATCGTGGTTTTATCGAGCGTGTTCATGACAGTGATTTAGAGGTTGTTTACGGAAGAAGATTGTGCAACTTTTCTTTATAAATATTTTTTCAAGTAGCCCGACTCTCAAGTCTGGAATTATAAAAATTAAGCAAAAGCTATACAGGTGGCACCGGCAATAATAACTATTCCACCGACAATACGTGCTTTTATATTTTTTTCTTTAAACCATAACCAGCCATAAAGTATAGCAAAAAGAAGACTCAACCTTTTTATCGAGATCATATAAGCGACTTGAATCATGCCTATAGCTGAGAAATGCGTTACCGCCATAACAGCCATTGCAAAGCCAATTTTTAAATAGCTCGATGGATGTTTTACCAGTGGTTTGAATTTTCCTTTAGTTGAAGCCATGACAAAAGGTGTGAATCCTATTGCAAGCAGTGAGAAATATATTATGGTCATAAAGAGGGCTGAAGAATGTTGAATAGCCAGCTTGCCAACCGTTGCTGTTATAGCATACGAAATAGCAATAAGGAACATATAAAGGGAGCCACGATTCTTAAAAATAGCCAGCCATGGCTCGAATAACCCATATTTTGCTCTATCCAACTGGAGTGTATAAGTTCCAATAGAAATGAGAATAACGCCTATAATTCCCAGGAAAGAGAGTGTCTCTCCAAGAATAATAGTTGGAAAAATAAGTAGAAAGAGAGGAGTCAGTCCGAGATAAGGTATTGTTAAAGACAGGGGGGCAATCTGGATTGCTTTCATATATAGAAATGTCGTTATCAAGTCCATTACAACACATATAGCAATTGCTATCCAGAATGTTTGATCCAGTTCCGGTATCTTAATGAAAAACAGAATGGGTAAAAGAAATGGAAGTGCATAGGCTTCTCTAATCCAGGCAAGAATAATAGCAGATGTGCGTTTTGACTCCTTTTTAGAAAAGGCATCAGCAGTAGCAAAAGAAAATCCAGAAATGAGAGTTATTAGATACCACATTATTTATCCTATTTAATATCGCAATTTAGACATACCCCAAGTGGGTCTTTTTACCCAGGGATGCATGAGTCACGAGATAAATTTATAGGATAAGTGGTATGAAATCCAAATTGAAAAACCAAACCTGTTTGGTTGCTTTGCTCCTTGCCGACCCAAAGGGATCCCGTTGGGATAGGCATTTCCATTAGAAAAACGGGTTTCGAAATTCCGGTGAGTCCAGCTGGAGTAACCTAAAACCGGAAGTGTCAATATATTTACCCTACAACGTCATTTAGGAAACATGATACGATATTCGGAGACCCGTCTAGGGATAGTACCAACTAGCAATTGTAAATACTACATTTGGTACATTTAGGGGGTGTGATAAAATGAAGTTTTCACTCAGTCAACTTACTAAAGGTTATATTATCACACCCCCTAAATTTTTAAGTTACGTAGTAGGGTTTATTACTGTAATTTAGATATTATTTGACGAATTGAAGGTTCTAATTGAGGAATATCATTCGTTGCTGTTTTCCAGACAACCTCTGTATTAACTCCCAAATAATCATGAATTAATTTATCTCTCATCCCTGCCATTTCTCGCCAGGGGATATTTGGATAACTATTTCTGATCTTATTCGGTATTCTTTTTGTTGCTTCACCAATGATTTCTATTGCTCGAATTACAGCGTAAAGAGTTTTATCATCTTTTTCAAATTCAGAGTAATTTAAGTCTTGGATAAATTTTCTGATTTTCTCAATTGAATCTAATATATCTTGAAGATAATCAATATAATCTATTTCAGATGTCATACTGGTTGAGCCTCACTTAAAATATATTTTCCTATTCTTGGTTTCAGTGAATCCTTAATAACTAAGTCAACTTTTACTTTTAATAAATCAGAAAGATAATTTTCAAGTTCTAAAAATTTTATGAGGCCTGGAGTTTCCGAAAATGTTACTAACAAATCCAAGTCACTCTTTGGATTTTGCTCTCCACGGATATAGGATCCAAAAACCTCTAATGATTTAACATTATATTTACTCTCAAGTAATGGGAGTTTATTTCTTACTATTTTAATAATATTATTTACTTTATTTTCCATGATTATAAAATTAATATAAAATATCTAAAATGCAACTTGTTTTTAGCTGTATAACATAGGCTGGATTTGTGGTGCGAATCCATCAATCTTCTGGCTGATGAATTCTGTTGGGATTTATATTTTGGTTCTTGAATAATTCCGATTCAGAGGATTGGGTTACAATTTATTATGGTATTACCTAAATACATACAATTAGTTGGAATCCTTAACTTTAGGCACTTTCATATAAACTTGTAAAAATATTTTCATAGAACTCCAAATAGAAAAGGTCTGTATAAAACAGACCTTTGTGGAGGGATTTATGGTATGAACTCTTTACTGTTTAAATATCTAATAGATAGCTTAATTTTAGCATAAAGACATTTTCAGGATTAGATTTAAATAGGTCTTCCAAATCATTTCTTATGTTGAACCGACCATTTGAAGTCCAGTGATCAAAACCTTGTGACCAGACAAGGAAAAGTATAGAACCGGGAAGATATTCCCAGCGAATAACAAGGTTGGATCTAAATTGTTTATAATTAAAATCCGGTTTGAAAAAGGAATAGTCAAAATTACCACCATTATCGCCGCCTACACCGTATTGTTCACCATCATCATCTTCAAAATATGTGAGTTCATCTGATTCGTAATTACGAAATCGCTTACGGTAATTGTCAGAAAGTCGGTACTGATCTACAACCTCTTTATAGTTGTTATAAATACCAGCTGTAAGGAAAGGTTCTCCGTAGAATTGAATTGATAGATTAGGAGTTAAAGTATAGTCAAGTCTGATTGTCATAGATATAAGTTTCTGATTTAATTCAGCGAAGATATAGTGATTTTGACCATTGTTATTTTCTACACATTCCACCCAAGACCACCAATCGAATGTCTTATCAAAATTAGGGCTAAAAGATAGTTTTGCACTTTCGGTAGGTCTTAATGATATGAATGGGGAAAATGAAAACCTGTTTGAACCATCTTCATTATATGATCCATTTAAATTAAATCCGCAGTGTATAATTTTACGGCTATCAGTGTCAAAACCTCCCCAGAAGTTAAATCCTTTTGTTGTTTTAATTGAGGGACCTCCTCGAAGTGCATTTGTAGAAATCCCTGGTAGTTGAATGTTTACGCCCGAGAAAATTCCCCAGTAATTCAAAAACTGTGCAAATCCATTGAAGTTCCCACCTGTACCAAGTTTTATCGGCTCGTAGTTCCATGCTGACCATTGGTTAAAATTGATTTGATAGCGGCGAAATATTTTGCCTGGTTCATGTTCCTGGTATGCACACCACATAAATTCTATTAACTGATCGACGTTTCGCATATAACCCAGATCATTGATCTCAAATTCAGGGCTTGAGCCCATTAAACCTGTTACCCAACGCCAATTACCGCCAGCAATTTTACCAAACGCTAATTTATTTGAAAATCCGGTAAGTGAGGTTCGGTTTGTATCTAAAGAAACATGCTTTGCATCTGGACGTTGAAAATACCGCATTGAACTTTCCTGAGTTAGTGTAATTGCCTCCTCACTGCCGTGTACATTGGAAAATGCGAACGCTGCATCAATCATATAACGTCTATTCCAGAATAGGTGACTGAAATCAACTCCTCCGGTTACTGCACGATCTCGTAAAAATTCAAGATCTTCATCTTTAATATCTCTAAAAGTTGAGGTAAAAATACCTCCGAATGTTGTCTGCCCATTACGAAAATCTTTCTGTATTCGAGCAACGGAGTAGTTAGTCAAAGGTTCAATAACTTCATCGTTACTGCTTTTTGATTTATAAAGGAATTTTCCGTGTTCTTCTGCGGTTAGGGCATTTAGAATTCCAATAGACCAGCCGTTTTCAGTTTTGCCTGTAATTTTTCCTGCGCCTAAAATTGTAGTCATAGTTGGCTGATTAACCCATGTTGTGTCATCCTCAAGTTCCCAATCTAAATTGCGTTGAGGGCTGCGACCTATTCTTCTGGAGTAAAAAAGAGAATTTTGGGATAGATCGCCGTCACCAATACCGAGATTAAAATTAAAAATATTTCTTCCTTCAATAAAGAAAGGGCGTTTTTCGGGAAAGTATGTTTCAAAAGCAGTAAGATTCAAATCTCCCGGATCAGCTTCCACCTGTCCGAAGTCAGGATTTAGCGTAGCATCAAGTGTTAAATTGTTTGTAATTCCATACTTTATATCAGCACCAATGTTGGATGCTAAATCATATTTTTCCGGATGTGTATTATTAACTAGATCTTTTGAAATAGTGGATAAGCCATTTGTATATGGTGTAACGTAAATTCTTTTTTGTCTTGGGACAAATGATATACCCTGGATTTTCCCGTACTGAGAAACCCATCCTGATTCTTCTTTTGGCCAGTATGTCCAGTAGAGGTCTTCATTCTTCCTGGAAATATGGCGGTAAACCTGGAATCCCCATACCTGATTATTATCTTCGGAAAAACGCAGTTCTTTAAGTGGAATTTTGAATTCCGCCGTCCAGCCGGTTGAATCAATATGAGCTGCGCCATACCATATAGGGTCCCAGCTGTCATCCTCATTTTCGTCGTCAAAGCGTAGAAGATCAGACTTTACTCCAAGAGGATTTAGACCAAATTCAAAAGCCGTTCTATTATCATTGTAGCTGTCAATAGATATTTTTATCCAGTCTGAAGGTGAATCCTGGTCTTTTCGAGTCAAAATGCCCTTTATTTTTGCGGGTTCTGAATCAATAGCATGAACACATACATACAAATTGTGGTCGTCATATAACACTCGAAATTTAGTTAGTTCTGTAGCAGTTTTACCTTCATCAGGATTACGTTGAATAAAGCCATTGCCTTCAGGTGCTGATTTCCAGGTTTCTTCACTAATTTTACCATCAATATGTATGGAACCAGCATTTTTTCTAACTGCTGTAATGACTTTTTCGTCAATTGCAGATAAATAAGGAAGTTCTTTTGATTTCCCGAATACAGTAGTAAAAATGATTAATGTGAGTACTAATATTTTCAGAGCCTTCAATTTTTCCCCAGATTGCGTTTCAAAAAGTTTTCAGTTGTTAAGAGTTTGGTTTTCTTAAAAAAGTTGTCCTGATTTTAATAACCTATTGGTCATAATACTTTATGAAAATGTAAAAGTTTCGAGTATTCTTAAAAAACGCTAAATTTAAAGGGTTTTTATCTTTGGTAAAAGATTTTAAATAAGATTTTTATGGAGTAAGAAATGATGTCTGATAAAAAGGTCAGTAATAAAGTATTCCTTTTAACCTACAACGTAACTTGTAAAATATATCACTATATGTTAGGTTAACATTAACATACACAAACAACATATTGTATAAAAAAGTACTAAATGACGTAGTAGGGTTAATATTTTTATGCATTCTGTTTCTTGAGAGTTGTTCAGTTATAAGACCAGGAATAAGAGGATTGAAAAATATAATGACAAATTGAGTAGAAGTAAATTCTTGAGATTGTTCAGGAAAGAAAAACCGTTAATTCCTATGAAATATTATTTCCTGGGCTTTAAATTTTTACGTCTGAGAGAGAATCCTATGGAAGAGTTAATTAAAATAGATGGTTCTGAAGCTCCTGGAGTTATAATTTCACCGGATATGTGATTCAGAAAGAGATTCAAAAATAATGAGCTGAATAAATGGGAGATTAGAAAAGAATTTATATTTTAAAGTTATAAAATTATGAATTGATACAACCAGTTTTACTTGCCCTTTGTTACAAACTTTGATATTTTAACTTTGGGTAATTTAGACGGGAAAAGAGATTATTTTTAATAGTGAAAAATACGGGAATGCAATAAATTTACAATCAAAATATTTTCTATATAATTGTTAAACACACTAAAGTTCCCCCGAAATTGGAAATCCCTTTTAACTTAATATTTTGTATTTTAAGATGATAATACTCACTGATAAGTGGAATAGTAATTTAGGAAAGTTGAGACGGAAAAAGTCTTATTTCTCCATACGGATCTGCACGGAATGAAGATTTTAATCGACCTCCCCTCTTTCCCCTTCCGGCAGCTGCCGGAGGATGTAAGGGGAGGTTATATCATCTCGACATAATATTCAGGTATATCACTAAAATTTCGGGGTAACTTCAGTTAAACACAAAGAAAAATAAGCTTGATTAATTTTTTAATTGTTTTAATCCTTCTTTTAATTATCATCACTTTTTGGTGTAATTATAGAAGTACAAAAGTTAAATGGAGTGTTGAAAATATCTCAATAGACAGGTTCAAGTTTCCTTCTAATTTCCTGTGGGGAGCTGCAACGTCTGCACACCAGGTAGAAGGTGGATGTACTAACAACGACTGGGTGTTATGGGAGACTGCGTATAATGAAAAAGGGATGCCGAGAATTAAAGGTGGACAAAAGGCGGGTAAAGCATCTGATCATTGGAATCGTTATAAAGAAGATATCAAGATGTTAAAGGACCTGGGATGTAACGCTTTTCGCTTTTCACTGGAATGGAGTAAGATCGAACCTGAGCCTGGGAAGTGGGATAAATCGGTCATTGAACATTATCAGGAAGTGTGTGAAACTCTGAAACAGGAAAAAATTATTCCATTTGTGACTCTTCATCATTTTACAAATCCTATATGGATATGGAATAAGGGCGGTTTTGAAAATAGTGATACAGTTCGATATTTTACCGAGTATGTTTATAAAGTAGGTGAGGCTTTGGGACAGTATGTCGATTATTGGGGTACAATCAATGAGCCGGCGGTTTATTCCAAACTAGGGTGGTTTCTTGGTATTTTTCCTCCGGGAAAGAGAGATGTTTCTCTTGCTGCACGTGTGCTTTTCAATATTCTCAAAGCACATGCGGAGGCTTTTCATGCTCTTCATGATATCGATAGATTTGATGCTGATGGTGATGGAGTTCCATGCCGAGTAGGAATTATAAAAAGTATTGAAATATTTGATCCCGCAAGAAGATGGTTCGTTCCGGACTGGTATGTATGTAAAATGATTGATAGAACATTTAATCAATCCACTCTTGATGCAATTCAAACGGGTAAATTTATTTTTAAGATTCCGGGTGTTGTTTCTTATGAGGAGAATTATCCTCGTCTGGAAAATACTCTGGATTGGATAGGGTTGAATTACTATACACAAAAACTCTGTAAATTTGATTTGAGATCAGAACACAAGTTCAAAATATTTCCGGATAAAAAACTTCCCAAAACTGACATGGGATGGGCTGTGTATCCTCAGGGATTATATCGTGCTCTTAAAATATTAAACGTTTTGGGAGTGCCTATTTATATAACCGAAAATGGTATTGCTAATGACAAAGATGACTTACGCAAAAAATATATTTTAAATCATATTGATGCTGTTAATGAAGCAATTGCTGATGGGATTGATGTCCGTGGTTATTTTTATTGGTCGCTCATGGATAATTTTGAATGGGCGGAAGGATTCGATAAGCGGTTTGGTTTGTATCATATAAATTATAAAACGCAACAGCGCACCTTGAAAGAAGGAAGCGAAGTGTATAGAGAAATTATAGCTGCGTCAAAAAAGCAATCTACTTAAATGTAAAAGTTTCAGATTTCAAAGTTCAAATTGAAAAGTTCAAATTCATTAGTAGAAATTAACATAAATTTCCTGGTACTATGGCGTGTTATAAAATTTATTAAGGAGAAGAGATGAAATTTCAAATAATGTCTTTAATGTTAATTCTTTTGGCAAGTACAGTGTTTCTTCAAGGGGCAGCAAAACGTGCAATGACTTTTGATGATATGCTTGCATGTAAACGCCTCTCCGACCCACAATTTTCACCTGATGGGAAATGGATAGTTTTTACTGTTAAGACTATGTACGAAGTAAGTAACAGTGGTCATACAGATATATGGATAGTAGCCCTCGATGGTTCAAATTTAAGACAACTTACCACTCATTCCAGCTCGAGTTGGTCTCCGGTGTGGTCACCTGATAGCAAGACTTTAGCCTTTCTGTCTGACCGCTCAGGCAAAACTCAGATTTGGCTGATGTCAATGACTGGGGGAGAGCCCCAGCAGCTCACCGCACATTATTCGGGTGCCGGGAGTTTCGTCTGGTCAAAAGACGGAAAGAAAATTGCTTTTACTTCAAGAGTTTATCCAGATTGTAAAGACCAGGATTGCATTGAGAAACGTGATAGCGAAAAAGAAAAGAGTGCTGTAAAAGCAAGAGTTTACGATGAACTATTATTTCGTCATTGGAATACGTGGTGGGATCATAAACGTTCTCATATATTTGTGATGACAATTGATACACGCGAAATTGTTGACGTAACACCTGGCAATTATGATGTGCCGCCTATTGCTCTTAGCAGCGGATTTACATTTTCGCTTGATGGGAAGGAACTGATTTTTACAAGTAATCATGACAAGGTTGTAGCGATTAGCACCAATAATGATATTTGGTCAGTTCCTGTTACTGGAGGGGAGCCTACCTTAATTACAACTAAGTGTGAAGATCGGAATTTTAAAGGGAACGATACGTCACCTCAATTTTCACCTGACGGAAGATATCTTTCATTTCTCTCTATGAAGAGAGAAGGATTTGAAGCGGATAAAAAAGATTTGATTTTAAAAGACATGAAAACAGGGAAATTCACTAGCCTCACAGCTGGTAAAGATATAAATATTGCTTCTTATCAATGGATGCCTGACGGGGAAAATATTCTGATGCAGATTGACGAAAAAGGACATTTTAAAATCAAACTTATGGATATAAAAAACGGTAAAATTAGAACTCTGATAAAAGATGGATATAATAAATCCATAACAATAAGTCCTGATGGAGAAACGTTCGCTTATCTTCATCAAACGACAACTACTCCTTTTGAAGTCTGGTTAGCTTCTACTAATACAAGGAAATCAAAGCAGGTTACTTTTTTCAATAATGATATTTTAACTAATATTGATATGAATTCGGTTGAGGATTTTACGTTCAGTAGCAAAGACGGCACAGAAATTCACGGTTTCATAATTAAGCCGCCGAATTTTGATAATAAGAAGAAATACCCTATGGTTTATATGATTCACGGTGGTCCGCAGGGCGCCTGGCATGATGGATGGCACTATCGCTGGAATGTCCAGATGTGGGCAGCTCAGGGATATGTAATGATCATGACGAATCCACGAGGAAGCACAGGCTATGGTCAAAAATTCACCGATGAGATATCAAAAGACTGGGGAGGAAAAGTTTTTGAGGACCTGGTAGCCGGGCAAGAATATGTTATTGAAAAATATAAATTCATTGATAAGGAAAGAATTGCTGCAGCAGGTGCGTCTTATGGTGGATACATGATTAATTGGATTGAAGGACACATGGATAGTTTCAAATATCCTTTTAAAACCCTGGTTAATCACGACGGGACTTTTAATCTTTATACCGATTATTTAACGACTGAAGAACTCTGGTTTCCGGAATGGGAATTTGATGGTGTTTATTGGGAGAACAATAAATATTATGATAAATGGTCACCGCACAATTATGTAAAAAATTTCAAAACGCCGATGTTAGTAATACATGGTGAACAGGATTACCGTCTTGATTTTGGGGAGGGGCTTATGGCTTTTACGGCACTGCGGCGAATGGGTGTCCCAGCGAAATTGGTTATTTTTCCTGATGAAGGGCATTGGGTTCAGAAACCACAGAACAGCAGATTCTGGCATAAGACGGTTTTTGAGTGGCTGGATAAGTATATAAAATAAGTGGATTTTTTACTCTCGTTCCGTGGCTCCTGCTACGGAACGGACACTATTAGGTTGCAGAGTACAACCCTGCAGCCAGATTAAATAGATTCCTCCTGTAGTATTATTACTTCCTTTTAAAAGTAGCCAGATTTATCTATTTTATGGTGTTTGTTTTTTGATTGTTAAAATAATTTGAGTTTGAATTTATATAGAGAGAAATATGGAAAATTTGCTGAATAGAAGTAACATTTTGACTGAGAAAATCAATCCTAAAAGTACGTTAATTGATACTTTCTCTACGGATAATATTATCAAATTAATGAACGAGGAAGATGGCACTGTTCATCAAGCAATAAATTCTAAGTTGGTTGACAGAGGTTCCCGTATTATTTCTGAATTGACAGGTATTTCTTATGAAGAAGGGTATCAGGCGCTCATAAATGCTGATAAGCATGTCAAAGAAGCGGTTGTGATGGTTATAGAATTAATGCAGATGCTAAAGAAGCATTTGCTTTTGCGATTCTTGCTGCGCATACTATATGGGGACAGGCGGGAAATGTTCCCAATGTTACACAAGCAAAACATACTGTGGTTTTAGGTAAAATAACATTATAAGGAGAGAAAGAATGAATCCCTATATTTTTCGTGAATATGATATTCGTGGAGTAGTTGCAAAAGATTTTCAGGATGATATTGTAGAACTTCTGGGAAGAGGATTTGGCTCGTATGTTAGAGAAAAGGGCGGAAAAACAATTTCATTAAGTGGCGATGTGAGATTTTCCACTCCTCATCTCGTAGAGGTATTTGCCAGGGGAGTTCTTTCGACGGGCGTCAATGTCATAGACCTGGGTATAGTTCCTACGCCTGCAAATTACTATAGTATGTTTATTCTACCTATAGATGGAGCAGTGCAAATTACAGGGAGCCACAATCCTCCCGATATGAATGGTTTTAAGTTGTCTTATAATAAACAGGCAGTTTATGGTAAAGAAATAAAACATATCAAGAATATAATAGAACAAGGAAAATTTGCGACAGGCCAAGGAAAATTAAATCGAAGAGAAATTCTTGACGATTATAAAAATATGATCATTTCTAAAATTAAATTGGAACGTCCTGTAAAATTTGCAATGGACTGTGGTAATGCGACTGCGTGTTTTGCAGCTCCAGACATCTTCTCAAAATTAGGTTGCGAAGTGACAGAGCTATTCTGCAATGTTGATGGCTCTTTCCCAAATCACCACCCTGATCCGACAATTAAGAAGAATCTCACCGCATTGATTAATGAAATCAAAAAGGGTATCTATGACTTTGGTATTGCATTTGATGGAGATGCAGACCGCATTGGAGTTATTGACGATCAAGGAAGCATTATCTGGGCTGATTATATTATGGTACTGTTTCTTGATGAAGTTCTTACTAAAGAAGAAACGGTGATTTTTGATGTGAAATGTTCTCAGGCGCTTGAAGAGATGATTCTGGCAAAGGGTGGAAAACCACTGATGTGGAAAACAGGCCATTCTCTTATTAAACAAAAGATGAAGGAGCTGAGTGTCCCCTTTGCAGGAGAAATGAGCGGTCATATATTTTTTGCAGACGACTATTTTGGCTATGATGATGCAATTTATGTTGCTGCAAGATTAGCACAGATGGTATCCAGGTCTTCAGAGTCACTTTCAAAAAAAATGAGTCGTTTGCCCCATTATTACTCGACACCAGAGATGCGTTTGGAATGTAAGGATGATTCGACTAAATTCGAGATGGCAAAAAAGGCTTCCGAATATTTTAAGAGTCACTATGAATGTATAGATGTTGATGGCGTTCGGATTAAATTTGGTGATGGTTGGGGACTGGTGCGGGCGTCAAATACTCAACCGGTGATTGTAACGAGGTTCGAAGCAAAAAGTAAAGAACGATTGGATGAAATAAAAAAATTGGTGCTATCAAAATTACAGGAATTTGGGAAGATCACAATATCTTAAAATATTCAGGGAATCTTATGGACAATGGTGATAATCAGCATATTAAAGAAAACTACCAAGGCAGTGGTTGGCAACATGCAGGAGGTAAGCTTGTGGAATATGGAGCTGGAAGTCTTTCTGATGCGGAGCTACTTTCAATTTTGATTTCTACAGGTATAAAAGGAAAATCTGCGGAAAAGATTGCTGAAGACCTTCTTGCAAGATTTGGCTCTTATAAAGGTTTGTCGAATCAGCCACTAAAGAAATTTCTAAAAATTAAGGGACTTGGAGATGTTAAGATCATTAGAATTGCTGCTGCTCTGGAGATTGCCAAAAGGTGCGTTGATATTGTAATTAAGGAATTAAAAGAGGACAAAGAATTACGTATGGAAGTATTTGGTGAGGAATAAAGTGAGTACATTAAAAGTGAAACCAGCAAAAAGTTCCAGCCCATTCGATATGTCTTCTCACAAAACGGAGAGAACGGCAGTTGCTATACTGATGCACTGGATGATAGAAATCATTAAAAATGAAAATCTCGATTTGGGGATGCCAGATGTAGAAACCGCTGGTAAAGATAGAAAAATGCCCGATGCCGTGATCTATGAATCTCCCGGGAGTAAGAATATTTTATGCCTGATTGAAGCAAAGCCTCCGTATTTTGATGTATTTGATGAAAGGGATTTAAAAGAACCGGCAAGAAAGAAAGCAACGAGTCGAAAGGCAAAATATTTTGCGCTTACAAATTTTAAAAAACTAATATGGTTCAATACTGAAAAAGTTAATTCTCTAAAGAATGAAGAAGAACAAATTGTAGAAAAGTATTCACTTTCAGCGCTCGAAAACCTCGATGATATTCAACTGACCCGTTACGCCGAGCCTATTAAAAAAGGTCTGAAAGAATTTCTCAAAAAACTCTATTCTGTCAGTTCGGGTAAGGAGCCTGAGCCAAAGTTGGCGATAGATGAATTTTTAGTTTTTAGACTGCAAGAAAAAATAAATGTTCTTGCAACTTATTACCGAAGGATCATTGACGATAGATGCCATAAAGATCCTTCTTTCCGTAAGGAATTGACTAAATGGTTTCTGGAACAGGGCTGGAGTTTTTCAGGAATACTGCAAGATATTGACAAAGCTTCAAGACAAACAGCCTATCTCCTTGTCAACAAAATCCTATTCTATAATCTACTTCAGGCTAAAAGACCTCAAGAGTTACCCCCGCTACGAGTTCCTGCAGGATTGGTAAGGGGATCCCATCTTCAGAAATTTCTTCAGACCTATTTCGATGAAGTTTTAGATATAGACTATGAAACAATTTATACTACAGATTTTATAGATACTGTTGCTTTCCCTGAGGCAAAAGAGGTAATAAAAGAGATTGAGGAACTGATAAATGTTCTGAAAAGATATGACTTTTCTGAACTTGGCTATGACGTGATTGGTAGAATTTTTGAGCGGCTTATTCCTCAAGATGAGCGACATAAGTTGGGACAATATTTTACGAATCCTGATGTAGTGGATTTAATTCTTAGATTCTGTTTGAATCATGAGGATGACAAAATTCTTGACCCCGCCTGTGGAGCTGGTACTTTTCTTGTTCGGTCATATCAACATAAAAAAATAATGAATGATCGTTTGGAGCATGAACAGATTTTAGAGACTCTCTGGGGAAATGATATTGCCAAATTTCCAGCACACCTTTCTACAATCAATCTTGCCATTAGAGACCTTGGAGTAGATAAAAACTATCCAAATATTCTTAAAGAAGATTTTTTTGCTCTACTTGTTACTAAAGATGGCTTTGACTTACCGGAAAAATATGTAAAAAGACTTACTGTCGGGCTTGGAAAAGAAAAACGTGAGGTTACATATCCAAGAAAATTTGATGTTATTGTAGGTAATCCTCCCTACACAAGGCAAGAAGAGATTCCGGAAATTGGCGTTGATAAAGAAAAATTGATTGAAAATGCACTGTGTTTTGATGATAAAAAGATAGCAGATATAAGTAAGAGAGCCGGCATTCACGCCTACTTTTTTGTTCATGGGACGAAGTTCTTGAAAGATGAGGGATACTTTGGATTTATTGTTTCTAACTCCTGGCTTGATGTGGATTATGGCAAAGGAGTTCAGGAATTCTTCCTTAATAATTACAAAATAATTGCTATCATCGAATCCAAGGTCGAAAGATGGTTTGAAGAGGCAGATATTAATACATGTATCATAATTCTTCAAAAGTGTGATAAAGAAAAGGAGCGGGAGGAGAACTATGCTCGATTTGTTTATCTTAAAAAACAATTACGATATTTCATTCCGTCGGCTCAAAATACATGGGAAAATCAAATCGAAAGGTTGAATGATATCAATAAAATCAAACACACTATTCTTGCTCATAGAGAGTTGTATGAAAATGATGAATTAAGAATATTTCCTGTAGTTCAAAAAGAATTATGGAGTGAAGGATTTGATGAAGAAAGTAAAAAATACATAGGAGCGAAATGGGGGAAATATCTGAGAGCACCTGAAATATTCTTCGAAATTTTGAAAAAAGGAAAAGATAAGTTAGTACCATTGAGAAATCTGGCTAAAGTTCGTTTTGGTATTAAAACAGGAGCAAATGAATTCTTTTATCTAAAGGAAGATGACATTAAAAGAAAAGGAATTGAGGATGAATATTTACAGCCAATAATTTTTTCACTGAAAGAAGTTAAAGGCTATAAACTAAATAAGGATATATTGAAAAATAGAGTAATTATTTGTCACAAAACTAAAAAAGAATTGAAAGGAACAAATCTTCTAAAATACATTGAATCGGGTGAAAGACAGGAGTATGATAAAAGACCTACCTGTCATTCGCGGCGTCCACAACCCTGGTATAGTCTTGGTAAAGGTTGGAACTATGCACCTTTAATATTTCCGGCTAAAGTTGGGGAAAGGATACCAGTATTCTTGAATGAAAATGTTTTTGAAGATAAAAAACTTTATGGCATTACGCCTAAGGAATCTGGAGAAAAATTAATTTTAGCTGCCCTACTAAATTCAACACTGTCAAGGTGTTTTATAGAATTTACTTGCAGACAATTAACTGGTGCACAGGCAATAGCCGATATAGATGTTGCTGTTGTGGAATCTTTGTTAGTTCCCAATATAAGCAAAATACAAAAGAGTATTAGGCAAAAGTTAGTTAAGTGTTTTAGTAATCTTGCAAAAACTGATGCTGAGTCGATTTTTAAAGAAATTGCAATTTCTCCTGATTATATCTCACTTGACAAAGTCAAGTCGGAACGCAGGGAGCTGGACAAAATAATCATGGGTGAAATCTTGGGTCTTACCAATGAAGAACAGCTTGAGGTTTATCGCGCTATTGTGGATCTTGTCAAATCCAGAATTGACAGGGCAAAAAGTGTCAACAATCACAAAGTGATGGAAGGAATAAATATAGATAGTTTTAAAAGCGCAGTTATTGAACAGATAGACAGAGAAACTTCAAAATGAAAAGGATCGGGGCATTCTACAAAGAGAAAGTTCTCTCTTTACCTGAGCAATCCAGAATATTGAGGGAAATGCCTTCTTCTTTTCTTGAGAATATGGAGATTGTAAGAGATTTATTTGGATGGAAAATTTACTATACTAATCTCGGAAGAAAAAGCCGTGCATTTATCGAATGCAGATCAGAAGAAGAGGCTCGTTATCTTAAAATATTAAATGACTCAGGTATGACTAAAATCTATGTTCCTGAAGATGGTGAATATCTTAAAAACGTTCTTCCGGAATTGGAACGATTGAAAACCAGAACGGAGGAAATACTAAATGAACACCTATATGGTATTTTAAGTCGAAAAATGAGACAGCATTTAAGATTTGCAGTTTATATGGAACTTACAAATTTGGATTAGGAGATATGACACTTAATACAAAGTTTCGAGATAGATTGAAGAGATTAAGAATAGAGATAGATAATCATTTAGCAAGTTTACCTCTTCCAGAAGTCCCAAAAAGTCTTTATAACCCGATGAAATATTCATTAAGTGCTCGTGGGAAGAGAATACGACCGATATTAGTATTTCTTGTCGGAGAGGGGCTTGGAGAAGAACATTCAAGATTAATTCCAGCTGCTCTTGCTGTTGAAATCCTCCATACTTTTACTCTTGTACATGATGATATAATGGATAATGATACATATCGTCGAGGCGTTCCAACCGTTCATGTTAAATGGGGCTTAAACACTGCGATACTTTCCGGTGATGGTTTGATGTCGCTGGCATTTGAGACTTTAATGCAGACTGAGTCCACGAATATTTCAAAGATGGGTAAAGAGTTCAGTAGAGCTATGTTAGAAATTTGTGAAGGTCAGGCTTTAGATTTAGAATTTGAGAAAAATAATGGAATAACAAGTAAACAATATCTTGAAATGGTCGAAAAGAAGACAGGAAGACTTTTAGGATTATCCTGCCAATTAGGTGCTATGGTTGCTGATAGTGATCAAAAAGTCATTGATGAAATATTTTTCTTCGGTCATGAGCTTGGGAAAGCATTTCAGATTCAGGATGACTTGCTTGAGATAACATCAGATGAAAAAAAGATGAAAAAAAGCCTTGGGAGCGATATTCTTGCAGAGAAAAAGACTTATCCTATGATTGAGGCTATTTCTGGCATGAAAGACGAAGAAAAGAAAAAATTTATATCTTTTCTCCGAGAAAATGCAGGTAATAGAGAAACAATTTTACATGAATTTCAAAAAAGGGGGTGTATCGAAAAATCCAAGAATCTTGTAAATATACTATTAAATCGGGCAAAATCATACTTGAAAGTTCTGCCTGAAAAAGCACAAAGGGATCTTGAATCTCTCGTAGAAATAATATCCTACCGTCAATCTTGATATGATTCAGCAATCTGTTCGAATTGTTAACAAATATGGGCTTCATACCAGACCAGCAACTGTTTTTGTAACTCAAGCTTCTAAATTCAAATCGGATGTATTTGTTATTTATAATGGAGTCAGAGTAAATGCGAAGAGTATTCTTGGATTATTAATTTTAGCAGTTGAACCAGGTGCTGAGATTACTATAGAAGCTGATGGTGATGATGAAAAGGAGGCTATAGAAAAATTGGTAGCTCTTACTAAGAATAAATTTAATCTGGAATAAATATGAAGATTATAAAAGGTATTAAAATATCTCCAGGTATTGCAATAGGCCCGATATATTACTTTGAAAGGTATAAATTTCCTATTCCAAAAACCTATATAAAATCTGAAGAGAGAGATAATGAGCTTATGCGTTTGAAAAGGGCTACATCTAAAGCTGCAGGGGAATTGAGTCAATTGAGAGAACTTGTATTAGATCATCTGGATGAGGGACATGCAAGGATGATTGACGCACAATTGATGGCATTAACTGATGAAGAAGTAATGAAAGAGGTTAAAAAGGTGGTTCAGGAAGAGAGAAAAAACGTCATGTGGGCATATTTTGACGTAATGACTCAGTATGAAAAAGCTCTGGACAAGACATTATATATTTATCATAAAGAGCGTTATATAGATATTCGAGATGTTAAAAAAAGGGTTATTCATCATCTTTCTGCCGAAAAGCAATATACTGCTCCTGATTTGACAGAGCCATCAATTTTTGTCAGTAAGAGGATTTCTCCTTCTGATATAATCCATATTCATCACGTAAATGCGATTGGAATTATTACCGAAATTGGTGGGTTTGATTCTCATTCTGGTATTCTAGCAAGAGCTTTTAGAATTCCGTATTTATCAAATGTGTTGGAAATTGATAAAATTATAGGTACTGAGGAGGTTATTCTTGATGCAGATGAAGAAAAAATTATATTCAATGCAAATAAGAATGTTATGAAAGAATATGAAAAACGCGCCAGGCAGTTTTTAATAAGTAAAAAGAAATCGTTAAGAGGTCAAGTCGTTCATGAATCTCGAGATGGTTTACCATTTCATATATTTATGAATGCAGGTTTTTTAAGTGAAGTAGAAGCAATAGAGCCGTCAAGTATTCAAGGTATAGGGCTTTTTAGAACAGAATATCAATGTATTGAGAGCAATTCAATACCCGATGAGGATGATCAGTTTGAAACATATTCTAAAGTTATTAAGAATATGAATGGTTTACAGGTTACTTTCAGGACTTTCGATTTTGGTCGAGATAAGTTTATTGATATGCTGGATCTTGAGATGTTTCATCAAGATCAATTTTTTGACGATTGGGGCGGTATAAGTTTTTGTCTCGAAAATCCGTCTTTATTGACTTCCCAATTACGTGCTTTTTTGCGCTCAAGTGTGCATGGTCCAATTCAAATAATGTTGCCGATGGTTTCGAGTGTTGATGAAGTGCTGAAGTTCAAAGAAATCCTGAGAAATGTTCAAATAGAGTTGCGGGAAGAGGGAATAGCTTTTAGTGAAAAAATCTATCTGGGTGCAATGATTGAGACAAAAGATGTGATGCAAATTTTAGATGATCTTGCTCATGAAGTAGATTTTTTCAGTATAGGGACAAATGATCTTTCATTATATTTAATTGGATCAGAGAGGAAAAGTAGCCTGATAAAAAATCATTATCATCCGGTAATGTTTCAAGCAATAAGTAAAATTGTAGAATCGGCAAAAAGATATCAAATACCGGTAAATGTCTGCGGTGAAATGGGGGCTGATCCTTATGCACTTATTGGATTAGCAGCTATTGGAATTAGAGCTGTTAGTGTTAGTTACAGTGCGGTTCAGCAAGTTGCAGAAGTAGTGGGAAATATTAGTATTCGAGAAGTTGAATTAATTGCTGACGAATTGTTGAGTGCAGATGATACTCTGGAAATTTATACAATGTTGAAGAAATTTTATGACGATAATGTAAAACCTGGTAATGCCGAAGTTGCCTGAAAATATGAAAAAATTTTGTTTTAACGAAATTGATGTATTGTAATTAGTAATAAAAATAATTAATATGAAATCAGGAGACATTTATGGAAAAATTTAACTATGATGTTGATGTATCAAAAATGCTGGAAAATATAACGGGTTTTCATAATCAGATAAAAGAAGCATTAGAAATTGCTAAAAAGATTGAATTGCCAAATATTTCAGATTCAGTTGATAATATAGTTTATTGTGGTATGGGCGGATCAGCTATTTGTGGTGATTTTCTCAAAAATCTTCTAAGGGATGAACTCCCCGTACCAATGGAAATTGTAAGAAATTATTCTATACCTCATTATGTAAATGAAAAAACATTGATGATTCTTGTAAGTTATTCAGGGAATACTGAAGAGACATTGACTTGTTTAAGGAGAGGAATTGAGAAAAAAGTCAATTTACTTTGTGTTTCCAGTGGTGGAGAGCTTGAAAAGATTTTTAATAGAATTAAGTTTGAAAAAGGTCAGGTTAATAAATATATCAAAGTACCGGCGGGTTTTCCTCCAAGAGCGGCTTTTGGTTTTGTCTTTGTTCCGTTATTGTATTCTCTTTCCAAATTGGGGTTAACCTCATCTGATTATTTAGAAGATATTAATGAGTCGATAAATTATTTAAAGAAGGCTACCGCTGCTTATCATCCGGATAAAATTCCTAACAAGGCGTATGATATAGCTCAAAAAATCTGCGGTACAATTCCTGTGATATATGGTACAGCGGATTCGACTATAATGATAGCTCGACGGTGGACGACTCAGCTTTCAGAAAATAGTAAAATCCTTGCCTACTATAATGCAATACCGGAAATGAATCATAATGAAATCGTAGGATGGGAGAACCTGATTGATGTTCATAAAAGGATATCCGTAATTTTTCTAATAGATAATGAGGATTCAAAGAGAATTACTCTACGTCAACAGGTAACAAAAAAATTGCTGGAGAATGACACTAATGATAAACCTTTTCCAGCAGAGATACTGGACATAAAATCAGAAGGAATCTCTCGCTTAACGAGGTGGCTTTCATTAATATATCTGGGTGATTTTGTTTCCTGGTATCTGGCAATAAATTATAAAACTGATCCAACCCCGGTAAAAAAAATTGATATTTTGAAAAAATCTTTGGCTGAGAATGTGTAATTATTTATTATATTTTAACCTGATTATACTGTAGTAAAGGTTATGATTAGAGTAGAAATAGAAAAGATAATGTATTATCCTCCAAGTAAAGGATATGCGGTAATATTAAAGGAAGCTAAAAGTAACCGTCAGCTTCCAATAATTGTTGGGGTATTTGAGGCACAGGCGATTGCACTTGCTCTGGAAAAGATTAAGATGCCGCGTCCTATGATACATGATCTTTTTGCCGATGTGATGGTAAAATTAGACGTTTCAATTCGAGAAATTATTGTTAGTGATCTTGTTGGCGGGACTTTTTATGCAAAGATCATTATACAGAGAAGGAATGATGGTAAAATAATTGAAATAGATTCTCGCCCCAGTGATGGCATGGCATTAGCTCTCCGAATGGGAGCCCCTATCTATGTTGCAGAGAAGGTGATGAGAGAAGCTGGACAGATTTCTCATGATAAATTAAGAAAAAGCGAAGAAATAGAGGATGAAATTCCTGAGGTAAAAAAATTAAATCATTTATTTGAATTAAAATTTAACCTTCAAAAGGCGATAGATGAAGAAAATTACGAACTGGCTGCTAAACTACGTGATCAAATTGGCGCTTTAGAAGGAGGCTCTAATATAAATTGAATTAGCCCAGTGTTATGTCAATCCTGTAAAGTCGGATACATTGCCATCCAATAATCAACTATGTTTCGGGAATCCTTCTTCATCTACAGTGAGCGCTAAAGTAATCAAAAGACGATCATTCCTCCACTCCTTGGATTTAGTTCCCGGTTTGGCTGCACGGCTATTACGTTTACTGCCCTCAAAACCTACCTGCGTTCGGCGGTTGCCGGACAGGCAGGCCATTACGTCCTGAAATAGGTTGACACAATATTTAAAAATTTTGTCTCTTTCTACTTCGATTGGAAGCTATTTAAAACTGAGTGTGTTCCTAAACCTGAGCTAGATATTGGTTTGAGTAATATGCTGATAGGAGCGGACTATGATCCACCAGGTGTAAATAGTAATGAGGGTAACTTTTGGTATGGGTATATTGATGAGGTGCGAATCTGGAACAAAGACCTGATATCAACGGATGTGGAATTTCATTATAAAAATCCAGATAAACTTACCCAGCATTATTCACCAAGTATTATAAACACTCTTATAGGATTATGGCGATTTAATGAGGTGGTGGATGAATTCGTTCCTAATGAGAGTAAGTGGAGAGAAGATAATAAAATAAGTGAGACTGATTGGAACAAAAATAAGATAAATGGCGCGATAATAATTGGAAACTTAGACGAAGTGAATTGGGATACATTCGGAACAGAATGATTTTGATTTTTATACTTGGCAAAACTGTCTCAACGCAGGAGCGTTGAGACAAAGCAGGGTTGAGGCTTGGAACATTTTAACGAAAGAATACCTGTTAGGTCAATTATTCCTTGCTTTAGTAAAGCGTTGAGACGAGGAAAAGAGGAAGACCCACTCGTGTCTTCACTCTGTATTGACACTTTGGAGAAAAAAGATGTTTCAATTCACAATACTCGTTCCTGGTCTGTGCTCCGGAACGGAATCACGATTTAGATCGAGAGATTGGGCTGCAGAGCAGAGTCCTGTAGCCAGTAAAAATACCTTTGGAGAAGACTGATTTTAATTTTATCCTCGTGTCTGCGCTCTTGATTAATGTCCTCGTGTCTCCGCTCCTGCTGAGACAACGCCAAGAAATCTCAAATTACCACGCCCAGTCAGTAACTACGTCGATTAACCCTGTTCCATCGATATAATTACTAGCACTGGAGTAAAGCCAATCAGAAGGCTTTGACACTAATCCTTTTCTTACGGGATTGTAATGAATGTATTGCACTTTTTGTCTCATTATTTCCAGGTTGAATATCTGCTTTGGTTTACCGCCTTCCTGCCAAAATTGGTAGGTACGATCAACTTTATAATCGGGTTTAGATAACGCCAATATTTTCAGAATATTTTCTTGAACTGTACTTTTAAAGTAGTCTATTATTTGTCTAGCACTGTAAGAATTAAAATTAGCAACTTCTTTAGGAAGATTATGTGAAGAGGCGATATAATGAATATGAGTAGGCATAATAACATAAGCAAGTATGGTAATTCTATTATGATTTTGCATATAATCCAATATCTCAAGTATAATCTTAGCTACTGGTTTTTTAGTAAGTAGTGGTAGCCATTCAACCACAGTGTTTGTAATAAAGTAGGGATAATCGTCTTTGCCTATTTTATACCTGGTTTTTGTCATATATTTTATTATATGAAATTATTGGCTTATTCGGAAGATAATTTTTATTGCGTCCCAACGATGAAGCATCGAGATGAAGTATCACTCATATCCCACTAGTGTCACCGCTTTTGATTAATTTCCTTGTGTCTCTGCTCTGCATTGACACTTTGGAGAAAAAACTGTCTCAACGCAGGAGCGTTGAGACGGGGAAGAGGTTGCGGTACGGAGCATTTAAGTTGAGGGATAGTTGTCAGGTTTATTATTCTTTGTTTTAGTAAAGCACTAAGACGAAGAGGAAGTATCACTCGTGTCAACGTTCCCGATTAATGTCTTCGTGTCACCGCTCTCGATTAGTGTCCTTGTATCCCAGCTCTCGATTGATGCTCTAGGTCTCCGCTCCTGCGGATACACTTAGAAATAACCTCTATATCGATTCGTATTCTCTAAATTCCATTCCGGATGCTTATTTAATTTATCATTTGCAAACTTTTTTGCTTTTTGAATGCGTTCTTTTATGTATTGTTGTTCCCAATGTGATATATCATAATCACTTGAACTTGCATTTTTTATTCTTTTTAATACTTCTACTATAGATGTGGGATCATAGCCTGCACGGTAGGCATAAATCATCCCGAATTTATCAGCTTCGTATTCATATTCAATCTGTCGAGGAGCAGTGCAGTATTCATAAATATTAGTTGCCATTTCTTCCAGTTCTTGATCAGTTGGATTTCTGCGATTAGACGTTTCTTCGTCAAGTTTATTTAACACCGATTTTCACTAGTGGGACAATGGTCATAAAAAAACCTTAATC
>CAYTUQ010000054.1:0-24927 GCA_964441235.1 uncultured bacterium | reverse complement strand
TCCCGCATATGAAACATTTAAATGATATTTACCCACTCTAAACGAGAAGGAACCCCAAAATATATTCAGGACTGAGAGATTTCAAATCCCGCTCGGGCATATTGGCAATTAAGAAAGCCACAGCTTCTTTTTCCGCATCATCTGCTTCTTCAAACGCCTGAATCAGATTCCCCGCCATATCACCGGCAATTTTTATAGATTCTCTCACCTGTTCTTTATATGGCATTGGAATATTTAATGATTTTGTATTATAACCTTCAGGTACCATTTCACCCTGATGACATTTACTAAAAAGCAGAACTGCCATACTTAAGAGGACAATACTGCAGATCTTTTCTTTTAAATTCATAATCATCTCCAATGTCTTACATATCGCCTAAAATTTATAATTATCTGACAAATTAGAAAGTTATGCCAATTGTATAGATTGAACTACCCCGACGCAAGCATCGGGGAATTCTTTTGATTAAAATTTAATTTACCCATAAAAGATGTACGCTTCTCATCATTCAGTTGAAACTATGAGTAAGCAAAAAAACAGTTTATGAAAGATTTTCAAACCCATCAATTACTCCCTACCTGAAATTAAATGCATTTTTTACTCAATCACCATTTCATCCACAAATATCCAGGCTTTACCGCCGGCGCCCTGGTGCCATTCCGGACAGAAATCAATATTTTTGGCTTTGACACGTATATATCTTGCATTGATATTGTTGAATTTTGACTCAAATTCCCGGATTATCGTCCCCCGCTCTCTATCGGAGACCTCATTTTTTACCGTGGCAATTTTTTGAAATTCCTCGCCATCATCGGAAATATAGTACTCCACATATCTTGGCATAAATATCCAGGAGCCGATATCTTGTGCAAAACCCGTGGCAATTCGATTAATCTTCTTAACATTGCCAAGATCTACTACGGCATCCAGATCCGTGGCTTCATAACCCTGCCAGACGCCGGAAAATAAATTCTCCGTGCCACGAATATAATTTATCAAAGCGTTTCTCCCACAACCTGAATAACGTGAGGCGTATTCGGTATTCAACTTTATTGAATACCCTTTGAGAATTTTAATCAATTCCGCTTCGGCTATGCGGCTGCTACACTCCTTTGAATAAGCAATGGCTTTTAATAAAGTACGCTCGGTTATTAATATAGGCGCCTTGTAAATTGGCGAGTCTTTAGATGGTTCGTTGCCATCAATTGTATAATGGATAACGGCATCTTTGTCAATACAATCAATAGTAACCGTTTGCTTGTCATAAAATGTTGTATTGTCATAAGAAAAAGTTGGCGCCGATAAAAATTTCTCATTAATTCTCGAATAGGGACGGTCGGATTTCATTTTTCCCCATATCTTATTAGGTTTGTTCCCCATTTCAAAAATCACACTGCCGCCACTGATAATATCCTTATGCAATATATAGGATTTTGAATAGCTAATCCCATTCATCCTTGCCGATTGAATATATTTATTATCTTTAGAAACTTTTTCCGCAATAATTTCAAAAGTTCTCCCGTTCCCAAAATCTATAGTCGCTTTATCAAAGATCGGGCTGCCGATTACATAATAATCCCGTCCCGGACAGACTGGGTAAAAACCAAGAGCACTAAATACATACCAGGCAGACATTTGCCCGCAGTCCTCATTTCCACACAACCCATCTCGCTCCGGAGTGTAAAGTTTCGCCATGACTTCACGCACTATCTCCTGGGTTTTCCACGGCGCCCCTGCATAATTATACAAATAAGCCATATGATGACTGGGCTCATTACCATGGGCATACTGTCCGATCATTCCCGTAATATCTGCCCTTTGTTCACCTTCTAATTCATCTTTCTCGGAAAACATTTCATCCATTTTTTTTACGAAATTATCATCGCCGCCATGCAAGGCAATCAGATTTTCCATATCCTGAGGTACAAAGAAACTGTACTGCCAGGAATTGGCTTCAGTAAAATCATGGGTGACTTCACGAGGATCAAAAGGTTCTTTCCACTTAGCAGCGCTCTTGGGGCGCATTAAGTTAGTGCCCGGGTCAAAGAGATTTCTGTAAAACATTGCTCTTTCGATATATCTTTTATAATCGGAACCTTTCCCCATCTCTTTTGCAAGCATTGCAATACACCAATCATCGTAAGCGTATTCCAATGTTCTTGATACGGACTCAACTCCTAAATTTGCGGGTAGATAGCCGTATTTGCGATAATATTTTAATCCAAACTGATCCTGCTCGGCGCTGGTTTTCATCGCTTTATATACAGCCTCAACATCAAAGTTGCGCAGCCCTTTAATATAAGCATCTGTAATAACCGGGATGGAATGATATCCGATCATGCAATTTGTTTCATTAGCCGCCAATTCCCATACGGGCAGCAAGCCGCTTTGCTCATACTTTTTCAAAAAGGTTTTTATGAAATCAATAGTAACTTCCGGCTCAATAATTGTAAAAAGCGGGTGCAGCGCCCGAAAGGTATCCCACAAAGAAAAAACGGTATAATTGTCAAAATCCTCTGCTTGGTGAATTTTTCCATCCATTCCGCGATATTTTTTATCGACATCCATATAAATATTGGGCGCCAGATAGCAGTGGTAAAGGGCAGTATAAAAATTTACCCTTTCTTTTAGGGTACCGCCTTCTATTGTTATTTTGCTCAAAGTTTTGTTCCATACCTCTTTTGCATCAGACGAGGCCTGCTCGAAATCCCAGCCTTCCATCTCAAATTCGAGATTCTTGCGGGCACCTTTGATACTTACGGCTGATAGACCTACTTTTACCAGTACCTTTTCATTTTTAACTGTATTAAATCTCACAAAACCAACAAGATTTTTACCCTGTCCTTCCTCGCTATCCAATTCTATTTTGCCATTAATCGCCACACCGCATCTCTCGAAAGGCTTTGAAAATTCAGCCACAAAATAAACACAATGATCATTTGCCCAGCCGGATGATCTCCGGTAACCGACAATTTCATTTTTATCTGTGAATTTAATATAGAGATCGGATGGCACATCATGAATTCCATGCGTTAAATCTATAATGATATTCCCCGTTGCCGTTCCGGGAAAAGTATATCTCTGAAGTCCAACTCGCTTTGATGCGGTCAATTCTACTCTAATATTATAGTCCTCGAGATAAACCGAATAATAGCCGGGATAAGCCTTTTCGCTTTCATGATTAAATCTTGACCGATAGCCGGCATCTGGATTTTCATCGGTCCCCGGCTCAACTATCAATTCCCCAACTGTCGGCATAAATCTTATATCGCCTAAATCACTTGCGCCGGTACCGCTAAGGTGAGTATGACTAAAGCCCATTATGGATTTGTCTTTTAAATGATACCCTGAGCAATTCTCCCAGCCTTTAGTTTTTGTGTCGGGGCTTAGCTGAACCATCCCGAAAGGAAAAGAAACGCCCGGATAGGTATGCCCATTCCAATCGGTTCCGATAAAAGGATTAACATAATCAACCGGTTTTTTAGAGATTGAACTACAAGAAATCATTAAAACTGCTAAAATCACGATTAATATCATATTAAATTTTTTCATAAGTATTGTCTCCCAAATCGATTGTATAACTTTTATTCCCACACATCGCTGTATTTTTTTTGTAGAATATCGATATAGGGATTTAAATATTTATCAATCGTTTTTATCTGATCTGATATGAACATACTATCTATTCCGTTTTCATACAAATACTTTTCACGATAATATATCGCTGCAAGATTATCTTTCCACATATTATAGTTCCGCTCTACGATATTTATCTTATCATAATCATACTTGTAGGCTTTTTTTGTTAAATAATAATCTGTAACCATATCAACGATTGCCTGCTTAAAATTATTGGCAAATTCAGTACTTTCCATCTTCTTTTGTCGGAAGACTAAAGGATGACTTCTTCTATATTTTAAAAAGCGCTCGACTGTCCATGTTTCGCCATCAACTGTAAATAGTAAGTTTTTTAATATAGGCTGAATATCGTGCATCCTATTCCGGAGTTTGACTTCTCTCTCTCTGATACTCCAGAATACGTATTTTGCTTCCTGTTCTCTATCCATCTCAGATTTTAAATAAATTGGACCCAATATCTCTACAAGCTTAAAAAATGTATCCTTATCAAACTCCATTTTTTTACCGGACATCACATCACGGACATAGTTTGTATAATATTCATTGGCTTTTCTCCTGGTTTCATATTCACAGACCCGATTAAAGTGCTCCTGCTGTTCGTTGGGACTCAAGGTCCCGTTTTCCGTCCATCCGTTTATTTTAACAAACAGATATTAATCATCCGAAAATTGTATAGGACCAACTATATCACCTTTTTTATACTCTTTTGTAAAAATGGTTTTCAGCACCAAATCATGTTCGGCTTCATGCCACTTAACAACTCTGTGTGGTAAGGAATCAATTCCAAATAATTCTCTTATGATTTCATTTAATCCAGCATTCTCTTTAATAATCGCATCATGGATTATATTTGCTTTTTCTCTGTCTGGAACAGTTGCATAGCTAATTTTATATTCTCGCTCCATGAAACGGGTCATCTTGGCAACTGTCAAAGTATCAATCCTGGACACTTTTTGGTAACCTTCGGAATATTGTAAAATCTGCCTCATAGCCTGCTCTTCCAAATTATTCTTGAGTTGCACTTAACAGTCGAATTCACTTAATGAATCACTTTATAATTAGCTGATTATTTTTTTTCAATAATCGCCCATCATTGAAAATTGATATTAATTTTTTCTTTTCCGGACTATATAAGCGTACTTCAAACATATTGCGTGTACATTCTATTTCAGGCGGCCAAACATATCCGTCAATTTTAATCTTTTTAGTAACTAAACTATTTATATCTTGATTATAATGTCCATGTTCAAGAAAATAATTTTTCTGCTTATAATAAATCTGATATAGAGCATAGTTGGCATACAAATCAACATCCTCTTTAAAAGAGACCAAACCGGAGCCCGCCGGCTTGTCTGTGAACTGAACTATGCCCCACATCTCAGGATAATGCATGGCAATAAGCCCCTGGGGTGACCATACCCAATTGTCTTCAGGAAATGGTTTACTTGTATCCGGATTAATTTTTTTAACATATTTCCCATTTTGAATTTCAATTTGCCATTGAACTCTGGAAAAATTTCCCCGCCATTGATCCCCGTTTTTAGGAGGAGCAGCCTTATGAGCACACTGACCTAAAACAGACCAGGGTATTCCAATCTCAACAGTCCATCCATTATCACGGTCGCTAGGATTATTAATAGTTCCATCAATATAAACCGCCGTTTTCAATCCTTGAATATCCCAGGCGTTTATTGCGGTCCCGTTATCTCTGTAAGGTTTCGTCAACAGCAAATCCCATACTGTATTAAAAGCGTTTATCTCTAACTCATAATATTCATGGGTATCTCCATCCGGATCAATGAAAACTTCAAAATCATTGTCGTAATATATTACTGCATCCCGTTTCGTAAGAGTCGCCCATACATTGGGTTCTTCCATTCTGCCGGCAATATAAAAATATTCATCATCCCATAACATCTTTACGCTTGTCCGATATTTCGGCTGCGGTTTTAAATCTCCTTCAATATCAACGAATTCATCGGTCCATTGAGCATTTCCCCAGACTGATTCGTCAAGTTTACCATCGATAATTATAGGATTTTCGGTTTTGTAACATACGTAGTGTTTAGGTCTAAATTTTATTTGTGGAACCGGAAAACCGGGAGCACCCTCTTCATCAATAGAAATTTCACCTATTTTTAAATTACAGCCAATTATAATAACCAAAAGTAACCATACTATCAGATTTAAATATTTTCCTTTTGTTACAATCATATTTTCCTTAACCAATGATCACATATAATAAATTATTTAATAATTACTTGCTCTTTTTTTCTTCACTTAATTCTTTAGCTAAAGATTTAATAAGTTTAGCATTGTATTTTAGCTTATGTTTGAAATTTAATTTCTCTGTCATATTTTGCTTTACTTCTTTTATTCTGGCGCTTTGTAATTCGTTACAGATAACAGATTTTACCTTATCATATTGCTGGTTATTCCATTTTGGTTTATTCTTCTCATAATGCGCTATAATTTCCGACTCGTCAATATCTGCTTTGGACATAATACATTTTTTTTAGGCATAGAGCTGCAGATTATTATTTTTAATTTTTTCAAAATCCCTTAAAAATTCCTTTTCCTGATCTAAATGATTACTACAGGCTGCGGCTAAAAGTAACAGATTGTTTAAATAATGCTCTTCCAAAAATTTCTTTAATTGCTTTGAGTTAAATATTTCACCCTGAGAGTAGTCTTTTGTTAATTTATAACAGTTTACAAATTCCTTTTTTTCAACTCCAAATCCATTATCTTCCAGCAGATTATCATTGCTTATCCTAGTGCAAGATACAAAGATAAAAATCATCATAATACATATAATAATATATTTATATGTCCTATTTATAGTAGTGCCTCCTCTGTCTATTTTCAATCATAACATGCAGATATTAGTTTGTTTATAGTTGTTGTGGCAAGTCCTACCGACGTATCGGCGGCGCCATAATAGATAAAAACTTCACTGTCTAATTTTGCAAATCCTTCCTGGTCATATTCTTTAACAATCATCCCGCTTGGAAAAACAACATTTGGCACCTGCCCAACATATTCATATATATAACGCGGTTCCAGAATGTTATTTTTTGAGCGAGCAATAACATTACAGGGATTTTCCAAATCCAAAAGCATTATACCCGCCTGATAAACTGGTGAGCCAAAATGTCTAGCTATTCCGTGATATAGATGTAGCCACCCTTTTCTTGTTTTTACCGGAGGAGGTCCCGAACCAATTCCTTCGTCCCAATAGTGAAAACGCCCCTTTGCGACGGTTCCAACTCTTTTCCAATCGATTAAGTTTTTTGATTCGGAAAGACAAATCGTATCACCAGAAGTAGGACCATCTTCTAATTTTACGGTATTTGGACGATCTAACCGTAAATATTTACCATCAAATAATTCTGGAAACAACACGCCGTTACGAATATCTTCATCAGCAACAATTCCAATAAATTCAAAAATTAAAAAATTATCCGTTTTAGCCAAGCCCAATCGGCAGTCCTGCTCCATATCCATTGCAAACATGATATAATAGATACCATCTATTTCCGTAATTCTCGGGTCATAACAATGATATATTTTCTCTTTTACCTCTTCAATACCATCCATTCGAACAATTTTATCATCTACGGTAAAATCTACCCCGTTTTCACTTTCTGCCATTATGAATACAGTCTCCCGGCTTCGCTTCTGCACTCTTAACATTAAAAGATATCTGTTTTTATACTTTATTGCACCGGGATTAAATACCGAAGTAACATCAAAAGTATCAGGAAAAATATCCTGAATGTCCTCACGAGTTATAATCGGATTTTTCTCACATCTTTTTAACTTTGGAATCATTTTGAACAACATTTTACCAGATTTATAATATGCCAAAAATTATATCCTGGTAAACCAAACTATGATTTTCACCATCCTTTTTTTGTTTTGTGCCGCTTGCAATTCTTAGATTAATCAAGAATTTACCACTTTTTTTCTCTTAAATTCTAAAATTAAAAATCATTTGTATTCTTGTTTATTCACGACCGAAATTAACTAAATATTCCTAACTATGTCAAGAACTTTCTCCCCCTATTTATGATGCTAATAATATCGTGTGACCATACAATTTTTCCGCACGGCTACTGCCGATTTACCTTCTCGTGTTCGTCTTATCTGTATAATACTCATCTATAATATCGAGTATACTAATTCTCAAAAGAAATGTTCTATGATTTTCATATAGAAAAGATCTTTCTGGTTCATTTTTCATTAATTGCAAAAGATCAACATTCTCTGGATCTGGCATCGTTTTATGCACAACCTTGGTATAAAAAAATACAAATAATGCTACTCTTTTATCTGTTTCCACACCTTTATAAGATGTTATCGGACATTACTTTTTAAAATCGCTTTTTACAGCAGCATTTTCTTAACTTTAACATATTCATTAGTTTGAAAGCGGTGGATATATACGCCGCTGGCGACGTTTCGACCGGTATAATCAGTACCATCCCACATTACCATGTAAGAGTCTTGATTTCCTGTCCGGTTTTCCAAGGTCTTTACTCGTTGAACAAGAATATTTTAAATATCTATCCTTACATTCGCAGTTGAAGGCACTTTATAACCAATCGTGGTAGTTGGATTAAATGGGTTCGGACAATTTTGTAGCAGTTCAAAAGTTTCAGGAATTGGAGCAACTTCCGAGTCTTTGTCTATTCTAGTCACTACTCGAGTGTTAATCTCATGATACTAAAACCCCGATTTAATTGGCGCATTATATTCGAAAAACTCATATCCAGGATCATTGTCACCAATATAGGTCATGAGAACCGTGCCATTAATTACTTTTGCCCATAATAACTTTCACTTTGCATGTTTTCCTATCAGAAAAAGTTATTATATTCCCTCTAATTTTCTCCTCCTCCATTATGATCTCTTTTACACCTTTTTGGACTTTATCGGGGTTAAATATTTGTATATCATATTCAGTTCCGCGATATAATCTTTTAAAAACAAATGTTTCCCAGTGCGAAGGAATAACCGGATCGATAATCAAACCATCATACACAGCTCTAACACCAAGCATATAATTTAAACACACGTAATACATCCATGCTGCTGTACCCGTTTGCCATGAATGGCTGGCTCTGCCCTCTGTTTTGTGCTCATCACTTGTAATATATTGTGAATAAACATAGGGTTCAGCTATAAAACGATCTGAATCAATATTATTAGGGAGCATCTTTTTATAGTAATAGTAAGCTCTATCTCCTCTGCCAAGCATACACTCAGCCTGAATAAGCCAGGTTGTTGGATGACAAAAAACAGCTCCATTTTCTTTCTTACCGGGGACACAACGTGTAATTAAACCGATATTTTCATCAATTTCTTTAAAAGCCGGAGCGCAGATTTTCGGGCCATACTCGGTATCAAGATGACTGTAGGCGCTATCCATAGCTTTTAATAATTTTTCCTGATCACTAATTTCTGAAATTACAGCCCAGGACTGAGTATTAATAAAGATTTTACCGTACCGGTTATTTTTCGACCCGATAATTCTATCCTTCGCTCCAAAAGCCCTGATAAACCACTCGCCATCCCAACAATATTTATTAACGGATTCCTGTATACCGATATAGAGTTTTTTTACCCCTTCGGCATCTTGAGATTTATCCAAAAACACCAGTAATTTGAATAGACTCTTAAGCATAGCGGTATAAAACATTGCCCCCCAGACGCTTTCACCGCCTTCATCTCCGCCAATATAGTCCAAAGTATCGTTCCAATCTCCCCTGCCAAAAACTGGCAATCCGTGCTTTCCATGATTATTTTTTACAAAATTAGTTATCGCTAATAAGTGATGATAAATTGTACCGGTTTTCTGATCCGCAAAAGGTTCTACTTCGTCCAACAAATCAAAATCCCCGGTTTCCTTCAAATACTCGGTCACGGCAAGGATAAACCACAAAGGATCATCACAATGTCGGGTTACTTCACCCTGCCCTTCATTGTAAAAATGATGGTATACATGCCCATCACTGAAAATTTGCCTGGCTAACAGATGGATACGTTCACGGGCTTTTTCAGGACGAGAGATAACAACCGCAATCACATCCTGAGCCGTATCCCTAAAACCAAATCCTCGGCCTATTCCCCAATAATAGAAACTGGCGACTCGCCCGACATCAAAAGCCACTTTCGCCTGATAAGGCGTCCAGTAATTCATAAAAACATTAATATCCGGCTCAGGCGTTTTTACATAAGCTTTTTGGAAATAATCCACCCAGCTTTGTTTAACATCCTTAAAAGCTTTAGAGACCAGACCTGAATTGTGATATTTTACAGGTATATATTTATTTTTACTTTTAAATCCATTTTTAGGGATAACTCCTAAAGAAAAAATAAATTCTTTCTTCTCCCCCGGCTCTAATTCGACGATACTTTGTAAAACCCCCACTGCATTGCCATAATCAGTATCTTGGGAGGAGAGGCTGTCTTTTTCGATACCAAGAGGTTTGTTTTCGTTACGATAAGCCCCTATAAACCGCTCCCGGAGAGTTTCATATTTTTCAACATGCAAATTTGTGGTAAAAAATGCCCACTGATCCCAGGATTTATTCTCCTGCTGTTGGGTTCCGGCATTTTCCGTTACCCAATATGTCTTGGTAGCAAAAAGAGTGTTGATGTCTTGATCAAAATAAACCCGATTAAAGTGCTGATCGTCACATTGATTGATCAGATCAATGAGGGCATGACCAAGACAAAATTCAACATAGCCATAAACAGACAATTTTCTATTTTTATCCGAGCGATTAGTTAATTGAACACTCCAGATTTCCTGGTTATCATTTAATGGAACGAAGTAAAGGACAGATGAATGAATTCCAAGAACTTGAGCTGTTACTTTAGTATATCCAAAACCATGTACCACCTGGTAAGCTTCGAGAAAACGCCCAACAGGTTGCCATGTTAAACTCCATAATTCCCCTGTATCCAGGTCTTTTAAATAGATATATTTCCCCGGTCGATCATGTGGTAGATCATTTATACGGTAACGTGTAATTCTGCCATGAAGCGGATTACGTATATAACTAACGCCCCCGCCATTATTTGAAATTGTTGAAAAATATTTATCATTGTAAAGATAATTAATCCAAGGACTGGGAGTCGCCACATTTGTAATTATAAATTCTCTCCCATCCTTACTAAAATGACCATATTTCATTTAATTTGCTTTTCCCCTGATTAAATGTAACCCGACTTCTCTATCTTATAAGCTTCTCAAATACATTTTTCATCTGAAACTTTGGTTCAAAAACACAAACAGAAAGCCTCATTGTCGCAATTCTCAAATTTCCTGGATATTATTCGATCACTCATTCGTTTCTCATATTGTATAGTATAAACTATATTTTGTTTCTTTCCAAGCAATACTTTCTAAATATTTAAAAAATACCTCTTTAAAACTTTCTCGATATCATAGCATAATTATATAATTTACAAATATTTTACTGCGTTTATTTATATACCACAGCACTATTTATTTTCACTATCGGAACTTTGAAAAACTCATTTAAGATTATAGAAGCTGCACCGATAGCTACTGAATATCTGCCATGAATACTGGTTTCAATTTTCAAACATTCATAACTAATATCCAGCATCTCAAGTTCTAATTCGTTTCTGATCGGTTTTAATATTATTTCACCCAATTCAGCCACATCGCCAGCTATTATTAATTTATTTGGATTTAGCATCGCAACCGGTCTGGAAATATTTTTCCCAATATGATGACCCAAATTATTAAAATATTTCACAGCCGCTTCATCGCCTTTTTTTGCAGCATCAATCATTATATGTATATTGACATTATCAATCGACTCTGCATATTTTTTTAATATTTTACCTTTTGAAAGCATGTTTCTTAAAGTGACTAACTGATCATCTAATGTAGGTAAATTAATATTTAATTCACCCGCTGTATATGAATAGCCATGGTATAATTCACCATTTATGATAATTCCTATACCCAGACCGCCAATATGCTTCTGCACCTCAATAAGAATAACCACCAAATTTTTAACACCTTTGGCTGCTCCGGTCCATTTGGCGCCGACCGCAACAGAATTGGCATTATTTTCAACTATTATGGGAAATTGAAACATCTTTTTTAATTTAGATAACAGGGGAATATCTAATTGCGGTAATACATCGGTCGCCAATACACAGCCTTTTTCGCTATTAACAACTCCTGCTATAGCGATACCCATACCCAGGATATTTTTCTCTTGCAAATTTGCACATTTTATTATTTGATCTACGCATTCCTTTATCTGTAGTACCAAGTTATCCAGGTGGATGTCAGAGTGGGTTTTAAATACTTTCTTTATTATCGGCTCACCATTCAAGTTGGTAATCACAGCTGTAATTTCTTTAATTTCAACATCCAAGCCGATTGCATAGGTGGAATTGCTATTAAGTCTCCATAATGTTGGTCGTTTACCTCCTCTCAGTGTGGATTCACCTTTACCCGATTTTAGTATTAAACACCTTGAGGATAATTCCTTTAAAATATTGGAAATCGTTGACGGTCTCATTCCTGTTATCTTGGCAAGTTCCGCTCCGGATATTTCCTCTTTATCTCTGATCAAATTTAAAACCATACTAACATTAATATTTTTTATTAAACGAACATCACCAGTCTGCATTTATACTCCTTTTTGTGGTGGATTTATTTTTTCAATTACCTTAAATAAACCATTTTTTTGACTTTTATAACTGAACTTCCCTTCTGATTTTTATATTTCACATTTAGGAAATATACACTAGAGGGGACGGAAATACCGTTTAGATCTTTTGCCTCCCAGTTTGTTTTGTGAAACCCGGCGGGAAAATGCCCGGTAACAGATTGTGCAATCATCCGTCCTTTAATATTAAATATCATTGCACTCACATCGCTATACTCGGAAATAAAAAAACTTATCTGAGTTGAATGATTAAAAGGATTGGGATAGTTTTGGAACAGTTGAAATTTCTGAGTCACGCCGGTAGAATTACAATCACCAAAAGCGAGATCCGCAATGGCAGTCTCCACTCTGAGGTTGTACATTTTAAATTCATAGATACGGGAAACATCAGGCTTTGTTAAATACAACCGTACCTTTTTGGTTTTCACCTGTTGTTCCAGAAAATGATAAGATACATCGCCGTCGGGAGCGGCGGGATTGTCTGTGACAACGATAACGTCTTCAAACTCACCCGCAGTATTTTCAATTTGGATTTTAAAATTCTGGCTGTTCATACATGAGTTATCACCATATCCGGGATCGCCCACGGGCACCTGTCCGGCGCTGGTATGTCTTATGATAAAATAATTTAGTTCAGTAGTGTCGGACAAGGTAACTTCTAGCCAATCAGGTGATCCGTTATTATAACACCATTTCGTGGCAATATTTCCATCTATAGCATGAAAAGCTGTTTCGGTCTGACGGTTGAATTCACAATCAGCTTGTGCCGTTGCCATTAAGAAGTAATTAATATCATTTTCACCTACCTCAAGATCAAAAACAGAGATTATCAGGGGAGCCAGCTCAGGTAATCCATTAGACGTATTCACCTCTTCAACATTTACGGTAAAGTCTCCCGGCACACTCGATTTTGCCCATATCTGAGCACTATTGTGTTTTATGTTAATAATTATCGAATTCGCCCAATTCCCCTGATCTGCAAAAAAAAGCGTAAAAGAATCCGGTGAAGATATTTCAAGATCAATATCAGTCAACGGCACATAATATCCAAAATTATCTAATAATTCAATCCGCTTTTCTCTATCTTCAGGGATGAAAAGATTAACCGAAGGTTCCTTATCTATTACATTATTTCTTATCAGTGCATCTGTATAAAAGACGCCTTTTGCCCATGAGGGGTTTTCCGATTCGGCCATATCTTCGTAAATAAGTTTAAATGACATTTTCCAGGTGGGAGAGACCCATGTATCTACAAATCCCTTTATCGTACACTCACCTTTCAAAAGTGGCGCCAGATTAGATACATCCTGAGCTAATATTGAATGCCTGCCAAATCCGGTACAGAATTTCAACAGTTAAATATTCTCCATATTTCCCGAAGGAAGATAAACATTTCCCGCCCTGTCCCAACAGTCTCCACCGGCGCTCTGATTGTTAATTGTTGATTGAATATCCAGGCAGGCAGTGATTTTTACCTGTGTATCAAATTCCGGTAGATTCAAAGTTCTGCTAATAACTCGCCCACTCTGTTCAACTTCTATTTCATCCGTATCAAAAGCAGAAGGATCACCAAAATGAATCTGATTGTTTATAGAAACGTTGACAACTGCTATGGTATCGGCAAAACTAAAGTTTAATAAAAACGGGAAAATAAATATCAAAATAACTTTTTTCATGGTACCTTCCATAATAATTTATTTTTTAAATAGCGCCTTACCTTTTTGATGCATGACAAACAGGCAAAATAGATTGAGCACCCATATACTAAATAAAATCAATCTATAGGAAACGGTCGGTTTGTTTGCAATGAAAACATTCTATAATAGCCAACTTCTCTAAATTAAACAAATACTATCTCTTAGATACAAATTTACCTCTTATAGTCTAAACAATACTTTTTATTCATAAAGAAATTCACCGTTTTTAACTGACCAATCTATTCCAAAAAAACCGACTGCCTTAATACCCGTATCATACCGTGTAAGTATTTCAGAATCAAAAACAACTAAATCGGGAAAACCATTCCCTGGATAAAGATACGGACGATTATTTGTCAGTTTCATACCTGTTAGGTTTGTCCCTGACACAACACCAACACTCGCGATGTTGCTGTTCAACTTTGGACGAATGAAAAAACATGCTAAATCGCCCTTTATTTCCTTATCTTCTATTTTGATATAGTTGTTCCTTACTTCCACTGGACTGTCACCCAACAATTTTTCCCAGGCTAAATTTGTCTCTGCGTTACCATACAAAATGACATTTCTGTCTAACTCTGCAAAATTATCAAATTCCATATCGGGAATTATATCAATGGAGCCGTTTCCCTGATACCAAAAAGTTTCAGCGTCATAACGTGCTTTTTGCAGCGCCCATTTATTCTCGGCTTCAGTTCCGTTAGTACCATAGACAAAAATAACTCTGTTTTTAAATGCATCCTTGAATGTTCCGTATCTATGCGGACCTTTTTGGGACAATGAAGGTTTTGAAGAAATTTGCCAGTTGCCATCAAATTTATTTTCAAGCCACACTTCGTTTGAAGCGGGGCTTTCAATATTAAATTGATTTTTATCAATAAAAATGCGCAGGGAGTCGCCAACTCCCAATTCTTCAATATTCAGGCACAGTTTTGCAACATTTTCCGTTTTACCAACAAATCTATCCAATCCAGGATCAAATCGAATATCGACACGAGATAGTTCCAATTGCTTTTCTTGCGACCAAATTGTTATCCATTCATTTGAAGCAGAAACTCCGGGATTAGCGGTTATAAAAGATATCTCTCTTACTCTCTTTTTACCTGCGTTAGCGTGACGTGCAAAAAAATCAAACAAAGGAGCCCAGTCAACACAATCTGTTCCGGGCTCATCAGATTTATCCCACCAATGACCTGCACCCTGTTGTTCATGAAAAACATAATCTTTATGAAATTGCTGCAAACGTTCGATCATCTGATAAGACTCCTTCGGGGATACATTATTATCATCAGCACCATGTATTATATAAATCCCAGTGTTCTTCAAGTTTTCTGCTAAAGCAAACGTATCACTGGTCCTAAAGGCTCTTATAAACATTTTACGTAAAGGTGACATCTCAGAATGACTTTCTCTAAACACATACGACCAGAAGCTTATCCATCCAGCACTGGGACCAATAGCTGCAAATTTATCAGGATAAGTTGCCCCCAGATACCATGTGCCATGTCCGCCCATAGAATGTCCGGTCAAATAAATCCTGTTCGGATCGATCCTTAACTCCTTCTTTGCTATATCATAAACCTCCAGGGCGTCTATGCGCCCCCAATCTTCCCAATCATAGCCATAGGGGCGGCGATTTGTGGGACAGACTATTGTACCCCAACTCTTATTATAATAAGAACCTGCCTGGTTAATTGCCTTTACATCCGCGCCATGAAGCGAAAAGAAAAGGGCAAGGTGTTCGTTAGTCTTTCCATTAAGAGCCGGATTTACTGCATAATATTGAACACTCCCGTCGATATTACTGACAAATGTTCTTCTGTAGGGTTCCTTAGGACCGACTATCTTTAATTTTACAGTTACCGTATCCAACAAAATGTTTTTCCTGCCGGATTTTTCTATTAATTGCAAATTAAAATAATATTCACCCTGCTTTTCGGGAATTTTGCAATTAATGCGGAACGGAACTTTTCTGATGCTCACCGGCGGTATAACGGGGACACTAACCGCCGACCCGGTCTTATCCTCTCCATAAGAAATAAGTTTGCAGTTAGTTACAGGTTTATCAGTAGTATTTATTAAAACAATAGAACCGTAAGTATCTAATTTCTCACCCACTCTTAAATCGGGAACCGTCAAATCCTTTTCGTTAAAAATAATCCCGCCTTCGGGGCTATACAGTTTGACTTTCAAGCCGCCACGATAACATTTAAACAGTAAATCATTTTCACCTTTATTTAATTCAATTGGAATGATTGAAAAGTCAAAGGGTGGTTGCCATGGATTTCGCTTTTCCTGCGTCCGATACCGGTTACCTATATGGGGGACTCCATTAATTAAAGCCATGTTATTCCCAATCGATTCCAACAGCAGAACTCGGTCCTTTTTTGAATTAAAAGAAAAATAATAGTAACCGCCACGCACCTCCCTGTCTCTAAACCAGCCTGTAGAATCGGCATGGACTTCTTCCCATTTCTCTATTCTTTCGGCGTTTAAATGGATCTGTTCTCCGGCTTCCGGTCGATGCCATCTTTCATTCACAATAGCCGCTTCAACAATATCAGCTCCTTTTTCCCCAGCATTTTTTAATACCATGCCTTCTCGCAAAATAGTGGAAATCGTATCCATATCACCATACATATTGCTGAAATAGATTTGCTTTTCCTCTTTAGCGCATCGAAGTGATAATAATGGGGAAATTAAAATCCAGAGAATTAAAATATTTACACTGTTTTTTAGTAAGTTAGTTTTCATATTCTATACACCTTTCCATTTAAAGAAACATTTGACTTAAAATTTTTCAATATCGTTAAAAATAATCCGGGAATTTTCATATTCTACGTTCGATATTAGCTGATTTTGTACTATGTGTCCGCAAAATCGGACTGAAAACACCAAATTGGATCCAACGAAGGTAGAGCTCCGGGTCAGTGTATTCGCTGGAAGCGTGTCCGCCAATATCGTGACTCCAGTTGCCGTATCCGACGTTTGAAGCGGTACTCGTAAAATAAGGCTGAAAAGCCAGACTTTGCCAGGTGCTCCATGTATAGCCCGTCCAGCTCACAGCCTGCCCGAAAGGGTCCGGTGTGGAATTGTGCGAATCGAGCCACCGGGTTTCGTGCCAATCCAAATCTATAATTAAAACATCTATCGGAATGTTATATGCTTTGAATTCGTTGATTAACTCCCGCATTTCCGGATCAGAATAAATCCAGTAACGCAACCACCAATATCCAAAAACATACTTTGGCGGAAGTGGAATTTTCCCGGCAACTACACTAAAATCATAAAGAGCCTTTTTATAATTATATCCGTAGCCGAAAAAATACCAGTCCTGCCGCTTCCACTCAGGACGCTGTATTACACAATTCAAGTCGTAACTTCCATCGAACAGAAGTCTTTCAGAATCATCTACAAGAGCCCAACCGACTTTTGAAATTATTCCCTGTTCCAATTCTGTAGCCCCGTTGGTTCCATCGAGTGTACGAATAGTGCCTTTAAGGTTTCCTTTATCTTGTAGCCCCGGCGACCATGTTATTTTTTCTCCACCTGATTCGAGGCTTATTTCCAAATTTTCTTTTTTAAACAGTCCACTGTTTTCTCTATACCGAATGTAAAGTTTGTCCGTTTCTATACATAGCCATTCACCTATAATTTTAACTCTAAAATTCGGGGCTGGCAAATTGCGATTTATAAAAACCAGAGATATACGACCTTCGAAAATCCCATTTTCACTCCATTTCTGTCTAATTAATTCCGGCGTCAATACAGTGAATCTTGCATTGCCAGATGCAACTATTGCCTTTGGATTATCTATGGGGGTATTTATTTCAGTGCTTCTAATTATGGCAAAATTTAAAATAAAAAAAATAAGTGTTAATTCTTTTTTCATTCCGTCTAACTGTTTAATAACTTCACAAAATAATACTTCCAGTAAATATTAGCAAATTAGCAGTAAAATTCCAATTAATAATATGATCACCTGCTGGCTAACCCCCGTTTTTTAAAACACCAGTGGAATAGCAAGTTGGTTTTGATTGATATAGCATCTCTTTTTGCCGGGCAGGAATGTCTTCTTTGTTACCAAAGATAGAAACATTTTGACTATCAGACCTATTTTATTCCGATTTGGGCTGTGTATATCGTGATATTAAACGTAAAGTTGGGGAACCCGATGAAGATTTGCCGAATTCGATAGAGATGGTGGAGCACTTATTAAAGCAGCAGAAGAATGCTTTAATAGCGGCATGTGGATTTAATATGAGAAAGCTGCTGATAGTTTTCTTTTTGCCTCAAATATTATAGCAATTTTAGTGCAGGCTATTATCAAAATTCTATACAACCTTTAGCACTTTGGAAAAATTTCACTTTATATTTTACCAGCTTACACTTAGATATCTCTTCTAAAGGTTCTGCTACCGATTTACCTCCAATGTAATTTATCTCAAATATTCTTTTCAATAATAAAGCTAATATACATATAAAAACGTGAGCTCTTACTCTTACTTCAATTCAATGTCTTATCTGTCTTATATCTACAAAATTCTTTAGATCATCGAAAAACATCTCTACTTCTCTTCCCAATGGGATCGCTATGCTGATAAATTTCTTATATGATTCTACCACTTTTCTCATTTCTATATCGTCTCTGCTCGTTAAAAGGACAAATATCCCATCCAACCTTCCATCATTCTCTATATTTATTTGATTCAATTTATAACTTAAAGCTCTTTAGCTCTCATTATCTCTACGTCCTCACTCAATGAATATTCTTCTAACCTAAAAATCTTGGTTAATCCATCTATCAAATTGTTAGCAGATTTCTGGATAACATTCATTAATTTGATATTCCATACATTGGAGTTATACAGAAACTACTTAATCACTTGTTAGCATGCCTAAAGAGAAGACGATTGAATAAAGGTCAGTTTGTAGTATATTTTTCAGTCCGAGATACATAGTGATGATAGCGAAGCACCTGGCGTACTTGATCCATAAGTTTCAATTTTTGGACTGGATTAAATCCATAATACATATTTTACTTGACATCTTAATTTTATTATGTTAAAATCGAAATAGTTGGTTTGCCGATGGTGATGGGATAAAAATGGTACAATCGCTAAATAAACGTCCAAAACTTATTGATCAGGTTCGTTCTGCAATACGAACCAGGCATTATCCCAACAGGGATGTCTTCGACACAGCATTCGAAGTGAAGAGGCATACATAGGCTGGATCAAAAGATATATATTTTTTCATCATAAACGTCACCCAAAGGAAATGGGTGAGTCGGAAATAAATCGGCTTTTATCTTATCTTGCTGTTCACCCCGTTAGATAATTTAAATTATTCGAGATATACTATGTCAAAATATTATTATGATTACCTATTGCAGTTTGAAAAATTGTATGTGGAGCTATCTCACGTGGTTAAGGAAAATGTAGCAGCTTCTACGCAAAATCAGGCATTATGTGCTCTACTATTTCTATATAAAGAGGTTCTTTCACAAGATATTAGTGATTTGGGGGATGTCATACGTGCCAAAAAGCCTAAAAGACTTCCGATTGTGTTAACTCCTGAAGAAGTTAGGCTGGTTCTTAATCAGTTGTCTGGGGTTTCTTGGTTAATGGTCAATTTGCTTTATGGTGCGGGGCTCAGACAGATGGAGTGTCTTCGTCTTCGAGTTCAGGATATTGATTTTTCTTACAACCAGATTGCGGTTCGTTCCGGCAAGGGCGACAAAGACCGGCTGACCATGCTTCCTCATTTGATTAAAGAACCATTACGCAGACATCTGGACAAAGTAAAAAAGGTTCATGAAACCGATTTATCTCATGGTTTTGTTGGCGTATATTTACCAGATGCGCTGGAGAAAAAATATCCTAATGCAGCCAAGGAATGGGGATGGCAGTATGTGTTCCCGGCAAATGAATTATCAATAGATCCACGTTCGGGTAAAAAGCGGCGCCATCATGAAGGAGAATGGGTACTTCAACGGCTTGTCAGAGAGGCGAGAGTGAAAGTCGGACTTGCGAAGCATATTAGCTGTCATACGTTTCGACACTCATTTGTCCCATCGGGATCCCTTCGGGGCAACACATTTATTACAGGCTGGCTATGATATTCGGACGGTTCAGCCCGTAGGATGCTTTTGATGTTTTATACATATATTTTATATAGTTTAAAAGATAATAAATTGTACAAAGGGTACACGTCAGATTTAAGAAAGCGAGTAGCAGAACATAACAATGGTTGTATATCTTCCACCAAATATAGACGTCCACTTGAATTAATATATTTTGAAGGTTGTTTATCGGACATGGATGCTAAAAGAAGAGAGAAGTATTTAAAATCCGGCAATGGTAAAATTTACCTTAAAAATCGTTTGAAGTATTACTTCGAAAACAATCAAAATTGATGGAGCATCCAACGGGCTTCAGGAATTATTGGGGCACAATGATGTGAAAACAACGATGGTTTATTCCAAAGGAATCCCTTCGGGATACGCATGTTCTTTAAAAAGGTGGGTAGGGTGTTCGTAGCCCTGCGGATTTATTAATATTGTGAATTGAATGGATTTTTATCCGACAAAAAGGGTTTTATCAAACTCGGATAAAAATCTAAATCACAATTGTAATTTATGGTTATTTGAATGTATTATTTTAATTTGCAACAAGAATGAAAAGAGTTTTATCCGATGGTTTATTCAGATATAGTCATTTATCATAGTCGAATAAACGTTGTTAGCCACTATAAAATTCAGGGGATACTATGAAAAGTCTAGATGAACTTTTAAATAAAATAAAAGAAATTGAAAAAGGGCATAATGACATAAAAGAATTATTGATGTCGAAGTGTTGGAAAACAGTCAGAAAAGAGTCTATAAACGAATCATATTCTGATTTTCCAATAATTGATTTAGAAACTCATTCTATTGAAAAGAAACTTATACCATCTAATTTTTTCTTGAAGTATAGGAAATGGTATTCAATAGGGAAAGTAATATTAGAGAACAATGGGGATAATGATAGTCTTGAAGAATTTATAGACAATTATAAAAGTATAACATCTACCTCACGATCACAATATTTAACACCATCTATGCAATTAGGTATTTTAGATATAATGAATCATCAATTAGTATTACTCCAATCTTTACCGGATTATTTAGATGGTCAAATGTACAATTTGGAATTAAATATAGCTTCGACAATAATGGGAGATGAATTGAGAGAGGCTAAAGTATTACTTGATAAAAAGTTTTTTCGTGCTGCGGGTGCTTTATCAGGAGTAATATTAGAAAGGCACATTAAATATAGATTGAATAAATTTATTCCAAGAATAAAATATTATGAAAAAGCTACATTAGGACAACTCATAAAAAAAGCTGAAGAAAATAAAATATTTGATACTTCAATGATTTTAAAATTGAAATACTTGAATTCAATTCGTATTAAATGTGATCATGATAAAGAGAATGAACCAAAAGAAAATGAAATAAAAGATTTAATTGAACATACTGATAGGTTTATCCATTTTATTGATTGAAATATAAATATCAGTGGCTAACCATTGTGTGGAGATAACGGCTTGAGCTCTGGGACAAATTTAAAGTTAGACGATTTTACTGAAGATTTTCGGAAAGTAAAAGTAACTCGATACGTCAATCGCCGTATCTCACACTTGCCCGTTGGGCGCTTCGAGCCGCCGAAGGATTTACCGACGACAGGAGATAAAGAAGATGGAAATAAAGGACATAGTCAAGACTCATTTAGTAAATCGCAGAGAAGTCATCAGGGCTATTGCCGAGAGAGAGTTGTTTAGAACAACTCCTAGGGATGATGATATTCCTCGGTATCTGAAACTGCCCGGAGTGAAAGAGTACCAGCAATATGTCTACGCAAAATTCGCCAGTGTTATAAGGATATCTTCATTTGATTACATAAGTAAGACTGATGAGGGATGGCTAATTGTTGGTGACCATAGACCTGAAATAGCAGCCAAAATCTCCTTAATCATTGAGCAATATGGACTTGGCGTAGGTATGATGGTACTTCACGCCCAGCAAATGAATTCACAACATATTCCATTGGAAATAAAAGTTGACGACGAGTTGCTGAATTTAGCAGAGCCTACAGAAAGACTTTACGGGTCAAGTGGGGAGCAAATCCTTTATGTTCCCGTCCGAAGGTTCCGAAGAGATTTCAACAAACTGGCCGAAATGAATATTGCAAAGCCAAAGGCACTTTGGAATCAACCTCGAATTGTCAAGCATAAAGGAGACACATCCGATTGCTGTTTTTACTGTTCATCTGGAGAGATAAATCCAGCTGAAGTGGTGGTCACTATCGAGGGTGCGAGGTTGGGATTGTCTAGAGACTATAGTTTCGGCTATACGTTTTCTCCTTTTGGAAACCCACTTTCGGCAATCCATTTCCTGGCTTGGGATTATTCAGAAAATCCGCTGAACATGAATCGTACTCCGGTGACGGTATCCGATCTGGTGAAGATGACCCATCAGATTAATACGTCTATTATGAGTTACTTTGCAGGGACAGATATAACCGACTATCCAATAATTGATGGTGTATCCAATGGCTGGGCAGGAAATAGCATTTTCCACCAGCATTTTCAGTTCTTTCAACCAGAATATGAATCGCCCATCAAGAGTGAATACTTGGAAGATAAACCAATTCTGGAACGGGATGATATCAGAATACTCAAGTTGGCTTGGCCTACCCCGGTGTATAAAATTATGGCTGAGGATTCGATCAATGTTGGATTAGTTGGCAATGATCTTGCTGGCATATGGAGATTACAGGGAAAAGCCAAGGAGATTAAAGATGTCCCTTTTTTTGATGGATATGTGCCTGAGGAGACTAACAGAATTCAAACCTACACCCAGAATCTTTATGTAATGGGTAGCGATTTTGGCAGAACAGCATATGTCTTGTTAAGAGATAGGGGAAAAGTCAATTTCAAGCCAGGAGATTCAGAGTTCATTAATCGGGCGAAGGGAATAAGGCCGGTAGAAAAGGAAAACATAGGTGTTCTTGAGGCCACAGGTACGATGATTGTTGAGAATAGAGCCGATTTTAATGCGATGAGAGAGTGGGGGCCTGGTGATATATCAGTGCAAATACACAAGATGCTTACGGCGATTTGTCTGGAAAGGAAAGAAATAAACAAATTTGAAAGAAACATCAGAGGATTGTTTCCCGAATAAACTTACAGCTAGAAGAACCTCCCGATTTGGTTTAGAGTGCGCCCAACTTCGCTTGCAGCCGACGCCGCTTCGCGGCCTTGTATCGCGGCACGATTTGGTTATGTGAGGTGTCTTGAGGTGAGAGGCTCAGTGTGAAAACCGCGACGCGGCTGAAGCCACACCATTAGCAATTATATTGAGAGTTTGATAAATAAACATTAAACCCAATAACTTTAGGAGGTAACATGGGTAAAAATGAAAAAACATCGAAAGGCGTAGCATCAAAAGCGGCAAAATTATTACGCAATCCCAAAACTTTAAAAAATGTAAAAAGCGTTGCTGGTTCAGCATTAACACAAAGACCAGATAGGAAAAAGAAAAAATAGTATTCATATTAAATATCCGTAATACTGATAATTGATTTTACTGGGATAGTCAATCTACCCAATACTTTATTTTCGCTTACTGATTGAACAATAGCTTTATATTTTTTATTATCATCAAGGTATCCAATAGATTCGCAGTTTATTGGTTTTAGTGGTTCTAATTCGTCATATTTTTCCCAGTGACCGATTACCCCGCAACTATCTATCCATTTTATGAGTACAATTTTAATTTTTTTCATAAGTAAATTGCTAACCATTGTATCCAACCAACAGAAAAAGCTCTTCGATGATTTTAAGGCGGTCTAATTTTTTGAGTATTCTCTGTCATTTTATTATTTTCTCGTTTAAATTCGCCGTAGGTGAGCATTGTCCGTTATACAGATACTAAAAGGGGAAGACCATGAAAACACTAAAATATATATTTGTTTTAATTATAAATATTGTTTTACTATCGACTAGCTCGGCACAAACGATCGATGAATTATCCTCAACAATTGCATTTCTTTCTGAAAAACTACCTAATAATAAAGTCCAATATGGTACAGGATTTTTCGTATCATCAGAAAAAAACTTATACTTAATTACAGCACAACACGTAAGCAATTTCTTGACAATTAATTCAAATATTACTATTAGGACGGAGAATGATATACCCTTCAAATTAAAATTTACTGATATTATTAATACTACTAAACTAAATTGGAAATATCATAGTGAAGGTGACATTGCACTTTTATATTTATTTCCAAGTGATAGTATTCTTCAAAAACTAGAAAAGCATTTTTTGACGCTATCACATATTTACTCTAAAAAGACTTCTCTTTCACGTGAAATTACTATTACAATTCTTGGTTTTCCACTACAATTAGGTACACAAGGATTATTCTCACCAATATCAAGAGAAACAAAACCTGCGAGTGGGTTCTTAAGCTTACCTCGTGCTGACACAAAAAATATCGCTACATTTTTTATATCACAAGATCCAAGTATTGGGGGTTTTAGTGGTGCCCCGGTATTTGATCTAGGTCAGCCAATTCAATCTACTTCAAAATTAATTATTCGTGGGATGGAGCCACAAGTTGTTGGTTTAGTTCACGGTACTATTTCTGATGAAACCGGGGGTAAGTTAGGTGCCATAGTACCCAGTTATCAAATATATGGATTGATTGAAAAATATGATAAGTGACTGTATAACAATTGGTTCCACCTAACTGCGAGATTTATAGAAAGGAAAGTCAAGAACATAATTCACCATAGCCCCAAGTTTTTGACT
>CAYTUQ010000053.1:0-25389 GCA_964441235.1 uncultured bacterium | reverse complement strand
GTTACAGTTCCTTCAAAACCTATAATATCTTCATATCTATTGCTCAGTCTGCCACCATAGTCAACCGTTCCATCTGAATTTTGATATGTGATATTACCATGCTGCCCTGTTACATCCTTATAATAGGTACTTAAATTGATCAGATATTGATCTGATAAATTATAAGCCACACCTAATTCATACTGGATCGTTCGTGGAGGTTCAAGGCTAGGATTCCCAAGACTTTGCAAACGATTCCTAAAAGACATCGAAAACAGGAACATTTCAGAATACGGAGGTGTTGCTCTGAAATAGCCATAATTAAAATAAAACTTTGACCTTTCAGTCACCGGAAAAGCAATGCCTATTCGGGGGCTGACCGTCAAATAATTCTCTGTTTCTAAAAGTAATATACCACCCGTTGTATCATTGACTGCGTTCCACCGCCTCCAGATGACGGATATGCCAGAGTCCAAATCACTACGAAGCTTAGCAGGGTCGTCACGTTCTGTCCCTTTGGAGAAAGCGGGTTCGTTAAATGGATCACCAGTTGGCCATACATCGCCTCCGGAATTGTAATAATCAAAGCGAATGCCTAACGTTGCAACCATGCCCTCAATGGTAATCTGATCCTGGAGGTATCCACCCAGTACCCAGGGTTTGCGGCGAAAACGAAATTCGAATTCTGCCTCAGCTGGACGACCCCATTTAAACATATCATTGTTCAGATCAATGTAATTAAATTCGGTTCCTGCTTTGATAAAATGAAGATTTGAGACTTGACTGCTCAAATCAAATTTCATACGTAACTGCTGGGCAAAGGAATGATCAGTATATCCACCTGTTTTGCCGGAATACCTTCGACCGAGACCGTAACACGACGACAACCCATCGTGTGTAAAATACTTACTCGAATCAACCGGATTGTAGACAGTATCAGGATGTGATTTCTCAAATTCTCGACCGTAAGGAAGTTCACTGAGCCATATTGGTCCAAAATTAATAATTGCTGTATTATCCCGATTGGCTTTAGTGTCCATTTTATCTTTATTCATTACATATTGCACGGAAAGGTCCCAGAATGTTCTTGGACTGACCACATTATTCAATTTTAAGCCAGCCGAAATCGTAGTTTGATCTTTAGGATGGAACATTGTCGGATGCCAGTAATAGGACTCCCCGACTCCGCGTACATTGCCAATATTGTTTTCGAACTGTAACCCACCGCGTCCCTCCAACGTAGGGTTGGCAAGAGAAATATTCTGAATTTCGGCGACACCTTCTAAATATCGATACATACCGTTGAAATTAAGGGCCATACTATTCGAGACGTGAGACTTTACAGTAAGTAGGGTTGTTGATTTCCAATCAGCGTTTCTTATAACAGGCTGTATGTAGTTAATATTAATAGTCTGATTGGAAAGATAAAATGTGGCATCACCCAAATATTTTCCAATAAATGGCACGGGACCACCAAAACCACCATCAAAATTATAGTCAGCCTGACTCCCTTCGGGTTCGTGTGCGTGCTCTTTCAAGGCTTTTTTCTGCTCTTCCCAATTTTCCTCGAACCATTCAGGATGTTTGTCTTTATAGAGTTCTTCGAGTTTGTCGAAATCCGGTTCTACCATGTGATTCCAACAAGCCCATAAATAGAGATCCATGGATGTAGCATCTGGATGAGGTTTCTTCACTTTGTTGAAAAATTTCACTAAAGAAGTCCAGCCAGCGAAGGTATCGTGGCCCTGTTTTAAATATTCAGCCTCTTCTTCATCACCACCAGTTAATTGTAACCATCCTTCCTCTGTCCCGACAAAACCGACAACAGGATCCAGATAAGGCTTAAGGGCATAATTGTCCGTGTCATACATTGACTTCCCAAACCGCTTCATTCCGGGGAGGTTTCGCGTAAAGGATGCCCTCCCGTGATAAGCACTTTTATCACCGCTTTTCGTGGTGATATTAATTAAACCCGAGCGGAAGTTACCATATTCTGCATTGAAACCACCTGTGACCAGGGAAACTTGCTCAACAGCGCTTAACGGGATGGTTGATTCTGCCCTTCCCATGCGAACATCAACCATTGTCATTCCGTCAACTAAGGCACCGGTTTGTTCCGCTGAACCGCCGCGGATTTCCAAATGATTTGCACCGGTAATGCCTGGCTGTTTCTCTAGATAATTATTGATAGTACGAACACCGGCAGCCTCAATTATTTGCGCAATTGTAACAACCTGTTGAGTATTCGGAACCTCTTTGTGTAAGATATCCCTTGCAGCAACAACCACAACTTCTTCACCTTCAATAACCGTAGCCTCAAGAGCAAAATTCACCGTTGAAATCTGATCGATAGATACTCTTACTCCAGTTTTGGTGGTCTTTTTGTAACCCATCATCGATGCCACTACGTTATAGACACCAGGCGGAACGTTAATGATAAAGTAATCGCCCTCCGGGTTAGTGGCTGCTCCAATCATTGTACCCTGAATAATCACATTTGCACCAATCAACGGTTCTCCTGTTTTTGCATCGGTAATTTTACCATCAATTTTGCCGGTAACACCTGCTAATATCTCTCCTGAATAAATAAAGAGAACCATGCAAACCAGCAAAACCGTGTTATCTAAATTTAAAAACATATCACTCTGTATCTTCATTCTCATTCGTTATATTATATAGGTTTATTTCAATAATCCAATGATTTATAACTCATCTTCACTTTTAGAGCCGCTAACATTCAGCTGGCGTATTGACATTTGGATTTTTTTATTGTGAAAAACAATGAGTTATAAAATTTAAATGAGTAACTTATTTTATCCCACCTCCTAAACATATTATTGGAAGATCAGAGACTGACGTCGATTCCTAACCAGATTTGACGTGGATAACCATACAGAAACATCTTGTTGTCCGGATCATTGATGTACGGTTTGTCTTCACGCATATCACCAGGCTTGTCGTCTCCCGCAATATATAAACCGGGATTTTGCTCACGTAGTATATCATACCTTGGATCATCATACATGGGAAGCCGCAGTGAAGCCAGATAATTGTCTCTGTCTTTACCATCTCTGAAACACCATTCTTCATTCATCCAGTTGGTTTTTATGTTGAACACGTTAAGAATATCAATATAGAAATTGGCTTTAACGCCTAAAACACTTAACCTTTTCGATACTTTCAGATCAAACTTATAATAATCCGGCCACCTTAAATTATCAGTAACATTTCGAATATGGGCTTGATTCCAGGTAAAAGTATTACCCCTTTCCCATCTACCGGCGGTGCTCATCATCCAGCCGCCTAATAAATGTGAATTCAGAACTTTTGGTCCCCAATTGTCCGGTGAGTGTAGTGTAATATTCTCTGTAACGACAGGACGTGTAGTTGGACGGCTTTCCGCACTCTCGTAAAGGCCCTCGACGGCGTTTTTCGAAGGATCGTCAGAAAGTATTTCACGTCCGGTGTTGCCATATTTTTGAATCATATACCTGTATGTGAGCCAACCGGTTAGGAATTGACCATACTCTTTGGTTACAGTTCCTTCAAAACCTATAATATCTTCATATCTATTGCTCAGTCTGCCACTATAGTCAACCATTCCATCTGAATTTTGATATGCGATATTACCACTCTCCCCTGTGACATCCTTATAATAGGTGCTTAAATTGATCAGGTATCGATCTGATAAATTATAAGCCACACCCAATTCATACTGGATCGTTCGTGGAGGTTCAAGGTTCGGATTCCCAAGACTTGTCAACCCTTGGTCTCTAAAATTCATCGTATACAGGAACATTTGAGAATACGGAGGTGTTGCTCTGAAATGGCCATAATTAAAATAAAACTTTGACCTTTCAGTCACTGGAAAAGCAATGCCTATTCGGGGACTGACTGCCAAGTGGTTCTCTGTTTCTAAAAGTATACCACCCGTTGTATCATTGACTGCGTTCCACCGATCCCAGATAACGGAATGGCCGTGGTCCAAGGAATCACGAAGCGCTTGGTTCCGAGCTTCATATGTAGAAAAAGCAGCAGGATTAAACAAATCACCAGTTGGCCATACATCGCCTCCGGAATTGTAATAATCAAAGCGAAGGCCTAACGTTGCTACCATGCCCTCAATGGTAATCTGATCCTGGATGTATCCACCCAGTACCCAGGGTTTGCGGCGAAAACGAAATTCCCTCTCTGCCTTATCTAAATAACCGTATTGAAACATATCATTGTGCAAATCAATGTAATTAAATTCGGTTCCTGCTTTTATAAAATGAAGATATGAGACTTGACTGCTCAAATCATATCTCAAACGAAGCTGCTGGGCTATCGATCTGTCATAATATCCACCTGTTTTGCCAGAGTACCTCCGACCGAGACCGTAAACCGACGACAACCCGTCGTGTACAGTAAACTGGCTCGAGTCAACCGGATTGTACACAGTATCAATACCATAAGCTAAGGGTCGACCATAAGGAAGTCCATCGAGCCATATAGGGCCAAAATTAATCAGAGCTTCCCTATCCCTGGCTGTATTATTGATACCTAGCTCACAATCTCTTTCAGTGTCCATATAATCTTTATTCATTACATATTGAACTGAAAGGTCCCAGAATGTTCTTGGGCTGACAACATTATTCAATTTCAAGCCAGCCGAAATCGTAGTCTGATCTTTAGGATGAAACATTGTCGGATGCCAGTAATAGGTCTCCCCGGGTCCGCGTACATTGCCAATATTGTTTTCGAACTGTAACCCACCACGCCCTTCTAAAGAAGGATTGGAAAGAGCCGTATTGGTAATCTCGGCGACACCTTCTAAATATCGATATACACCGTTGAAAGTAAGGGTCATACTATTCGAGATGTGAGACTTCACAGTAAGGAGGGTTGTTGATTTCCAATCAGCGTCTCTTATAACAGGCTGTATGTAGTTAATGTTAATAGTCTGATTGGAAAGATAAAACGTGGCATCACCCAAATATTTTCCAATAAATGGAACGGGACCACCAAAACCACCATCAAAATTATAGTCAGCCTGACTCCCTTCGGGTTCGTGTGCGTGCTCTTTCAAGGCTTTTTTCTGCTCATCGGTTATAGTATATTCAGGATAGAGTTCTTCGAGTTTGTCGAAATCCGGTTCTACCATGTTATTCCAACAAGCCCATAAATAGAGATCCATGGGTGTAGCATCTACATAAGGTTTCTTCGTTTTGTTGAAAAACCTCACTAAAGAAGTCCAGCCAGCAAAGGTATCGTGGCCCTGTTTTAAATATTCAGCCTCTGCTGAGTCACCCTTAGTGAGCTCTAACCATCCAGTTTCCGTTCCGCTAAAACCGACAACAGGATCCAGATAAGGCTTAAGGGCATAATTGTCCGTGTCATACATTGACTTCCCAAACCGCTTCATTCCGGGGAGGTTTCGCGTAAAGGATGCCCTCCCGTGATAAGCACTTTTATCACCGCTTTTCGTGGTGATATTAATTAAACCCGAGCGGAAGTTACCATATTCTGCATTGAAACCACCTGTGACCAGGGAAACTTGCTCAACAGCGCTTAACGGGATGGTTGATTCTGCCCTTCCCATGCGAACATCAACCATTGTCATTCCGTCAACTAAGGCACCGGTTTGTTCCGCTGAACCGCCGCGGATTTCCAAATGATTTGCACCGGTAATGCCTGGCTGTTTCTCCAGGTAATTATTGATGGTACGAACTCCGGCAGTCTCAATTATTTGCGCAGTTGTAACAACCTGTTGAGTATTCGGAACCTCTTTGTGTAAGATATCCCTTTCAGCAACAACCACAACTTCTTCACCTTCAATAACCGTAGGCTCAAGAGCAAAATTCACCGATGAAATCCGATCGATAGATACTCTTACTTCAGTCTTAGTTACTTTCTTGTAGCCAATTACTGAAACTTGCAAGTCATAAACCCCGGGAGATACGTTAAGAATTGTAAAATGTCCATCTGTGTCCGTCGCCGCTCCTAAATAGGTTCCTACCACTATTACATTTGCTCCTGGTAGTGCTTCACCGGTACTGGCATTTGTAACAGTCCCAACAATTTTTCCTGTTTGTGAATAGACTGGGACGGTTAAAAATAACCCTAATAAAAGGGTAACTAAAAGAAAAGACAAAAAGCGAAATTTCATTTTATCCTCCTCCTCATGGCTTTTACTTTTAAATATTTTAAATAACCTAAAAATTATTTTTTTTAAAATTACTTCTTCAGTAACTTAAAAAATTTCCTGATGCAACTTTAATAGGATACCAATTTTAGAATAATTTCTCCACCTAAAATTTTCTTCATTATAATTTATCATACATTATACACCTCACCAATAATATAATGAGTTTTTTTTAAATTGCAAATATTTTTTACATATATTTTTTGACACCCCCGCGGTTTTACAGATATATAACTATACTCAAGTTTCGCATAATCTTCCAATTCAATTTCGTAGACAACCTGCTTAGCGCATATAACATAAATGTATGCATAACTGTATTATCAGGTAATAGCCCGTACGGGCGGCATGTTTATCCCATAGGATACCTTTCCGAAGGTCACATAGGACTCCTTCGGAGAATCTTCGATCGGTATAGATTATCGAGGTCTCAAACCCCAACTCCGATAGCTCCGTAAGGAGCCTCTGTTGAGGGAGTGACATGTAATTGATTAATGTACAAATACAAAAATAACATATCACCCCTGCAGGGTTAAAATGTCTATTTATTCCCATTGCTATAATCATCTTCCCAAGGGACGTCTTTCCAAAAGTCACGTGCCAGGGGCATCTCTTTCCCAAAGGGATCTCTCCGAGACGAGATAGGACTTCTTGTATATTAAAAGTAATGGTTTTTATATTAAAGATTAAAATTGATTTCATTCTGGTATTGACAGTGTGCATAACGGAAGTAGTCCGTAGGATTACTGGATTTACACACATTGAATTTTAAATTTTTATCATGTATTTTTCTATTAACATAAAATCTAAATATATTTGACATCAATAGAGAAGGAGCAGTCCTTGGGTTATAAGCCCGTTCCGAAGTTTCTTCCCAATGCCAGATAAAAGTCGGTTAATAACTTGGCGAATGGACGCCGCATTTACAAGGCTGATGTTGTCTGTTTTGATGTTTTTTCTAACCACAAAAAAGAAAGATTATGCTTATGAGTAACTATTACTTCCCATCTCAAAGAGATCCCGTTGGGATAGGAATCTCTATGAGGTAGGTTGTGATATAAGTAAAGGGTATGCAGATTTCATCATCTTAGATTCAAAAAAGAAAATTATCGAACAGGTATTTCAAATTGACAATACTTTTGATGGACATAACAGTCTGTATAATTTGCTGGTTAAGTTTTTTGATATTTATGAAGATGTAACCTTATATGCTGCTGTAGAAAGTACAGGAGGATTAGAAAATAATTGGCTTGCACTATTCTATAAGTTAAAAGATGTTATGAATATCCAGGTTGCCAGATTAAATCCGCTTTGTATCAAAGCACTTTATGACGCCTAATTTTCCAGAGGAACTCCTATGGAAAAATCGTAATGTCAATGATGGTATTAGTACTAAAACAATTGCTGAATATCTGATTGCATATCCTGAAAAAGTATCCTATAATACTGACGATCCGTATTCAAGTCTTAGAAAACAGTGAAATTTTACTGAAATGCTAAAAAAAGCGTACCCAATTGCTTAATCATTTTAGCGTTCTTTTTTATGAATCTTTTCCGTTTCTTATTAGATATTGCAAGAATGTTATTCCAAATTGGTTGTTATAACTACGGAGAAGTTAATATCAATTTTCCATATTCAAATTGTACTTACGCCAGACGGGTCTCCGATCATAATATCATATATTTAGCATGTGAGAAACTTGAGTTAATATCTATAACTCATATTTTCTTGAAATACCATATCGGTGCAAATACAAACCAGAGAATCATGCCTGCAAACATCAGTTGCGCATGGGTATTCCAGGAGATTTGACTGAAGAAATGCAGGAAGGCAGGTACAACAGTCAATAGCAGACCGAGTAATGACAGCAGCATCACAAAAATTTTCATCACATTTTCCTTTCTAAACCTGGCGCTTTTGTAAAATCAGGCTTCCCAGCAGGTACAGCAGAAATGTCAGCACAATTCCGATGGGGCCCAGGAAGAAGACCTCAATACCCAATTTGAGATTTAGAAACAGACAAACAGATAGGGTAATAAGCCAAGCCAGCCCCGCAGATATGTTGACAGGTTTCTTAAACACTTCGGCATAGTTACTTTGGAGCCCCAACTTAGGCAATATCATCAAATCAACAAAAATCACGACACCCATGGGCATGAGAACCAGACCATAAATAGCGACAAATTCCAGCAGCTTCATGACCAGTGCGGGGAAACAGGCAGCGAGGGTGCTAATAGTTCCGGCTATCAGAGTCATTTTCCAGCGTTTCCAGTCAGGTGTGACCACTTGAAGAGCTAAGCCAGCGCGATAGAGTGTGGGATTAGCTGTAGTCCAGCCAGCAATAACCACGCAGACGACACCAGCCACACCGGCGCCCAAATAGGCAATGGGGCCCGGTGCTACTTCACCAATGGCAGCAGCGCATAGAATGCCGGAGGCAATCCATGCTATAAAATGGCCCAAAAACATACCGGCAGCACTGGCAAATCCATAGGTCCATTTTTTAGCGTACCGCAAGATGGAGAGATCTGCCAGTCCGATATGCATAGCCATATTACAGAACCATGCAAAAAACATCACATGCCAGAAAGTGAATTTGGATTGTCCTGCCATGGGAATACCGGTCCAGATTTTTTCATTAGCTACTTCCCAGAAATTACCGAAGGAGTGGCATCCCAATTTCGGCAGCGCAGCTACTCCGCAAGCCACAAAGACCAGGAACATCCAGGGAGCACAAACCTTGGCAAATTGCGATATTTTTTCGAATCCGTAGATCGCAAGTGTGGTGATGATTGCGCCCACTAAAAAAACCACCAGTACCCAACTGACACTGGTGGGATAAAAATCCTGCAGGGAGGGCATGGGCATTTTCAATGGCAATCCCACTGCGGTCGCTGAAACTGCTATCATGGCTCCTGCTAAAAAACAGAACATGACAGCATTCACAATGCTGTAAATAAAATTGATATAGGGACCGCAAATTTTCCGAAGCTGCCAGTAAAGAGTTAATCGGGTTTTAACGGCAATAGGTGCACAATAGAAGGCCCAGGACAGGACGGCAAGGACGTTTCCCACGATCAATCCTAAAAATAGACCTGTGGCTGATACTCCATGAGCAACAAAGAGCGGCCCGATGACAAATTCAGTGCCAGCCACGTGCTCACTGGCGTATAGTCCCAGGAAATTACCAAATCCCTGCAATTTGTTTTGTGGGACAGGTTCCCGGTCAAATTCGTATAATGCATCCAAACGAGAAATGAGACGGCTTTGTCTTGGCATAATCGATTAGTCCTTTAATTTATCGTGTTCCACATTTCGTTGAAATCTCCCCTCAATTGGTAATAGGGATAGGTTATGTTTTTTTATTTTCTCTTACTCAGTTCTTGAACTTCATAATTTTCTACTTCCGGAACCCATTCGGTGGAAGGTGGCACATTCGCTTTCAGGCAGTAATAGTTCCACACGGCACTTAAGGGCATTGTTTTGTGATCTTCCGTCAAGGCCAGCGTGATATGCGTTTTACCTGTTTTTTCAGATTCTTTTAATGTATCTACCGGCTCCAATAGGGCAGCCAACAGTGCTTTGAGCGTGGAGTGAATGCCGATGACATAGGCGCCGGTGCGGTTGATACTGGCATCGAAAAAGTCCAGAGCAAGGAAGATGCGGTCCAAAAGCTGGTTGCGAACAATCTCTTTTGCCAACTCTAGCAATTCATGATTCATAATGGGAACATGGTCGCTATCCCAGCGTACGCCTCGGGAGATATGGATCAGGAGATTGTCTGTGAACTGCAGAATAGAGCTAATTTTATCGGCAATGGATTCGGTAGGGTGAAAGTGCCCCATGTCCAGGCAGATCATTTTAGCGTTTTTAAGGGCGTAACTCAGATAGAAATCATACGAGCCCACGACAAAGGTCTCACTGCCCAGTCCAAAGAGCTTGCTTTCCACAGAATCTCGCATCAGCGAATCCGGGTAAGATTTTGAAAAAATTTCATCCAGGCTCTTTCGTAAATTTTTCCGGTAGACCCATTTGTCAATGACTATGTCCTTGCTGCCGTCAGGAATCCATGTGTTATGAATACAAGGGCTCCCCTGAGCTTCGCCCATTTTGGCTGCAATTTGACGGCACCTTTTACCATGCTCTATCCAGAAATTCCGAATATCATCATCCTTACTGCTCAGCGTAAATCCCGAATTTGCCCTGGGGTGGGTAAAATAAGTGGAATTAAAATCCAGCCCGATGTTCAGAGATTTTGCCCAATCTATCCAGGATTGGAAATGGGCGGGATTGATTTTATCTCGATCCACTTTTTGGCCTTGAAAATCCCCATACATCGCATGTAAATTAATTCGATGTCTGCCTGGGATAAGTGTCAGCACTTTTTCGAGGTCCGTGCGAACTTCATCTATATTACGTGCTCGTCCAGGATAATTGCCGGTGGCCATTATACCACCCCCAACCCCGGCTTCGTCCCGAATTTCCAAACCGGCTACATCATCGGCCTGCCAGCAGGGAATGGAGAGGTGAATGTTTTGTAGAATTTCAAGAGCCCTGTTTGTATCCACAAGGTTCTCAGCATAAAGTTCTCTTGCCATTTCATAGCGTTTTTCAATCGATGCTGGATTCACTTCGCAGGTTTCCTTTCAATAAGACTGAAGACAATACCCATATCAAAATATTCAATTTGGGGACGCTTTATTTTGGTGCATTGCAATCATTTTACTTGATTCTACAAAATACTCTACAAAAATGCAATAAAAAAATCCTACTGCTTCAACGTCTAAAAGCTATTGACAATGAATCTAATTTATGTTATACTAAACAAATTTTTTGATATTAATGGAGTTTAGTAATGGTTAAAGAGTTAGAAATTATTCCAGATTTTACACCGAGAGAGGCAACATTTTATCCTATTCCATGTTTTCAGTATCAGAAGACATTAAAAGACGAGCTGGATGAAAGAATTACTAAAGATGATGTAATTCGCATGTTAGAAACACTTTTGTCTATCCGGTCTTTTGAGGAGATGATTGTTGAACTCAAGAGTGGGAAATTTGCTCCTCAGGAGGGATTTAAATTCGTGGGTGCTACTCACCTTTCTATTGGTCAAGAGGCGGTAGCTGTTGGAGTTATGGCAAATCTTAATCCAAACGATTATATCACAAGCTCTCATCGAGGGCATGGGCATGCGATTGCCAAAGAGCTCTGGGCACTTTATAAAATGTCTACTGAGGAAGTATGCCGCTTTCTCGGCAAGGTGTATACAGGTCAATCTCATGAGGAAGTATTAAAGGAGGCTATTGATCTTCATTTATTCAAAATGGCTGCTGAATTATTCGGAAAAGAAAATGGGTATTGTCATGGTAGAGGCGGGGGGATGCATATAGCCGATTTCAACGTCGGCCACCTGGGAGCAAATGCTATTGTTGGGGGTAGTTTTGCTATTGCCTCAGGCGCAGCGCTGGCAGAATCAAAACTTCAACGCGGCAGAGTAGTGGTTAGTTTTGTAGGTGATGGTGCTAATGCTAATGGAATCTCTATGGAGGCAATGAACTTTGCAGCCCAGAAACAATTTGAATCGGGATTACCTGTGATTTTCGTTATTGAAAACAATCAGTATGCAATGACAGGTCAGACAATTGGAGAAGTTACAGGTGTAGATTTTCTAGCGCGGAGAGGTGCAGGTATAGCTATGGACAACATGCACGCCGAAGTAGTCAATGGGATGAATGTCCTGGCGGTGTATGATGCAATAAAAAGGGCAATTGATACAATAAATAATGGTAAGGGACCTGTTTTATTGGAATGTATGACTTACCGGTATATGGGACATTCCCTTAGTGATCGTCGTACGACATATAGAACCGCCAGAGAGGAAGACGCCTGGAAATCTCTGGATTGTATTGCGCAACTGGAGCAGGATATGCAGGAAAATGCTATTCTTTCAGTTGACGAAACGGAGGAGTTACATCAGCAGATAAAGAGAAACATTTATATTGCTGCAGAAAAAGCAATCCGTAGTGAAGACCCTGATCCTATCCATATTTATGATGGTCTACTTACAGATACTGTGGAAACAGATGTTCCTGAGAGATTTAGTAATGTTTCGATTTTGAAACAACCACGTCGTTTCAAAAGGGATGGCGAAGGGAAAATTATGTATAGACATGCCGTCCAGGAGGCTCTGACGGAGGAGATGCTTAGGGATAGTCGCGTGATCCTATACGGAGAAGACGTAGCTGATTATGGTGGTGCTTTTCAAGCAACCTTTGGTCTATTGGGGACATTTGGAAGGGAAAGGGTGTTCAATGCTCCCATTTCTGAAGCTGCAATTGTAGGAACAGGATGTGGAGCGGCAATGGCAGGTTTACGCCCTGTGGTGGAAATAATGTATATAGATTTTATGCCGCTTGCTTTAGACCAATTAGGGAATCAGGTTGCGAAAGCTCGTTATATGTTTGGAGGAAAGGCTGAAATTCCGATGGTTATCCGTACTACTATTGGAGGAGGGAAAGGATACGCTGGTCAGCATTCCCAGAGTTTAGAAGCAGTTGTTACTCAGTTTCCCGGACTAAAGGTAGTTGCTCCATCCACAGCTTATGATCTGAAAGGCTTGCTGAAAATGTCTATCAGGGATAATAATCCTGTGGTGTTTATAGAACATCAGCTGCTCTATACTGAAAAAGATGTTGTCCCGGAGGAGGAGTATCTAATTCCTATCGGCAAAGCTCGTATTCGAAATGAAGGGGATGATCTTACGATCATTAGTTACCTTAACCTGGTCAATACTTCGCTGGCTGCGGCTGAAGTTTTAAATCGGGAAGATGGTGTATCGGTTGAAGTCGTGGACCCTCGAACACTTATCCCATTGGACATTGAGGCATTAGTCAATTCTGTCAAAAAGACGGGAAGGGTAATGGTTGTATTGCAAGCCCCGGAAATTGGATGCTTTGGGGAACATATTTTGTATGAAATTCAACAGAGAGTATTCAAGGATCTGAAAGTCCCCTTAAAAATAGTAGGTGCACGGAACATTCCGCCTCCAATGGCGCAGACGCTGGAGAATGATAATATCCCCAGCGTGGACCTAATAGTTTCTGAAGCACGAAAACTCCTGGCTTATTAATGAGATGTCTGATTTAGATCAATTAATCAAAATATCCCATTTTTTTGGGGAGAATCCAGATTTTATTTTAGCAGGTGGAGGTAATACCTCTGTTAAAACAAACGACATATTATATATTAAACCGAGTGGAACAACTTTAGCGGCAATTAAAAAGGAAGATTTTATTGCAATTGATAGAAAAAAATTGAGGAAGATATTAGAAAAAAAATATGACCCCGATCCATTTATAAGGGAGGAGCAGGTAAAACAGGATTTGCTAGAATCAAGGTTAGATTATAAACCAAACTCGTTGGGTCCAAGACCATCTGTTGAAACCGGTTTGCATGGAATTATAGATTATAAATTTGTAGTTCATACCCACCCTAATCTCATTAATGGAGTAACGTGCGGGAAAAACGGGGAAAAAATAGCCGATGAATTATTTGGAGATGATTACCTCTGGATAAACTCTACTGATCCTGGTTATACTCTTACTAAAGCTCTTATGAAAAAATTACAAAACTGTAAGAAAGACAAAGTCCCCAAAATAATACTACTCCAGAATCATGGATTATTCGTCTCCGGTGATACAGTTGAAGATATTATTAACAATACCCAAAATATAATGTCAAAAGTAAATAATTATATTAAGAAAAACTCAAGTCGCGTTCAATCCGTATTTGTGCGCGGTGAGAATAACAAATTATCCAAAACAGAAATATCTTCTTTATTACGAGTAGTATCACCTGTCTTGCGTGGACTTTTAAGCACAGATAAAAGAAAAATAATTATTTTTGATGATTCTGAAGAAGTGCAAAAGGTAATTTGCAGTACAAATGGCAGAGAGATTGTTACTAAGGGAACGTTTTCACCAGACCATATAGTTTACTGTAAAGAAAAACCAATGTGGATTGGACCTCTTACAAAAAATGATACCAGTGATGCTCTGGCAAAAAAAGTTCAAGCAGAGCTTTTAGATTATAGAAGAACTAATAAATTTGACCCAAAGATTGTTTTTATTCAGGGAACTGGTATGCTTGCCATCGGTGAAAGTTTTAAAGAATCTAAAATTGCTTTAGATGTATATAGAGATTTCATAAAAGTTGCTGAAAACACTGCTGCTTTTGGTAGTCCGCGCTTTATGACAAAGTCAAAGGTAGATTTCATAGAAAAATGGGAAGTTGAAAGTTACAGAAGAAAAGTAATTCATGAATCTTCCTGTGGCAGACTACAGAACCGGGTGGCAATTGTAACCGGAGCTGGACAGGGTATCGGCGAAGGCATAGCGAGAGGTCTGGCGAAAGAGGGCGCCAATGTGATTATAGCAGATATAGATTTAAAAAATGCAGAAAGAGTTGTAAAAAGCATTAACAACCAATATGGCTCAGGCACTGCATTTGCCATCAAAGTTGATGTAACGAATTCGCGGGAAATAAAAAAAATGGTTAACAAAACCATCAAATTATATGGTAGTATTGATATTCTTGTAAGTAATGCCGGCATATTAATTTCTGGACCGACGGAGAGTTTGACGGATGAGCAATTAGATAAAATGACTGGTGTAAATTATCAGGCGTTTTTCAAAGTCGTAAGAGAAAGCGTTGGCATTATGAAAAGGCAAAATGCATTTAACCATAATTATACATCCGATATTATTTTAATCAGTTCAAAGTCTGGACTTCAAGGCAGCCCAGCAAATGCATTATATGCCGGTAGTAAATTCGGGGGCATCGGGTTTATGCAGTCTTTTGCCTATGAGTTTATCAAACATGGTATCAAGGTCAATGCAATTTGTCCAGGAAATTATTTTGATGGACCTTTGTGGTCGGATCCTGAAAAAGGATTATTCGTCCAGTATCTGAAAGCAGGAAAGGTTCCGGGGGCAAAAACTGTTAAGGATGTGAGGAGACATTATGAATCAAAATGTCCTATGGGAAAAGGTGTTAGTACAGATGATATAAATAAGGCGATAATTTATGCCATTGAACAGCAATATGAAACGGGTCAGGCTATTCCAGTAACAGGCGGTCAGGTTATGCTTAAATAGAAAGGTAATAGTTCACCCTGTGTAATATGTAAAAAAGAAGATAATAAAAAGATGAATAAACGAGCTATTACACGGGGTGAACCACGGAAATACACGGAGCATCACTGAAGATTATTTAAAATGATCAAATTGCTATATTTACCCCGTGTAATAACAAGAAGATAAAAATGATGGGTTATTGGATTTGCAAAATATTACACGGGGTGAATGAAGATGCATTGTGTTATGAACTGGATTTACTAAGTATTTCATACAAAAGACAAATAGAACTAGACGTTCATTATAAAAATATTGTTTTTGAAAGAAAGTTTCGAGCTGATCTTCTGATTGAAAATAAGATTCTTGCAGAAAACAAGGCAATAAAAAAGATAACAAAACAGGATGAAGCCCAATTAATAAATTATCTTAAAACAACACACTTAAGAGTAGGATTATTATTTGAATTTTGGAGTTGAGAAGTTTGAAATGGTGAGAAGAATATTCTGACTTACCTGCCCCGCCTATAAGCGGTGGCCTGTCTTATCTGCGCGACAAATGCGTAACTCAGTGTAATTCAGTGAAAATCAGTGGTGAATTATTACATAGAAAGAGACCTCACAATGGGAGTAGAAACATATGCAATCAGAATATATGGAGAGAATGATTTACGATTGGAAAAATTTGAATTGCCTGATTTGAAGCCTGATGAAATACTGATTGAAATTATTACCAATAGCATTTGTTTGTCCTCATACAAAGCGGCAAAACAGGGCGCGCGACATAAGCGGATTCCTGAAGATATTTCCAAATCACCGACAATAATCGGTCATGAATTTAGCGGGGTAATTCTTGAAGTAGGGGCAGAGTATAAAGACAGATGGCAAGCAGGACAAAAATGCACGATACAACCGGCAATTAACTATGAAGATGGTCCGGTCGGAATTTTGAGTGCGCCGGGATATTCATACCAATATATCGGAGGGAATGCGACAAAAGTAATCGTGCCAAAGGATGTATTATTAATGGATTGTTTATTAGAATATTCAGGTGATGCTTATTATAAAGCTTCGTTAGCTGAACCAATGTCCTGTATTATTGGAGCTGCAAATGCACAGTATCATTTAAAAGTTGGAAACTATAACCATATCAATGGAATTAGTGAAGGGGGAAACACTGCAATACTGGGGGGAGCAGGTCCAATGGGGCTGGCTGCAATTTGTTATTTAATAAACGGCCCCAGAAAACCGGAATTACTTGCCGTTATGGATATAGACGAAGAACGATTAATCAGAGCAAAAACATTTCTTTCAGAAGAATATGCACAATCAAAAGGCGTAAGATTGGTTTACATCAATCCGGATAAAGAGAGTGTCATCGGACGGATTCGTCAATTAACAAACGGCAAAATGATGAATGATGTTTTTGTGCTTGCGCCGATCAAGTCGGTTATAGAGCAGGGACAGAAATTACTCGGTTTTGAAGGAACACTAAATTTTTTTGCTGGCCCTACCGATTCCAAGTTCTCCGCAAATTTTAATTTCTATGATGTACATTATAACTATCATAAAGTAGTGGGGACAAGCGGAGGTAATACCGATGATATGAAAGAAGCACTAAAGTTAATGTCAGATGGAACTATCGATCCATCATTTATGATAAGCCACGTGGGTGGATTGGATGCTGGTACTGAAACCATTTTAAATCTGCCGCATATAGCAGGAGGGAAAAAATTGCTGTACACCCATATTAAAATGCCTCTGACTTCTATTTCTGATTTCGAGAGATTAAGCAAAAAAGATGGTCCTTTAAAAGAATTGTATAGAGGATTGGCGTCAATCGTAAAAGACAATAATAATCTATGGTGCACTGAGGCAGAGCAATATTTAATCAAAAACGCCCCGCAACTTTCATTATAAAGAACAATGGCTATATTCGAACTGAATTTTGACACACTTGAAAAACTTCATATAGATTTTTCCGGAAAAGAACATCAACCCGCATTCATCCTGTATACTCCCAATACATATCATTATACACTGCTAAATCTTCATAATCTCGAGGAGTATTTGTATACTATTCATCAACAGAATAACCTTGTAACAGCAGAAATTTCAGAGGATGTTTTCGGAATAGTACCTGTTCTAAATTACCATAAAAATCCGGACCCGGTTAATAAACTTTCAGATAGGATTCTTTCTCTTTCGGATAAATTAGGAATAAAAAATTTATCCATTGGCACAGGTGCTGACTTCTACAGCGCTATGCAAATGACTGGCGGATATTTTGACGGACCGGAATCGAATAAATCAAGAAAGTGGCAGCTTTTCCTTAACTTCATAAAAATTGCCGAATATCTTGGAATATCGAAGATTAACGGACACAGGGTCGCAACGATTCACCCCGAACGATTTGGAACTATAACATTGCGTCAGTTTGCTTCTATGATTGATAGAGAGAATTTAGACCTTGCTGGTCTTATCCCTGAAATAGAAATATCAGGTGCTGAGGCAAAAAATTTAGAGCTGGCGATTAAACTCCAGAACTCATCAGAGACCGTTTCCTCATCGACTGAACTGATGTATCAGTCGGGTATGGAACCATGTACTGTTGAACAGATGAAAAGATTTCTTGCGATTTTGCAGGCGAATTCCGATAAACCTGTTGTAGCCCACATGGACACCGGTCATGTGGTGGCATACGGAAAGGATAAGAATCCGATTGATTATGATATCATGTCTTACGCAAATATTAGATTTCCGAGATGGACAGTACATTTTAATGCATTATATAAAAATGAACATAGAATGCCGACGGAAGAGAATATAGAGAAAGACCTGGCTGCAAGGAGTGACAAGCCGTATCCGATGCTATCACCCCATCCAGAATTGTATGGCAATGTTTATGATTGGTTGCGTGAAATTGTGAATAATAGCAGAGTAGTTCAGGTTTCACCAGAACCAAAACCGGATAATCTAACAAAATTAGTTAGAGATGTTGGGAAATGTTGGATAAAATTGAAAAAGGAATTTAGCAACACCCACACTCCACATCATGAATATAATGGTTTATTAATTCCAAATAAAATGTATAATAACTTTGTAAAAAAGAAGTGAAAGAAGAAAAATCTAATAATCGTTCAGAAAAATTTGAAGACCTGCCGCTTAGGGGAATAAGAAAAGCCATATCTATTGGATTAACACAGAGCAAAGCCCCAGTTCCACACTTTTATCTAATAACTGAAATTGATATGGAAAAAATTATCGCTTTAAGAAAATCATTAAATGAAGCTCAAGAGCATGTAAAGGTCACCTATAATGATATATTTATTAAATTGACCGCACAAACTCTAAAAGAACATCTGTACATGACTTCACGTTTCATGGAGGATAAAATTAGAAGATTTAAAAATATTCATCTGGGTTTCGCAGTAGCAATCGAAGATGGTCTTTTAGTACCGGTGATAAAAGATTGCGATAAGAAAAATATCCTGGACATAGCAGCGGAATCAAATACTTTAGCAGAAAAAGCTAGAACAAAAAAACTACGGTTTCATGAACGGCAGGGTGCAGTTTTTACCGTATCCAATTTAGGTATGTATGATATCGAAAGTTTTTCAGCAATTATAAATCCCCCTGAAAGTGCTATTTTAGCTATTGGTTCAATCTTCAAGAAGCCTGTTGTAATAAATGACAGGATAGAAATCAGGAATAGAATGAAGGTTACGCTTTCCTGTGATCACCGAGTTTTAGATGGAGTAATAGGCGCTTCATTTCTTCAAAATCTTAAAATAAACTTTGAAAATCCCAACCTGGATAACCCAGACCCAAAAAAGTGTTAATGATTGCAAAACCTTTCTTTTACTCGTAAAGTTAATCATCCGAATTAAATTTATTATTAAGGAGAAAAGAGTATGACCAGAACGAATGACATCAAGTTGAATCCACCCCAAAAGAGGCTTCGCGGAATGCTACCGAAAATCGGTATTCGTCCGGTGATTGACGGGCGCCGGAAAGGCGTGCGTGAATCGCTTGAATCCCAAACCATGAATATGGCTAAAGCTGCGGCGAAATTTATATCTGAAAACCTGCGGCATGCAAACGGATTGCCTGTCGAATGCGTGATTGCTGACACGTGCATTGGAGGTGTGGCAGAAGCGGCTGATTCAGCCGAAAAGTTCCAACGAGAGGGTGTGGGTGTGTCTCTGACTGTCTCACCGTGTTGGTGTTATGGCACCGAAGTGATGGATGTGGATTCTCTGATTCCTAAGGCAGTCTGGGGATTTAACGGCACTGAGCGTCCGGGTGCGGTTTATCTTGCGGCGGCGCTTGCGGGATACACCCAAAAAGGACTGCCCACGTTCGGTATTTACGGCCGCGATGTGCAGGACGCAAATGATTCATCCATCCCTCAGGATGTTCAGAATAAACTCCTAACATTCGCCAAAGTGGGATTAGCCGTCGCCGAGATGCGCGGGAAATCTTATCTCTCAATGGGCGCTATTTCAATGGGTATTGCAGGGTCTGTCGTCGATGACCATTTCTTCCACGATTATCTCGGCATGCGCAATGAATATGTGGACATGACTGAGTTTGTCCGCCGAATCGATGAAAAGATATATAGTGACCAGGAATTTGAAGAAGCGCTCAAATGGGTTAAGCAAAACTGTATCGAAGGTGAAGATCCAAACAAACCGGAGATCCGGTCATCCCGCACGCGGAAGGATAAAGAATGGGAGATTGTGGTTAAAATGGCCCTGATCGCACGGGACTTGATGGTGGGCAATCCGAAGCTGGAAGAACTTGGCTGGGGTGAGGAGGCGCTCGGACACAATGCCATCGCCGCCGGTTTTCAGGGACAACGCCACTGGACTGACAATTTCCCAAATGGTGATTTTCTGGAAGCGATATTAAATTCATCTTTTGATTGGAATGGTATTCGTGAAGCCTTTGTCGTGGCAACAGAAAACGACAGCTTAAATGGGGTTGCCATGCTATTTGGACATCTACTTACTGATATTTCACAAATTTTTTCAGACGTTAGAACCTACTGGAGCCCTGAGGCTGTGCAACGGGTGACAGGAAAAAAATTTAGTGGTAAAGCAACCAATGGTATTATTCACTTAATTAATTCAGGTTCGACAACTTTAGATGGTACGGGACAACAAAGCGAGAATGGCAAGCCGGTAATGAAACCTTTCTGGGAGATTACTCCTGAAGAAGTAACTAAGTGTCTGAATGCAACACACTGGTATCCTGCCAATAAGGAATATTTTCGTGGTGGTGGTTTTTCTTCTCAATTTGTCACCAGAGGCGAAATGCCTATCACTATGTCCCGCGTTAATATTATTAAAGGCATTGGTCCTGTCCTTCAGATAGCAGAAGGCTATACAGTCGAATTACCAAAAAATATACATGATGTTTTAAATAAGCGAACCGATCCCACCTGGCCTACCACATGGTTTGTCCCAATATTAACAGGAGAAGGCCCTTTTAAAGACGTATATTCTGTTATGGCTAATTGGGGAGCGAATCATGGTGCTATTAGTTATGGACATATCGGTGATAAATTAATCACATTAGCTTCAATGTTGCGGATTCCTGTTAATATGCATAACGTATCAGTCGAACGTATTTTCAGACCAAGCGCATGGAATGCTTTTGGAACAAAAAATCTTGAAGGAGCAGATTACCGTGCTTGTAATAATTTTGGTCCGCTATATGGTAAAAAATAAATTTACACCGTTAGAAAAGCCCAATGAGAAATTCTAATGGGGTTTACTCAAACCTAAGTGGCAGTAAGATTCGCTAAACAAAATATTATAAAAGGAATTAAGACTTTTGTCTTTTATTTGGTGCTTAATAAACAGGACCAAGCCATACTGCTGATATAGAAAAGTTTTTAATACTGTGTGATTATGGACCACTAATGTTGATTGTATTGCTGTTGGAATATAAAGATTTTCGAATAATGAGAGCTATTTAAAAATCGAATTAATAACTGAAAGGAAACTTATATAAATGTCAAAATATTTAGCTTTTGATCTTGGTGCTGAAAGCGGTCGGGCAATTTTGGGAACTTTAGATGACAGCAAGATAAATCTCAAGGAAATTCATCGCTTCCCCAATCGACAGGTGAAAATATTCGGCCATATTTATTGGGATATTTTGTACCTTTTTAATGAATTAAAGCGGGGTTTAGCGTGTGCAGCGGACGGGGGGCATAAAGATCTATCCGGGATAGGAATTGATACCTGGGGTGTTGATTTTGGTTTGGTCAGCAAGGATAATCAGCTTTTAGGTAATTCCTTCGCCTATCGAGATCCAAGAACGAACGGAATGATGGAAAAAGCATTTCAATTGATGCCAAAAGAAGAAATTTATTCCTGTACTGGTATCCAATTTATGCAATTCAATACGATTTTTCAACTTTTAAGCATGGTTGAATCCAGGAGTTCACTTTTGGATATCAGTGATCGGCTTTTATTTATGCCCGATCTATTTAATTTTTTAATGACAGGTGAGAAGTATTCGGAATACTCGATAGCATCTACTTCTCAGCTTTTGAATGCTAAAAAGAAGTGTTGGGAAGAAAAAATATTTGACAAACTTAAATTACCTGAAAATATCATGGCTCCAATCATACAACCTGGAACAGTGCTGGGTAAACTATTAACTGATATTGCTCATGAAACAGGCGTTTCATCTGTGGATGTAATTACTCCTGCATGTCATGATACAGCCAGCGCTGTAGCTGCTGTTCCAGCTGAATCCACAAATTGGGCCTATTTAAGTTCAGGAACCTGGTCTTTGCTAGGGATAGAAGCCAATGAACCAATCATTAATGGAGATTCTCTGCAAAACAATTTCACCAACGAAGGAGGAGTAAATCGGAAAATAAGATTTTTACGTAATACCATGGGCTTATGGTTGCTTCAAAGAACTCGAGAAAGCTGGAAGATGCAAGGAGAATCTTTTAGTTATTATGATCTAATTAATATGGCTGCTGCTGCTCCTGCATTTAAATGTATCGTGGATCCAGATGATCAACTGTTTTTAAATCCTCCAGATATGCCAACTGCCATCGTTGAATTCTGCAAAAAAAGACGACAGCCTTTTCCTGAAAATAAAGGGGAATTCGTTCGCTGCATTTTTGAAAGTTTAGCTTTTAAATATCGTTTTATTATCGAGAAAATTAATGCTATGTTAGACAAGCCGATTGAGACTATGCATATTGTAGGTGGTGGTTCTCAGAATGAAATGTTGAACCAGTTTAGTGCCAATGCCACAGGTCTAACCGTGATTGCCGGTCCAGTGGAAGCCACAGCAATAGGTAATATTTTAGTTCAAGCTATTGCAAAAAAAGAATTAAGTAATATCGAGGAGGGACGAAAATTAGTAGCTAACTCGTTCTTACTTAAATATTACAAACAAAAAAATCAAGAAGAATGGAATACTGTTTACGAAAATGTAAAACAAGTATTTTCTTAACGCAGTAAATTGCAACCGAAAAAAAAAGAAATCAAACCAATAATTAAAAGAATTAACACAAATTTGTAAAGAATGAGTGGATATTTTTTTAAAAAACGAGGCGCTGCTATAATGAGATTGGCGCTCCCAAAGATGGGATCAGTGTCAATATTTCAGACAAGTCCTGACGCCCTGGTAATTAAATCTCAAACCAGTATTTGGATCAGTAGTCAACGCCTCGTATATTTCAAAGACATAGTAAATTAATAAAAATTTTACTTAATTAACAACATTTTCTTTGTCACATGATATTCACCAAAATCTACACTATAGAAATAGACTCCTGTTGGGACTTCTTCTCCATATTGGTTTATTCCATTCCATGTTATCGTCTTATATCCAGCTTCTTCGTATTCATTTTTAATTTGTAAAACTTCTCCGCCAAGAATGTTGTAAATATTAAGTATAACAAAGCCACTTATTGGTAGGTCGTATTGTATTTGTGTAGAAGAATTGAAGGGATTGGGAAAGTTCTGATGCAGTAGAAATTCCGATGGGAGTTGTTTCTCGCTGAATGTATTTTCGGGATTGACAACATTTATACTGGTTTTATGGTATAATCCTGATGAGCCATAATAGACAGTGATATAAATTTTGCCTTCTTTCATTCCCTCCGTGGAGAAAGTTCCTGCGTGAGAGTTTTCACCGGTTGAGCTTATTGGAAGTTCAAAAGTTTCGATTCCATCATTTTCTATAATTATCGACATATCATTGTATTGAAACCAGATATCCGATAATCCGATGTACAGTGTTACTTCGTCTCCTAATTCCGGAGTAGAATCCGAAAAACTGATGCCAAAGGCAAAAATTCCTCCATTATAGAGATAATAGTAATCAGGGTTATTATTAGAAAGATTAGAAATCGTGTCAACAAATGACGATGTCCAGTATGGCAGCTGCGGAGGATTTTCAGAGACAAGCATAACAGCCCATTCTTCATCTGTTAGTCTATTTGATATAGATTGTTCGAATTCGTAATAAGAGAAGATACCCCCAACAGTAACTTTTAACTCATTTTCGACCTGGCATATAACGAAAATTCTGAAAGGATACCCAACTCCCTCTTCGAGACAGGTTCCGTTATTTGAATCTGTATGAACATCTGCAATTACAGGCATTTCGTCTTCTGACCATGAATTTGGACCATTCCCTAATTCATATTCTTCACCGAAACTTACTAAATCCTCTATAGTTTGACCAAAATTACATATTATACTATATTCATCCATTGTGATATTTTCGCCTGTTAATTCTTTTTCCGAGATTGATTTCAGAGTCAATAGCAATTCTTCTAATTTTACCAATTTCCCTTCCATTTTTTCATTTAGTATTGACAACCCAATCAATCCTTCACGCATTAATTTTGATAATGAAGCAAGACGAGCAAAAAGATATGGGTTGGGTTCAACATAGCCTTGAATGAGATTGTTAATTGGTGTATCGCCTAATTCAGTGCAACTTTGTTTTGCGTATAGAATTGTATCATGTCTCAATTCGGTCCATGAACCAAGTGCCGTATTGATATCTTTTCTAAGCCATGCCAGGTTTTGCATAAAAGGAGGGAAGCCTTCTCCTTTTTCAAAAAGTAAAGGCATCAAGCAATAAAGCCAATTCCAGTAAAGATTCTCTGCCCACTGTTCATCCGGGTAACTCTCAAATAGGTTTTTCAGATATGCAAGTTGCTCTAAATATCCGGGATATTCGGTTTCTCCCATTTCTTCAAGCAAGTTAAATGTCTCTTCTGAATTTAATATTGCAAGGACATCAAGAGATTTTGGCATTAATCTATCAGGAACAAATGGAAATACAAGTTGATCCAGCATATAAGAATCGGGAATAAATCTCTGTCCCATAAAACGCATACCTTTTGGTGTATTTGTTGTGATTAGTGGTTCAGGGAAATACTCATTTGCTTGAGTTATGAAATCCAGAATAGTAGTCTCAATTAAATTATTTTCAATAGGCTGTTCACTGAAGTCCGCACCAAAATATTGCTTTGCAAAGGTTAAATAATCCTGAGGAAGGAGGTCATCTGCTTTTCCGACGAAAAATACAGTTGGAATGTAAATATTATTCCAACAGGTCCAAATTGTGCCTTTCGGTTGAATATTTTCCATTAGGTAAATCAGAGCAAGCGCGGCACCGGTAAGGTCAGGTCTATGAGCACCTGGATTTGGCGAAAAGCACGAATTAAAAAGCACAAAAGTTTGCCTGCCGTGCCACATCATCGCCTTAAAATATTTCTTCAATTCTTCCATTTTAGTATAATGTCCTCTCGGTTTGTACTGGCTGTAATCTTCATCATAAGCATTGAATAAGGGAGAAAGAACATAACCCTCGTGTGCATCAATTAATGCAAGCTCCGCATTTACAATATCCTTTACTGAATCAGGAATGACAAAATTTTTATCAAGAATTTTCATTGGCACTGAAAAGTATGCAACTACTTTTTTGAAGCATTCTTTTGCAAAGTCATCAGAAGAATTGTTGTAGTAATTCAAAGCCTTTTTAAGGTTCCTTCTCAAAATGAGTGGGTAAAATAAAGGATAAGTTTTGCAAAAAGGC